>JAKAXL010000093.1 GCA_021816585.1 Pseudomonadota bacterium | reverse complement strand
CGCGCCGCCTCGGCGACTTGCGCCTGTTCGGAAACAGCCCGGCGGGCCTGCTGCGGCTGTGGCGCGCCTGGGGCGAGTACCGGCGCCAGCGCACCGGGCTGCTGACCACCAACTTCGCCGAGAGCGGCGGCTTCTTTCGCACCCGACCCGGGCTGCAACGCCCCGATGCCCAGTGGCACTTCGTGATGGCCCTGGTCGACGACCACGGGCGTCGGCGCCACTTCGGTCACGGCTTCAGCCTGCACGCCTGCGTGCTGCGCCCGAAGTCGCGCGGAACGGTGCGCCTGGCCTCGCGGGACCCGCTCGCGCCACCACGCATCGACCCCGCCTTCCTGACCCATCCCGAGGATGTCGCGACGCTGTCGGCCGCCTACCGGCACACCGCGCTCCTGCTGCGCACGCATGCGCTCGCCCCGCATGCCGGCCGGCCGCTGGTGCCCGAGCCCGACTGCGACGACGACGCCGCGATCGAGCGCTTCCTGCGCCAGCGCACCGACACCATCTACCACCCCGTGGGCACCTGCCGCATGGGGTCGGATCCGGCCTCCGTGCTCGACCCGCAGCTGCGGGTGCGCAACGTGCAGGCCTTGCGCGTGATCGATGCCAGCGTGATGCCGACCCTGGTGGGCGGCAACACCAACGCCCCGACGGTGATGATCGCCGAGAAGGCCGTCGAGCTGATCACCTCCCCTGCACGCTCCTGACGAGGACCCGCCGATGGCTTCCGACGACTCCCCGGCGCGGCCGGCCCGCATCGGCCCCACCCTGGCCGAATCCACGCCCCACTGGCCGCAGCCGCCGCGGCGCCCCGACGGCGCACCCAACATCCTGCTCGTGCTGTTCGACGATGTCGGCTTCTCCGACTTCGGCTGCTACGGCTCGAGCATCCGCACTCCGACCATCGACGCGCTGGCGCAGCAGGGGCTGCGCTACACCGGCTTCCACACCACCGCGATGTGCTCGACAACCCGCGCCGCGCTGCTCACCGGCCGCAACCACCACGCGGTCGGCGTCGGCTGCCTGGCGAACTTCGACAGCGGCTTCCCCGGCTACCGCGGCAAGATCAGCCGCGACGCGGGCACGCTGGCCGAGATGCTGCGCCCCCACGGCTGGCGCAACTACATGGTGGGCAAATGGCATGTCGTGCCGCTGACCCAGAGCGGTCCGGCGGGCCCCTTCGACGGCTGGCCGCTCGGGCGCGGCTTCGACCGCTTCTACGGCTTCCTGGACGCGGAGACCGACCAGTACGCGCCCGAACTCGTGCGCGACAACACCCACATCGACCCGCCCGGCGACTACGCCAGCGGCTACCACCTCAGCGCCGACCTCGTCGACCAGTCGATCCGCATGCTGGCCGAGCACCAGGCCGACGCGCCGCAGGCGCCGTGGCTGCTCTGGCTGGCCTTCGGTGCCTGTCATGCCCCGCACCAGGCACCACAGACGCTGATCCGCAGCTACGACGAACAGTTCGCCCACGGCTGGGACGTCGAGCGCGCGCAGCGCCTGGCGCGGCAGAAGGCGATGGGACTGGTTCCCCCCGGCACCGAGCTGCCGCCGCGCAACGACCGCGTCGCGCCGTGGAACACGCTCGGCGAGTCCGAGCGCCGCGTGTTCACCCGCCTGCAGTCGGCCTACGCGGCCATGCTCGAGCACGCGGACATGCAACTCGCGCGGCTGATGCAGTTCCTGCAGGCCAGCGGCATGGCCGAGGACACGCTGGTGCTCGTGCTCTCGGACAACGGCGCGAGCCAGGAAGGCGGCGTCGCCGGCTTCGTCAATGCGATGGGTCCCTACAACCTGCGTCCCGAGGACCTGTCCGAGAAACTGCTGCGCATCGACGACATCGGCGGCCCCGGCAGCCACGCGAATTTCCCGCAGGGCTGGGCGATGGCGGCCAACACGCCGCTCAAGCGCTACAAGCAGAACACCCACGGCGGCGGAATCCGCGACCCGCTGGTGCTGGCATGGCCGCGCGGCATCGGCGCGCGCGGCGAACTGCGCCATGCCTTCTGCCATGCCTGCGACATCGTGCCCACGCTGCTCGATCTGTGCGGCGTGACGGCGCCCACCGTGCTGGCCGGAGTCGAGCAGATGCCGCTGGCCGGCCAGAGCCTCGCCGCCACGCTCGCCGACTCGCGGGCCCCGGGGCATACACGGCCGCAGTACTTCGAGATGTTCGGGCACCGCGGCATCTGGCACGAGGGCTGGAAGGCCGTGGCCTACCACGCCCCGGGAACGGCCTTCGACGCCGATCGCTGGGAGCTGTACCACCTGCACGAGGACTTCGCCGAGAACCACGACCTGGCGGAGCACGAGCCGCGGCGCCTGGCCGCGCTGGTCGACCTGTGGTGGGAACAGGCCGCCGCCCATCAGGTGCTTCCGCTGGACGATCGATTCGGCGCGCGCTTCGCCGAGAACGCACGCCGCGTGCAGGGCGGGCGCACGCGCTTCGTGTTCCACGCCGGCATGGGGCACCTGCCCAGCGACGTCGCGCCGGACCTGCGCGCCCGCAGCTACACCATCGAGGCGCAGGTGCTGATCCCGCAGACGGGCGCCGAAGGCGTGCTGCTCGCGCACGGCGACGCGACCTCCGGCTACAGCCTGTACGTGCAGGACGGCCTGCTGGTGCACGACCTCAACATCGGCGGCGTGCACCAGATCCTGCGCTCGAGCGTGCCGGTGCCGCCCGGACGGCACCGCCTGGGCATGCGCATGCGCCTGGGGCCGATGCGCCTGTCGCCGCCGATTCCCGGACACGGCCAGGTCCCGGTGCCGTCGAGCCGCAGCGCGAGCCTGTGGATCGACGAGACCTGTGTCGGCGAGGCCCCCTGCACGCTGGGTTTCACGACGCTGATCTCGTGGTCGGGGCTGGACATCGGGCGCGACCGCGGGAGCCCGGTGTCGCACTACGCGCAGCCCTTCGCCTTCACCGCAAGGCTCGACTGCGTCACGGTCGAACTGCAACCGCAGCAGGGACTCGACGGCGACGGCATCGGCAACGCGGAGATGGCGCGGCAGTGATCACCCGGCGCTGAAATCGCGCGGCACGCCGCGCGACGACGTCGGAGCGTACCGACAACCTGGGAGGCAGCGATGGCAGCAGTGCAAGGAGTCGAGCCGGCGGGCATCGAATCGGCATCGCGGTATCCGCCGACGCGGCAGGCGCTGTTCGCCTGCTCGCTGCTGTTTCTCGGCTACACCCTGGCCTTCGTCGACCGCAACATCGTCTCGCTGCTGGTCGTGCCGATCGAACACGATCTCGGGCTCGACGACGTGCAGATGGGCCTGCTGCAGGGCACGGCGTTCGCGATCTTCTATTCGGTCTTCGGCCTGCCGATCGCGTGGGCCATCGACCGCTTCGCCCGCCGCGGCATCCTCACCGCCGGGATCGGCGTGTGGAGCGCGATGACCTGCCTCACCGGGCTGAGCGGTGGTTTCGTGCCGTTCTTCCTCGCCCGCGTCGGCGTCGGCGCGGGCGAGGCGACGATCCTGCCGGGCGCCACGTCGCTGCTCGCCGACTATTTCCGCCCGGCTGCGCGCGGACGCGCGCTCGGGGTGTTCGCATCGGGCATCTACATCGGCGCCGCGACGGCGCTGATCGGCGGCGGCGCGATCCTGCATCGACTGCACGGACGCGTCCTGGTGCTGCCTGTGCTCGGCCCGCTGCAACCCTGGCAACTCGTGCTGGTGGCGGCGGGCTCGCTGGGAATTCCGCTGGCCGCGGCCACGCTGTTCATGCGCGAGCCGGCACGCAGGCATGCGCGCACCGCGGCAGGGGCACGGCGGCGCGCGCCCGGACTGCGCGAATTGTTCCGCGAGCATCCGCGCGCCATCGCCGCGCACTTCACGGGCTTCACCGCGATGGCCTTCGCCAGCTACGGCGCCACCGCATGGCTGCCCACGCTGTTCATCCGCGAGTACGCATGGACTCCGAGCATGGTCGGCGTCAGGCTGGGAATGATCGCCCTGCTCGCCGGACCGCTGGGCAGCTATGCCGGCGGGCACCTGGCGGACATGCTGGAGAAGGCCGGGCAACGCGACGGCAAGCTTCTGGTCGGCGCGCTGGCCGCCGCCTGCACCTGCGTGCCGGCCGTGCTGCTGGGGCTGTCGCAGCACGCCATGTCGACCTTCGCGGCCGCGGCGGTCGTCGTGTTCTGCACCAGCCTGGTGTGGGGCGTGGCACCGGCCGCGCTGCAGGAGATCGTGCACGGCGCGGTGCTCGCGCGCGCCACGGCGATCTACACCGCGTTGCTGAATCTGATCGCGCTGGGACTCGGGCCACCCAGCGTGGCCCTGCTCGGACAGGCCCTGGGCCACGGCAACCGCGGCCTGGGGTTGGCGATGGCCATCGTCGTCCCGGCGGCCTGCATCGTCGCGCTGCTGGCATTCATGGCCAGCCGCCCGGCGTACCGGCGCGCGCGCGCCGGGCTCGCATCCCTTCACACCGAACCCCGGGGAGTCGACGCATGAACTGAGGCGCGTGACCACCGGCACCACGACAAGTCCAACAAGAAGGAGACACGAAGTGCTACGCAGAACGAACCGACTCGCGATCTTCAAGCCCCTGGCCCGCACCCTGGCGCTGGCGCTTTGCGTGCTTGCGCCCGCAGCGCCGGCCTTCGCCGGCGGGCCGCTGCCCTACGACGGATCGATGCCGCGTCCCGGGATCACCATCGCGCAGTTCTACAACATCTACACCTCGGCCAGCAGCTACTACACCGCCGGCGGCACCGGGCAGGGGCAGACCGGCGTGCAGACCGACGTGCCCATCCTGCGCCTGATCCATACCTTCGGGTCACCCGGCGGCACGGTCTGGGGGGTGCAGTTGATCCAGCCGTATTTCCAGTACCTCGGCAATACGCGGGTCCACGGAGTCGATCTGGCGCACCAGGACGGACTCGCCGAGACGCAGCTGTCGGTGTTCGTCAAGCCCTATCACGACGCCGCCACCGACAGCGTGCTCACCCTCGCGTACTTCCTCAGTCCGCCCAGCGGGTCCTTCAGTTCCGACGCGGCCTTGAACCCCGGCACGAACAACTGGGTCGACAACCCCGAGATCGGCTTCACCCACCTGCTGCTCGGGCGGCCCGGACAGCGCAGGCTGGACCTGCAATTGTGGGCCGACGTGTACTACTACGGCAGCACCGACGGCGCCCGCTACGGTCCGATCACCGGCACGCGCCATACCGACCGCTCCGAACAGTTGCGCGTGTACCTGCCCTACTACATCCGCCCGCAAAGCGGCGGCTACGTGGGCCTCGCGCTGGAGAAGACCTGGGGCGGCGCCCAGTCCATCAGCGGCGACGTGCGCCTGCGCAACGGCGCGCTGCTGCAGGTTCCGACCACGGACACCGGCGCGCGCATCGACTACACGCGAGTGGGAATCGACGGCGGAACCTTCCTCAGCCGCACCGTGTCGCTGCAGGCGCAGCTATCCACCGACGTGCAGGTACGCGGCGGCGTGCGCAACGACGTCTACTTCCTGTTGCAGATCTCGAAGGCGTTCTGAGGTCGCCGGGGTCGCGCGATTGCGGCGCGGCGGATCGGCCGATCCATCCGACCGCGCCCCGTCGTCCCACGTCCGCGGGCGCACGACCGGCACGGCCGCAGCGCCGCGCGACCTCCGGGCGATGGTTCAAAGACCCGCCGCCGCGCCGCCCCGCGGGCGCATCGCGGCCGGCGTGGCCGGGGCCGCGTCGGCCTGCACGTTCAGGCGGCGGTTGGGCAGCTGCTCGGGCCATTCGCGCTGCAGGTAGGCGACCATGGCTTCGCGCACGCGGCAGCGCAGCTCCCAGGCGCGCGCCGAGTTGGCCGCGCTCATCAGCAGGCGCACCTGCAGCGCGTGGTCGTTCGACTCGGTCACGTGGACCAGCGCGTAGCGTCCGTCCCAGTCGGGGTCCTTGGCGCAGATGCGCCTGAGTTCCTCGCGCACGTGCTCGACGGGCATCGTGTAGTCCACCCACAGGAACACCGAGACCAGCAGGCTCGCGCTGGTACGGGTCCAGTTCTCGAAGGGGTGCTCGATGAACCACTGCAGCGGCAGGATCATGCGCCGGTCGTCCCAGATGCGGAACACGACATAGGTGCCGGTGATCTCCTCGACCCGCCCCCATTCGCCCTCGACGATCAGCACGTCGTTGAGCCGGATCGGCTCGGTCAGCGCGATCTGCAGGCCGGCCAGCAGGTTGCTCAGCACCGGACGCGCCGCGAAACCGACCACCACGCCGGCAATTCCCGCCGAAGCCAGCAGACTGGTGCCGATGCGGCGTACCCCGGGAATGCTCATCAACGCCAGCGACACGCCGATCAGCAGCACCACCAGGTTGATCACCCGCGCCAGCACCCGCGCGCGGGTCAGCGCGCCGCGCACCTGCAGGTTGGTGTCGAGCAGTTTCGGGTCGTCCGGCAGCTCCAGCCCGCCGCGGCGCAGGGTCACCGCTTCGCCGCCGGCCTGCACCACGCGCATGGTCAGCCAGGTGAATGCGGCGATCAGCGCCAGCTGCAGCACGAGGATCACCCACGGAATCGGACCGGTATGCTGGTGCAGCAGCCCCAGATCCACCCGCAGGATCAGCAGCATCCACACCAGCCCGAGCGCGCGCCGCGTGCGCAGCCACAGCAGCGGACCGGCGCTGCCCGAACCCAGCGCACGCAGCACCACGCGCGAAGCCATGACGAAGGCCGGCAGCGCGAGCACGGTCAGCGCGATCGCGAGGGATTCCGGAATGTGCGTGCCGATCCAGGCGCCGGCGCTGGTCACGAATAGGTCGTGCATGCCACGATTCGCAGTGTCCACCAGGAGGGAGCGGAACGCGGCGAGTCCATGCGCGCGCGGTGCCGCCATGTCCGCGGCGAGGCGCGCAGCGCGCACACGGCCGGGACGCGAAAGTGGCCCGAGAGGGCCAGCGAGCCGACCACAGCGGGCCGGCCGGCGTTCGCGCAAGCGCGAAACGCACGCATCGAGTCTAGTCAATAGCGCGGCCGACTGGCAAATCGACCGCCGCATGACTTCCCGCGCCGCGCGGCGATTCCCCGGCGAGGAGCCATCGCACTCGCCGGCCGAGCCTTGCGAGCCGCGCTCCAACCGACCTACCATCGCGCAAGCCGCGCCCGCCTCGACCGATCACCGAGGCCGGCGTGGCGCCGCCCCGGCTTGCAGCCCGAGGATCATGCGATGAGCACTCGCGGGAAATCAGCGCCCGGCGCATCCGCCGCGCCGGCGACCAGGCGTGCAACCACGCCGGCCGACGCCCAGGCCTACCTGAGCGACGCCGTGCAGCGCACGGTGCTGTTCGTCGATGCCCTGCTCGACCGCGGCAACAACTATCGCGAGCACCTGGACCGCGGCACGCCGCCGCTGCTGAAGTTCGAGCACGAGCTGGTGCTCGACGGGCGCACGCTGAAGCGCCCCTGCAATTACGCGCTGCTGCGAG
>JAKAXL010000023.1 GCA_021816585.1 Pseudomonadota bacterium | reverse complement strand
GCCTACGGCGGCGAGACCACGCTGGCGCTGGCCGAGGTGCTGGAGGGGGTACTCCCCACCGAGTCGTGGACCTCTAACTATGCGTCCGCGACGATCGGCCTCACCAGCGCCCGACTGGACATGCTCTTCGGTGCGATCCAGACCTCCCAGCGGGCGATCCTGGACTATCACCAGGCGACTCGCCCGGGCTCGGGCTCGGGCTCGGGCTCGGGCTCGGGTTCGGGTTCTGGCCGCGCAGCCGCGCGCCAGGCCCTGATTCGTGCCAACGAGAATCTGAACCATCTCTTCCGCCACGAAATGGGCGTCGCGCGGCGCCACCTGCCCCCGCGCTACCGCAAGCTCAGCTCCAACGAGCAGCGCCTGGCCGACCTCGTTCGCCACACCCGCAAGGCTTCCAGGCTGGACGTCGCCTCGCTCGTCGAGTCCGGCCAGCTGGGCAGGGTCGCACGTAGAGCCAAGTACTTCGGGAAGGGCTTCATGGCGCTGGACTTCGGCAGCAGGGTGCATGACGTCCAGGCGGAATACGAATCCGGTGGCGACTGGAGGAGAAAGGCCTTCATCGAGTCCACCAGCTTCGCCGTCACAGCCCTGGTCGGCGCGGGTGCAACGTCCGTAGGCGCGGATGTGCTCTTGCTCCTGGTCGCCGCGACACCGGCCGGCTGGGCCCTGATCGTGGGAGGACTGGCCACTGCTGCCGCGATCGCAAGCATTTCCAGTGGCACGGACAGCCTGGCGCACAGTGGGTTCAGTTGGGCCTACGACCAAACCGCCACATGGATGCGGGGCAGACCATGACACGCTACCAGATCATGATGTCGCTCAGCCTCATCGCGATCGCGGCCTTGATGCTGCAAGTCATTCTGTTCGTGATCTTCGGCCTGGTCACGGTGCGCAAGCTGCGCAAAAACCCGGCGACCAGAAACCACCTGGGAGTGCAATTCGTGCCCGGTTGGGTCATCCTCAATGTCTCGATCGCCCTGGCGAGACCCAGACGTTGGGCCCAGCGGGTCGAGAACAGTCCGCTGGGCTGGCTGGTTGCCAACTCGCAACTGGTGCGTGCCCACACGACCAGGCTGGACCGCATGCTCGCGCGCGTGCACTTCTGGAGCTATGCGTTCGCGATGATCTGGCTGCTTGGATGGCTCGCGTACGGCAAGCTGGGTGGATTTCCGGCGCACCCGTAGCATCTGGAAGGTGGAGCGATTCGCCGCGCAGCCGGCATGCAGCTCTGCCTGCCCCGCGCCCCACCCGGCTCCCAGCTCAGCGCGCCAGCAGCAGACCGAGCACGGCGCCGGCGGCGATCAGCAGCAGCGGGTGCACGTCGAAGCGCCACACCGCGAGCACGGTCAGCGCGGTCATCGCGCCGGTGGCCCAGCCGGTGTCGGCGGCGCCGACCAGCGCGACGGCGGTCGCCAGCATCATGCCCACGGCGACGTGCGACAGCGACACGCGCAGCAGCGCCATCGTGTCGCGCAGCCGGCCGCGCAGGCGCAGCTTCAGCGCGATCAGGGTCAGCAAGGCCGGCGGAACCACCAGCGCGATGGTGGCGGCGATGGCGCCCGGCACCCCGGCCGCCTGCAACCCGACCAGGGTCGCGTACAGGAAGTTCGGCCCCGGCGCTGCCTGCGCGATGCTGAAGGCGGCGACGAAACCCTGCGGTCGCAGCCAGTGGTGCTCGACCACCACGTAGCGGTAGATCTCCGGGGTCAGCGACACCACGCCGCCGCCCACTGCCATCATCGAGATCAGGCAGAAGTGGCGTAAGATCGCATAGGCGATCAGCAGCTGGCCGGTCATCGTGCCGCCTCGCCGGGATCCCCGGGGGCCGCCGCGTCGCGTCGCGCCTGCGAGGGCTCACGGCGCAGCAGCAGCATGCCCACCGGGCCCAGCGCGCCCAGCACCAGCCACAGCGGCAGGTGCAGACCCGCGATCCCCAGCAGCGCCAGCCCCGCCAGCAAGGCGCTGCGCCAGCGCCGCGGCAGCCCGGCGGCCATGCGCAGCGCCACCACCACGATCAACCCGGCGGCCGCCGCCGACATGCCCGAGAGCACCGAGGCCAGCAGCGGCGAGCTCGCGCGCGACGCGTAGCCCAGCCCGAGCAGGATCACCAGCACCGTCGGCCCCAGCATGATGCCGGCCAGCGCGCTGGCGCCTCCGGCGACGCCGGCGTGGCGATACCCCACCATGACCGCGACATTGCAGATCGACGGCCCGGGCAGCACCTGCCCGAGCGCCAGCAGCTCGCGGAACTCGGCGGCGTCGAGCACCTTGCGCTGCTCGACCAGCACGCGATACATCCACGGCAGCACGCCCCCGAAGCCCAGCATGGTGATGCGGGTGAAAAGCCAGAACAGCTGCGCGCAGCCCAGGCGCGGCTGCGCGCCGTCGGAAGTCCCGCTCATCGCAACGATCCGCCGTCCCCGCTCATTCGGTATGGATGCCGTCGGCACGGATCAGCCGCGCGTAGCGCGCCCGCTGCGCCAGGATCAGCGCGCGGAACTGCCCCGGGCTCCCCGGGTCGAGCTGCCCGCCGGCGTCGACGATGCGCGCCGCCAGGAGCGGATCGCGCAGCGCGCGGCGCGTCGCCTGGTTCAGCCGCTGCACGGTGGCCGCCGGGGTCGCGGCCGGCGCGACCAGCCCGTACCACACCGAGGCGGTGAACCCCGGATAGCCGGCCGAGGCGACGGTCGGCACCCCGGGGAAGGCGGGCGACGGCTGCGCGCTCATCACCGCCAGCACGCGCATGCGCCCGCTGCGTGCCAGCCCGACCACCTCCAGCGCGTTCACGGCCACGCAGTCGACCTCGCCCTCCAGCGTGTCGGCGATCGCCGGCGCGCCGCCCTTGTACGGGATGTGCCGCAGCGAGACATGCGCGGCATGCTCGAATTCGAGCATCGCCAGGTGCGGGGTGGAGCCGATTCCCGGCGACGCGAAGGTCAGCCCGCCGGGCTTGCGCGCGGCGGCCCGCAGCAACTGCCGCAGGCTGTGCAGGCCCGAGTCGGCTCCGACCGCGAGGACCACCGGAACCCGCCCGATCATGGCCACCGGTTCGATGTCGCGCGCGAGATCGTAGGGCGGCGGGTTGTACAGCGACGCGTCGGCGGCCAGTGCGTTCGCCGCCAGCAGCAGGGTGTGGCCGTCGGCGCGGCTTTGCATCAGCAGCTTGACCGCCAGCATGCTGCCGCCGCCCGGCCGGTCCTCGACATCGAGGGTCTCGCCGAGCTCGCGCGCCAGCGCGGCGCCCAGCAGGCGCGCCAGCGTGTCCACCGCGCCGCCCGCGGCGTAGCCGACCAGGATGCGCAGCTGCCCCGCAGCGCGCGCCTGCGCCAGCGCGCTGCGCAGCCCGATCGGCTGCAGCGCCAGCGCCAGCGCCGACAGCGCGCGCCGCCGCGACGGCGACACACCGGCGTCGGCGCGCGGGAACGTTTCGGGCATGCGGTTGTCCTGGGGGAAGTCGGAGGCGGCGGCGTGCACCGCGCACGCACGCCACTGTAGCGGGAGCGCGTGTGGCGCGGCGTGTGGCGATTACGTAGTCGCAGGGCGCGGCGCAGCTCCCGCCGAGGCCTCGGCGGCACCGGGCTGCAGCTCCTGCAGGCGGTTCGCCAGTTCCGTCGCCGAGCGCACGCCCATCTTGTCGAACACCCGCGCGCGATGCACCTCGACGGTACGCACGCTGATGTCCAGCCGGCGCGCGATCTGCTTGTTCGCGTCGCCGCGCGCCACGAATTCCAGCACCTGGCGCTCGCGTTCGGTAAGTTCGGCGAGCCGGCGCCGCAGCCCTCCCAGGCGCTGGCGCTCGCCCAGCACCGCAGCGCTGCTGCGCAGCGCCTGCTCGACGCGGTCGACCAGTGCGTTGTTGGAAAAGGGCTTCTCGACGAAGTCGAAGGCCCCGCGCTTGATCGCCGCCACCGCCGTCGGCACGTCGCCGTGCCCGGTCAGGAAGATCACCGGCAGCGCCGCGCACAGGCCGCGCTGCGCCAGTCCCTCGAACAGCGCCAGCCCGCTGGTGCCCGGCATGCGGATGTCGAGCAGCAGGCATGCCGGAGCGCGCGGCCACTCGACGCCTTGCGCCAGCGCCTCGCCGAGCATGCCCTGGAAGGCCGCGGCGTCGGCGAAGCACTCGCACAGCAGCCGGCGCGAGCGCAGCAGCCATTGCAGCCCCTCGCGCACCGCCGGCTCGTCGTCGACCAGGTAGACCATGGGCAGCCCGAGCACGGGCTGCGCGGCGGAAGTCTCAGGCATGACCGGGGGGCTCGGCGGCCATGGGGTCGTGGCGGCTGGCGGCCGCCGGCAGCGTGAAACGGAAGCAGGCGCCGGCGACGCGGCCCTGCGAGTCCAGCAGGTTGTCGAAGTCCAGCGAGCCGCCATGCTGCTCGACGACCGTGCGGCACAGGCTCAGTCCCAGGCCCATGCCCTCGTCGCGAGTCGTGAAAAAGGGCGTGAACAACTGCGCGCGCACCTCGTCGCTGATGCCCGTGCCGAGGTCGGAGACGGCGAACTCCACCATGCCGCGGGCCAGCCTGCGCACCTCGATGCGCAGCAGCGGGTCGGCCTGCGCCGTCTGCTCCATCGCCTGCAGGCCGTTGCGCGCGAGGTTGATCAGCACCTGCTCGACCATCGTGCGGTCGCACAGCACGCCGGGCGCCGGCTGTTCGACCTCGACCTCCACGCGGCAGGCGCCGCGCCGCGCCTGCATGCGCACCAGCGGCAGGATGGTGTCGATCAGGCGGTCGGCCTCGATGGCATGGCGCTCGTGTTCGCGCCGGCGCACGAAATCCTGCACGCTGCGGATGACCCGCCCGGCGCGCTCGGTCTGCTCGGCGATGCGCTCCAGCGCCTGGCGCAGCAGCGACGGCTGCGCCGGCAGCGGTTGCGGATCGTCGAGCAGGTTGATCGAACCGGTGGTGAAACTGGCGATCGCCGACAGCGGCTGGTTCAGCTCGTGGCTGAGCAGCGAGGCCATCTCGCCGATGGTGGCCAGGCGCGCCGAGGCCTGCAGGCGGTCCTGCTGGCGCCGCGAGACCTCCTCGATGCGGCGCTGCGCGCTGAGGTCCAGCGCGGTGCAGATCCAGCCGGTCTGGCGACCGATGCGGTCCAGCAGACGCGACTCGTGGATCATCACCGGAAAGCGCCTTCCGGCGCTGGACACGAATTCGGTCTCGTAGCCCGCACCGCCCTGCCCGGTCTCGGTCGCGGCCGCGGCCGCGTCCCGCACCGGCCAGTAGGCCTGCTCGTCGCGCCCCAGCAACTGCGACGGCGCGTAGCCGACCATGTCGCAGAAGGCCTGGTTGGCGAAGGTCACTCGACCCTGCATGTCGCGGGCGCGCAATCCCGCCAGCACCGAGTCCTCCATCGCCTTGCGAAACGCCAGGGATTCGCCCAGCGCACGTTCGGCCTGCGCGCGCCGGCGCACGTCGTGGGCCAGCACCAGCACGACCCCGAACAGCAGCAGCGACAAGCCGAGCACCAGCGCCGTGGTCAGGTTGGGGATCACGCCGGGACGCCCCGATGCGCTGTCCACGTGCAGCTGCAGGCTGTGCCCGGGAACGTTGACCACGCGGTCGGCGACGAACACCCCGGCGCCATGCGGAGAACCGGTGCGCACGACGCGCGTTCCGTCGCCGTCGACGAAGGAGACCTCGTTGTCGTTGGCCACCGCCGGGCTCTCGACGCTTTCCAGCAGCGAGGCCAGCGAGATCGACCCCACCAGGTAGCCGCCGAGCCGGTCGTCGACGACCCGCGCGATGCACAGGTCCATGACTTCCTCGCCGAGCCCGTTGCCCAGCGGCACGAAGTAGCTCTGCGAGTACTGCGGCTGCCCGGCGCGGCGCGCCGCCAGGCAGGCGTTCTGAGTCGCGAAGTCGAGTTGACTTCGTGGGAAATCCGAAAAGAGAGGTTTGTGCAGTGGATTATCCAGGGCGTCCACGACCTTCAGCGAGCGATCCCGCAGTTCCACCCGCAGCAGTTCGCGCTGCGACAGCAGCAGGGCCCGCGCCTCCTGGCGCCACGCCGTGCCGGCCTGGCGCGAATCGGCCAGCGCGCTCAGGCGCTGCGTGTCGACGAACAGGCGGTGGCGCAGGGCGCCGGCCACCGCCGAGGTGGTCGCGTCGACCCGCTGCTGCGCACGCGAGGACTGGAAATCGATGGTCAGCGACACCAGCCAGGTCTGCGCCACCGCGATCAGCGCGACCAGCATGCTCCACCACAACCAGCGGCGGCGGTTGGCGGGAACGCTCGGCGGGGCGAGGGACAGGGAACTCATCGAGGCGCGGCGCGCGGGTGGGACACGCGAACTCTAGCGCAGGCTCGACAGGCCCGGTCCGCTCGCACAGCCGGATTCAGCGCATCAGGTCGCGGCCGCTGCGCATGGCCAGCGTGGCGACCAGGTAGATCGCCGCCAGCGCCGCGGTGCTCGAGGCCAGCGCGACGTCGAGTCCGCTGGCCACCCTGGCCACCAGCGAAACCAGCACCGGCATCGAGCCGCCCAGCGCAAAGCCGATGTTCCACGACACCGCGGTCGCGCTGGCGCGGATCGAGGTCGGGAACCGTTCGTTCAGCACGATCATCAGCGGTGCATAACAGAACGTACCCGCCGCGCTGAGCAGCACCGAGTACAGGCCGATGCTGCGCAGCGAGCCGGCATGCGCCAGCCCCAGGTACAGCAGCGGAATGGCCGCCAGCGACACCAGTCCGTAGACCAGCATGGCCGGCCTGCGCCCGAGCAGGTCGCTGAGATGCCCCGACAGCACCGACGAGACGATGACCGCCAGCGCCGACACGCTGAGGATCAGCCCGAGCTGCCGCGGCTCGACATGGTTGACCAGCTTCATGAAGGTCGGCAGGTAGCCCGAGGTGAGATAGGACAGCCCGCCGCCCGCGGTGGTCAGCACGATGCACAGCAGCACCGGCGCGACGAACCGCCGCAGGCCGGTTGCCGGTGTTGCCGATCCTGCCGCTGCCGCCCCCGCGCGCTCGCCGCGCTGCAGCGCCTCCCACAGCGGGGATTCGTGCAGGCGCGTGAACACGAACAGCCCGAGCAGCGAGCTCAGCAGGCCGCTGAAGAACATCACCCGCCAGCCCCATTGCGCGAAGGCCGGGCCGCGGAACACCGAGCTGACCAGCAGGAACACCAGCGAGGCCAGCAGCTTGCCGACCCCCGAGCCGCCCCCGGAAATGATCCCCGAGGCGAGGCCGCGCCGCGCCGGCGCGATCGACTCGGTGCCCAGCGTGTGCGTGGAGGCCACCATGCCCCCCATGAACACGCCCTGCACCAGGCGCAGCGCGAGAAACAGCAGCGGCGCCAGCAGGCCGATGCTCTGCACCGTCGGAAGCGTCCCCATCAGGGCCGTCGCGAGCCCGACTCCGGTCGCCGCCACCACCATCGCGCGCCTGCGCCCCTGGCGGTCGGCATAGCGTCCGAACACCCAGCCGCCCACCGGGCGCATCAGCAGCGTGGCGGTGAAGGCGGCGTAGATCCCGGCCAGCGACAGCAGCTGCTGTCCCGACGGAAAGAACACCTTCGCCAGCACCGGCGCCACGTACAGCAGGATGAACAGGTCGAACAGGTCGAAGGCCCATCCCAGCGCCGAGAACGCGATCGCCGCGACGACCTGGCGCTGCGTCAGCGCCGGCACGGCGGAACCGGCGGGGGATGCGTGCACGAGGCGGTCTCCTGGGCGGTTGACGGTGAACGCGACATTGCAGCACAGGATCGGCGTCGGCGCTCGCGGCCGCAGCCGCGCGCCGCGCCACGCCGCCTGCCTGCGCAAGCGCAAGTTCGCGTCTCGCGCCATGGCCCGCGGCGACGAAGCACGCGGGATGATCGGCCCACCAACCCAACCGGAGATTCGATCATGCAAATCCATACGACGATGCTGGCGGCGCTGGCGCTGGGCGCGGCGCTGGGAACGCCGGCGCATGCGGCCTCGGCCGTCTGGAACCGGCCGATGATCACGCCGGCGGCTGCGCTGCAGGCGGCCCAGGCGGCGCAGGCGAACTGCGAGAAGAACGGCTGGCAGGTCAGCGTGGCGGTCACCGACGCGTCGGGAACCGAGGTGGTGCTGCTGCGCGACCGCTTCGCCGGCTGGCACACCGTGCACGCGGCGACGGCGAAGGCGCGCACCGCCGCCGGCTGGCGCAGCGACACGGCGGAACTGGCGCGGCGCGTGCTGCCTCCCGAGGCGCCCGAGCACGCCATCATCGGCATGCCGGGGCTGCTGTTCATGGGCGGCGGGCTGCCGATCGAGGCCGCCGGGCAGGTGATCGGCGCGATCGGGGTCTCGGGTGCCCCCGGAGCCGACAACGACGCCGTCTGCGCGAAGGCCGGGATCGCGGCCATCGAGAGCGAGCTCGAGTTCTGAGCAAGCCGCGCGCGCCCTCGGGCACAATGCGGCGACGCAGGATCCCGGAGGAGCGCATCGGCATGATCGCGGGCGGCAGCGTCGAGCAATGGCTGGTCGAGCACCCCTTGCTGCGCGACGTGGTCGCGCTGCGCGAGGTCGAATGGCACAACCCGTCGCTGCGCCCGGCCGCCGAGGCGCTGGGCGACGTCGGCCTGGGGCGCCGTGACGTCGACGACGCGGCGGCGCGCCTGGCGCGCTTCGCGCCGTGGGTGGCGCGGGTGTTCGAGCAGACGGCGCCGGCCGGCGGAATCATCGAATCCCCGCTGCGCGAGCTGCCCGTGCTGCGCCAGGCGCTGCGGGCGCGACATGGCGCGCAGCTGCCGGGGCGGCTGTGGGTCAAGCTCGACAGCGAGCTGCCGGTGTCGGGTTCGATCAAGGCCCGCGGCGGGGTCCACGAGGTGCTGCAGCACGCCGAGTCGCTGGCGCTGGCGGCGGGGCTGCTGCACGAGCACGACGACTACGCCAGGCTCGACGGTGCGCCGGCGCGCGCGCTGTTCGCGCGCCACCGCATCGCGGTGGGGTCGACCGGCAACCTCGGACTGTCGATCGGGATCGTCGGCGCGGCGCTGGGTTTCGCCGTCACCGTGCACATGTCGGCCGACGCGCGCGCCTGGAAGAAGGCGCTGCTGCGCGCGCGCGGCGTGGACGTGATCGAGCATGCCGGCGACTACGGCAGCGCCGTGCGCGAAGGCCGCCGCGAGGCCGCGCTCGATGCGCGCTGCCATTTCGTCGACGACGAGCATTCGCGCCAGCTGTTCCTCGGCTACGCCGTCGCGGCGCGGCGCCTGCGCGCGCAGCTCGACGCCGCCGGGCTGCGCGTCGACGCCCATCATCCGCTGTGGGTCTACCTGCCGTGCGGCGTCGGCGGCGGCCCCGGCGGCGTGGCCTTCGGGCTCAAGCTCGAGTTCGGCGACGCGGTGCACTGCGTGTTCGTCGAACCGACCCATTCCCCGTGCATGCTGCTGGGCATGGCCACGGGTCTGCACGACGCCGTGTCGGTGCAGGACTTCGGCATCGACAACCACACCATCGCCGACGGACTCGCGGTGGGCCGCCCCTCCGGCTTCGTCGGGCGCGCGATGCAGCGTCTGGTCGACGCCTGCTGCACGGTCCGCGACGAGGAACTGCTGGCGCTGGGCGAACGCCACGAGGGGCTGCGCCTGGAGCCTTCCGCGGTGGCCGGATTCTCCGCCGCATGGCGCGTTCCGCGGCGGGACCTGCCGCCCGACACGACCCACCTGGTGTGGGCCACCGGAGGCGGCATGCTGCCCGACGAGCAAATGCAGGAACTGCTGGCTGCCGGACGGGAACAACTCGAACGGGCACCGGTCGCCCGTCGATTCCGGACCCCTCGATCCGAAAACCCTTGATCCGCGTCAAGTCCGCGCCCGCGGCGCGGGCGTACGCTGCAAGCGCATCTCCTCACAATGGTGTTCGCCCGGTCCTGTACCGGGCATTCTTTTTTGCATCCCGGGCGACCGGGCCGCAGTCAGTCGGCCACGCGCTGCGCGGTCGCGCCGCGCTGCTGGCGTCGCTGGATCCACGCGTGCGCGATGAACACCACCCACAGGCAGGCCAGCCCGAACACCAGCGTGGCCAGCGCCCAGCCCCAGATCACGCGGTTGCCCTGGGACGACGACAGCGAGCCCAGCGGGCGGTTGGAGAGTGGAACCAGCATCCACGCCGAGACCGCGGTCCCGGCGACGACGAGAATTCCGAGCAGGTTGGTAAAGGCACGTGGTCGCATGCGCTGCATGCTACTCGCTGGCGGCCCGACCCCGTCGCTCTGAAGAGGCCGCATCCTTGACGGCCGTCGATTCACGGCCTCACGCCGCGCAGGGATGCACGGGCCGCGCCAGACGCTGCCGGGCCTGCTCGACGACCCGCGCGAAATCCGCCGCGGCCGTCGCGGCGCCGAACAGGAAGCCCTGCACGCAGTCGCACTGCAGGCGCACCAGGTGCTCGTGCTGCGCCGGCGTCTCCACCCCTTCGGCGACCACGCGCAGCTGCAGGCGCTGCGCCAGCGCGACGATGGCCGACACGATCGCCGTGTCGTCGGCGTCCCCGGGGATATCGCGGATGAAGCCGCGGTCGATCTTCAGCTCGCGCGCCGGCAGGCGCTTCAGGTAGAGCAGGCTCGAATAGCCGGTGCCGAAGTCGTCGATGGAGATTCCCACCCCCATCGCGTCGATGCGCTCGAGGATCGCCATGCTCGACTCGACGTTGCGCATGGCCGTGGACTCGGTGATCTCCAGCACCAGCGAACTCGGCGGCAGCTCGTGGCGCCGCAACGCGTCGCCCACCGCGTCGACCAGCCCGGGGTGGTCGAACTGCAGCGCCGACAAGTTAACCGCCACACTCCACTCGTCATGGCCCGTGGCATGCCACGCCGCCGCCTGGCGGCAGGCCTCGTCGAGCACCCATTCGCCGATGGGCACGATCAGCCCCGCATGCTCGGCCAGCGCCAGAAAGCGCTCCGGGGTCAGCAGTCCGCGCGTCGGACTGTTCCAGCGCAACAGCGCCTCGGCACCCACGGCGACGCCGCGGCGCAGGTCGAACTTGGGCTGGTAGTGCAGCACGAACTCGCGCCGCTCCAGCGCCTCGCGCAGTTCGGCCAGCAGCTGCAGGTCTTCCTGCGCGTTGACCAGCATGGACGGGTCGAAGAAGGTCTGCGCGTCGCGTCCGCCCGACTTGGCGCGGTACATCGCGGCGTCGGCGCGGCTCATCAGGTCGGATGCGGTGGATGCGTCGTCCGGATACATGGCGATGCCGATGCTGGCGGAAATGCGCAGCAGATGGCCGTCGACCTCGAACACCTCGCGCATCAAGGCTCCCAGGCGGGCGGCCAGCGCCGCGGCCTCGTCGCGGCGGCGCGCCGCGGCGACGACGATGAACTCGTCGCCGCCGACCCGCGCCGCGGTGTCGCGCGGGCGCATCGCGTCGCCCAGGCGGTGTCCGATCAGGCCCAGCAGCCGGTCCCCGGTCTGGTGCCCGAAGGCATCGTTGACCGCCTTGAAGCCATCGAGATCGAGGAACAGCACGGCGAAGCACTGGTCGGTGCGACGCGCATGACGAATCGCCACTTCCAGGCGCCTGTCCAGCAGCAGGCGGTTCGGCAGCTTGGTCAGGCTGTCGTGCAGCGCCAGGAAGGCGATTTCGCCATGCGCCCGCGACAGCGAACTCAGCAGCGAGTCGGTGTGCGAGTCGAAACGCATGTCGAGCATCGACAGCACGATGGCGGCCGTCAGCACCGCCACCGCGGCGACGATCACCAGCGGCGCCAGGCCCTGCCCGCTCCAGCCGCCCGGCAGCGCGCCGCACAGGCTGCCCTGCGGGAACCCGGCGGCGGCCATTCCGGTGTAGTGCATGCCGCAGATCGCGGCCCCCATCACGCAGGCGGCGCCGATGCGCAGCCACACGCTGCGCGACTCGCGCAGGCGCAGCTTGAAGGCCATCCACAGCGCCGCTCCCGACGCGCCGATGGCGATGACGATCGACAGCAGCACCAGCCAGGGGTCGTACTGGATGAACGGCGCCATGCGCATCGCCGCCATGCCGGTGTAGTGCATCGCGGCGACTCCGCCGCCCATGCCCAGCGCGCCCACGCCCAGGCGCCAGGCGGGGAGTTCGGCCGAGCTGACCATGTACAGCGCGAATCCCGAGGCCGCCACCGCGATCAGCAGCGACAGCAGGGTCAGGCCCGGCGCGTACGCCACCGGAACCGGCAGGCTCGCGGCCAGCATGCCGACGAAGTGCATGGACCAGATGCCGACACCCATGCACAGCGCGCCTCCGCCCAGCCACCAGGCACGCGCCTGGACCGAGCGCGCACTCGAGATGCGGGCCGCGAGGTCGAGCGCGGTGTAGGCCGCCAGCACGGCCACGAGCAGCGACGCCAGCACCAGCGGCATCGCGTAGGAGACGGAATACATCAGCGGGGATTTCCTGCGGCACGGCTTCGGGAAGGGGATGGGACCAGCCCATCGACACGGTCCCCGGCGCCGCCGCGGAGACATCCGGAATTGTCCGTCCTGGCCTCTGCGCGCGCCGCCCGAATTGATTCGATATGCGAGATCCATGCCAATTTGTTCACGAAGTCGGGCCTGTTACACCCGAGAGGCGCCTGGCAGGGTCGCGCGCGCGTGCCATCCGGGCCTTGCGGCGCAGGGCGCGGATTTGCTACGGTAGCGCCCGCGCGCAGCGGCGCGTGGACTGGATCGAAGCCATCCCGCGGCCGTGCACGGCGCGGCGCCGGGAGGCTGAACGCACGCAGGAGGCGGCATTGGTCAAGGCGGGATGGGTGAAGGCCGGATGGAGCAGGGCCTGGGGGTCGCGCGGCTTCGTGCCGGGCCTGGTGCTGTGGATGTGCGGAATGGTCGCGGCTGCGGCGATGCCGCTGGCGCACCCGGAGCCGGCTCCCGGCGCGGTGGCGGGCTCGATCCGGCTGTGGCAGCGCGACCCGCTGCTGCTGCATTCGGCGTCCGCGCTGGTGATCGACGCGCGCGACCAGCGCGTGCTGTTCGAGAAGAACCCCTACACGGTGCGCCCGATCGCGTCGCTGACCAAGCTGATGATGGCCATGGTCGTGCTGGACGCGCACCAGCCGATGAACCAGGTGATCACGATCCGCCGCTCCGACATCGACACCCTGAAATGGAGCGCGTCGCGACTGCTTCCGGGCATGCGCTTCACCCGCGCCAGGCTGCTGCAGCTGGCGCTGATGTCCTCGGAGAACCGCGCGGCGCACGCGCTGGCGCGGCACTATCCGGGCGGCGTCGCCGCCTGCGTGCGCGCGATGAACCGCAAGGCGCACAGCCTGGGCATGCTCGACACGCATTACGTCGACCCCACCGGGCTTTGGCCCGGCAACCGCTCGAACGCGCACGACATCGCGCTGGCGGTGGAGGAGGCGGCGCACTACACCACCATCCACGACGACACCACCGACGTGGGCACCGTGGTGCACCCGGAGGGGCGCACCCTGGTCTACCGCAACAGCGACCACCTGCTGTACGCCGGCGACTGGCGCATGCTGGTGTCGAAGACCGGTTTCATCAACGAATCCGGCCACTGCCTGGCCTTCGAGGCCATGCTGCGCGGGCGCCCGGTGGTGGTCGTGCTGCTCGACTCCTGGCGGCCCTACAACGACTTCGTCGATGCCATGCAGTTGCGCGACTGGCTGCGCGAGCAAAGCCCGGTGCAGTGGGCCGAGGCCCGCGAAGGCGCGCCGCTGCTGCATTGAAAATCGCAGGCGCGCGTCGTGCGGCGCGCGCCGGACATCACAGGCTCGTCGACGGCCGCTGCGCCATGCGCTCGCGCCAGGCCAGCAGCCCCGGCCGGGTCTCGTCCGGGCGCAGCTTGACCACCCTCGCGAAGTCCACCGCGACCACCGCGGTGATGTCGGCGATGCTGAATTCCCCGCCCGCCACGAAGGGATGCTCGCGCAGGCGCAGGTCCAGCGTGTCGAGGAACTCCGCGGCGCGCCGGGCGCCGCGCTGCCCCAGTTCGGGGATCTGCGGGTAGCCCACCGGCCCGGGCAGCGCGCGCCCCGCCATCGCCGGCGAGGAATTGCGCAGCGCCTCGGCCACCGCCAGCAGTCCCTCGAACTCGGCGCGCCAGTTCCAGCTCGCCACCTGCGCCTTGCCCAGCGGCGTCGTGCCCAGCAGCGCCGGCTGCGGGCACAGCGCCTCGGCGTAGGCGGCGATGGCCGCGTTGTCGGTCAGCACCACGCCGTCGTCGGTGCGCAGCGCGGGCACCGTGCACAGCGGATTGACGGCGCGATAGGCGTCGCCGAACTGCTCGCCGGCGCGCAGGTCGACCTGCACCGTCTCGTGGCGCAGGCCCTTCTCGGCCAGCAGGATGCGCGCGCGCCGCGGGCTCGGCGCGGTGGCGCAGTCGTAAAGCAGCATCTCGGGCCTCCTCGGGAAGCAGCGGACGGCGAGGTTCAGCCCTGCGCCGGCGCCTGGTCGAAATCCGATGCGTCGTGACGCTCCGGCAGTTGCAGCGCCGGGTCGCCGAAGGTGCGGTTGACGCGGCGCCCGCGCCGCACCGGCTCGCGCGCCGCGATCTCGCGCGCCCAGCGCAGCACCTGGGTGTAGTCCTGCACCTGCAGGAATTCGGCGGCGCCGTACAGGTCGCCCAGCACCAGCTGCCCGTACCACGGCCAGATCGCCATGTCGGCGATGGTGTAGTCGTCGCCGGCGACGAAGCGGGTCTGCGCCAGGCGCCGGTCCAGCACGTCGAGCTGGCGCTTGGTCTCCATCGCGTAGCGGTCGATCGCGTACTCGATCTTCATCGGGGCGTAGGCATAGAAATGCCCGAATCCGCCGCCGAGAAAGGGCGCGCTGCCCATCTGCCAGAACAGCCACGACAGGACCTCGGCGCGCGCCGCGGGCTCGGTGGGAAGGAAGGCGCCGAACTTCTCCGCCAGGTACAGCAGGATCGCCCCCGACTCGAACACGCGGATCGGCGGCTGCGCGCTGCGGTCGAGCAGCGCCGGGATCTTCGAGTTGGGATTGATGTCGACGAAGCCGCTGCCGAACTGGTCCCCCTCGTTGATGCGGATCAGCCAGGCGTCGTACTCGGCGCCGGCATGCCCGGCGGCGAGCAGTTCCTCGAGCATCACCGTGACCTTCACGCCGTTGGGCGTACCCAGCGAGTACAACTGCAGCGGGTGCCTGCCGACCGGCAGCGCCTGCTCGTGGGTGGGGCCTGCCACCGGGCGGTTGATGTTGGCGAAGCGCCCGCCGTTGCCGGCTTTCCAGGTCCAGACGCGCGGCGGGGTATACGACGAATCACTCATGCTGGGTTCTCCAAACCGGTTGCACCTCGAACCATAGCGGCTGTCGCACGAGGCTGCAGGAGTGACGAATTGTTTCGGGAACCCGTCCGGCGCGGCAACGATCAGCCCGGCGCCTGCGCCACGTCCACCCATTGCGCACCGGCGATGCGCGCCAGGCGCTCGGGTTCGATGCGCAGCGCCGAGCGCGTCGAGCCGGCGGCCGGCAGCACGATGTCGAAGCGCCTGAGCGACACGTCGGCATACACCGGCAGCGCATGCGCGAGGCCGAAAGGGCAGACCCCGCCCACCGGGTGCCCGGTCCAGTAGGCCACTTCGTCGGCTCCGAGCATCTTCGCCTTGGCCCCGAAGCGCTCCTTGTACTTGCGGTTGTCCAGGCGCGTGTCGCCGCCCATCACGATCAGCACCACCTGCTCCTTCAACCACAGCGACAGCGTCTTGGCGATCTGCGCCGGCTGCACGCCGTGCGCGGCCGCCGCCTCGGCCACCGTGGCGGTGCTGCCGGGCTTTTCCAGCACCTCGATGTCGGGAGCGTGCAGCGCGAGGAAGTCGCGCACTGTCTGCAGGCTCATCGCGCGCCCTTCCCGCCCTCGCCCGCGCGCGCGGATGCGTTCGCCGCGCCCGGCAGCGTGCGCACGAAGCGGCCGAGGCGCTCGAGCCCCTCGTGCAGTTGCTCGCGCGACGCCGCGTACGACAGGCGCACGTGATCGCGGGCGCTGCATTCGCCGAAATCGTGGCCGGGAGTCAGCGCGACCCCCGCCTCGTCCAGCGCGCGCTCGCAGAAGTGCATCGAATCCAGCCCGGTCCCGCGCACGTCGATGTAGACGTAGAAGGCGCCGTCCGGCACGACGGGAACCGGCAGCCCGGCCTCGCGCAGCCCGTCGAGCACGATGCGCCGGCGCGCCGCGAATTCGCGGCGCCGCTGCTCGCACACCTCGATCGACTCCGGCGTGAAGCAGGCCAGCGCGGCGTGCTGCGACAGCGTCGACGCGCAGATGTAGTAGTTCTGCGCCAGGCGTTCGACCACCGGGACCATCTGCGGCGGCACCACGCACCAGCCCAGACGCCAGCCGGTCATGCCGAAATACTTGGAGAAGCTGTTGATCACCACCGCCTCGTCGTCGAAACCCAGCACGCTGGGCGCGGCGCTTCCGTCCGCCCCGGCATCGGCCAGGTCGAGGTAGATCTCGTCGACCACGCGCCAGGCCCCACGTTCTCGCGCGAAGTCGCAGATCGCGCGCAACGGCTCCGGCGGCACCGAGCTTCCGGTCGGGTTGGACGGGGTGGCGATGAGCAGGCCGCGGGTACGCTCGCTCCAGTGCTCGCGCACCAGGCGCGCGTCGAGCTGGAAACGCGTCGACGCGTCGGTCGGCACCAGGCGCACGTCGGCGCCGAATCCGGCCAGGAACTGCCGGTTGCACGGATACGAGGGGTCGCCCACCAGCACCTCGTCGCCGGGATCGACCAGCGCCGCGGTGACCAGCAGCAGCGCGGCCGACGCCCCCGCGGTGACCACCACGCGCTGCGCGTCGACGCGCACGCCGTGGGCGCGCAGGTAGTAGTCGGCGATGGCCTGGCGCAGCTGCGGCAGCCCCAGCGCCGCGGTGTACGCCAGCGCGGTGTCGCCGAGTCGCTCGCGCGCGGCCTGCAGCACCGCCGGCGGAGCGCCGAAGTCGGGCTCGCCGATGTTGAGTTCGACGACCGAGCGCCCGCCGGCCTTCAGCGCCGCCGCGCGCTTGCCGAACTCCATCGCGAGAAAGGGCGTCACGGCCTGGGCGCGGGCTGAGAATTTCATCGGGATTCCTGGACATGCGGGGAAGGTCCCCTGCGCGAAAATCCTAGCAGCCGCCGGACGCCGTACGTGCCAGGCGCCGGCGCTGCGCCGGACGTGCCACGCCCAGGTACACGAGCACCGCGCCGCCGGCGCACAGCGCCATCGCCAGGCTCATCGAATGCGCGCTGCGGCCGTCGTCGAGCCAGGCCACCAGCGCCGACGCCGCGGCGCCGGTGGCCATCTGCACGAACCCCAGCGAAGCTCCGGCGACCCCGGCCATGTGCGGCAGCGGATGGAGCGCGCCATGCACCGCGTTCGGCGCCGCCAGCCCGTAGGAGAAGGTTCCGAGCAGCAGCACCGGCAGGTACAGCGACAACGCCGCGCCCGGGACGCAGCCCAGCCACAGCAGCAGGCACGCGGCGAACATCGTGCCGGCCAGCCCGACGCCCAGCGGGACATGCCCGGGAACATGCCGGCGCCCGAGCTGCGCGCTGGTGCTCGCGCCGGCGACGATGCCCAGCGCGGTGCATGCGAACACCAGCGCGTACTCCTCGGCCGACAGCCCGAGCACGCGGGTCATGAGCAACGGCGAGCCGGCGATGTAGGAGAACAGGAAACCGAAGCACAGCGCGTTGACCAGCGCGTGGCCGAACGCCTCGGGGTGGACGAACATGGCACGATAGTTGCCGGCCAGGCGGCGCGGGCGCAGCGCCTGCGGGTCGGGTCGCGCCAGGCTCTCGCCCAGGCCCCGCCACGCCACCAGCGTGACCACGCAGCCGAACGCCGCGAGCACCCCATAGATGCCGCGCCACGAGCCGACGCGCAGCAGCCATGCGCCGAGCGACGGCGCCACGATCGGGGCGACCGCGCGGATCAGGTTCAGCACCGACAGCATGCTGCGCGCGCGCGCGCCGTCGAACAAGTCGCGCACCATCGCCAGCACCACCACCATGCCGGCGCCGGCGCCGCAGCCGGCGACCAGGCGTGCGCCCAGCAGCCAGGGCATCCGCGGCGCCAGCGCGCAGGCCACGCTGCCGGCGCTGAACAGCAGGCACCCGCCGAGCAGCACCGGGCGCCTGCCGAAGCGGTCGGAGAACGGCCCGAAGCCAAGTTGCGCGAACGCGTACCCGGCCAGGAACAGGCTCAGGGTCAGCGCGGCGTCGCTCTCGGGGGCGTGCAGGGCGCGCCCCAGCAGCGGCAACGCCGGCAGGCCCATGTCGATCGACAGCGCGAGCATCGCTCCCATCGCGCCGAGCAACGCCAGGAACCACGGGGATTCGGGAGAGATGCGGCGCATCCGCAGATTCTAGGAGGCGCCCCGCAGGAGGCGCCCCGGTGCAGCGCTGGCTACACTGCGCAGTCCGCGAACCGATTCCCGCATGAGCGATTCCCAGTTCCTGACCGCGCACGGCCGTTTCGAGGCCGCGCGCCGGCTGCCGCACCTCGATCCCGGGCACCCCGCCCACGGGCTGCACGGCCACGGCTTCCAGGCGCGCGTGCGCGTGCCGGCGCACGCGCTTGCGGCGCGCCCGGGCGCCGGCGTGCAGGAGCTGCGCGAAGGCCTGTCGCAGGCGCTGCGCCCGCTGCAGTACGCGGACCTGAACCGGCTGCTCGCGCACCCCGACGACGCCGCGCTGGCGCAGTGGCTGCGCGAGCGCCTGGGAACGGCGTCGGCGCAGGCCGCGGTGGAACTGCGCAGCACGCCGACGCAAGGCGTCGCCGGGGACCCCGGCGGGCCCTGGCTGAGCCTGCGGCGCCACCGCTTCCTGGCCGCGCATTACCTTCCCAACGTGCCGCCGGGGCACAAGTGCGGGCGCATGCACGGCCACGGCTTCGAGGTCGAACTGCGTGCCGCCGGGGTCGACCACGCCACCCTCGACGCACACTGGGCGCCGCTGGCGAGCCGGCTCGACCACGTGCTGCTCAACGACATCGAGGGCCTGCACAATCCGACCAGCGAGGTGCTCGCGGCGTGGATCTGGGAACGCCTGCGTCCCGGACTGGATTCGCTGAGCTCGGTGTCGGTGCTGGAGACCGGGTCGTCCGGCGCGCGCTTCGACGGCAGCGACTACGAGATCTGGAAGGAGTTCGGGCTCGACAGCGCGGTGCGGGTGCGCCGCGCCGCCGCCGGCAGCCCGCCCGCGCGCCTGCACGGACAGACCTTCCGGCTGCGCCTGTGCCTGAGCGCACCGCTGGACCGCGTGCTCGGCTGGGTGGTCGACTTCGGCGACGTGAAGACCCTGTTTCGCCCACTGTTCGATCGACTCGACCATCGCCCGCTGTACGAGATCGAGGGCCTGGACGACACCGACACCGCCACGCTTGCCGACTGGATCTTCCAGGCCTGCCGCGCCGAGTTGCCGCAGCTCAGCGGGTTGCGCCTGCTCGAATCCGACGGCTGCGGCGCGGGCGTGCATGTCGGCGCCGCGACGCCGCCCTGAAGGCCCCCGCGATGACCGCTCCGCCTCCCGATCCGCCCGCGCTGCCCGAAGGCCTGCCCCAAAGCCCCTGCGTGGGCATCTGCTCGGCCTGCTTCGACGACGTGTGCCGCGGCTGCGGGCGCACCGTGCAGGAAATCTCCAACTGGCTGTTCATGAGCGAAGGCGAGCGCCGGCAGATCTGGCAGCGCGTGCTGGCGCAGGGCTGGCAGCCGCGGCGGCGCGGGCCGCGCGCCTGAGCCGGCACGTCGCCCCCGGCGGCGCGGCAAGGCTCCCGCGATCAGGCCGCCACGCCGCGCCACGCGCTCAGCATTTCGTCGAACAGCTGCGCCTGGCAGTGCTGGTAGCGCGGCGACACGTGCAGCGGCACGACGGCACCGGCGCCGAGGCGACGCGCGATCTCCCCCGCCTGGCGCGCCGTGAGGTGGTTCTTGCGCCGCGCGTGCGCGGCGTCGCGCTCCAGGAACACGCATTCGATGTAGAGCACGTCGACCGCGGGCATCAGCGCGCACAGGCTGCGCACGTTGGCCTCGGTGTAGCGCAGGTCGGTGACGAAGCCGAGGCGACGCGGCGGCGCGCTGCCGCGCGCCAGCAGGCGCAATTCGCCCACGCTGCGCAGGTCGTGACGCGCCGCGTCGCCGCCCTCGCGGGCCACGTCGATCAAGGTGCAATCCGGCTCGCCGTGCAGCAGCGCCTGGCGCAGGCGCCGCAGCCACGGCCCGGTGCGCAGGCCCATGGCGCGCACCGCCGCCGCATCGATGCGCGGCAGCGCACGCGGCTCGAACACGAAGGCCAGGCACGGCGTCCCGTGGTCGACGAAGGCCGCGCGCACGCGCAGCCAGGCATCGTCGAGCAGCACGCCCTGCTCCGCGCTCCATGGCCGCTGCGCGCCGCGCGCGAAACCCTCGTCGCTGCGAAAGCCGGCGCACCGGCCGCCGCCGTCGGGCTGCAGCGCATGCACCTGCAATTCCAGAGGCACGGCATAGTTGGCCACCACGTTCCACGTGTAGGCGCGCAGCTTGTGCTCGACCTGCTCGATGAACTCGGGGCCGCCGTACAGCTGCAACAGGCGCTTGCGCCCCAGCACCGTGCGCAGCAGCGCGTCGAAGCCGGCGAAGTGGTCCATGTGGGCGTGGCTGACGAACACCTGCTGCAGGCGCATCAGCTTGCGCGGCGGAAGCGGCGAGACGTCGCCGAGATCGAACAGCAGCGCGCGGCGCAGCTCGGCTGCGTCGACCAGCAGCATGGGGTCGCGCGTCGGCGGGTGGACCGGGCTGGCATGGAACAGTTCGTGCATGACGGTCGGCCGGACGAAGGGTCGTGCTTCGCAGTGTGCCCGCTCGCGCCTCGCGCCGCCTTGCGCGGGCGCATGCGCGGCACGCGGCGCGCGCCTGTGCAAGACTAGCGGCTCCGGGGCGCGGCGCGCCCTGCCCTTGACGCATGAAAGGCATGGACCAACCGACTCTCGATCTGCTGCGTCGCACCCGCACCCGCGGGCGCAAGCCGCTTTCCGGGCTGAGCGTGGAGCAGGCGCGCAGCTACCCCAGCTGGTTCGAACTGCTGTACGGACCGGCCCCCGACATCGCCGTCAAGCGCGAGCTGAGCATCCCCACCGCGGACGGGGCGCGCTTGCACGCCCGACTGTACGCCGACGACCCGAGCGCCGACTCGCTGGTCGTGTATTTCCATGGCGGCGGCTGGGTGCTTGGATCGGTGGCGGCCTTCGAGCCCTACACCGCGGAGCTGGCGCGGCGCACCGGCACCGCGGTGCTGTCGGTGGACTACCGGCTGGCGCCCGAACATCCGTTCCCGGTGCCCGTGCACGACGCCGACGCGGCCCTCGAGTTCGCCGCCGCCCACGCCGAGCCATGGCTGGGCCGCCCGCTGCGCCGGCTGGTCGTGATGGGCGACAGCGCCGGCGCGACCCTGGCGACGGTGGCGGCGCGGCGCCGCGCCGCACGCGCCACGGCGCGCCAGCCCGACCTGCAGGTGCTGGTCTACCCGGTCACCGATGCCGGCTTCGACACCCCCAGCTACCGGGACTACGCCGAAGGCTACCTGCTGAGCGCCGCCGACATGCGCTGGTTCTGGGACCAGTACTGCCCCGAGCCGTCGCGTCGTGCCGACCCGGACGCTTCGCCGCTGCGCGCTCCCGACCTCTGCGGCCTGCCGCCGGCACTGGTGTTCAGCGCCGAGTTCGATCCGCTGCGCGACGAGGGCGAGCGCTATGCCGAGCGCCTGCGCCAGGCCGGCGTGGATTGCCGGCTCGAGCGCTGCCCGGGGGTCCTGCACAGCTTTCTCGCGATGTCCAGGTCGCTGCCGCTGGCGGCCAGTGCCTTCGACACCATCTGCACGCGCATGCGCGAGCGGCTGGCCTGAGTGCCACGGCGCACGCGCGCCGCCGGCCGGCGCGCGGACAAGCGTGAAATCCATCACACGAATGCAGATTTTGTGATCCCCGGCGCGTCCCCGGGCCCGCCGGGGCGCGCCATACTGGCGACAGGTCCCCGCGAGGGGTCAGCGCCACGGGAGGCCTTCGCGCCGCCCGCGGTCCGCCAGATGGGGCAACCATGGAATCCCTGCTCGACTTCCTGCAACTGAGCGACGAGGAATCGGCGTCGCTGAACCAGCACGCGCCGGCGTTGCTGGCGCGCGCCGACACAGTCGCTGCGAACTTCGAGAAGCACGCCCGCGCCATGCTCGGCCGGGGTGAGACGCTGGAGCCGCTCGGCGAGCAGGCGCTGCAGCAGTTGCTGCAACTGCACGAGCAGCACTACCTGGAGCTGCTGGCGCCGTACTACACGCCCGAGCTGCAGCAGCGCATGCTCGAGGCCGGACAGCTGTTCCACCGCTGGGGCCTGGCACCGCTGTGGATCATGACCATGTCCTCGGGCTTCGCGGCCGACTTCGAGCTGTACGCGGCCGGGCTGAGCCTGCAGCAGCGGCGCCCGCTGATGGGTGCGCTGTACAAGCGGCTGCGGCGCGACGAGGCCTGGCAGCTCGAAGGCTACCGGCAGGCCGGCGAGCGATTGCGCCGCGACCTCGAGCAAAGCCCGCTGCGCGACCCGCTGACCGGGCTGCTCAACCGCGCCGCGCTGGACGAGATGCTGCCGCCGGCGCTGCTGCGCACGCGCCGCAGCGGGCTCAAGCTGGCGGTGGCGACGCTGGACTTCGACGACTTCGAGTCGGTCAACCTGGCGCACGGCCGGCCCGCGGGCGACGCCGTGCTGCGCCAGTTCGCGCAGCGCGTGCAACGTGCGCTGCGCCGCATCGACCTGGTCGTGCGCACCGAGGGCGACGAGTTCGTGCTGGTGCTCGAGGGCATCCACGGCGCCGACAACATCGCGCCGCTGCTGGAGCGCCTGCAGCTGGACTTCGACGTGCCCTACGCGCTGTCGGACGCGCAGTTCCTGCAATGCCCGATCAGCATGGGCGTTGCGCTGTACCCCGACGACGACGCCGAGCCCCACGACCTGCTGCTGCATGCGCGCAGCGCCATGCAGCAGGTCAAGGCGACCAAGTCGCAGCGCGAATTCTTCTGGAGCTTCTACCGCGCCTGAGGGACGATCCGGCGCGCGCCGGTTGCGCCCGGATACATGCGGGCGCGGGCGAGCGAGCGCCCGCATGATTAAACTGGCCGCCGCGGCGTATTCGGCGCCGCCGATGATCATGACAACGGCCGGTCTCGATGCTGCGGTGCACACAGCGTGGCGGGGCACGGCCGCACACGGAGCCAGCAGTCCATGAATGCGATTCCCCAGGCCACCGCGGCGGGCAGCGCGCCCGCCTACGTGCGCAACGCCAGACTCATCGATTGGGTCGCCCGCATCGCCCGCCTGACGCAGCCCGCGAACATCCACTGGTGCGACGGCAGCCAGGAAGAGTACGACCGGCTGTGCCGGCAACTGGTCGACGCCGGCACCTTCAGGCGCCTGAACCCGAAGCTGCGCCCGAACAGCTACCTGGCGTGTTCCGACCCCTCCGACGTCGCGCGCGTCGAGGACCGCACCTTCATCTGCAGCGTGCGCCGCGAGGACGCCGGGCCGACCAACAACTGGGTCGACCCCTCCGAGATGCGCGAGCTGCTGCAGACCGGCGACAAGGCGCTGTTCCGCGGTTCGATGCGCGGGCGCACGCTGTACGTGGTGCCGTTCAGCATGGGGCCGCTGGGTTCGCCGATCTCGCACATCGGGGTCGAGCTGTCGGACTCGCCGTACGTGGCCGTGAACATGCGCCTGATGACCCGCATGGGCCGCGCGGTGGTGGAACTGCTCGGAGCCGACGGCGATTTCGTGCCCTGCGTGCACAGCGTCGGCGCCCCGCTGGAGCCGGGCCAGGCCGACGTTGCGTGGCCCTGCAATTCCGAGCACAAATACATCGTGCACTACCCCGAGACCTCGGAGATCTGGTCCTACGGCTCGGGCTACGGCGGCAACGCGCTGCTGGGCAAGAAATGCTTCGCGCTGCGCATCGCATCGCGCATGGGGCGCGACCAGGGCTGGCTGGCCGAGCACATGCTGATCCTCGGCGTGACCACGCCGGCGGGACGCAAGTACCACGTCGCGGCAGCCTTTCCCAGCGCCTGCGGCAAGACCAATTTCGCGATGCTCATCCCGCCCGCGTCGATGCCGGGCTGGAAGGTCACGACCATCGGCGACGACATCGCCTGGATCAAGCCGGGCGCCGACGGGCGCATGTACGCGATCAACCCCGAGGCCGGCTACTTCGGGGTCGCCCCGGGCACGAACTTCGAGACCAACCCGAACTGCATGCGCAGCCTCGAGCGCGACGTGATCTTCACCAACGTCGCGCTGACCGACGACGGCGACGTCTGGTGGGAAGGCATGGGCCCGGCGCCGCGCCACGCCATCGACTGGCAGGGCCGCGACTGGACCCCCGAGATCGCCGCGGCCAGCGGCGCGAAGGCGGCGCATCCGAATGCCCGCTTCACGGTGTCCGCCACCAACAACCCGGCGCTCGACGCGGCGTGGGACGACCCCGCCGGCGTGCCGATCGACGCCTTCGTGTTCGGCGGGCGCCGCTCCACCACGGTGCCGCTGGTGACCGAGGCGCGCAACTGGCTGGAAGGCGTGTACATGGCCGCCACGATGGGTTCCGAGACCACCGCGGCGGCCGTCGGCCAGCAAGGCGTGGTGCGCCGCGACCCCTTCGCCATGCTGCCGTTCTGCGGCTACAACATGGGCGACTATTTCCGCCACTGGCTGGACATCGAGCACAAGCTGCAGGGCGAGGGATCGCAGCTGCCGCGCATTTTCTGCGTCAACTGGTTCCGCAAGGGCGCCGACGGCAAGTTCGTGTGGCCCGGCTACGGCGAGAACGCGCGCGTGCTGAAGTGGATGATCGAGCGCATCGAGGGCCAGGCGCAGGGAAGCGGACACTTCTTCGGCATCAGCCCGCGCTTCGAGGACCTGGACTGGACCGGCCTGGACTTCGGCCCCGACAAGTTCGCCAGCATCATCGACGCCGGAGCCGAGGACTGGCAGGCGGAGCTCAAGCTGCACGACGAACTGTTCGCACGCCTGGACCCGCGCGTTCCCGACGAACTCAAGGCCGCGCGCCAGGCGCTGCAGGCCGCGCTGCGCGACTGATCCGCGGCACCCGCGGGGCGGGCGCGGCCCGTCCCGCGGCGCGCGGCCGCCGCGGGCGGCCTCAGTACCTGCCGAAGACGATCAGCAGGCTGGCGACGCGTACGCCGAACTTGCGCATCTCGGTGCGGTTGAGCAGGCGATCACCGTCGAGCAGGTACATGCGATCGTCCATGCGAACCCGCACGCGCCGTGCGCCCAGCGCCAGCTCCAGCACGTAGCTCCAGCGCAGCTCGGCCCCCGCGGCATGGCCCGTGGCCGGCCCCACCACGTCGTCCGCCGAGGCCTCGTAGCGCCGCAGGCCTCGCTGCGGCGGCAGCCGATGCAGGCGCCAGGTGCGCTGCTGCCGCTCGCCGTCGTCGAACAGGAAGGATTCCTGCAGGGTCCCCCATTCGCCCTCCCAGCTCCCCTGCATGTCGACGTGGAAGCGCCTGCGCACGCGCCCGCGACGGTCGAACAGCATGCCGTCGGCGTACAGGCTGCCGCGGAAGTACTCCTCGAGCAGCAGCTCGCGCGGCCGCGGCGCGGCCTCGGACTGCGCCGGGGCGTCGCCGGCTGCGGGACCGGGCTGGATCGTGGACAGGTCGTCGGGTTCGGCGCCGACGGTGTCGATCACGGTGTCGGGAGGCGATTCGAAGCTGGCGGGTCTGCGCTGGATCATCGGGACGGGGAAGCTGGGGTGGAGGTGCCGCGGCTCAGCGAGTCCGCCGGAGCCGCAGGCCTGGAGAACCAGGGTACACGCCTGCGCCACAGGCGCAGCGCCTGCCAGTGGATGCGCAGCATCACCGCGAAGCCGGCCAGCGGCTGCGCCAGCAGTGCGCGCCGCGCCCGCGCCGGGGTGAGCTCGTGCAGGCGCGCGCCGATGCTGGTCAGCAGCAAGGGACCCTGCGCGTCGTGGTGGTCCACGCGCGCCACGATGTGCTGGCCCGCGCCACCACGGTCGCAGCGCAGGAAGCGGAAATGGTAGCTGCCCTGCACTGCGCAGAACGGCGACACGTGCATCGCCTTGGACGCCACCAGTTCCTCGCCCCAGTGCAGCTCGCGCCGCCCGGCGCCCGGCTCCAGCAGATAGACATGGCGATCGCCGAAGGTGTTGTTGACCTCGGCCAGCACCGCGCGCAGCGAACCGTCGGCACGGTGGCAATACCAGAAGCTCACCGGCTTGAACACATGGCCCAGCACGCGCGGAAAGGTCTGCAGCCAGATCTCCCCGTCGGCATCGTCGATGCCGGCCGCGCCCAGCAGCCCCTCGGCCCACGCCAGCGCGTCGTCGCCGCCGGCGCCGTGGTCCCGATCGTCGAAACCCAGCAGAGCGAAGCGCCGCCGCGGCAGGCACAGCAGAGCGGGGTCGCGGCGCAGCGCGCGCATCGGCAGCAGCACGAACAGGGCGGGATAGGCGAATCCATGCTGCACCGGGCGCAGGCGGCGGTGTCGCACCTCGCCGAGCGCGATCAACGGACGGGCGGACGACGCTGGCGACATGGCCTTGCCTGCCGGGCCTCAGGCCGCGCGGGGCCAGTCGCGCTGCCGCGCCAGGCGCCGCAGCAGCGCGTCGGCCGCCGCGTAGCCGGCGCGCAGGCCGTCCTCGTGGAAGCCGTGGCCGCACCATGCGCCGCAGTACCAGGTGTTGAGGGTGCCCTGCAGCTCGGGCAGACGCCGCTGGGCCGCGATCGCGGCGGCGTCGAACACCGGATGCGCGTAGTCGATCTCGCGCAGCACGCTGTGCCGCGCCGGCTCGCGCAACGGATTCAGCGACACCAGCACCGGGCTGCGCGCGCGCAGCGGCTGCAGGCGGTTGATCAGATAGTGCACGCAGACCTGGCGCGCGTCGTCGTCGCCGGCCTCGTAGTTCCACGCTGCCCAGGCGCGCCGCGCGCGCGGCAGCACGGAGGCGTCCAGGTGCAGCAGCGCGCGGTTGCGCTGGTAGGACACGGCTGAAAGCAACTCGCGCTCCAGCGCCAGCGGCCGCTCGAGCAGGCCCAGCGCCTGGTCGCTGTGGCAGGCCAGCACGACGTGGTCGAAGCGCTCCGCGCCGCCGGCGTGCAGCAGTTCCACGCCGCGCGCGTCGCGGCGCAGGCGCAGCACCGGCGTGCGCAGGCGCTTGTCCGGGACGTGCTCGAGCAGGCGCCGCACATAGCCGCGCGCCCCACCGCGCACGCTCAGCCACTGCGGTCGCCCGCGCAGTTGCAGCAGCGCGTGGTTGTCGCAGAAGCGCGCCATGCTCAGCATCGGGAACTCCAGCATGCGCGCGGTGGGACAGGACCAGATGCAGGCGGCCATCGGCAGGAAGTAGCCGTGACGGAACTCCCCGCTGTAGGCGCCGCGCTGCAGGAACTCGCCGACGCTGGGCCCCGGCCCCGGATGCCCTGCGCGCGCCAGCGCGGTGGCCTCGCGGTTGAATCGGCGGATGTCGCGCAGCATGCGCCAGAAGCCCGGCCTGTACAGGTTGGCGCGCTGCGCGAACACGGCGTTCGGTCCCGCGCCGGACCACTCCACGCGGGCCCCGCCCGGCCACGGCGCCTGCACCGAGAAGCTCATCTGCGCCGGCGCGAGTTCGACGCCGAGTTCGGCGAAGAGCTCGAGCAGGCCCGGATAGGTGCGCCGGTTCAGCACCAGGAAGCCGGTGTCGACCGCCTCCTGCCGGCCGTCGATCTCGGCATCGACGGTGTGGACATGCCCGCCGAAGTGCCCGGCGGCCTCGAACAGCGTGATGCTGGCGGCGCCGCGCAGGCGCCACGCCGCCGCCAGTCCGGCGATTCCGGAGCCGACCACGGCGACGCGCGGGCCGCTGCCGCTGCTCAGGGGGGAGTTCGCCGCGGAGGCCGGCGGCGCGGGTTTCTCGGAAACATGCATGGGGCGGGGCTTCGGATCACGACAGGCTTCGGCCTGCATCAGGGTTGGGCATCATGCTATTTGTCTAGGACAAATGCAAGAGCCAGGGCGATTTGTCCATGACATGAACAGGTTTTTGTCCATGCTTGCCGCTACGATTAAGATGCCGCACCGGATGCCAGCCGCCATGTCCGAAGCCCCCGTCAAGCCCACCCACGCCACGCCGCCGGCCCCTGCCGGCGAGCAGGGCCTGAGCATTTCGGCGGTGGAGCGCGACACCGGCCTGACCAAGGACACGCTGCGGGTGTGGGAGCGGCGCTACGGCTTCCCGCGGCCGCTGCGCGACGCGCAGGGCGAACGCGTGTACCCGGGCGACCAGGTCGGCCGTCTGCGCCTGCTGCGCCGCCTGCTGGTGCTGGGCCACCGGCCGGGGCGCGTCGTCGGTCTGCCGCGCGAACAGCTCGAGCAGATCCTCGCCCGGCATGCGCCGTCGGGCGTGGCTTGCGCGCCCGGCGCCGAGGCGCCGCTGCAGCGTCTGCTGGCCCTGCTGCGCGCGCACGATCCCGCCGCATTGCAACGCGAGCTGCTGCAGGCGCAGATGCGCCTGGGGCTGCAGCGCTTCGTCGTCGAGCTGGTCGCTCCGCTGAGCACCGAGGTCGGCGCGGCCTGGATGCGCGGCGAACTCGAGGTGTTCGAGGAGCACCAGTTCTCCGAGATCCTGCAGCGCGTGATGCGCGGCGCCATCGCGGCGATCCCGGCGGCCGGCGCCGACGCGCCGGGGCGCCCGCGCGTGCTGCTGACCACCATCGTGCACGAACCCCACGGCCTGGGATTGCTGATGGCCGAGGCGATGCTGGCGCTGGAGGCCTGCCACTGCGTGTCCCTGGGCGTGCAGACGCCGCTGGACGACATCGTGCTGGCGGCGCGCGCGCACCGTGCCGATGTGCTCGCGCTGAGCTTCAGCCCGCAGCCGGCGCAGGCGCAGGTGCTGGACGCGCTGCGCGCGCTGCGCGCAGCCTTGCCGCCGCAGATGGAGATCTGGGCCGGAGGCTCGTCGCCGGCGCTGGAACGCGCTCCCGCCGGCGTGCTGGTGCTGCGCGCGCTGCCGGGGCTGGCGCCGCAGGTCGCGGCGTGGCGCGCCGCGCACGCGCAAGGCTGAGGCGGGCGCGAGCGTCCGGCCGCGCCGCATGGCGCGTGCGCGGAGTCGTTCCTATACTGGGCAGCGAGCCGTGCCGGGCCCGGCGCCCGGCGGCGGGATCGGCCGACGACCTGCACACGACCAGGAGAACGACGTGTTTCCCGAATACCGCGACCTGATTTCCCAGCTGAAGACCGCCGATGCCCACTTCGCGCGGCTGTTCGACCGGCACAACGAGCTCGATCAACGCATACGCAACCTGGAGGAAGGCGTCGAGGCCGCCGATTCGGTGACCATCGAGACCCTGAAGAAGCAAAAGCTCAAGCTCAAGGACGAGCTGTACACGCTGCTGCGCCGCGCGGCAGCCTGAGGGCTCCGCGGCGCGCCGTCACAGGTACTCGCCGGGCTGTGCCAGGCCCCATTGGAAGGGGTCTTCCACGCTGACGATGCGGTCGTGGCTTGCCGGGGCGCCGAGGTCGACGGTGCGCGGACTCAGCCGCGCGCGGGTGGCGGCGTCGAGCATCACCCGCACCTTCGGCGCCAGCAGCGAATCGCTTGCCTGCTCGACCACCACGCCGAGCACTCCCGACTCCAGGCGCACGACGCTGCCGATCGGGTAGATCCCCACGCTTTTCACGAAGTGCTGGAACACCTGGTCGTCGAAATGCGATCCGCTCCAGCCCGCCATGCGGCGCAGCGCGCCGGCCGGGTCCCAGGCCGTCTTGTAGGGGCGGTTGGAGGTGATCGCGTCGTACACGTCGCACACCGCCCCCATGCGGGCCACGCGCGAGATGCGATCGGCCGGCAGCCGGTTCGGGTAGCCGCTGCCGTCCATCTTCTCGTGGTGGTTCAGGCATACGTCGAGCGCCGCCGCCGCCACGCCGCCCATGCGCCGCAGCAGCTCGAAACCGCGCTGCGGATGCGTGCGCACGGCGTCGAGCTCGGAGGCATTGAGTCTTCCCGGCTTGTTGATGATGGCCGCCGGCACCAGCGCCTTGCCCACGTCGTGCAGCATGCCCGCCATGCCGGCGTCGCGCGTCTGCTCCTCGTCCAGTCCCATCTGCATCGACAAGGCGATCATCAGCGCGCACACCGCGGCCGAGTGCATGTAGGTGTACTCGTCGGCCAGCTTCAGGCGCGCCACGCTGAGCAGGGCCCAGGGATTGCGCCGCACCGATTCGGAGATCTGCTCCACCAGTTCGGCGGCGCCCGCGGCGTCGATCGCGCGCCCGAGCCGCGCCTGCTCGAACATCGAGCGCAGCATCGGCCGCGAGCCGTCGTAGATGCGGCGTGCCTGCAGCACCTCCTCGCCGAACTCGACACGGGGTGCGCCGGGCGTCGCGCCATCGACCGCGCCAGCCTGTTGCAGCGGCGGGCCGCCGGCCGGCTCGGCCTGCGGCGCCGGCTCCTCCAGCGGAGCCAGCCCCTTGCGCAGGTCGATCCACACCTCGCCGATGCCGCTGTCGCGGATGCTGCGCAGCTCGTCGTCGTGGCGCACGAGAAAGGAGCCGCGCCAGAACGGATGCTGCAGCCATGACCCTTCGAAGCGCTCGATGTACATGCCAGCACGCAACTGATGGGTGGAGATTTTCCGCAGCATGGGCCAGGCGCAGTCGGGCCGGCGAAGATCCGCCGTACGAGATGGGACGAAGCTTCGAATACTAGGGGAATCGTCCATCCGCGGGCGATGCCCTTCTTCACGTCCTGATCGCCGCGGCCCCTCCCGTCGCAAGCAGCGCGCGCACGCGGGCGCGTCCGCGCAAGCAGCCGGGGCATTCTTTAAGATCGGGGGGTTGGCGTTCTCGCGGCGCCTGCTGCCGCCCGCCTGCCCCGATGAAACCCCTGAACAGCCTCAGCCGTGTCGTGTTCAGCCGCTATTTCACCAGCGGGCTGATCTCCGCCACCGGCACCCTCGCGCTCGGCTTCGTCGGCTATGCCATCGGCGGCATGGGGCCCGCGCTGAGCCTGGCCAGCGGGGCCCTGATGGTGTCCTTCGCCGACAACCCGGCGCCGGCCTCGATCAAGGCGGTGGAACTGCTGTTCGCGTCCTTCGCCGGCACACTGTGCTTCGCCGCGGTGTGGGCCACCGACAACCACCCATGGCTGCAGCTGGCCGTGGTCCCGCTGCTGGGCTTCGCCGCCGGGCTGGTCAGCCTGTGGGGCAAGCGCGCCATCGCGATCGCGTTCTGCCTGCTGTTCATCACCATCATCACCCTGGGCATCCCCGCGCCGGCGAACCCTCCGGCGCTGGCCGCCGGCACCGTGCTGCTGCTGCTCGGGGCGCTGGCCTACACCGCCTACGCGCTGCTGCTGGGACGCGCGTTGCGCGGGCGCACCAAGCAGCAGGCGCTGGCCGAGTTGTTCGACAGCCTGAGCGCGTACATGCGCTGGCAGGCGCAGCTGTACCTGCGCCAGGTCGCGCGCCCGGCCGCCCCCGGAGACGGCGACGCCTACGCGCAGGCCGCGGCGCTGCAGGGCGCGGTCAACGACGCGCTGCAGTCGGCGCGCGACCTGGTGCTGCGCGAGGGGCGTGCGCCGCGCGACGCGCTGTGGACGCAGATGCTGCTGGTCGCGCTCGACCTGTTCGAGGCCCAGCTGGGTGCGCAGACCGACGCCGCGGCGCTGCGCGAGACCTTCGACGGCACCGACGTCCTGGACGCGCTCGGCACCGGCATGCAACGCGGCGCACAGGCCCTGGATGCGCTCGCGCTGGGCCTGCTGCATGACCGTGACGCCGTGCTGCCCGCCCCCGATGCGGCGCGCTGGGACGCGGTACAGCGCCGCGCCGCCGAGCTGCTCGCCGGCAGCCCCGACGAGCGGCTGCGCAACGCGCAGGCCACGCTCGACACCCAGCTGCAGGCGCAGCGCCAGATCGACCGCCTGATCGGCCTGCTGCACGGGGCCTACGCGATGCGCGACGCACCGCCGGCCTTCCCGGACCTGCCCGACGTGCGCCTGTTCGTCAGTTCGTGGCGCTACGACCCGCGCCAGGTGCTGTCGCACCTGCGCCTGGGTTCGCCCATCTTCCGTCACGCGGTGCGCCTGGCGTTGGCACTGGCGTGCTCGCTGCTGGTGGCGCGCCTGCTGTTCGCCCACCAGGCCCACGACTACTGGATCGCGCTGACCATCGCGGTGATCCTGCGCCCCAACTACGGGGTCACGCGCCAACGCATCCGCGACCGTCTGCTGGGCACCGTCGCCGGCTGCGTGCTGGTGGCCGCGTTCCTGAGCCTGAACCCCGGCATGCCCTGGCTGCTGGCTGCGCTGTTCCTGGCCGTGGCCCTGGCGCGCACCTTCGTCACCACGCACTATCGCTTCACCGCGATGGCCGGCAGCGTGCTGGCGCTGCTGCTGGCCCACCTGCTGCAGGAAAACATGCATTTCCTGGTGCAGCAGCGGCTGCTCGACACGGCCATCGGCGCCGCGCTGGCGTGGGGCTTCAGCCACGTGCTGCCGCGCTGGGAATACATGGATGCGCCGCGCCAGCTGCGCGATCTGCTGGCCGGCCTGAGCCGCTATGCGCAGGCCGTGCTCAGCCGGGTACCGGGCGACGAGCGCGAGTTCCGCGTGGCGCGCAAGCAGCTGTTCGACACGCTGGCCGCGGTCACCGGGCTGCACGGGCGCATGCTGGAGGAGCCCGAGGCCCGTCGCCGCGCGTCGCAGGAACTGGCGCAGATCATCACCCACGCCTACCTGCTGGCATCGCAACTGGCCTCGCTGCGCCTGCTGCGTGCGCAACTGCAGCCGCAGGGGCGCGTCGGCGAGGACCTGCTGGACTGGATCGACACCGCACGCGAGCGCGTGCTGCGTCGACTCTCGCCGGCGGCCAGCGCCGAACCTGGACCCGAGCCGGCGTTTCTGGTCAGCCCCGATCCGCTGCTGGCGCGCCTGGCGCTGATCGGCCAGGAGGCGGCCCGCATCGGCCAGCTGCGCCAGCGCATGCAGCGCGAGCTGCGCGACGCCGAGGCGCGACGCGCCCCCCGCGGCACCCCGGCCTGAAACCCGGCCTGAAACCCGGCCTCGGTGCGGGCCTGCGGCCCCCGCCGCGCCACGCCCGCGCCGCGTCGGGTAGAGTGAGGCCTCGATGATCCCGCCCTCGCTCCCGGCTGCGCTGCGCCGCACGCTGCTGGCCGCCCTGTGCGGCGCCTGCCTGGCGGCGCCCTGCGCGGCGCGCCCGACGCCGTCCCCGTCCCCGCCCACCTCGGCGCCCGCCTCGGAAGCTGCGTCGATCGGGACCGCGAAGCGCACCGGCGCCGCCGAGGCGGCCCGACTCGCGCGGCAGCTCGTCGGAGGCGTCTCGACCCACTGCGTCGAGCGCGGACAGACGCTGTCGTCGATCGCCGCCGGCTACGGCGAGCCGTTGTCGCTGCTGCTGCGCGACAACGGGCTGCGGATCGACGCTGTGCTGTCCGTGGGAAGCTGCCTGCGCATCGACAACCGCAAGGTCGTCCCGCCGGACGGACCGCCCGACGGAGTGCTGATCAACATTCCCGAGCGCATGCTGTTTCGCTGGCACGACGGCGTGCTCGCGGCGGCCTACCCTGTGGCGCTGGGGCGCCCCGACTGGCCCACTCCGGTGGGCCGCTGGCGCGTGGCGCAGCTGCGCAGCGACCCCGTATGGCACGTGCCCGCATCCATCCGGGAGGAGGCACGACTCGAGGGCAAGCTGCTGGAGGCGCAGGTGCCGAGCGGCCCCGACAACCCCCTGGGACACTGGTGGATCGGACTGGACGCGAACGGCTACGGCATCCACGGCACGAACGCGCCGTCGAGTCTCTACGGGTTCCGCACCCATGGCTGCATCCGGCTGCGCGACGACCATGCCGGAGCGCTGTTCGCGTCGGTACGCCCGGGCACCCCGGTGCACATCGTCTACCGGACGTGGTTGCTCGCCGAACTGCCCGACACCAGCCTGTGGCTGCAGTCCGACCCCGACCCCTACCGTCGCGGCGACGTCGAGGCGGATCTGCGCGCGCTGCATGCGCTGGCGCGCCGGCACGGCCTGGACTCGCGCATCGACTGGCCGCTGGCGCGTCGCCTGCTCGAGCGGCCGCCGTCGATCGCCGAACGCATCGACGTCGCGGCCGGGGCATCCGCGGCATCCGCGGCATCCGCGGCAGCCGCGCCGGCCGTGCCGGACGCGCATGCGCGGTCGCCGCACTGAGCCCGGCGAAGACCCGGCTGCCGCAAGGGGCGGCGCGGCGATCGCGTAGGATCGCGCCCTTGCCGCCCGGCCTCACCCGACCACGACCCTGCACGCATGACCCCACCGCAGCCCCCCGATCGAACCCGCCGCCAGCTGCTGGCGGCCGGCTCCGCCGCGCTCGCGCTGGGCAGCGGTCTGCTGCCGCGCCGCGCCGACGCGCTGCCGCAACGCCAGGCGCCGGCGGTGCGCAGCCTGGCCTTCCAGAACCTGCACACCGGGGAAACGCTGCGCGCGGTGTACTGGGAGCAGGGACGCTACCTGCCGCAGGCGCTGCACGAGGTCGACCACCTGCTGCGCGACTTCCGCACCGGCGAGGTGCATCCGATCGACCTCGGGCTGCTGGATCTGCTGTACGCGATGCGCCGGCAGGTCGGCACCTCGCAGCCGATCCAGCTGATCAGCGGCTACCGCTCCGCCGCGACGAATGCCGCGCTGCGCGCGCGCAGCCACGGCGTGGCGCGCGCCAGCCTGCACATGCGAGGCATGGCCGCCGACATCCGCATTCCGGGTCTGGAGCTGTCGCGCCTGCGCGACCTGGCGCTTTCGCTGCGGGCGGGCGGCGTGGGCTTTTACCCGCGCTCGGACTTCGTCCATGTGGACGTCGGTGCCGTGCGCCGCTGGAACGGCGTGTAGCGGGCGCCGCACCGCGCTTCATTCGACTGTTCAGCGCGCAATTTTTGCGTTATGATGTCGGGCTTTCGGGGGTATAGCTCAGTTGGTAGAGCAGCTGACTCTTAATCAGTAGGTCCAAGGTTCGAATCCTTGTGCCCCCACCAGTCTCACCCGACAATGAAGACCGGCCCGCATGCGAGCCGGTTTTTTTTCGTCCGCCGTGCAGCCGTGCAGCCGTGCAGCGGCCCCTCCAGCGATCGACCCATGACCCAGCCCATCCTCGTCACCGGCGGCGCCGGCTACATCGGCTCGCACACCTGCGTGGCCCTGATCGAGTCCGGCCACACGCCGCTGGTGCTCGACAACCTTTGCAACAGCAGTTCCGAATCCCTGGAGCGGGTGCGGCGCATCAGCGGAGTGCGCCCGGGCTTCGTCGAAGGCGACGTGCGCGACGCCGCGCTGCTCGACCGCGTGCTCGCCGAGCAGCGGCCGCAGGCCGTGATCCATTTCGCCGGGCTCAAGGCGGTCGGCGAATCGGTGCAGCAACCCCTCGAGTACTACGACAACAACGTCGGCGGCACCGTCACGCTGCTGCAGGCGATGCAGCGCGCCGGTCTGCGCAATCTCATCTTCTCGTCGTCGGCCACCGTGTACGGCGACCCCGCCTCGGTGCCGATCCGCGAGGACTTCCCGCGCAGCGCGACCAACCCCTACGGGCGCAGCAAGCTGATGATCGAGGACGTGCTGGGCGACCTGTACCGCGCCGACCCGGCCTGGCGCATCGCCCGCCTGCGCTATTTCAACCCGGTCGGCGCGCACCCGAGCGGCCTGATCGGAGAGGACCCGCGCGGCGTTCCCAACAACCTGCTGCCCTACATCACCCAGGTCGCGGTCGGCCGGCTGTCGCGCCTGCGCATTTTCGGCGGCGACTGGCCGACCCCGGACGGCACCGGGGTGCGCGACTTCATCCACGTCATGGACCTGGCCGAAGGCCATGTCGCGGCGCTGCGCCACCTGCTGGCGCACGAAGGCATGTTCACCGTCAACCTGGGCACCGGCCAGGGCTGCTCGGTGCTGCAGATGGTGCAGGCCTTCGAGCGCTGCTGCGGACGCGGCCTGCCCTACGAGATCGTGCAGCGCCGGGCCGGGGACATCGCCGAATGCTGGGCCGACCCGGCGCAGGCGCAGCGCCTGCTGAACTGGAAGGCGGTGCGCGACCTCGACACCATCTGCGCCGACGCCTGGCGCTGGCAGCAGGCCAACCCGGCCGGCTACGCCTGAGCGCCGGGCCTCAGCTGCCGGGCGAGTACACCGGGAAGGCGTCGGCCAGTTCGCGCACCTGCTCGCGCACGCGCTGCAGCACCGCGGCATCTTCCGGCGCGTCGAGCACGTCGGCGATCAGGTTCGCGGTGCGCACGGTCTCGGCCTCGCCGAAACCGCGGGTGGTCATGGCCGGCGTGCCGACGCGGATTCCCGACGTGACCATCGGCTTTTGCGGGTCGTTCGGGATCGCGTTCTTGTTCACCGTGACGTGGGCCTGGCCCAGCGCCGCCTCGGCCTGCTTGCCGGTGATGTTCTTGGCGCGCAGGTCGACCAGCATCAGGTGGCTCTGCGTGCCGCCCGAGACGATGCGCAGGCCGCGCTGCTGCAGCGTGCGCGCCATCGCCTGCGCGTTGGCCAGCACCTGCTGCTGGTAGACCTTGAACTGCGGCGACAGCGCCTCCTGGAAGGCCACCGCCTTGGCCGCGATCACATGCATCAGCGGGCCGCCCTGCAGCCCGGGGAAGATGGCCGAGTTGATGGCCTTCTCGTGCGCCGACTTCATCAGGATGATGCCGCCCCGCGGCCCGCGCAGGGTCTTGTGGGTGGTCGACGTGACCACGTCGGCGTGCGGCACCGGGTTCGGGTACACGCCGGCCGCCACCAGGCCCGCGTAATGCGCCATGTCCACCATGAACACGGCGCCCACCTCGCGCGCGATGCTCGCGCAGCGCTCGAAGTCGATGTGCAGGCTGTAGGCCGAGGCACCGGCGATCAGCAGCCTGGGGCGGTGCTGCAGCGCCAGCCGGTGCATCTGCTCGTAGTCGATGCGCTCCTGCGCGTCCAGCCCGTAGGGCACCACCTTGAACCACTTGCCGCTCATGTTCAGCGCCATGCCGTGGGTCAGGTGCCCGCCCTCGGCCAGGCTCAGGCCCATGATGGTGTCGCCGGGGTTGAGGAAGGCCAGGAACACCGCCTCGTTGGCCTGCGCCCCCGAGTGCGGCTGCACGTTGGCCGCCTCGGCGCCGAACAACCGCTTGACCCGCTCGATGGCCAGGGTCTCGGCCACGTCGACGTACTCGCAGCCGCCGTAGTAGCGGCGCCCCGGATAGCCCTCGGCGTACTTGTTGGTGAGCTGGGTCCCCTGGGCCTGCATCACCGCCGGCGATGCGTAGTTCTCGGAGGCGATCAGCTCCAGATGGTCGTGCTGGCGGCGGTTCTCGTTCTGGATGGCGGCCCAAAGCTCGGGGTCGGCCTGGGCGATGGCGATGGAGCGGTCGAACATGGAAGTTTCCTGGGGGTCGAGGTTCGCGGAGGCGTCTGGAGGAATCCAACCAGGGGCCGGCCCGCGAAGCGGGGGCAGCCCTGCGCCCAGGCGAACGGCAACCAAGGTCGCGCTCCCCGGTGGTCATTCCCACCTCGGCCCGCTTCGCGCGCAACGCCGGCGCAGCAAGGCCGGCCGCGTGCGACGCCGGGCCTCATCGCCAGTCGCGCAACCCCCTCAGTTTAACCGAGGGGGCCGGCGCGGGCGGGAAGTCCAAGGCCTCAGGTCGACGCGCGTTGCGCCTGCGCGCGCAACGGAGCGCTGCTGGCCGTCTGCGTGTGCAGCGCGGCCGGGCGCGACTCGTGCGCACGCACCGCGGCGACGATCTGCTGCAGCCGAGCCTGCTCGGCCAGCACCTTGGTGGCATAGCCGCCCTCGCTGGCACGCGAGCTCGCGCCGACGTACATGCGCAATCCGGCCTGCAGCGAGCCGCCGCGGTCGATCGCGTCACGCAGCACCACCGCGCCGACCCGCACGTTGGTCAGCGGATCCAGGCTGGCGCGCGCGCCGCCGTACGGGGCGAACTTGTCGCGGTGCACGTCGGCCATCACCTGCATCAGCCCGGTCGCGCCGACCGAGCTTTGCGCATACGGGTTGAACGACGACTCGACGGCCATCACCGCGAGGATCAGCGTCGGGTCCAGGTGCTCGGCATGGCCGGCGGCCCAGGCGCCGGCCACCAGTTCGCGCATGGCGGCCGGCGCGATGCTGTAGCGCCGCGCCAGCCAGTCGGCCACCGCCAGCTGGGTCGGTCGCAGGCGCGGCAGGCTCGCCGGCTCGACTCCCGCCGCGTCGGCGGTCGAGATGCTGGGGGTCATGGCCGCGGCCTGCTGACCCAGCGACTGCAGTTCCTGCATCGCCACCTTGCGCGCCGCCACCCATTGCACGACGCCGTGCTCCAGCGACAGCACCGATTGCGGATGCACATAAAGGTAGGCACCCGCTGCCACCACGAAAAAACCCACCATCATCAGCGTGTTGTGGGTCCACTGAAGGACCTCCGCGCCGATGCTGCGCCAGTTCGGAAGCCGGACTTGCGACTCTCGAGACATCGTCTTCTCCTGTGTCGATTCGCCGGGTCGGCGCGGCGTCGTCGTGCGACGCCATACCGCCCTCGGCTGGGCACAGATCCGGAACCGGCGCTTCGAAGCGGGCGTGCCTGGCCTACGATGCACGCAGGCCCGTCGAGACACGTCGTCACCGGGCTCGGGGCCGGGGACGGTTCCGGGGCGATTTCATCGCACGCGCCGCGCCGGGCACAGGGCCTGCAAGAATGGCGCGGGTCCCGACCCCAAGCAGAGCGGGACTCCAGATGTTGCGTGCGTGAGCAGGCGCCATTTTAAGGGCTGCTTATATCCTGTCAATTCAGAAGACTTCATATTTCACTACTTTAAGTGCTATGAAATACCGGGATCTCAGGGATTTCCTGGAGATGCTTCGACGGCACGGCGATCTGCTGGACGTCGGGCAGCAGGTCGATCCGCACCTGGACATGACCGCCGTGTGCGACGCCATGCTGCGGCGCGCGGGGCCCGCGCTGTGGTTCGCCAAGCCCACCGGCTACGACACTCCGGTGCTCGGCAACCTGTTCGGCACGGTGCAGCGGGTGGCGCTGGGAATGGGTGCACAGGACATCTCGGAACTGCGACGCATCGGCGAGGTGCTGGCCGCGCTGCGCCAGCCCGAACCTCCGCGCGGCCTGAAGGACGCCGGCGAACTGCTGCGCCTGGTGCGCTCGGTGTGGGACATGCGCCCGAGCCTGCTGCGCCGCCCGCCCTGCCAGCAGCAATGCCTGGAGGGCAGCGAGGTGGATCTGCACGCGTTGCCGCTGCAGACCTGCTGGCCCGGCGACGCGGCGCCGCTGCTGACCTGGGGGCTGGTGGTCACGCGGGGTCCGCGCAAGCCGCGCCAGAACCTGGGCATCTACCGCCAGCAGCGCATCGGCCGCAAGCAGCTGATCATGCGCTGGCTGTCGCACCGCGGCGGCGCACAGGACTTTCGCGACCACGCGGCGATGCATCCGGGGCAGCCTTTCCCGATCGCCGTCGCGCTGGGCGCCGACCCGGCCACCATCCTGGGCGCGGTGACCCCGGTCCCGGACAGCCTGTCCGAGTACCAGTTCGCCGGGCTGCTGCGCGGCGCGCGTACCGAACTGGCCGACTGCATCGGGGTGCCGCTGCAGGTCCCCGCACATGCCGAGATCGTGCTCGAGGGCCACATCCCGCCGGCCGCGCCGGGATGGAGCGGACGCAGCGAGACCGGCGTCGAGCTCAAGGAGATCGACGGCTGGCTGCACGCGCTGGAGGGCCCCTTCGGCGACCACACCGGCTATTACAACGAACAGGAATGGTTCCCCGTGTTCGAGGTGCAGCGCATCACCCGGCGCGAGCAGGCCTTCTACCACTCCACCTACACCGGCAAGCCGCCCGACGAGCCGGCGGTGCTCGGCGCCGCACTGGGCGAGGTCTTCGTGCCGCTGCTGCGCCAGCAGTTCCCGGAGATCACCGACGTCTACCTGCCCCCCGAAGGATGCTCGTACCGGCTCGCCGTGGTCTCGATGCGCAAGCAGTACGCCGGACACGGCAAACGGGTCATGATGGGGCTGTGGAGCTTCCTCCGGCAGTTCCTGTACACCAAGTTCATCATCGTCACCGACGATGACGTCGACATCCGCGACTGGCGCGACGTGATCTGGGCCGTCACCACGCGCATGGACCCGGTGCGCGACACCACGCTGATCGACAACACCCCGATCGACTACCTGGACTTCGCGTCCCCGCAGGCCGGACTGGGCGGCAAGATCGGGCTGGACGCCACCCACAAGTGGCCGGGCGAGACCTCGCGCGAATGGGGGCGCCCGATCCACGCCGACGCGCAGGCTCGGCAGCGTG
>JAKAXL010000092.1 GCA_021816585.1 Pseudomonadota bacterium | reverse complement strand
CGACGTGGCAGGCAATGCAGTCCTGCCCGGTCTGGCGCGCGAAGGCCGGCACGGCGTGGGCCGGCGTGGGCCGGCGTGGCCATCAGGCCCAGGCCGGCGAGTGCGCCGGCGGCCAGCAGCAACTGGCGAAGACGCGCGCCGGCGCGCGCTGCCAGGCCGGCGCCGTGCGTGGCCGGCCGTTGTTCCAAAGCGAGTCGATTGTTCATTCTGGCACCCTTGTGCATGAAGGAGGACACCCCCCTGAAATTCATGCTAGGACGCCGGATATGTGCTCCCTTGACGCGCATCAAACATGGCCGGATCCAGACCCCGAAGCGCCGACTCGCGCCGATTGCGTGGCGCGCGCGCTACACGCAAGTCACACCGGGTTACAAACCCGCCCAGCGCACGATCTCGCGCGCCGGCATCGCACCGCTGTGGCGACGCAGTTCGTGGCCCGCCTGGAACAACAGCATGGTCGGGATGCTGCGGATCCGGTGCCGCACCGAGGTCTGCGGGTTGTCGTCGGAATGCACCTTCGCCAGCACCGCGCGCCCCTGCAGCAGCTGCGCCGCCTGCTCGAACTGCGGCGCCATCATGCGGCAGGGTCCGCACCACGGCGCCCAGAAGTCGACCAGCACCGGAAGTTCGGATCGGCTGACGAATCGCTCGAATTCGGCGTCGCCGAGGTCCACCGGCGCGGCGGGCAGGAGTTCGCGATGGCAGCTCCCGCACTGCGGGTGCTGCTGCGCCCGCTCGGGAGGTACCCGGTTGATGCTGAAGCAATGGGGACAGACGACGTGCATGATCGTTCCCGGACATCGGGTCGTGACGGGGTGGCGGGACGCGGGCGCCCGGGCTCGCGCGGAGGTACTCGCGCCTGTATATGGAGAGCTGCTGCGCGGATTCAAGCCTGCCGGCCCGCGCCCGTGCCTCGCGTACAGTAGCTGCGCGCGATGGCGCGCAATCCCCCGTCCCGAAACCCTGGAAGCCGGCATGCCCCGCATCCCCTACGTCCCCGCCGACCTGTCCGAACCCGCCGAGCTGGTGCAGGCGATCCGCCGCCGCCGCGGCGGCGAGCTGCTCAACCTCGACCGCATGCTGCTGCACAGCCCGCAGCTGGCCGCCGGCTGGAACGCGATGCTCGGCGCGGTGCGCCAGCGCCTGCAACTCGACGCCCGGCTGCGCGAGCTGGCGATCTGCGCGGTGGCCAGGCTCAACGGCGCCGACTACGAATTCGCCCACCATGCGCCCGAGTGGCTGGCTGCCGGCGGCACGCGGGCGCAGCTCGATGCGCTGCACGACGTGCGGCGCGCCAGCCTCGACGAGGCGCTGTTCGACCCGACCGAGCGCGCCGTGCTGGCGCTGACCCACGCCATGACCCGCGAGGTCGCGGTCGACGACGCCCGCTTCGCCGCCGCCGCCGCGCTGCTGCCGCGCCAGCAGCTGGTGGAACTGGTGGGCGTGGTGTCTGCCTACAACATGGTGTCGCGTTTCCTGGTCGCGCTGGGGGTCGAAGCCGAGACCCCTTGACCTGGATCAACCCCCGTCGTCGTGGGGCATGTTGCGCGGTTTGCGCTGGCGTCCCTGCACCGCGCGGTCCCACAGGCCGCGCGGCAGCACGTGCATGAGCTTGCTGAGCACGGCCATCGGCCACGGGATCGTCGTGTAGGCGCGGCCGCGCTCGATGGCGCGCACCGCGCGCCGCGCGAAGTGCCGCGCGTCCATCAGGAAGGGCATCGGGAAAGGGTTGCCGGCGGTCATCGGCGTGGCGATGAAGCCCGGGCTGATGGTCACCACGCGCACTCCGCTGGGGCGCAGTTCCACGCGCAGGCTCTCCAGCGAGCGGATCAGCGCCGCCTTGCTGGCGCTGTAGGCGGCGTGCCCGGGCAGGCCCCGCACCCCGGCCACGCTGGCGATTCCCACCAGGGTGCCGCTGCCGCGCGCGCGCATCGGCGCGATGAACGGCGACAGGGTTCCCAGCACCGCCAGCCAGTTGCTGCGCATGATGTCGTCGGCCACTTCGAGGTCCTGCGCATGGGCCAGGTCGGTGCCGTGGCTGATCCCGGCGGCGGCCACCACCAGCTGCGGGCATTCCCAGTCGTGCAGCAGGCGCGCGACCTCGGCGCGCCAGGCCTGCAGGTCGCGCAGGTCCACCACCAGCAACCGCAGTCGCGCCGGATCGACGACTTCCAGGCCCTGCGCCTGCGCGCAGGCCAGCGCGGTGGCGTCCAGCGCGGTGCCGCGGCGCCCCACCAGCACCAGGCGCCAGCCGCGCGCCGCGTAGGCCTGCGCCAGCGCGGCGCCGATTCCGCTCGAGGCGCCGGTGATCACCGCCAGCGGCGCGCGCTGCTGCGGGTTCATGGCGTCGCCCCCGTTTCGCGCCGCAGCCTGCCGCGCACCGAACCCTGCATCGTGAAGGTTCCGTCGAGACCGTTCATCTGCAGGTCGTCGCCCGAGAACATCGACTGCCCCTGCTGCACCGTGCTCGGTCGGTTGGAGGAAATGCGCCGCGTCTGCGGGAAGATGTTGAGAAAGCTGCTGCGCACCACCACCAGCTGCTGCCCCGGCGCCTGGCGCTGCAGCACCGCGTGGCCGAACAGCTGCACGTTGCTGGCATCCGCGTTGCTCAAGCCGACGTCGGCGCTGGCGTGGGTCAGCGCGCCCTGCTGGTCCTGCACGCGCAGTCGCGGCTGCGCGATGCGCACGGTCTGGTTGCCGGGAATGTGCTGCATGGCCGCGCCGCTCAGCTCGGCACCGGCGCGGCCCGCGGCATCGAAACTGCGGGTCTGGAAGTCCTGCAGGAAGTAGTCGGGCTTTTGCGGAGCCGGCGGCGAGCCGGCCCCGCCATGCGTCGCCAGCAAGGCCTCGCGCGCCACCCAGCCGCTGAACCCCGCCAGCAGCAGCATCAGCAGCAGCGGCAGCATCATCGTGATGCGCCTCCACCAGCGCAGCCAGCGGGTCATGGCCTCATTCCCCGCGCACGGCCTGCTCCAGCAGCGCGGCGTAGGCGCCGCGCGCGCACAACAGCAGGTCGCAGATCTCGCGCACGGCGCCGAGGCCCGCCGGCGCGCGGGTGCGGTGATGCACCCGCGCCAGCACCTCCGGATGCGCCTGCGGCGGGCAGGCCGCCAGGCGTGCGCGCACCAGCAGCGGCAGGTCCGGCCAGTCGTCGCCGATCGCCGCCACCTCGTCCCACTCGGCGCCGAGTTCGCGCAACACCGCCTGCGCGCCCGGCAGCTTGTGGCTGCGCCCGAGCACCGCATGCTCGAGCAGGCCGAGCTCGCGCAGCCGCGCGCGCAGCGCCGGGCTGTCGCGCCCCGACAGCACCACCGGGCGCACGCCGGCCGCCGCCAGCAGCTTCAGCCCGTGGCCGTCGAGGGTGCTGAAGCGCTTGAGCTGCTCGCCGTCGGCGCCCACCAGCAGGTCGCCCGGCGTGAGCACGCCGTCGACGTCGAGCAGCAGCAGGCGCACCGGCTGCGCGCGCAGCAGCAGCTCGGCATCGAAGCACACGCGGGCGGTGGTGTCGAACATGGCTCAGACCACCTTCGCCGCGAACAGGTCGTGCATGTGCAGCGCGCCGATCACGTGCTGCTGCTCGTCGACCACCAGCATCTGGCTGATGCGGTGACGCTCCATGCGCTGCACCGCCTCCACCGCCAGCGCCTGGGCGGGAATGGTGCGCGGATTCGGGTGCATCGCCTCGCCGGCGCTGAGCCCGCGCAGGTCCACGCCGCGCTCCACCAGGCGCCGCAGGTCGCCGTCGGTGATCACGCCGCGCAGGCGCGACTGCTCGTCGACCACCGCGGTCATGCCCAGGCCCTTGCGGGTCATCTCCAGCAGCGCGTCGGAGAACGGCACCGACTCGCCCACCTGCGGCACCCGCTCGCCGGTGCGCATGACGTCCGAGACATGGGTCAGCAGGCGCCGGCCCAGCGCGCCGCCCGGGTGGGTGCGCGCGAAATCGTCGGCCCCGAAACCCCGCGCGTCGAGCACCGCCACCGCCAGCGCGTCGCCCAGCGCGAGTTGCGCGGTCGTGCTGGCGGTGGGCGCCAGGCGCAGCGGGCAGGCCTCGCGCTCGACAGCGCAGTCCAGATGGATGTCCGCGTAGCGCGCCAGGGTCGAGTCGGCGCGCCCGGTGATCGCGATCAGGCGCGTGCCCATGCGCTTGACCAGCGGCACGATGCGCGTGAGCTCCTCGACCTCGCCCGAGTTCGACAAGGCGATGAACACGTCCTGCTCGGTGACCATGCCGAGGTCGCCGTGGCTGGCCTCGGCCGGGTGCACGAAATACGCCGGCGTTCCGGTGGAGGCCAGGGTCGCGGCCAGCTTGCGCGCCACGTGCCCGCTCTTGCCCATGCCGGAGACGACCACGCGCCCGCGGCACTCCAGCAACGCGCGGATCGCCTGCGTGAAGGCGCCGGCAAGCGGCTCGCGCTCGATGCGCTCGGCGAGCGCCTGCACCGCCGAGGCCTCGATCAGCAGGGTCTCGCGGGCCAGCCGCAGCGAGTTTTCAGGGGAGAAGTCCGAGCTCATCAACCGGAGTATAGGGAGCGGGCCACGCCGCCGCGGGCCCGCGGCGGGCGTGCGCGCGACGGCTCAGACGGTTCCGGCGGGGCGGGTGTCGCGCTGCTCGATGGTCCGGCGCAGCAGCACCAGCATCAGCAGCCCGGGCAGCGCGCTGGCCACGCTGAACAGGTAGAAGCCCGGCCAACCCATGCGCTCGACCATGTAGCCGCTGAGCGGCCCCACGTACACCCGGCCGACCGCCGACAGCGCCGACAGCAGCGCGAACTGGGTCGCCGAGTAGCGCACGTCGCACAGCGCCGACAGGAAGGCCACGAAGGCGGCCGTGCCCATGCCCGAGGTGAAGTTCTCCACCCCCACCGCGCCGGCCATCAGGGTCAGCGACGGCGGCAGCACCGCCAGCCCCCAGTACGCCAGGTTCGACAGGCCCTGCGCCACCCCGAACACCAGCAGCGAGCGCCACAGCCCCAGGCGCGCCAGCCAGGCGCCGCCGAGCAGCGCACCGACGATCGTGCTCAGCAGCCCCATCGTCTTGTACACCAGCCCGACCTCGGCCGGGCCATAGCCGGCGCCGCGGATCAGGAAGGTGGTCGACAGCGCGCCGGCGAAGGCGTCGCCCAGCTTGTACAGCACGATGGTCACCAGCAGCGCGACGGCCTGCGGCCTGCCGAAGAACTCGCGCGCCGGCTCCAGCACCGCGGCGCGCAGCGTGGCCGGCGCCGGCAGGCTGGCCGGCTCGCGCGGGGCCCACAGCGTGGGCAGCATGCTCAGCGCCATCAGGCCGCCCATCAGCGCGTACATGCCGCGCCAGCCCAGCCACTGCGCCGCCAGCCACAGCGCGAGTCCGCCCGACACCACCATGCCGAGCCGGTAGCCGAGCACCACCACCGCGGCGCCGGCACCGCGCTGCTCGGGCGGCAGCAGGTCGGTGCGGTAGGCGTCGATCACGGTGTCCTGCGACGCCGACACGAAGGCCAGCACCACCGCCAGCAGCACCACCGGAAGCAGCCGCGCCTGCCCCGGCGACAGATAGCCGGCGAGCGGGCCGAGCCAGTGCGGGGCCGCCGCGGCGTCGGGAATGCCCACCCACCCCATCGCGCCCAGCACCAGCGCCAGCAGCGCCTGCAGCGGCAGCAGCCACGAACGCCGGCGCCCCAGGCGCGAGGCCAGCCCCGGCAGCTCGACGCGGTCCAGCAGCGGCGCCCACAGGAACTTGAACACGTAGGCCTGGCCGATCAGCGTGGCCAGCCCGATCTCGCCCAGCGTGGCGCCGCGCACCGTCAGCCACGCCTGCAGGGTCCCCGAGCTCAGCGCCAGCGGCAGGCCCGAGGCGAAGCCCACGAACAGCATCGAGGCGACGTTGCGATTGCCGAACACCGCCCGCAAGGTGGTGGCGGAACGCGGCAGCAGGCGGCGGGCTGGATCGTTGCGGGACATCGGTCGGTGCGTGCAGACCCAAGCATAATGGCCGCCGCGCCCGCCGCGCGCCCTGCCGGCGGGCATTCCCATTCCAGCAGCAAGCCGCCATGTCCGCACCCAGCGCCATCGCCCAGGACTTCGTCCGCTTCGCCGTCGACAGCGGAGTCATCCGCTTCGGCTCCTTCGTCACCAAGGCCGGGCGCCAGACCCCCTACTTCTTCAACGCCGGGCTGTTCAGCGATGGCGAGCGCCTGGGACGCCTGGCCGGCTTCTACGCCGACGCGCTGCTGGCCAGCGGGGTCGAGTTCGACATGCTGTTCGGCCCCGCCTACAAGGGCATCGCGCTGGCCGCCGCGCTGGCCGTGGAACTGGCGCGGCGCGGGCGCAACGTCGCCTTCGCGTACAACCGCAAGGAAGCCAAGGACCACGGCGAAGGCGGCCACCTGGTCGGCGCACCCGTCAGCGGGCGCGTGGTCATCGTCGACGACGTGATCTCCGCCGGCACCGCGGTCGGCGAATCGGTGCGCCTGCTGCGCGCCGCCGGCGCGACCCCCGCCGCGGTGCTGATCGCGCTCGACCGCCAGGAGAAGGCCGCGGTGGGCGGCAGCACGCTGGCCCACTCGGCGGTGCAGCACGTGCAGACGGAGTACCGGCTGCCGGTGGTGTCGATCGCCAACCTGGACGCGCTGCTGCAGGTGCTCGACGGCGCGCGCGACCCGGAACTCACGCGCTGGCTGCCGCAGGTGCGCGACTACCGCGAGCGCTACGGCGTGGCGACGAACTGAAGCGGCACCCAGGCCGATCTTTGTCGCTTTGCAGCGACATCAGCGCCCCCAGCATTTGCGCGCCACCCAGCGCGGCGCCTAGATGTCATGTCGCTGAAAGGCGACAAATCCGGCTCCGGAAAATCCGTGGCGCGGCGCGCCACGCCTTCGCACGAATCCTGTGAATCCGCGGGTTTCCGGGCGATTGCTCGCCCTCGGCCCTGCCCTGGTACGGCTATTGCATCGCACAAGGCGATGCGGCAGCGGCGCCGCCCAGCAGGAGACCGACCGATGAGCACGAATTCCCGCCCCGGACGCAGCAACCGGGTGAGCCGCGACACCGTCTACGCGCTGGCCTTGCAACGCGCCTGCGCGCCGCTGCCGGACACGCTCCCCGCCGCCGGCACCTCGATGCCGGAATCGACGGAGCTGCACAGCCGCCGCGGGCGCGCGCGTCCGCGCGCGGCTCAGGTCCCGCCGACGTAGGGGTTGCTGCGGCGCTCGACGCCGAAACTCGACTCCGGGCCATGGCCGGGGATGAACACCGTATCGTCCCCCATCGGCCACAGCCGCGTGACGATGCTGTCGATCAGCTGCTGATGGTCCCCGCGCGGAAAGTCGGTACGCCCGATGGACCCCGCGAACAACACATCCCCGACCCAGGCGCGCCGCGCCGGCGCGTGATGGAACACCACGTGCCCCGGCGTATGCCCGGGGCAGTGCCGCACCTCGAACTCCAGCTCGCCGAGCTGCAGCCGGTCGCCGTCGACCAGCCAGCGCTCCGGCGTGAAGGCCTGCGCCGCAGGAAAGCCGAACATGCGCGCCTGCTGCGGCAGCATGTCGATCCAGAACTGGTCGTCGCGATGCGGCCCGATGATCGGCACCCCGGCACGCTGCGCCAGCTCGGCCGCGCCGCCGGC
>JAKAXL010000004.1 GCA_021816585.1 Pseudomonadota bacterium | reverse complement strand
CATTGACGCCAGCAGGCGACAACGCGGGCTGTGCCGGCGCCTGTCCCGAGCGGGCCGGCGCCGCAGCCGCCGCCTGCGGCGTCGAGGCCGATGCGCCGGCCGCAGGTGCCGACGCCGCGGGGCTTGCCGGCATGCCGGATCCGACGCCCGGCGCGCGCGGCGCGGCGGCGGCCGCGCCCGGGCCGCCGGGGGGCGGCAGCGCGCAGCCGCCCAGCAGGGTGGTGGCAAGCAGGGCCACCGCGAAACCGGCGGACAGGAGCTGCGCGTAGCTACGGGACACGGTCATAGGCGTGCTCGGAGATGTGGGGATGCCTGGGTGCAAGGCAGTGCGGGCGACGGGCTCGGGGCACGACGCGCTTCAGGAACCATGCGCCGCCATGGCCGCCGGCGCCTGGGCGGTCGCATGCACGTGGGGGCGCGGCAGGCGCACGCAAAAGCACGCCCCGCCGCCGTCCGGGTTGTCGCACAGGCGGATCTGCCCGCCATGCAGTGCCGCGTACTCCTGCGCGATGGCCAGCCCCAGCCCATTGCCCGGCGCCGCCGCCGCGGGCTGGCGCATACCCTGGAAGAAGGGCTCGAACAGATGATCGCGATCCTGCTCGGCGACCCCGGGACCCTGGTCGCTGACGCAGACCGTGACCGCCTCGGCATCGGCGCGCAGTGCGAAGCGGATGCGCCCGGCCACCGGGCTGAAACGCATCGCGTTGATCAGCAGATTCTCGAACAGCGTGTCGAGCTTGCCCAGGTCGGCATTGACGGCCGGCGCCTGGCCCTCGATCTCGACCGCCAGGTGCTTGGCGCGCAGCGCCAGCTCGTTGCGCCGCACCAGCGATTGCAGCAGCGCGTGCAGGTCGACCCCGGCCGACACCAGCGGGTCGAGCCGGCGCTGCGCGCGACTGTAGTCGATCAGGTTCTCGATGCGCTGCTGCAGGTCGCGCGCGTTGCCGCGCATGATCACACCGATCTCGCGCTGCTGCGCGGCCAGCGGACCGGCGACGCCGTCGAGCAGCAATTCGACGCCCTCGCGCAGCGATGCGAGCGGGGTCTTCAGTTCGTGCGACACATGGCGCAGGAAGCGCTGCTTCTGTTCGTCGATCTCGCGCAGGCGGCGGCGCAGCCAGTCCAGCTGCTCGCCGAGCTGCACCAGGTCGCGCGGGCCGCTGACCGCCGGCTGCGGCTGCAGGTCGCCGGCCCCGAGGCTGCGGATGGCCTGCTCGATCTGGCGCAGCGGGCGCGTCAGCAACCACGACAGCAGCGCGGCAATGAGCAGCGACAGCAGCAGCGCGGCACCGGCCTGCAGCAGCAGCGCCGCACGCAGCGTGCGCGACTGCCGGCCCAGCTCATGCACCTGATGATCGACCAGCGCATTGCCGGCGGCCACGATGTGGTCGCACGCCTGCACCAGCGCGGCGAACCGCGGCGCGAAGGAATCGAAGCGCGGCAGGTCCGCCGGACCGGCCTCGCCGAGCTGGCGATACAGCTCGGCCTCGTCGGTTGCGATGCGCTGCAGGCGCTGCTGGTCGGCGGGCCCGAAGGGCATCGGCCGCAGCACCCGCAGCGCCTTCAGCACGGCCTGATGGGCTTCGCGCATGCCCACGCGCAGTTGCGGGTCCTGCAGCACGTAGTACTGGCCGGCGGCGCGCTGCAGCGCCGACACGTCCTCGGCGAGCTGGCGCGTGGTGCGCGTGACCTCGACGGTGGTCTGGATCGCCATGCGCGTCTCGTGTGCCAGCCGGTGCTGCGCATAGGCCGTGTACAGCAGCCCGAGCACCAGCGGCAGCATGACCAGCGCGAAGGCGGCCAGCAGCAGCGCATGGAAGGAGCGTGGATAGGGCAGCGGGAAAGGGCGGCGTGCCATGGGACGTGCAGGGTCGCGCGAAACGCGCCGGAAGGGCCTGCAGGGGATTATCCGCCGTCGGTGCGCGTCCCGCCTGCGCGGGCGATGAAGCAGCCCGGGGCCCTGCCCCTCCGAGCCACGGCGAACGCGGTGCGTCGGGGCCGACGCCTCAGGGCATGTGTGCGTCGACGAGGAAGCGCCCGGCGCCTTCGCGACCCAGCGCCTGCGCAAGCCAGGGCCCGCAATCGCGCATCGCCTGCAACAGACCGAACGGAGGATGCAGCACGAACATGCCGCTGCCCATCAATCCGAAGCCGTCGGCGCGAGCCGGCGCACTGAAGAGTTGCACGTCCATCCAGGCACCGGGCGCGAGAGCCCGCAGGCGCCTGGACAGCCCCTGCGACTGCAGGCTCTGCAGCAGCGGATACCAGACCAGGTAGACCCCGGTGGCGAAACGCTGCAGGGATTCGCGCAGCACGCCGACCAGTTGCGCGTAGTCGGCATCGAGCTCGTAGGACGGGTCGATCAGAACCAGCGCCCGACGCGATGGCGGCGGAAGCACCGACTTCAGCGCCGCGAAACCATCGGTCTGCTGCACCGTGGTGTGGCGTCGCTGCGCGAAACCCGCCTTCAGCGCGCGCCAATCCGCCGGATGCAGCTCGAACAGGCGCATCGGGTCGTCGGCACGCAGCGCCTGCGCGGCCAGCGCCGGCGAACCGGGGGCCACGCGCAGCACGCCATCGGGGTTGAAATCCAGCACCACGCGCAGGTAGTCGAGCACCGCGTCGGGCAAGGCGGCGCCGGGCTGCTGCTGCAACGCGAAGCGCACATCGTCGCGCTGCCACAGCCGCCCCACCCCGTCCAGGTACTCGGTCAGGCGCTGGCTCATGCGCTCGGCCAGCGCGTAGCGGCCGGCGCCGGCATGGGTGTCGACGTAGCTCAGCGGCTTGGGCTTGGCCACCAGCAGGCGCAATGCGCGCAGCAGCACCACGTGCTTGAGCACGTCGGCCGGATTCCCGGCGTGAAAGGCATGGCGATAGGCGAGCATGGCGCGACACGTGGCAAAGGCGCCACTGTAGCGCCTGCAGGAGCCGCAAGGCCTGCCGCGGCGCAAGCGCGCCGCCGCCGACGATCAGCGGGTCGGCGCCAGCGAGCAATGCCCGGCGTCGGGCGCCGGCCCGTGGCCCAGCGCCAGCGGCGGCGGCTCGTCGAAGCGCCGATGCGGGGTGCTGGCGCGCCAGTCGAGGGCGATCAGCAGCAGCAGCACGCCCCACAACAGCCAGGCACGCCAGGCGGCGCGCGGGCGCGCGAGCGCGCGTCGGATGCAGGCGCACAGCTTCATCGAGGCGCCCTCATCGCTGCGCTCCGACGCCCAGGCGCTTGCGCAGGCGCACACCGAGCATGCTGCCCGCGAAGGCGCAGGCGAACCACACCCAGCCATGCAGCGATCCGGTGGCGATGCCGGAGAAATAGGCGCCGACGTTGCAGCCGAAGGCCAGCCGCGAGCTGTAGCCCATCAGCAGTCCGGCCACCACCGAGGCCACCCAGGCACGCCGCGGCAGGCTCACGCGCGGACTCAGGCTGCCGCTGCGCTGCGCCGCCAGCAAGGCGCCGAACAGCATGCCCAGATCCGTGATGCTGGTGTTGTCGGCCAGCAGGCTGGCGTGCAACTGCGCGTTCTGCACCGGCAGGCCGTAGAAGGCGTTGTGCGACAGGTTCACGCCGAGGGCCTGCACGATCTTGGCGCCCCACAGCCCCAGCCCGTAGACGATGCCCCAGGGCTGCCCGGCCACCACCAGGTTCAGCGCGCCCAGCACGCCCAGCGCCGCGCCGGCCACCCAGACCGCCGGGCCGCGCCAGCGCCGCGGCGAATCGGGCCTGCGCAGGCGCCACACCAGGGCCGCCAGCACCCCCAGCGCACCCAGCTGCAGCAGCAGCGTGTCGGCCGCGCCGAAGCGCTGCACCAGCGACACGGGCGGCAAGGCCCCGAGACTGAGCCAGGCCGGCAGCTGCGCCGACCCGGCGAAACTGCCCATCACGAAGGCCGGCAGCACCGCCAGGCTGACCGGATGCCCCATGCCGGCCTTGTACAGGGTCCCGGAGCCGCAGCCGTCGGCGATCTGCATCGACGCGCCGAACACGAAGGAGCCGATCAGCAGGCTCCACGACAGCGGCCCGTCGGCGCCCTGCAGCTCCGGATGCGCGGCCAGCAGCGGCACGCTCAGCAGCATGCACACGGCGATGGCGAGGAACTGCGCCAGCAGCCCGGTCGGGTCGCGGTGGGTGATCCACACCCGCCAGCCGGTGGTGAAGCCGAAGCTGCCGGCCGCCAGCGCGACGCCCAGGCCGACGCCGATGCACCACAGCAGCCCCTGGCGCCAGCCGACCAGCCAGGTCGTCGCGAAAAAGCCCAGCAGCGCCAGCAGCAGCAAGAGCCCGCGGGTCGCGGACTCGCCGCGCGGACGCGCCGCACTCAGCGGGAATGCACGGTCTGGCGAAGTTGCGCCCATAGCTGGTGGAAACGGGAAGGAACATGGACCATCGGCTCGTCGTGACGCGACCAGTCGACCATCGAGCCGGGGTACAGGCGAACGTCCGGGCGGTGCAGCAGTTCGGACAGCACGAACCAGTTGGTCGCCGCCCAGTGCCCGGTGTTGCAGAAGGAGATGGTCTGCGAGGCCTGCCGCTCCTGCCGCGGCAGGCCGTCGGCGATGCCGCGCAGCACCGCGACCGCCGGCAGCGCGCCGCCGCCCTGCGGGAACCAGCGCAGGTTGTCGAAGTCGACCGCGCCGGCCAGGGTCCCCGGCTGCACCGCGGCCGGCGCCTTCACCTTGCCCTCCCAGAAGGCCACCGGGCGCGCGTCGAGCAGCACCTGCGAGGCCTGCGGGGCCTGCACCGCGTGCAGCACCTGGTGGCGCGTGGCCAGCAGCGCGTCGTCGAGCCGCGGCCGGAAGTCGGAGGCTTCGACCTGCGGCACGGCCTGCTGCAGGCCGCCCAGACCGGCGTCGTGCCAGGCCTGCATGCCGCCGTTGAGGATCGACAGGTGGCGCATCCCCAGCCATTTCAGGGTCCAGTACACCCGCGCCGGCGCGCCGAAGTCGCTGGGGTTGCCCCCGGCGGATACCAGCACGATGTCGTCCGAGGCATGCAGCCCGAGCCTGCGCACCAGTTGCGTGAAGGTGGCGACCGGCAGCAGCTTGCCCGGGTTGTCGGCGTCGCCGCGCCATTGCCCGTACGGCGCGTCGACCGCGCCGGGCAGGTGCCCGGCCGCATAGGCGCCGGCGCCGCGCAGGTCGATGATGCGCAGCGCGGCGCCGTGCTGCAGCAGTGCCTGCAGTTGCCGAGGCTGCAGCAGGGGCCCGGGATCGACGGCGGCAGCGCCCGGCGTGGCGGCGCCCGCCGGCTGGCTCAGCGCCCAGGCGGCGACCGCGACGACCGCCGCGAGACCGCGCCACAGCTTGCGCCACGTTCCGGTGGCTTCGGTGCGCGCAGCGGCGCGCTCGGGATGGGGGGTGTTCATGCCTGAAATTGTCATGGCCCGTCGGGCAACGGGGAACGACAGTTTCAGAATTTGCTTACAACCGGAAGGAATATGAGGTGGGCGGTCGGTCGATGTCCTAGTAGCGCCCGGTGCCTCCGGCCAGCGCGATGAACAGGCGCGCCGCGAACACCACCAGCGGGCGGGTCCACCAGGCCACGCGCGCGCGCAAGCGTGCGTGGTCGATGGGCAGCGCCCAGCGCATCTGCTCGCGCACGTGCCGGGCCAGCACCTGCGCGAACCGCGCATCGCGCACCACCACGTTGGCCTCGCGATTGACCAGCAGCGACAGCGGGTCGATGTTCGAACTGCCCACGGTGGCCCACGCCTCGTCGACCACCGCCACCTTGCCGTGCAGGTAGGCGCGCTGGTATTCGTGGATCAGCACCCCGCTGTCGATGAGCTCGCGGTACAGCGCCTGCGCCGCCCACGCCGCGGCGCGGTAGTCGGCGCGCCCCTGCAGCAGCAGATGCACGCGCACACCGCGCAGCGCGGCCGCCTTCAGGCTCTCGCGGAAGGCCTGCCCCGGATAGAAATACGGGCACACCAGCAGCACCGACTCGCGCGCCGCGTCGATGGCGTCGATGTAGCAGTGCTCGATGGAACGCCGGCGCAGCAGGTTGTCGCGCAGCACGAGTGCCGCGCGCTGCGTGGCCTGCCCGCCATCGCAACCCGCGCGCGGCGCGAAGCCGCGCTGCGCCAGCGGTGGGCGCGCGCCGCGCACCCCGGGCAGCACGCCGGCGGCGCGCAGCTCGGCCAGGTAGCGCCTGCGCTGCTCGCGCGACAGCAACTGCGGCCCCGGCGCCTTGCGCAGGCCGCGCTGCACGCTTCCCGTGGCCACCGTGCGCAGCCACAGCCGGCGCATGCTGCGCAGCACCTGCGCCACCACCGGACCCTGCACCCGCACCGCGTAGTCCAGCCGCGGCTGCGGGCTCCAGCCGTGATGGATGTCGAAGTGGTCGTCGATCAGATTGATGCCGCCGACGAAGGCCACGCGCGCATCCACCACGCACATCTTGCGATGCAGGCGCCGCCAGTGCCCGCGCTGCAACAGGTCGATCCAGCGGCGCCACGGACGGTACACCATGAACTCGACCCCGGCGTCCGCGAAACGCCGGGCCAGCACCGGAATCGACCGGTTCGACCCCAGGCCGTCGACCATCACGCGCACCTGCACGCCGCGACGCGCCGCCTCGATCAGGGTGTCGGCCAGCGCCAGCCCGGTGGGGTCGTCGTGGAAGATGTAGGTTTCCAGCCAGATGCTGCTGCGCGCGGCGCGCCAGGCCTGCTGCAGCGCCGGGAACAGGCTGGCGCCCAGCGGCAGCAGTTCGATGCAGTTGCCGTCGCGCCACGGCGTGCGCGTCGGCGCATCGGAAGCTCCGCTGCCCTCGCGCCACGCGCGCAGGTTGCGCCGCCACCAGGCGCGCAGGCGCCGCACGACGCCGCGCCGGCTGCTAGGCATGGGACGCGGCACGCGCCGCGCCGCGCGGCAGCACGAGCGGCGCCGCCTGCGGCAACGGGTCGAGGTCGACGAGCAGCGGCGCGTGGTCGGACAGACGGGCCCAGTCGGCGCCCCAGCCCAGTCCGACCGACTGCGCGGCGTAGCCGCGCACGTAGATGCGGTCCAGCGGCATCAGCGGCAGCAGCGCGGGAAAGGTGCGCATGCGATGGTGCCAGCGCGGACGCCGCGACGTCGCGGTCGGCACGGCTCGCGTCGACACGTCCAGCAGACCCAGCGCGGCCAGTTCGGCGCCGAGCTCGCCGCGCCAGTCGTTGAAGTCGCCGCCGACGATCAGCGGCTCGCCCGCCGGGACCTGTCCCGCCAGGTACTCCGCCAGGCGTTCGATCTGGCGCTTGCGCCCGCCGCGGAACAGTCCGAAGTGCACGACCACGCAGTGCAGCACCTCGGCATCGCCGGCGCGCTGTCGCGGCAGCGCCAGGCGCGCGTGCAGCAGACCGCGCTGCTCGAAGCGGTGGTCCGACACGTCCTGGTGGCTGATGTCGAGAATCGGAAAGCGCGACAGCAGCGCATTGCCGTGTTCGCCGTGCCGTGTGCGTGCATTGGTGTGATAGGCCGCGAACATGCCCAGCCCCTGTCCGAGCAGCTCGTGCTGCGGCAGCTCCGGCCATGACGCGAAGCGCAGTGCATGGCGCCGGTGCTCGAACTGCACCTCCTGCAGCAGCACGACGTCGGCCTGCAGCGCGCGCAGGCCCTCCTGCAGCGCGTGGATGCGCAGGCGCTTGGCCGGACCCATGCCCAGCACGCCCTTGTGGATGTTGTAGGAGGCGACGCGCAGTGCCTGCGTCGACTCGCGCGGCGCCGTCTGGCGTGTCATCGCCAGGCTCCCGCCGCGCCGCCGACGCGCCGGGGCAGTTGCTCGATGGCCTGCGCGTTGGACTCGGAAAAGCACTTCGCAGCCGCGTCGCGCCACGGCAGCCACAGCCACGCGCGATGCTCGCGCGCGGCCAGACGCACCGGCGCGGCATGCGGCACCTGCAGGCTGAACACATGCTCGACGTTCTTCCACACCCCGTCGGCATAGCGGTGCCGCCACGTGGGGTAGATCTCGTACTCGTTGACCAGGTGCCAGTCGCGCAGCCCGCCCCCTGCGACGAGGCCGGTCTCCTCCGCGACCTCGCGCGCGGCTGCCTGGGCCAGCGGCTCGTCGGCCGCGTCCAGGCTTCCGGTGACGCTCTGCCAGTACCCCGGCTGCCCCGCGCGCTCCAGCAGCAGCACGTTGAGCTCGGCGTCGTGGATCACCACCAGCACCGACAGCGGCAGCTTCGGCACCCGTGCGGCCTCCACCGCCGACGCCGGTTTCACGCCGCGCTCCCATGCGCGGCCCGGCGCGCGCGCACCGCGCGTGCCAGCTCGTGCAGCAGCGCCAGCGTGTCGTCCCAACCCAGGCAGGCGTCGGTGATGGAGACGCCCTCGCGCAGCGCCTGCCCGGCGCGCAGCTCCTGGCGGCCCTCGTGCAGGTGGCTCTCCACCATCACGCCGATGATGCGGCGCTCGCCCGCTTCGATGCGCCGCGCGATGTCCGCCGCGACCTCGATCTGGCGCCGCGGCTGCTTGGCCGAGTTCGCATGCGAGCAGTCGATCATCAGTTGCTCGCGCAGTCCGCAGCGGCGCAGCACCTCGCAGGCCGCGTCGACCGACGCGGCGTCGTAGTTGGGCTGGCGCCCGCCGCGCAGGATGACATGGCAGTCGACGTTGCCGCGGGTCTCGAAGATCGCCGCCACGCCCATCTTGGTCATTCCCATGAAGGCGTGCGCGGCGCCGGCGGCGACCACCGCGTCGGCCGCCACCTGCACGCCGCCGTCGGTGCCGTTCTTGAAACCCACCGGACAGGAAAGCCCCGAGGCCAGCTGGCGGTGGCTCTGGCTCTCGGTGGTGCGCGCGCCGATCGCGCCCCAGGCGATCAGGTCGCTGAAATACTGCGGCGACAGCAGGTCCAGGAACTCGGTGCCGGCCGGCAGGCCGAGCTCGACGACGTCGAGCAGCAGCTGGCGCGCGCGCCGCAGGCCCTCGTTGATGCGAAAGCTGCCGTCCAGACGCGGATCGTTGATGAAGCCTTTCCAGCCCACCGTGGTGCGCGGCTTCTCGAAGTACACGCGCATCACCAGCAGCAGCGCGTCGTCGAGCTGCGCGCGCGCGCGCGCCAGCCCGCGCGCGTACTGCAGCGCCTGCTGCGCGTCGTGGATCGAGCACGGACCGACGACCACGATGAGCCGGTCATCGTCGCCGCGCAGCACGCGGGCGATGTCGCCGCGCGCCTGCTCCACGAGTTGCTCCGCCGCCGGTGTCACCGGGAGCTCCTCCAGCAGCACCGCCGGCGAGACCAGCGCGCGCACCGCGGCGATGCGCGTGTCGTCGATGCGCGTGGTGTCCAGCGTGGCCTCGGCCCGGCCGGCCTCGCTGTCGTGTCGGGGATCGTCGATGCGCGGCATGGCGGAGGCGGTGCAGGAGTTCAGGCGGCGGGGTTCTGGCGCAGCCGGATGTGCAACTCGCGCAGCTGGCGCTCGTCGACCGGACTCGGCGCGTCGGTCAGCAGGCACTGCGCGCGCTGGGTCTTCGGGAACGCGATGACGTCGCGGATGCTCGGCGCGCCGGCCATCATGGTGACGATGCGGTCCAGGCCGAAGGCGATCCCGCCATGCGGCGGCGCGCCGTACTGCAGCGCGTCGAGCAGGAAGCCGAACTTGGCGCGCGCCTCCTCCTCGCCGATGCCCAGCGCGGAGAACACCTTGCTCTGCATCTCGGCGCGGTGGATGCGCACCGAGCCGCCGCCGATCTCCCAGCCGTTGAGCACCATGTCGTAGGCCTTGGCCAGGCAGCGCCCCGGGTCGCTGACCAGATGGTCGACATGCTCGTCCTTCGGCGCCGTGAACGGATGGTGGCAGGCGACCCAGCGCTGCTCGTCGTCGTCGAACTCGAACATCGGGAAGTCGACCACCCACAACGGCTTCCAGGCATCGTCGAACAGGCCCTGCGCGCGCCCGAATTCGCTGTGGCCGATCTTCACGCGCAGCGCGCCCAGCGCGGCGTTGACCACCTTCGCGCGGTCGGCGCCGAACAGCAGCAGGTCGCCGTCGCCGGCACCGCTGCGCTCGAGCAATGCGTCCAGCGCCGCGTCGTGCAGGTTCTTCACGATCGGCGACTGCAGTCCGTCGCGCCCGCGCGCGCGCTCGTTGACCTTGATCCACGCCAGGCCCTTGGCGCCGTAGATCTTCACGAAATCCGTGTAGGCGTCGATCTCGCTGCGGCTGATCTGCGCGCCGCCCGGCACGCGCAGCGCGGCCACGCGCCCGTCGGCCAGCTCGGCGGCGGAGCTGAACACCTTGAAATCGACGTCGCGCATGACGTCGGTGAGCTCGGTGAACTCCAGTCGCACGCGCAGATCGGGCTTGTCGGAACCGAACCGGGCCATCGCCTCGGAATACGGCATCACCGGGAACGGGTCGGCCAGGCGCACTCCCAGCACCTGCTCGAAGGTCTGGCGGATCATCGGCTCGAACAGGCCGCGGATCTCCGTCTCGTCGAGGAACGAGGTCTCGCAGTCGATCTGCGTGAACTCGGGCTGGCGGTCGGCGCGCAGGTCCTCGTCGCGGAAGCACTTGGTGATCTGGTAGTAGCGGTCGAAACCGGAGACCATCAGCATCTGCTTGAACAGCTGCGGCGACTGCGGCAACGCGAAGAAGTGGCCGGCATGCACGCGGCTGGGCACCAGGTAGTCGCGCGCGCCTTCGGGCGTGCTCTTGGTCAGCATCGGGGTCTCGATGTCGATGAAGCCCTGCGCGTCCAGGTAGCGACGCACGGCCATCGCGACGCGGTAGCGCAGCTGCAGGTTGTGCTGCATCTGCGGGCGCCGCAGGTCGAGCACGCGGTGGGTCAGGCGCGTGGTTTCGGACAGGTTGTCGTCGTCGAGCTGGAAGGGAAGCGCCGCCGAAGCGTTCAGCACCTGCAGCGCATGGCACAGCACCTCCACCTTGCCGGAACCCAGCGCGAGGTTCTCGGTGCCCTGCGGACGCGGGCGCACGAGGCCGTGCACCTGCACGCAGTACTCGTTGCGCACGCCCTCGGCCACCGCGAAGGTCTCGGCGCGGTCGGGGTCGCACACGACCTGCACCAGCCCCTCGCGGTCGCGCAGGTCGATGAAGATCACCCCGCCGTGGTCACGGCGCCGCTGCACCCAGCCGCACAGGCTGACGGTTTGTCCAAGCAGGGCCTCGGTGACGGCTCCCAGGGTATGGCTGCGTAAGGTCATGATCGGGGAAGATGGAACGGGTTCGCTACGGTGAAGGGGCGTTCGGAAGGTCGATTCGGGACACCGCGGCTGCGGCGCAGCGCCGAGCGCGCCGCGGCTCGCTGCGGGCTCAGCGCTGCGCGGCCGCCCCCGCATGCGGCGGCGGCGCGACGACTCCCATCGAAATCACGTATTTGAGCGCTTCGTCGACGCTCATGGAAAGCTCCACGACTTCAGCCCTGGGAATCATCAGGAAGAACCCCGAAGTCGGGTTCGGCGTGGTCGGCACGTACACGCTGATGTGCTCGCCCGGCAGGTTTCGCGCGACCTCGCCGCCCGGAACCCCGGTGACGAAACCGATGGTCCAGCTGCCGGCACGCGGATACTGCACCATCACGGCCTGGCGGAAGGCGTTGCCGTTGCTGGCGAACACCGTGTCGGAGACCTGCTTGACGCTGCTGTAGATGCTCTTGACGATGGGGATGCGCGCGATCAGCGCGTCCCACTGCCGCAGCCACCACTGGCCGACCATGTTGGCCACCAGCACCCCGGTCAGCAGGATCGCCGCGATCACCACGACGACCCCCAGCCCCGGGGTATGCACCAGGCGATCGAGCAGAGGCTGCGCCGGCGGCGCCACCGTGCCGATGGCGCCGACCATGGCGCGGAAGATGCCATCGAACACCGACAGCAGCTGCCACAGCACCCAGACGGTGATGGTCAGCGGCAGCCAGACCAGCAGTCCGGCGACAAAGGTCTTCTTCAGGCGCATGCGCGGCCTTCGGGCAGTGGGCGGACGGCGGCGCCGTCACGCGGCCTCGCGCATGCCCTCGACGAGGGGCTCAACGCCAGCCGCTCAATGGCAGGCGCAGGACGCGCCGCAGGCGGCGGGCGCCGCATCGCTCGAGGCGGTGGCGGTGGCGCCGGCGCCGGCGGTGGTGGCCGTGGCCGCCGGCGCGGCGCTGCCGCCGCCCTTGAAATCCGTCGCGTACCAGCCCGAGCCCTTGAGCTGGAAGCCGGCCGCGGTGAGCTGCTTGTGCAGCGCGGCGGCGCCGCAGGCGGGGCAGTCGCGCAAAGGCGCATCCGAAACCTTCTGCAACGCTTCGAGGGTATGGCCGCAGGACTCGCAGCGATACGCGTAGATGGGCATGACGAACTCCTGATGCGAGAAGCACTGGCCCGCCGTGCCGCGGGCTCGATCCGACTGCATATGGTGGGGAACGGCACGGGCTTCAAGCCCCTGCCCGCAATGCGGCGACTCGCGTCGCCGCTGCAAATTTCGTGCCGATTATAGGGCTGGAGCCCCCGGGAAGCGGCCGCGGCGCGCCGCGGCCGGCTTCACTGCGCGCCTTCGGGCAGACGCACGCGGCGCCTGCCGCTGCCCTGCGGAAATCCGGCGAAGGCGGCCTTCGCCAGCTGCGCCGCGACCGGTGCGATGCGCTGGTCGTAGCCGCCGATCTCCGAGCTGCTGCGCCACACCAGCGCGCCGCTGGCGGCATCGCGGATCTCGATCTCGAACACCCGCTCGTACCAGGGCGGCGGCCATGACCAGCCGCGCCACCAGTAGGGGTAGCCGCTGTAGATCCACGAGCCGTCGGGCAGCAGGATCGGCGCGCCCGGAGGCGGCCAGGCGCTGGGGAAGCTGGCCTCGAAGTCGACGTAGCTGCGGAAGGAGTAGCGGGCGGTGTACGGCGCCGGCTGCCCCAGCAGAGGCACCATGCCGGCATGGGTCATCGCGTCCAGCACCGCCGACTGCAGCGTGTCGGCCAGCGGACTCTCGGCGTCGCCGGGGGCCGCCTGCAACTGCACCTGCGCACCGAGCAGCGCCTGCGGCGCCGCATGCGGCGTCTCGACCTGGTAGGCATTGACGTTCAGCGACGCGCAGCCCCCCAGCACGCCGAGCCAGGCCAGGGCCGCGCCCAGCATCAGCAGGCGCAGCGCGCCGCGGGGAACTCGCAAGGACAGCTTCGGGGCTGGGTTCATGGTTCGGGCGCGGCGGGATCAGGAGCCGCCTCGCCAATCCGGACTTTACTCGCCCCGCGGCCGGGCTGCCGCGGCTATGGCCCCAGGCTCAGCCAGGCCAGCGCGCCCGACGCCGGCTGCGGGGCCTCGCAAGGCTCGGGGTCGAAGGCCTTGTCGCCCTGCGGGTCCTCGCGCCCGTCGGGACGCAGCTCGGCGAAGCCGAAGGCCTCGCGGTCCAGCAGGTGCGACGGCACGACCCTGCCCAGCGCGCCGAACATCGTGTCCAGCCGCCCGGGATGCTGCCTTTCCCAGTCGCGCAACAACGCAGCGACCTGCTTGCGTTGCAACTGCTCCTGGCTGCCGCACAGCGAGCACGGGATGATCGGGAACTGCCGGTGCTCGGCCCAGCGCGCCAGGTCGGACTCCTCGACATAGGCCAGCGGCCGGATGACCACGTGGCGCCCGTCGTCGCTGACCAGCTTGGGCGGCATCGCCTTGAGCTTGCCGCCGAAGAACAGGTTGAGCAGGAAGGTCTGCAGGATGTCGTCGCGGTGGTGCCCGAGCGCGATCTTGGTCGCGCCGAGCTCGCCGGCCACCCGGTACAGGATGCCGCGGCGCAGCCGCGAACACAGGCTGCACAGCGTGGCCCCGTCGGGAATCACGCGCTTGACCACCGAATAGGTGTCCTGCTGCTCGATGTGGAACGGCACCCCGCGCGAGCGCAGGTATTCGGGCAGCACGTGCTCGGGAAAGCCCGGCTGTTTCTGGTCGAGGTTGACCGCCACCAACTCGAAATCCACCGGAGCGCGCTCGCGCAGCGCCAGCAGGATGTCGAGCAGCGCGTGGCTGTCCTTGCCGCCGGACATGCACACCATGACCTTGTCGCCCGGCTGGATCATCGCGAAATCGCCGATGGCGCGCCCGACCAGCCGGTGCAGGCGCTTGGAAAGCTTGTTGATCTCGAGTTCGTGCTTGCGCGGGTCCATCGCGGCCCTCCGTCAGTCGCCGCTGCGGCGCTGCGTCACCTCGATGCCCACGCCGTCGCAGTCCGGAAAGATGTTCGGCTTGTCCACGCGCACGCGCACCCGATGCACGCCGTCGAGCCCCAGCACGCGCTGCGCGATGCGTCCGGCCAGCGTCTCCAGCATGTTCACGTGGCCGCGGCCGACCTCCTCCAGCGCGATCCCGCGCAGCAGGCGGTAGTCCAGCACCGCGGCCACCTCGTCGGTGGCCGGCAGCGCGGGCGCCTGCGGCAACTCGGCGACGATCGACACCAGCAGCAGCTGGCGCGCGCGCAACTCGTGCTCGAGGATGCCGACGTTGGCCTGCACGCGCAGGCGCTCGAGGTGGATGGTTCGCATGCCGGGTCGCGCTCGATCAGTCGGCGTCGAAGGCGAAGTCGCGCGGGCGGGGGTGCAGGTGCTGGCCGGCATCGACCAGGATCTCGCAGCCGCTGAGCGCGCGGTTGCGCAATGCGAACAGCACGGCGTCGGCGACGTCCTCGGCCCGCGGGCCCTCGCCCAGCGGCCCCGCGGCCTGCAGGCGGCGCAGCCGCTGGTCGTCGACCATCGCGCTGCCCAGGGTCATTCCGGGGGCCACGGCGACCACCCGCAGGCATGGCGCCAGGGCCTGCGCCAGCAGCGTGTTGGCCTCCCGCAGCGCGGCCTTGCTCAGCGTGTACGACAGGTGGTCGGGGTTCGGGTTCCACAGCTTCTGGTCGAGCAGGTTGACCACGCAACCGCGCTGCCCGCTCGCCTCCAGGCCGACATGCAGCGCCTGCGCCAGCAGCACCGGTGCGACGACGTTGATGCGGTAGTGCTCGAGCGCCGCGTGGGTGCCGAAGCTCGACACATCGTCGTGCTCGAACACCGATGCGTTGTTGACCAGCGCGTCGATGCGCCCCAGCGAAGCCGCCACGGCACCCGGCAACGCGCGGACTTGCGCTTCGTCGGCCAGGTCCGCGGCAAAGGCCTCGGCGCGCGCGCCGCGCGCGCGCAACTGCTCGCACAGTTCCAGCGCATCGCCCGCCGAGCCGCGGTAGTGCACCGCGAGGTCCCAGCCCTCGTCGGCCAGGCGCAGCGCGATCGCGCGCCCGATGCGCCGGGCCGCCCCGGTGACCAGCGCCACCGGGCGCGGCGCGCGCCCGCCCGCGCCGGCGCGGGCGGCGTCGGCACGGCCGGAATCGGCGCTGCGAGCGGCTTCGGACATGGGCTTGGGGCGCGGCGCGAACCTACAATCGCGGCGATGGAGCAAACGCGTAGTCTACCCCGCGGGGACGCCGCGGCGCCGCGTGCCTCGGCGCCCGCCGGGGACGCCGAGGCCGCCGACGCGGCCGAGCAGCAGCGCTCGCAGGAGCTGCTGCGGCGCGTGCGCGAGCGCATCGCGCGCGACGGCGGCTGGATCGGCTTCGACAGCTACATGCAGATGGCCCTGTACGAGCCCGGCCTGGGCTACTACGCGGCGTCGCCGGCGGTGCTCGGCGCCTGGGGCGGCGCCAGCGACTTCATCACGGCACCCGAACTGTCCCCGCTGTTCGCCGCCACGCTGGCACCCCAGGTGGCGCGGCTGGCGCAGGACCTCGAGCTGGACACCGTGGTCGAGTTCGGCGCCGGCAGCGCGCGACTGGCCTGCTCGATGCTGCGCGAGCTGGCCGATGCCGGCGCCTGGCTGCCGCGGCGCTACGTGATCGTCGAGGTGGCCTCCGGCATGCGCGCGCGCCAGCGCGACGCGGTGGCCGCGCTGCCGGCCGGGCTGGCGCAGCGCGTGCAGTGGTGGGACACCCTGCCCGAGCGTTTCGACGCGGTGGTGCTGGGCAACGAAGTGCTCGACGCCATGCCGGTGCGCCTGCTGCACCGGCTGGAATCGGGCTGGGTGGAGCGCGGCGTGCGCGCCGCCGCCGACGGATCGCTGGCCTGGCAGGACCGGGAACTGGCGCCGGGCAGCGCGCTGCGCCCGACGCTGCGCCAGCTCGCGCCGGGCAGCGTGACCGAATGGCCCGAGGCGGCCGAAGGGTTCATGCGCAGCCTGGGCACCCATCTGGGACGCGGCGTCGCGCTGCTGTTCGACTACGGGTTCCCGGCGCACGAATACGACCACCCGCAGCGCACCGAAGGCACGCTGCGCTGCCACCGCGCGCATCGCGTGCACGACGATCCGCTGTGGCAGCCCGGGCTGTCGGACATCACCGCGCATGTCGACTTCAGCGCCATGGCGCGCGCGGCGCGCGAATCCGGACTGCAGCTGCTGGGCTACACCAGCCAGGCGCGCTTCCTGCTCAATGCCGGGCTGCTGGACCTGCTGGCCGCGCGCATGGCGGGCGGCGATGCCGCCGCGTTGCGCCTGGCCGCCGGCGTGCAAAAGCTGCTCGGGGAGCATGAGATGGGCGAGTTGTTCAAGGTGCTCGCAGTCGGCCGCGGACTCGCCGCGCCGCTGCCGGCGATGGTCGAGGGCGACCGCAGCGCGGCGCTCGACGCCGGCGCCGCCGACTGAGCGGCGCGGGATCAGGCCCCGATGGGACTGCTCGGCTTCATTCTCGGCAGCCTGGTGCTCAGCGCGCTGCTGCCCTGGCTGAGCAAGTTCGGCTTCGGGCGCATGCCGCTGGACCTGCGCTGGCGCATGTTCGGCAAGCCCTGGCTGCTGCCGCTGGGTTCGCTAGGCCTGCTGTGGATCGGGCTGTGGCTGGTGGACCGGCTGCTGCGTTGAACCCGGCTGGCTGCGCGAGGGCCAGATGCGCACCGCGGCGATCCAGATCAGCAGCTGCACCAGCATGACCAGGGCGACGCAGCCCGGCCAGCCGGCATGGCTCCACACCACGCTCGGGGCGAAGGCGCCGACGCTGCCGCCGAAGTAGTAGCACATCACGTACAGCCCGACCGCGCTGGAGCGGGCCTCGCGCGCGAACAGCGGGACCTGCGAGGTGGCCATGCTCTGCGCGATGAACACCCCGGCCGAGCTCAGCGTGAGCCCGAGCACGATCATCGCCACGCTGGGCGCCAGGGTGAGCGCCATGCCCAGCGCCGAGCAGGCCACCGCGTACGAGAACACGCGCCGCTGCCCGAAGCGCCAGGCCAGCCGGCCGGCCAGCGGCGTGACCACCATGCCGACGAGGTAGACCGTGAACAGCAGGCTGAGCTCGCGCAGGTCCAGCAGGTACGGCGCCTCGGCGAGGTGGAAGCTGACGTAGGTGAAGCTGCAGACTTGCGAGAACAGGATGCCGAATCCGATCGCGTAGCTGCCCAGCAGCAGCGGATTGCGCAGGTGCCTGGGCAGGCCGCGCAGGGACTCGCGCAGGCTGGAACTGGCGCGAAAACGCGTCGAGCGCGGCAGCCACGCGGCGACCACCACGAAGATGGCGGCGTTGATCAGCCCCAGCACCATGAAGGCGACCTGCCAGTCCCAGCGCGCGGTCGCCAGTCCGGCGATGAAGCGCCCCAGGAAGCCCCCGGCGACCGAACCGGAGATGTACAGCGCGGTCACCGCCGGAACCTGCCCGAGCGGCCACTCCTCGCCGATGTAGGCCACGGTGGCGGTGAAGATCCCCGGGATGCACAGCCCCTCGAGCAGGCGCCACACCAGCAGCCCGCGCAGCGTGCTGGCGGTGCCGGCGAGCAGCGTGGTGACGGTCAGCGCGGCGATCGACAGCAGCAGCACGCGCTTGCGCCCGAAGCGGTCGGACACACTGCCCGAGAAAGGTGCGGCCAGCGCCACCGCCAGCGTCGTGAAGGTGATGGTCAGGCTGAGTTCGGCCACCCCGGCGTGGAACACACCGCGCAGCGACGGCAGCAGTCCCTGCGTCACGTACATGGTGAAAAAGGCGCTCATGCCGGCGACGATCACCGCGACGCGGGCGCGCCACGACGGCGCGACCGGCGACGCGGCGGCCGGTCGCGGCGGCGACGGGGGTGGCACGGTGGCAGCGGAAGACATGCGTACGGGCGCGCGGCGGCGCCGGTGGCGGGACTTGCCCGGGTCCACCAGCTTAGCGAGGACGCTTCGATATGAGAAATCGATTTTTCATCTGTTTTGATATGATTTTCGTATGGATATGCAGGATCTCAGGGCCTTTCTCGCGGTTGCCGAGGAACGCCACTTCTCGCGTGCCGCCCAGCGCCTGCACATTTCGCAGCCGCCGCTCTCGCAGCGCATCGGCTCGCTGGAGCGCAAGCTGGGGGTACGGCTGTTCGAGCGCGGCCGCGGCGGCGTGTCGCTGACGGCCGCCGGGCAGGCGCTGCTGCCGCAGGCGCGCGTCGTGCTGCAACAACTGGCGCGGGCCGAGGAACTGGCGCGGCGCGCGGGGCGCGGCGAGAGCGGGCAGCTGTCGATCGGTTTCGCCGGCTCGATGCCCTTTTCCGAGACTCTGCCCAGGCTGCTGCGCGACTACCGCCAGGCCTGGCCGGGGGTGCGCCTGAGCCTGCGCGAACATTCATCGAACGAGCAGGTCGAACAGTTGCTGCACCACGGGCTGGACCTGGGATTCATCCGCCCCACCCGGCATGGCGCCGAACATGCGTTGCAGACCCGCGTGCTGCAGCGCGAGGCCTTGTTCGTCGCGCTGCATCGCGAACATCCGCTGGCACTGGGCGGGCCGCTCGGCCTGCGTGAACTGCGCGAGCAGCCCTTCATCCTGTACAGCCAGCAGTTCGGCTCGGGGCTGCGCGAGCAGATCCTCGACCTGTGCGCCGGCGCGGGATTCAGCCCGCGCGTGGTGCAGGAGGTGCACGAGATGCCCACGCTGATCTGCCTGGTCTCGGCGGGGATCGGGGTCGGGCTGGTGGCCGCGTCGATGCAGCGCGCCAGCGTGCCGAACGTGCGTTACGTCGCGCTGGCCGACGCCGGCGCGACCAGCGACGTCGTACTCGCCTGGCGCAGCACGGACAGCTCGCCCGCGCTGCACAACTTTCTCGCGCTGGCTTTCGGCGCCCCCGCGCCCGCCGCGGCCGGCGCTCAGGGCAGGTAGGAGTCCAGCCAGGCGTGCAGTTCCTGCCCCGCCGCATCCGAGGTGTCGACGTCGAGGCCGATGGTGTGCATGAGCTGCTGGTCGGTGTCCGGTTCGCGCGAACCGCAGGACTGCACTGCGCGAACCACCGCCCGCTTCAGCACGCCGTCCTCCCATTGCACTTCGCTCAGCATCGCTGCGCCGGAAAGCCCCTTGAAGACCCAGCCATCGCTTCCGTAGACGGCCTCTTCACCGGTTCGTGGATCCAGCAAGGTCCAGCGGAACTGCTCGGGATTGCCCAGCCAATGGGTGTGCGAATTGAAGGGCAGCGGTTCGGCGGACTGGCCCGGCAGCGTGTCGCGCAAGGCCGGGAGCTGCGCGTCGACCATCGGATGAACGATGATCGGCGTCGATCCCGGGACCGTGATGGGATAGCCCCCGCCCTGCGCATAGCCGAACAGCGACGTCGGCCCGGTCAGGGCGCGCGATTGCGGAAGTACCGGGAACTGCAGCACGGGCAGGCCGACAAAGGCCGAGGATGTCACCGGCAGATGCTCGGTGGGGTGCACCGTGTAGAGCAGCAGGTCGGGCAGCCGGTCGTCGGCCGCGGCCGGCAGCCAGGGGGCGCTGACCTGGAACTGCGCGTTGCGCAGGCTGTGGAAGCTGCGCCCCAGGATCGCCAGCTCCGGCAGCAACGCGGCGGTCGGGTCGGGCGTGTCGATGGTATCGTCGAACCACGCCTCGGACAGCACCACCTCGAGCGGCGCGTCGTAGTGCGCCAGATACTCCTCGGGGCGCAGCCCGTTGTGGAACAGCGGCACCAGCAGGTGCAGCGCCGTCAGCACCTTGAAGCTGTCGAGCGAACGGTCGGCACGCAGCCGCGGCAGGCCGACCAGGGTGCCGCTGCCCTCGCCCCCGTCGTCGCCGACGATGAGCACGCTGAACAGCCGGGCCTGGCTGGACGGCGGCGGAGTGGCCCAGTGGACGCTGCGCGGAGCTCCCGACGCGTCGGGCAGGTCCAGGCGCACGAAGGGGCCCGGCAACTGCTCATGCGCCCACCACGGCGGCGCCACCGCCGGTCGCGCCACCGTCGCGCGCCCCACCGCCGCTGCGCGGTCGTCGGCCACCGGCTCCAGGATCCCGCCGAAGCCCGGGCTGACGTAGCGACGCGCCCGGCCGTCGCGCCCGTGGTAGTCGATCACGTAATGCGACTCGACGTACGAGCCCGCCGACCCGTCGGTGATGCGCCATGCCAGCTCCGCCCGCTCGCGCGGGCCGGCCGCCGACAGCGTCATGCCGCTGCTCAGCACGCCGTCGGGCGCGTAGCGCCGCATCTCGTCGGCCGGCGGCGCGGCGAAGCCGCGGCCCACGTCGTCCACCAGCTCCACCGCATCGATGACGATCACGTCGGCACCGCAGTCGTCGCCGACGCAGCTCGCCTGGATGGTGTCGACGCGGGTGCGCGGATCCATCAGGTCGGGCCGGCGCTCGACCTCCAGCACCAGGTCCGGCTCGTCGCCCAGCATGCGCCGGCTGATCGCGGGCAGCCCCGCCACCAGCGGTTCGAGCACGTAGCCAAGCCCCGGCTTCGACGGCGCCACCTCCACGTCCTGCACGCCCCGGCTGAAGTCGATCGCGCAGCCGTAGCGGCAGTTCAGCGCCTCGCTGCTGCCGTCGACGTAGCGGGTGCGGTACAGCCGGTCGAGCCACAGCGGATGCGCGTAGGACGCCGGCGGCGCATCCAGCGCGGCCCGCGTGAGCTCGGCGTGGAGGTCCAGCGGGTAGGCCTGCGCCTGGGCGTCGGGAACCACGTTGTGGCAGTGCAGCGGGCGCAACGCCTGCGGCGTGTGTTCCAGCTCGGACGCCGCGCAGCGGTAGCCGCCGCCGTCGCCCGGTGCCGGCGTCGACACCTGCAGCAGCTGCGCCGGGTCCAGCCGCGCCGACAGGCTCAGCTTCACCGACGAGCGCGGCCCCGGCTTGCCCTGCGGCGACACCTCCAGCCGGAACACCCGGCTCATCACGAAGGGGTCGTGCTCGCGCGACTCGTTGAGCCCCACCGTGTAGCGCAGCTCGGCACTCCCGCCGGGCTCCAGCCGGAACGCGCCGAAGCTGGCCTCGAGGCCGTTGCCCTGCTTCGGCCACGCATCGACGCTGCACGGCTCGATGTGCAGCGCCGTGCCGCCGGTGTTGCGCAGCACCGCGTGATGCGTGCCCGCGCTCGTCGCCTCGTTGTCCGTGACCAGCAGGTGCGCCGCCACCTCCTTGTCGAAGCCCGCGTCGTTCGCGGCCACCCCGGCGGCATCCCCGGCCACCACCCCGCAGGCCTGCGCGGGCAGCAGCCCGCACGCCATCCACGCCCCACACGCCATCCCCAGCTGTCGCAGCTTCATCGCGGCCTCCATCGGCTCGAAACCCGCCGAGACATTGCGCGCCATGCGCGATGCCTCGGTGAATGTCTGTTGGACCTCCGATGAAGGCAATTGTTCCGTGCGTACTTTCCTATATATGCGCTCTCCTATTCCATGGCCTCGACGCCCGCGAAGCACCGACCGCTCAAGGCAGTTGCGACTGCAGCCAGGCGTAAAGATCCTGCCCCGGCTCGTCGGAGGTGTCGACGTCGAGCCCGGTGTGATGCAGATGCAGCTGTTTCGAAGTGGGCCCGCGCGATCCGCAGCAGAGCACCCCGCGCACCACCGCCCGCTTCAGCACGCCGTCCTCCCACTGCGCTTCGCTCAACGCCGCCGCGCCTGAAAGGCCCTTGAAGATCCAGTCATCACTGCCGGTGACGGCCTCGTCGCCGGTACGCGGGTCGAGCATGGACCAGCGGAATTGCTCGGGGTTGCCCAGCCATCGCGTGTGCGAGTTGAAGGGCAGCGACCGGAACGAACGCGACGGCAGCGCGCTGCGCAGCACGGGCAGCGGCGCTTCGACCATGGCGTGGAACTTGATCGGCTCGCTGCCGGAAGGAAAGACGTGGTAGGCCCCGCCATGTGGAAATCCGAACTGGGTCGTCGGCTGGTCCAGCGCGCGCGCCTGCGCAAGCACCTGGAACTGCAGCAGCGGCAGGCCGGCAAGCGCCGCGGGCTTCACCTGCAGGTGCTCGGTGGGGCGCACCGTGTAGAGCAGCAGGTCGGGCAGCCGGGCGTCGGAAGCCGCCGGCAGCCAGGGGGCGCTGACCTGGAACTGCGCGTTGCGCAGGCTGTGGAAGCTGCGCCCCAGGATCGCCGGTGCCGGCAGCTTGGCGGCGGTCGGGTCGGGCGTGTCGATGGTGTCGTCGAACCACGCCTCGGACAGCACCACCTCGAGCGGCGCGTCGTACTGCGCCAGATACTCCTCGGGGCGCAGCCCGTTGTGGAACAGCGGCACCAGCACGTGCAGCGCCGTCAGCACCTTGAAGCGCTCGAGCGAGCCGTCGGCACGCAGCCGCGGCGGGCCGACCAGGGTGCCGCTGGCGATCCCGGCTTGCTCGCTGAGAAGCAGCACGCTGAACAGCCGGGCCTGGCTGGACGGCGGCGGAGTGGCCCAGTGGACGCTGCGCGGAGCTCCCGACGCGTCGGGCAGGTCCAGGCGCACGAAGGGGCCCGGCAACTGCTCATGCGCCCACCACGGCGGCGCCACCGCCGGTCGCGCCACCGTCGCGCGCCCCACCGCCGCTGCGCGGTCGTCGGCCACCGGCTCCAGGATCCCGCCGAAGCCCGGGCTGACGTAGCGACGCGCCCGGCCGTCGCGCCCGTGGTAGTCGATCACGTAATGCGACTCGACGTACGAGCCCGCCGACCCGTCGGTGATGCGCCATGCCAGCTCCGCCCGCTCGCGCGGGCCGGCCGCCGACAGCGTCATGCCGCTGCTCAGCACGCCGTCGGGCGCGTAGCGCCGCATCTCGTCGGCCGGCGGCGCGGCGAAGCCGCGGCCCACGTCGTCCACCAGCTCCACCGCATCGATGACGATCACGTCGGCACCGCAGTCGTCGCCGACGCAGCTCGCCTGGATGGTGTCGACGCGGGTGCGCGGATCCATCAGGTCGGGCCGGCGCTCGACCTCCAGCACCAGGTCCGGCTCGTCGCCCAGCATGCGCCGGCTGATCGCGGGCAGCCCCGCCACCAGCGGTTCGAGCACGTAGCCAAGCCCCGGCTTCGACGGCGCCACCTCCACGTCCTGCACGCCCCGGCTGAAGTCGATCGCGCAGCCGTAGCGGCAGTTCAGCGCCTCGCTGCTGCCGTCGACGTAGCGGGTGCGGTACAGCCGGTCGAGCCACAGCGGATGCGCGTAGGACGCCGGCGGCGCATCCAGCGCGGCCCGCGTGAGCTCGGCGTGGAGGTCCAGCGGGTAGGCCTGCGCCTGGGCGTCGGGAACCACGTTGTGGCAGTGCAGCGGGCGCAACGCCTGCGGCGTGTGTTCCAGCTCGGACGCCGCGCAGCGGTAGCCGCCGCCGTCGCCCGGTGCCGGCGTCGACACCTGCAGCAGCTGCGCCGGGTCCAGCCGCGCCGACAGGCTCAGCTTCACCGACGAGCGCGGCCCCGGCTTGCCCTGCGGCGACACCTCCAGCCGGAACACCCGGCTCATCACGAAGGGGTCGTGCTCGCGCGACTCGTTGAGCCCCACCGTGTAGCGCAGCTCGGCACTCCCGCCGGGCTCCAGCCGGAACGCGCCGAAGCTGGCCTCGAGGCCGTTGCCCTGCTTCGGCCACGCATCGACGCTGCACGGCTCGATGTGCAGCGCCGTGCCGCCGGTGTTGCGCAGCACCGCGTGATGCGTGCCCGCGCTCGTCGCCTCGTTGTCCGTGACCAGCAGGTGCGCCGCCACCTCCTTGTCGAAGCCCGCGTCGTTCGCGGCCGCCCCGGCGGCATCCCCGGCCACCACCCCGCAGGCCTGCGCGGGCAGCAGCCCGCACAGCATCCACGCCGCGCACGTCAACCCCAGCTGTCGCAGCTTCATCGCGCCCCCGCCCGGTTCGAATTCCAACCGACGCATTGCGCACCATGCGCAATGCGTCGGTGGAACCGCTTCGACCCTGGCGGACGGCGATGGTTCCTTGCGGATTTCGCGACGGCTCCCTCTGCCGCCCGGACGCCTCAGACGCCTTCGCCGAGACGCTCGCGTACCGCCTGCTCGCGCGCCGCGGCCAGCGCCTGCGCGATGGCCTGCGCGCTGCCGCCGCGCTGCGCCACCTCGCGGGCCAGCGCGCCGGCGTCGACGCCGCGCGCCGCCTCCAGCGCCGCGAGCAGGCGCTGCTGCTGCGGGTAGTCGCGGCGCGGCCAGTCGCCGCCGCGGCCCAGGAAGTCGGCGCGGCAGGCCTGCAGCACGAGTTCGAAACGCTGCGGCCTGCGCAGGGCGTCGCAGCGCTGCAGCAGGCGCAGCACGGCGGCCGCGCCGAACTCCAGGCTGCGGTGCACGTTGCCGTGCTCGGCGGCGACCACCGCGGCGAGTTCGGCGCAGTCGCTCGGTACGCGCAGTCGCGCGGCCACGCCGGCCGCCAGGCGCACGCTGCGCGCCTCGTGCCCGATGTGCCGCGGCAGCACCTCGGCGGCAGTGGACGCCTTGCCCAGGTCGTGCATCAGGCAGGCCCAGCGCACGGCCAGCGGCGCGCCGGCATCGGCGGCCGACTGCAGCACCAGCATCAGGTGCTCGCCGCAGTCCACCTCGGGGTGCGCGTCGGCGCGCTGCGGCACGCCCCACAGCGCATCCACCTCGGGCAGCACCCGCGCCAGCGCGCCGCAGTCGCGCAGCACCTCGAACATGCGCCGCGGCGCCGGCTCCATCAGGCCGCGCGCCAGTTCCTGCCACACGCGCTCGGCGACCAGCGCGTCGACCTCGCCCGTATCGACCATCTGCCGCATCAGTCGCAGGGTCGAAGGGTGCACGTGGAAATCGGCCAGGCGCGCCGCGAAACGCGCCACGCGCAGGATGCGCACGGGGTCCTCGACGAAGGCGGGGCCGACGTGGCGCAACACGCGATCGCGCAGGTCGCGCTGTCCGCCCCAGGGGTCGATGATGCGGCCCTGCTCGTCCTGCGCCATCGCGTTGATGCTCAGGTCGCGACGCTGCAGGTCCTGCTCCAGGCTCACCGAGGGGTCGGCCTGCACGGCGAAGCCGCGGTAGCCGGCGGCGGTCTTGCGCTCGGTGCGCGCCAGTGCGTACTCGGCGCCGCTGCGCGGATGCAGGAACACCGGGAAATCGCGCCCCACCGGACGGAAGCCGGCATCGAGCATCTGCTGCGCGGTGGCGCCCACCACGACCCAGTCGCGGTCGTGCACCGGGCGCCCCAGCAAGGCGTCGCGCACCGCGCCGCCGACCACGTAGGCACGACCCGGCACCGGCGGATCGCCGGCAGCGTCGGGCATACGCGGCGAGGCGGGATTCATCCGTCCGAGTGCGCGGCCGCGGCCTCGGCGTCGCGCACCACCTGTTCGCGCAGCGAACGGCGCAGGATCTTGCCCACCGAGGTCTTGGGCAGTTCGTCGCGGAATACGATGCGCCGCGGCCGCTTGTAGCCGGTCAGCCGGTCGTGGAGGAAGGCGCGCAGCGTGGCCTCGTCGAGCTTCGGGTCCGAACGCACGACGAACAGCAGCACCGATTCCCCCGAATCGGGGTCGGGCACGCCGACCGCGGCCGCCTCCAGCACCCCGGGGTGCGACACCGCGACGTCCTCGACCTCGTTCGGGTAGACGTTGAAGCCGGAGACCAGGATCATGTCCTTCTTGCGGTCGACGATGCGCACGTAGCCCTGCGCGTCGATCACCGCGATATCGCCGGTCTTGAAGTAGCCGTCGCGCGTGAAGGCGCGCGCGGTCTCGTCCGGGCGATTCCAGTAGCCGCCCATGACCTGCGGGCCGCGCACCGCCAGTTCGCCGGCCTGCCCGGGCGGCAGCACGTGGCCGTCGTCGTCGACCACGACCACTTCGGTGGACGGGATCGGCAGACCGATGGTGCCGGAGAAATGGTCGGTGTCGGTCGGGTTGCAGCACACCGACGGCGAGGTCTCGGACAGGCCGTAGCCCTCGCAGATCGGACAACCGGTGCGCTCCAGCCATTGCCGTGCCACCGCTTCCTGCACGGCCATCCCGCCGCCCAGCGAGATCAGCAGCCTGGAGGTGTCGACCCGCGGGAACTCGGGGTGGTGCAGCAGCGCGTTGAACAAGGTGTTGACGGCCGGGAACGAGTGCAGCTCGTAGCGCGACAGCTCGGCGATGGTCGCCTTCAGGTCGCGCGGGTTGGGAATCAGCACGAACATCCCGCCCTGGCGGGCCGACAGCAGCATCACCACCGTGAAGGCGAAGATGTGATAGAGCGGCAACGCGCAGACCGTGTTGATCTGCTGCAGCTCGGGGCGCCGGCGCAGCGCCGGCTCGTTCCAGGCCACGCTTTGCAGCACGTTGGCGATCAGGTTGCGGTGGCTGAGCGCGGCGCCCTTCGACACTCCGGTGGTGCCGCCGGTGTATTGCAGCACCGCGATGTCCTCCGGTTTCGCGTCGACGGGCGTCAGCGCCAGCGTGCGTCCGCGCGCCAGCGCCGCCGGGAAGCGCTGGTGCCCGGGCAGCGAGAAACGCGGCACCAGGTGCTTGACGCGGCGCACCACGAAGTTCACCAGGCAGCCTTTCGGGCGCCCCAGCATGTCGCCGAAGCTGGCCACCAGCACGACGCGCAGCGCGCCGCGCACCGCGGCGTCGACCTGCTGCAGCGTGTGCGCGAAGTTCTCCAGGATCACGATGGCGCTGGCGCCGCTGTCGCGCAACTGGTGCTCGAGCTCGCGCGCCGTGTACAGCGGGTTGACGTTGACCACCACCAGCCCGGCGCGCAGCGCCGCCGCCACCGCGATCGGGTACTGCGGCACGTTGGGCATCATCAGCGCGATGCGCTCGCCGGCGCGCAGTCCCTGCGCCTGCAGCCACGCCCCCAGCGCCGCCGAATCGCGGCCCCACTGCGCGTAGCTGGTGCGCCGCCCCATGAAGGCGAAGGCCGGCCGATCGGCATGCCGATCGAAGCTCTGCTGCAGCAGCTGCGACAGCGAGCGGTAGGCGCCGGGGTCGATATCGGCCGGCACCCCTTCGGGGTAATGGGCGAGCCAGGGGCGGTCCATCGTCGGGTTCTCCTCGCGCAGTCATGCGCCCTCGGGTGGGGCGATCAAAAACGAACGATCGTTCGCATGACTCCGAAGCATAACCCGCGGCATCCCGCTTGCCCAGCCCAGCCCCCCCGGGCCGCGGGGACATTGCCCGCCGGGCAGGCCGGGCGGCCCGCCGGGTCAATCCTGCGCGATCTTGATGCTCGGAAAACGCGCCGAGTAGTCGCGCGCGCGCTGCGCCACGCGCGCACCGAGCTTGCGCGCGATGTCCAGGTACTGCTGCGCGGCCGCGCCCTGCGGGTCGGCCACCACGCTGGGCGTGCCGCTGTCGGCCTGCTCGCGGATGCGCAGGTCCAGCGGCAGCGAGCCCAGCAGTTCCACGCCGTAGTCCTCGGCCATGCGCTGGCCGCCGCCGCTGCCGAAGATCGGCTCCGCGTGCCCGCAGTTGGAACACACGTGCATGGCCATGTTCTCCACGATGCCCAGCACCGGGACCTGGACCTTCTCGAACATCTTCAGGCCCTTGCGAGCGTCGAGCAGCGCGATGTCCTGCGGCGTCGTGACGATCACCGCGCCGGTCAGCGGCACGCGCTGGCTGAGCGTGAGCTGGATGTCGCCGGTGCCCGGGGGCATGTCGACGATCAGGTAGTCCAGGTCCTGCCAGTGCGTCTGGTGCAGCAGCTGCTCCAGCGCCTGCGTGGCCATCGGGCCGCGCCAGATCATCGGCGTGTCGGCGTCCATCAGCGCGCCGATGGACATCACCTGCAGGCCGTGGCTGCGCAGCGGCTCCATGGTCTTGCCGTCGCTGCTTTGCGGCCGGCCCTGCAGGCCCAGCATCATCTGCTGCGACGGGCCGTAGATGTCGGCGTCGAGCAGGCCGACCGCGGCCCCCTCGGCGGCCAGCGCCAGCGCCAGGTTGGCCGCCGTGGTGCTCTTGCCCACGCCGCCCTTGCCGGAGGCCACGGCGATGACGTTGCGCACCCCTTCCAGCGTGCGCACGCCGCGCTGCACCGCATGCGCGTCGACGCGCATCGACACGTCGACCGCGACCTCGCGCACGCCGGGCAGCCCGGCCAGCGCGCCGCGCACGGCCTCGCGCAGCGCGTCGAAGCGGCTGCGCGCCGGGTAGCCCAGCACCAGTTGCACGGCCACCCGCCCGTCGGCCGCCTCGACCTTGCGCAGCACCCGCGCCGTGCGCAGCCCCTGGCCGCTGCCGGGGTCGGGCACGCCGTCGAGTACTTGTTCGATCTGTTCCTGGGTCGGCATCGAGGACATGGTGGGCAAGGCCTGCAATCGTGAAAGAGGGAGGAATCGGGTGGAATCGGGTGGAATCGGGCGGAATCGGGACGCCCCGCCGCGCGGGCGCGCACGCGCCGCGGCCGCCGGCCACCCGGAAAGTCTAGTCGGCCCGCGCCCGGCGTGCCGCAGGGGCGCCGGCGCCTGCCTACAATGGCGGGTCCGGCGCCTCGGCGCCGCCGTGCCGGTCCCGCGCCGGCCCCGCCGCACGGATGCCGCAGCCTGGACGCGCCGCACCCGCTCGGCCCGCACCCCCGCACCGTTTCCGCACGCGCATGACATCGCCGACGCATTCCCCCGCCAGCCAGCCCGCACAGAGCAAGCGCCGCCTGTTCGTCACCACGGCGCTGCCGTACGCCAACGGCGCCTTCCACATCGGCCACATGATGGAGTACATCCAGGCCGACATCTGGGTGCGCCTGCAGCGCATGCTCGGCCACGAGGTGCATTTCGTCTGCGCCGACGACGCGCATGGCGCGCCGATCATGATCGCCGCCGAGAAGGCCGGCCAGACGCCGCAGGAATTCGTCGCCGCGATCGCCGCCGGGCGTCGCGCCTACCTCGACGGTTTCCTGATCCGCTTCGACAACTGGCACAGCACCGACGCGCCGGAGAACCACCAGCTGGCGCAGGACATCTACCGCGCGCTGCGCAAGGCGGGGCTGATCTACGCGCGCACCATCGAGCAGTTCTACGACCCCGTCAAGGGCATGTTCCTGCCCGACCGCTACATCAAGGGGCATTGCCCGAAGTGCGATGCCGCCGACCAGTACGGCGACTCCTGCGAGGTGTGCGGGGCCGTGTACGGCCCCACCGAGCTGCGCCAGCCTTATTCCGTGCTGTCGGGTGCCACGCCGGAGCTGCGCAGCAGCGAGCACCACTTCTTCCAGCTGTCGTCGCCGCGCTGCGCCGAATTCCTGCGCGGCTGGACCCAGGGCAGCACCGGGCACGGCGCGCCGCGCCTGCAGCCGGAAGTGCTCAACAAGGTGCGCGAGTGGTTCGCGGTCGACGCCAACGGCCACGGCGGGCTGGCCGACTGGGACATCTCGCGCGACGCCCCCTACTTCGGCATCGAGATCCCCGATGCGCCGGGCAAGTACTTCTACGTCTGGCTGGACGCGCCGATCGGCTACCTGGCGAGCCTGAAGAACCACTTCGACAAGGGACAGGCGGCCGCGCACTGGCACGAGGCCTCGCGCACGCGCCAGAGCTACGAGGAGTTCATCGCCGACCCGGCGGTCGAACAGGTGCACTTCATCGGCAAGGACATCGTGTATTTCCACACGCTGTTCTGGCCCGCCATGCTCGAGTTCTCCGGACGCAAGACGCCGAGCCAGATCAACGTGCACGGCCACGTCACGGTCGGCGGCGAGAAGATGAGCAAGAGCCGCGGCACCGGCATCTCGCCGCTGCGCTATCTCGAGCTCAAGCTCGACGCCGAATGGCTGCGCTACTACCTCGCGGCCAAGCTGTCGGCGCGCGTCGACGACCTGGACTTCGGCGCCGACGACTTCGTCGCGCGGGTCAACAGCGACCTGATCGGCAAGTACGTGAACATCGCCAGCCGCGCCAGCCGCTTCATCACCCAGTCCTTCGACGGCCGCCTGCGCTACCTGGGCGCGACCGACGAGCTTCGCCAGCAGGCGCAGGCGCTGGCGCACGACACGCTGGCCGCGCTCGACGCGCGCGAATACGCCCGCGCGCTGCGCGAGATCATGGCGCACGCGGACCGCATCAACACCGCCTTCGATGCCGCGCAACCCTGGGTACTGGCGAAGGACGAGTCGCAGCGCGCGCAGCTGCAGGACGTGTGCTCGAGGGCGCTGGCCGGATTCTGGACCCTGTCGGTGCTGCTGGCCCCGGTGCTGCCGGCCACCGCGTCGCGCGTGGCGCGCGAGCTGTTCGGCCTGGACCGCGACTTCCTGTGGTCCGACTGCGACGTACTGCCCGAGCGCGTGGCGCCGTACCGGCACCTGATGCAGCGCGTCGACCCGAAGGTCGTCGAGCAGCTGCTGCAGCCGCCCGAGCCGGCCGCGCCGGCCGCGGCGACCGCCGCGAAGCCCGCGCCGCAGCCCCCGTCGAGCATCGGCATCGACGACTTCGCGCGCATCGAGCTGCGCATCGCGCGCATCCACGACGCGCAGGCGGTCGAGGGCTCGCGCAAGCTGCTGCGCCTGAGCCTGGACCTGGGCGAACGCGACGCGCAAGGCATGCCGCGCCTGCGCAACGTGTTCTCCGGAATCGCGTCGGCCTACGACCCGGCGAGCCTGGTCGGCAAGCTGACCGTGGTGGTCGCCAACCTGGCCCCGCGCAAGATGAAATTCGGGCTCAGCGAAGGCATGGTGCTGGCCGCGTCGGGCGACGACGATGCCGGCGGAATCTTCCTGCTCTCGCCGGACTCGGGCGCCAGGCCCGGCATGCGCGTGAGCTGAACCCGCGCCGAAGGAGCCGCCCGCGATGCCAGCGCCGATGTCCGCCGCCGCGATCGAAGCGTCCGCGCCGCAGCGATCGCTGCGACGCTTCGACGACACCGCCTGGGAGCACGGCCCCGGCGCCCACCTGGAGCATCTGCTCGAGACCGGCTGCGTGCTGCATTTCCCGCAGCTGCCCTTCGTGCTGCAGGAGTCCGAGCGCCCGTTCCTCGACCCGCGCTGGAGCGACGGCAAGTCGAAGAACATCAGCCTGCGCGAGGGCTCGCGCCTGCGCGGTGCGCAGGGCACCCCGCAGCAGCTCGAGGCCCTGGGCGCGATGATCGGGCGCTTCGCCATGCAGGCGCAGCAACTGGTCGAGCGGCTGTTCCCGCAGTACCGCGGCAAACTGCGCGCCGGCAACGCGTCGCTGCGTCCCTTCGAGGTCGCCGGCCGCAGCAGTTCGTGGCGCCACGACGACACCCGCCTGCACGTCGACGCCTTCCCGTCGAATCCGATGCACGGGGTGCGGCTGCTGCGCGTGTTCACCAACGTGCACCCGGGGCAGCGCCCGCGCCAGTGGCGGGTCGGCGAGCCCTTCGAGGATTTCGCGCGGCGCTTCGCGCCACGCCTGCGCCGGCCGCTTCCCGGTTCGGCGCGGCTGCTGCGCCTGCTGCACGTGACCAAGTCGCTGCGCACGCCCTACGACGACGCGATGCTGCAGCTGCACGACCTGGCGAAGGCCGATCTGGACTACCAGCGCGACGCGCCGCAGGCCGCGGTGGACTTCGCGCCGGGAAGCACCTGGGTGGTGTACTCCGACCAGGTGCTGCACGCCGTGATGGGCGGACAGCACATGATGGAACAGACCTTCTACCTGCACCCCGACGACCAGCTCGCCCCCGAGACCGCGCCGTTGCGCGTGCTCGAACGCGTGCTCGAGCGCTCGCTGGGCGTGCCGCGGCGCGCCTGATGCGACGCGTCGAGCTGCCGCTGGCGTGGGGACGCGGCGGACTTCCCGCGCAGCCGCGCGAGCTGCTGGTGGTGCAGCTGTCGGCGATGGGCGATCAGGTGCAGACCCTGCCCGCGGTGTCGGACATCGCGGCGCGCTGGCCCGGCCTGGCCATCGACTGGGCGGTGGACACACGCTTCGCCGCGATCGCGCGCAGGCACCCGGCCGTGCGCGAGGTGTTCGCGCTGCCGCTGAAGGAACTGCAGCAGCATCCCGGCCGGATCGAGGCGTGGCGCCGCCTGCTGCGCGAGCTGCGGCGGCTGCGCGCGACCCGCTACGACCTCGCCTGGGATCCGCACAGCGTGCTCAAGAGCTCGATCGTGTCCCGGCTGGCTCGCACCGGCCTGCGCGCCGGCTACCGCGCCGAGGATTGCGGCGGCGAACCGCTGGCCGCGCGCGCCTACGACGCCCATTTCGCGCGCCCCGCCGGACTGCACGGAACCGAGGGCCGGCGCGCCTTCGCCGCCGCGGTGCTGCAGACCGATCCGGCACGGCCGGTCGAGTACCGGCTGGCACGGGCGCTGCCCGTCGACGCGCCGCGGGCCTCGCAGGTACTGCTCGCGCACGGCGTGTCGCGCCCGCACCGGGAGTGGGCGCAGGCCCACTGGATCGAACTGGCGCGACGCCTGCACCGGCGCGGCATCGGCATCAAGCTGACCTGGGGCAACGAGCGCGAGCGCGCGCGCGCGCTCGCCATCGCCGCCGCGCTGCCGGCCGGCGCGGTGCGCGTCGACCCGCCCCCGCAGGGGCTGGACGAACTGCTTGGCTACCTTGCCGACTCGCGTGCCGTGGTCGGGGTCGACACCGGCTTCACGCATTTCGCGGCCGCGCTGCGCCGCCCGCTGGTGGGGGTGTTCAGCGCGGCCACCGGCCCCGAGGTCCTGCTGCCCGAGGACCCGGCGATCACCCGCACGGTGGGCGGCAACGGCCGTGACCCGGGAGTCGACGAGGTCTGGGAGGCGCTGTGCCGGCTGCTCGATCCGGCCCCCGACGCCCCCCCGGATCGCTCCGGGACTTAAAATCGCCCCGGCCCTTTCCGCATGTCCGCGGACGCCTGCGGCGCGAGGCCGCGCCGCGCCACGTACGTCAACCTTCACGCCCATGCCATTCGCCGTCAAGCCCTACGTGTCCGAAGCCACGCGTTTCCTGCAGGAACTCAAGTCCCAGCGCCCGGAGCTCGAAGCCGAGCAGAAGAAGGGCCGCAGCATCTGGTGGGACCACCCGCAGGATGCCGACCTGCATGCCGGCTTCGATTCCGCCCGCGTGCGCCAGAAGGCCTACGTGTACGGCATCGACTGAACGACTCCCCGTGACGCCCAGCGCGATGGCCGTCCCCGACGGCACCGAGCAGGCCCTGGCGGCGGCCGACGAGACGCTGCCGCAGACCGTCGACGGCCTGGCGGTGGCCAGGCTGTACGGGCAGCCGCTGTTCGAGCTGCCGCAGGATCTGTACATCCCGCCGGACGCGCTGGAAGTGTTCCTCGAGGCCTTCGAGGGCCCGCTGGACCTGCTGCTCTACCTGATCCGGCGCCAGGACTTCAACATCCTGGACATCCCGCTGGCGCAGGTCACCCGCCAGTACCTCGAGTACGTCGAGCAGATCCGGCGCAGCAACCTGGAACTGGCCGCCGATTACCTGCTGATGGCGGCCATGCTCATCGAGATCAAGTCGCGCATGCTGCTGCCGCGCCCGCCCGCGGTCGACGGCGCCGAGCCCGAGGACCCGCGCGCCGAACTGGTGCGCCGGCTGCTCGAGTACGAGCGCATGAAGCTGGCCGCGCAGCAGCTCGACGCGCTGCCGCAGGCCGGGCGCGACTTCTGGCGCGTGCAGGCGGTGGTCGAGCGCACGCCGCGTTCGCTGCTGCCCGAGCTTGCCGTCGACGAGCTGCGCGACGCGTGGGCCGAGGTGCTGCGCCGCGCGCGCCTGAACGCGCACCACACCATCGGCCGCGAGCAGATCTCGATGCGCGAGATCATGAGCGGGGTGCTGCGGCGCCTGCACGACCGCCGCTGGGCCGAATTCGGCGAACTGTTCGAGCCGACGCAGGGCGTGCTGCACGCGGTCGTCACCTTCATCGCGCTGCTCGAGCTGGCGCGCGAGGGGCTGGTGCAGATCACGCAGGCCGAAGCCTACGCCCCGCTGTACCTGCGACTCGCCTACACGCCTTCCTGATCCCGCGTGGCGGCGCCCGCCCCCGAAGCGGCCTCCGCCACACGCATCCAACGCCGACCATGTCCTCCGCACCCGACACCGCCTCCACCGCTCCCTACGGGGGCGCGGCCCCCGCGCCACGCAAGCCGATGACCCTGCACCGGCTGCGGGCCATGCGCGAGTCCGGCGAGAAGGTCGCGGTGCTCACCGCCTACGACGCCGCCAGCGCGGCGCTGCTCGACGACTGCGGCGTCGATTGCCTGCTGGTCGGTGATTCGCTGGGCATGGTCATGCAGGGTCACGCCTCGACGCTGCCGGTGACCCTCGATCACATGGCCTACCACGTGTCCTGCGTGGCGCGTGCCGCCAGCCGTGCCTGGGTGATCGCCGACCTGCCCTTCGGCAGCTACCAGGCCGACACCGCGCAGGCGGTGCGCAGCGCCGCGGCCCTGATGCAGGCAGGCGCGCAGATGGTCAAGCTCGAGGGCGGCGGCTGGACCGCGCCGCTGGTGTCGGCGCTGGTCGAGCGCGGCATTCCGGTGTGCGCCCACCTCGGGCTGACGCCGCAAAGCGTGCATGCGCTCGGCGGCTACCGCATCCAGGGCCGCGACGAGCAGGGCGCGCAAGCCTTGCTGCAGCATGCGCGCGAGCTCGGCAAGGCCGGTGCGGCGATGCTGGTGCTCGAACTCGTGCCCTCCGAGCTGGCCGCCCGCCTCAGCGCCGAGTACCCGGGCATCACCATCGGCATCGGCGCCGGCGCGCGCACCCACGGACAGGTGCTGGTGCTGCACGACATGCTCGACATCACCCTCGGCCCGAAACCGCGCTTCGTGCGCAATTTCATGCGCGGCGCCGCCGGCGTGCGCGAGGCGGTCGAGGCCTACGTGCGCGACGTCAAGTCCGGCGCCTTTCCCGACGAGTCCCTGCACGGCTACGTCGCCTGAACCGGCGGCGCCCGGCCCCGCCCCACCCGAACCCCCTGCCGATGCGCATCCTGCACACCCGCGCCGAACTGCACCGCGCGCTGGACCCGCTTCCCCGCCCGGTGCTCGTGCCGACCATGGGAAACCTGCACGCCGGGCACCTGGCGCTGGTCGCCCGCGCCTGCGAACTCGCGCGCGAAACCGACGCGCCGGTGGTCGCCAGCGTGTTCGTCAACCGCCTGCAGTTCGGCCCCGGCGAAGACTTCGATCGCTACCCGCGGACCCTGCAGCGCGACGCCGAGTTGCTCGAGCAGGCCGGTTGCCGGCTGCTGTTCGCGCCCGACGAGGCACAGATGTACCCGGTGCCGCAGACCTTCCACGTGCACCCCGATCCGCGACTGGCCGGCGAGCTCGAGGGCGCCGCGCGCCCCGGGCATTTCGAAGGCGTCGCCACCGTGGTGCTGAAACTGTTCCAGCTGGTGCGGCCGGCGGCGGCGGTGTTCGGCAAGAAGGACTACCAGCAACTGCTGCTGGTGCGCGCCATGGTCGAGCAGTTCGCGCTCGACGTGCGCATCGAGGGCCTCGACACCGTGCGCGAGAGCGACGGACTGGCGATGTCGTCGCGCAACGGCTATCTCGGCGCTGCCGAGCGCGCGCAGGCGCCGCAATTGCAGCGCACGCTGCGCGCGTTGGCCGAGACGGCGCGAGCCTGCACCGACCTGGAGCAACTGCGGCAGGCGCAGCACGCGGCCGCGCATGCGCTGCGCGAACTCGGCTGGGCTCCCGACTATGTCAGCGTGCGTCGGCGCGCCGACCTGCAGACGCCGCAGGCGCAGGACCTCGGACGCCCCGACGCGCTGGTGGTGCTCGGCGCGGCGCGCCTGGGCACCACGCGCCTGCTCGACAACCTGGAAATCTGAACCCTTGCGAAGCCGACACGGCCGGCGGCCCGCCATGCCCATGCATACCAGCGATGTGATCATCATCGGCGGAGGCCTCGCCGGGCTCAGCGCCGCGCTGCAACTCGCCGAGCACCAGTCGGTGACGGTGCTGGCCAAGCGCGAGTTCGAGGTCTCGTCCAGCCAGTGGGCGCAGGGCGGCATCGCCGCCGTGCTGGGCAGCGGCGACAGCTTCGAGTCGCACGTGCACGACACCATGGTCGCCGGCGCGATGCTCAACGACCTGCCGGCCACGCGCTTCGTCGTCGAGCAGGGGCCGGCGGCGATCGAGTGGCTGCGCGCGCAGGGCGTGCCCTTCGATACCGAGCAGGGCGAGCTGCACCTGACGCGCGAGGGCGGACACAGCCAGCGCCGCATCGCGCATGTCGCCGATGCCACCGGCGCGGCGATCCAGCGCACGCTGCTGGCGCGGGTACGCGCGCATCCGCGCATCACGCTGCTGGACCACCATGTCGCGGTCGACCTGATCACCGGGCGCCATGTCGACGACGCGCGCAACCACCGCTGCTGGGGCGTCTACGCGCTGGACCTGGACAGCGCGCGCGTGCAGGTGTTCGCCGCGCCGCACACCGTGCTGGCCACCGGGGGCGCCGGCAAGGTGTATCGCTACACGACCAACCCCGACACCGCCAGCGGAGACGGCGTGGCCATGGCGTGGCGCGCCGGCTGCCGGGTCGCGAACATGGAGTTCATCCAGTTCCACCCGACCTGCCTGTACCACCCGAAGGCGAAGAACTTCCTGATTTCCGAAGCCGTGCGCGGCGAAGGCGGAGTGCTGCTGCTTCCCGACGGCACCCGCTTCATGCCGGCGCACGACGAGCGAGCCGAACTGGCGCCGCGCGACGTGGTGGCGCGTGCCATCGACTTCGAGATGAAGCGCCACGGCCTGGACTGCGTGTACCTGGACATCACGTCGCGCGGCGAGGACTTCATCCGTCACCACTTCCCGACCATCCATCAGCGCTGCCTGGAGCTGGGAATCGACATGGTGCGCGAGCCGATCCCGGTCGTCCCCGCGGTGCACTTCACCTGCGGCGGCGTGCTCACGGACCTGGCCGGACGCACCGACCTGCCGGGCCTGCACGCGATCGGCGAGGTGGCCTACACGGGCCTGCACGGGGCCAACCGGCTGGCCAGCAACTCCCTGCTGGAATGCGTGGTGTTCGGCACCGCGGCCGCGCGCGCCATCGCGCAGGAGCCGCCGCAGCCGCTGCCGCACGTGCGGGCATGGGACGAGAGCCGGGTCAGCGACGCCGACGAACTGGTGGTGCTCAGCCACAACTGGGACGAACTGCGGCGCATGATGTGGAACTACGTCGGCATCGTGCGAACCGACAAGCGCCTGGAGCGCGCCGCGCACCGCATCGCGCTGCTGCAGGCCGAGGTGCAGGAGTTCTATGCCAACTTCCGCGTCAACCGCGACCTGCTGGAACTGCGCAACCTGCTGCAGGTGGCCGAGCTGATCGTGCGCTCGGCGCGGCTGCGCCACGAAAGCCGCGGCCTGCACTACAGCACCGACTGGCCGCGCAGCGCGGCTCCGGCGGCGCCGACCATCCTGGTGCCGGGCGCGCCGCCCGGCGAGTCCTGAGTCGACATGGAACCGGCCGCCATGCCCGCTGCGCAACCCACCCCCGCCGACCTCGACACCCTCGGCACGCTGCTGCGCGAGGCGGCGCGACTGCACATCCTGCCGCATGCCGCGGATCCGCGCGCGCGCCTGAAGGACGACGGCAGCTGGGTGACCGACGCCGACCTGGCGATGCAGCGCCACCTGCAGTCGCGCCTGGGCGAGCGCTGGCCGGCGGTGCCGCTGCTGGGCGAGGAGATGAGCCCGCAGCGCCAGCTCGAGCTGATGCGCGCGGAGGCCGCCGCTCCCGATGGAGCCGGGCTGTGGGTGCTCGATCCGCTGGACGGGACGAGCAACTTCGCCGCCGGGCTGCCGGCCTTCGGCCCCTCGCTGGCCTGGGTGCAAGGCGGCCGCGTACGCCTCGGCCTGGTGCTCGACGTGATGCGTGACGAACTCTTCGACGCCGCGCTGGGGCGCGGCGCTCGCCTGCAGGGCCGGCCGTTGCGCTGCCCCGCCGCGCCGCCGCTGCGCCGCGCCATCGCCTGCGTCGACTTCAAGCGCCTGCCGGCCGCGCTGGCCGGCCGGCTGGCCACCGCGCCGCCCTACGCGTCGCAACGCTCGCTGGGCTCGGTGGCGCTGGACTGGTGCTGGGTCGCCGCCGGGCGCTTCCACGTCTACGTGCACGGCTCGCAGGGGCTGTGGGACTTCGCCGCCGGAAGCCTGATCCTCGCCGAGGCCGGAGGCAGCGCACAGACCCTGCAGGGCGACGAGGTGTTCGACAACTCGCTGCGCAAGCGCTCGGCGCTGGCCGCGGTGGACGACGCGCTGCTGCGCGAGTGGGCGAGCTGGGTCGCCGAGGCCGGCGGCGCGGGCGCCTGACACGGCGACGCGGCGACGCGGCGCGCCGCGCTGCCGCTACTGGAAGGCCACTTCGTCGAAGCTGCGCAGCTTGCGGCTGTGCAGGCGCTCCATGCGCTGGCCGCGCAGGATCTCCAGCGCGCGCAGGCCGATGCGCAGGTGCTGCCCGACGCGCTCGCGGTAGAAGCGGTCGGCCATTCCCGGCAGCTTGAGGTCGCCGTGCAGCGGCTTGTCGCTGACGCACAGCAGCGTGCCGTAGGGCACGCGCAGCCTGAAGCCGTTGGCGGCGATGGTCGCGCTCTCCATGTCCAGCGCGATCGCGCGGCTTTGCGAGAAACGCAGCCGCGGCGTGCTCAGCGGTCCGCCGAAAGGCTGCAGTTCCCAATGCCGGTTGTCGGTGCTGGCGACGGTGCCGGTGCGCATCACGCGCTTGAGCTCGGGGCCCTGCAGGCGCGTCACGTCGGCCACCGCCTGCTGCAGCGCCACCTGCACCTCGGCCAGCGCCGGAATGGGAACCCACAGCGGCAGGTCCTCGTCGAGCACGTGGTCCTCGCGCACGTAGCCGTGCGCCAGCACGTAGTCGCCCAGCTGCTGGGTGCTGCGCAGGCCCGCACAGTGCCCCAGCATCAGCCAGGTGTGCGGGCGCAGCACGGCGACGTGGTCGGTGATGGTGCGGGCGTTGGACGGCCCGACGCCGATATTGACCAGGGTGATTCCGGAGCGGTCGGGGCGCACCAGGTGGTAGGCCGGCATCTGCGGCATGCGCTGCGGCGGCTGGCCGGCGTCCGTGGGCAGGCCGACGGCCCCGGCGCGCCGCGTGACGACGTTGCCGGGCTCGACCAGCGCGCAATAGTCCTGCGCATTCGCCTGGGGACGGCGCATCATGTCGCGCGCCATCGCGACGAACTCGTCGACGTAGAACCCGTAGTTCGTGAACAGCACGAAGTTCTGGAAATGCTCGGCCGAGGTCCCCGTGTAGTGGCGCAGCCGCTGCAGCGAGTAGTCGACGCGCGGCGCGGTGAACAGCGCCAGCGGCCGCGCCTGGCCCGGTGCCGGCACGTAGGTGCCGTTGGCGATGCCGTCGTCCATCGCGCCGAGCTCGGGCATGTCGAAGCAGCCGAGCAGTTCGCGGCGCGCCGCGCCGTCGAGCTCGGTCTCGAAGCGGGTGTGCTCGTCGAAGGTGAAGGGCAGCGGGATCGGCACCTCGCTGGGCCCCACGAGCAGTGGTGCGCGATGGTTGCGCAGCAGCAGTTCGAACTGCTCGAGGTAGTAATCGGCGTACAGGTCCGGGCGCGTCAGCGTGGCTTCGAACACGCCGGGGGCGGAGACGAAACCGTAGCTGGGGGTCGAATCGGCCAGCATGTGCGCCCGCGGGGCCGACTCGACGACCAGGCGCACGCGCGGATAGAAGGCGCGCACGCGCGCCGCCGCGGGGCCCTGCGCAATCATTTCGCGCAGCGCGCCGTGCAGACGCGCGACGCCGTCGGCGTACAGGGCCTGCACATGCGCCAATGCCGAAGCCGCGTCGGCATGGCTGCGCTGCGCCGCCGGATCCGTGCCCGGCGAGGTGGAAGGCGGGATGGGACTCATGCGGACCAGCTTAGCAGGCGCCCCCTATCCCGCGCTGCCCCGGCGGAATGCCCGCTGCGGCCCGGCCCGCCCGGCTCAAGCTGCGCCGACGCGCTCCAGCACCCCCAGGCTGGCATCCGCCTGGTTCAGCGTGTAGAAGTGCAGGCCCGGCGCCCCCCCGGCGAGCAGCCGGCAGCACAGGTCCGCGACCACGTCGCGCCCGAAGGCCACGATCGACGCCCGGTCGTCGCCGTACTCCAGCAGGCGAAGCCGCATCCAGCGCGGGACCTCGGCGCCGCAGACCTCGGAAAAGCGCAGCAGCTGGCTGGCGTTGGTCAGCGGCATGATGCCGGGCACCACCGGCGCGTCGACGCCTGCGCGACGCAGTTCGTCGACGAAACGGAAGTACGCGTCGGGGTTGAAGAAGTACTGGGTGATCGCGGAATTCGCGCCGGCCCGCATCTTCGCCACGAAATGCTTCAGGTCGTCGGCCGGGCCGCGCGCCTGCGGATGCATCTCCGGGTACGCGGCGACCTCGATGTGGAACCAGTCGCCGGTCTCGGCGCGGATGAACTCCACCAAGTCCGCGGCATGCGTGAACTCGCCGCCCAGGCCGTAGCCCGACGGCAGGTCGCCGCGCAGCGCGACGATGCGCCGGATGCCCTCGGCCCGGTAGCGCTGCAAGAGCTCGCTCGCGCGCGCGCGGCTGGCGCCGATGCACGACAGGTGCGGCGCCGCACGCATGCCCTCGGCGGCGATCTCCAGCACCGTGTCCAGCGTGCCTTCCTGCGTCGAGCCGCCGGCGCCGAAGGTCACCGAGCAGAACTCCGGAGCGCGCGCGTACAGACGCCGGCGCGCCGCGCGCAACTTCTCGGCGCCCTCCGGGGTCTTCGGCGGAAAGAACTCGAAACTGAGATGGTCGAGCTGCATGCCGGCGCTTCAGTAGCGGTAGTGCGCCGACTTGTACGGGCCTTCCTTGGGCACGCCGATGTAGGCGGCCTGCTGGTCGGTCAGCTCGGTCAGGCGGGCGTTGAGCTTGCGCAGCTGCAGGCGCGCGACCTTCTCGTCGAGGTGCTTGGGCAGCGTGTACACGCCCACCGGGTACTGCTCGGTGCGCGTGAACAGTTCGATCTGCGCGATGGTCTGGTTGGCGAAGCTCGAGCTCATCACGTAGCTCGGATGCCCGGTGGCGCAGCCCAGGTTCACCAGGCGCCCCTTGGCCAGCAGGATGATGCGCCGGCCGTCGGGGAAGATCACGTGGTCGACCTGCGGCTTGATCTCCTCCCAGCGGTACTGCTCCAGCGACGCGACGTCGATCTCGTTGTCGAAGTGCCCGATGTTGCACACGATGGCCTGGTCCTTCATGCGCAGCATGTGCTCGTGGGTGATCACGTGGTAGTTGCCGGTGGCGGTGACGAAGATGTCGGCCTGCGAGCAGGCCTCCTCCATCGTGACCACGCGATAGCCCTCCATCGCCGCCTGCAGCGCGCAGATGGGGTCGATCTCGGTCACCCACACCTGCGCCGCCAGCGCGCGCAGCGCCTGTGCCGAGCCCTTGCCGACGTCGCCGTAGCCGCAGACCAGCGCGACCTTGCCGGCGACCATCACGTCGGTGGCGCGCTTGATGCCGTCGACCAGGCTCTCGCGGCAGCCGTACAGGTTGTCGAACTTGCTCTTGGTGACGCTGTCGTTGACGTTGATCGCCGGGAAGCGCAGTTCGCCGCGCTGGTGCATCTGGTAGAGGCGGTGCACGCCGGTGGTGGTCTCCTCGGTGACGCCGCGCACATGCGCCAGTCGCGTCGAGTACCACGCGGGGTCGGACTGCAGGCGCGCGCGGATGGCCGCGAACAGCACACGCTCCTCCTCGCTGGTCGGGTGGTTGAGCACGGCCAGGTCGGACTCGGCGCGCGCACCCAGGTGCAGCAGCAGCGTGGCGTCGCCTCCGTCGTCCAGGATCATGTTGGAGTAGCCGCCGTCGCGCCAGTCGAAGATGCGGTGCGTGTAGTCCCAGTACTGCTCCAGGCTCTCGCCCTTGACCGCGAACACCGGCGTGCCGCTGGCGGCGATCGCCGCGGCCGCATGGTCCTGCGTGGAAAAGATGTTGCAGGAGGCCCAGCGCACCTGCGCACCCAGCGCCTGCAGGGTCTCGATCAGCACCGCGGTCTGGATGGTCATGTGCAGGCTGCCGGTGATGCGCGCACCGCGCAGCGGCTGCTGCGCCGCGAACTCCTCGCGGATCGCCATCAGCCCGGGCATCTCGGTTTCGGCGATGCGGATCTCGCGTCGCCCCCATTCGGCCAGGCCGAGGTCGGCGACCACATGGTCGGGAAGGGAGGAGGAGGCTTGGGCCACAGCGTTCATGTCGGAATCTCCGCAGGACGAGGGCCCGCCACGGGATGCACACCGCATCCCCGTGACGGGCACGGGTAGGGTGAGCGCCGTTGCACTGGCGCCGCGCGGCAGCAACTGCGGCGGCGCACCCGTGAACCGGACCCCGAGCCTGGCGATCGCGCGCGCCGCGCCTCGGGCGCGGCCGCGGGATGCGTTGCAACGCTCCTCGGGGTGCCGCAGATTGTAGCCACTGCGCGCGCCGGGACGGCGCCGCGCGGTGGCCGTCGCGACTTGCTCAGGCCGCGGCCACCGGCAGCTCGGGGCTGAGCCCGGCGTCGGCGCGCAGCGCCTGCGCCTTGTCCACCGCTTCCCACGTGAACTCCGGCTCATCGCGGCCGAAGTGCCCGTAGGCGGCGCTCTTGGCGTAGATCGGACGCTGCAGGTCGAGCATGCGGATGATGCCGCGCGGACGCAGATCGAAGTGGCTGCGCACCAGTTGCTCGAGGCGGGCGTCGTCGATCACCCCGGTGCCCTGGGTGGTGACCATGATGCTGGTCGGCTCGGCCACGCCGATGGCGTAGGACACCTGCACCAGGCAGCGCTTGGCCAGCCCCGCGGCGACGATGTTCTTGGCCACGTAGCGCGCGGCATAGGCGGCCGAGCGGTCGACCTTGCTCGGGTCCTTGCCGGAGAAGGCGCCGCCGCCGTGCGGCGCAGCGCCGCCGTAGGTGTCGACGATGATCTTGCGCCCGGTCAGCCCGCAGTCGCCCTGCGGCCCGCCGATGACGAAGCGCCCGGTCGGGTTGATCAGGTACTTCACCGCGCCGCGCATCCAGTGCGCCGGCAGCACCGGCTTGATGATCTCCTCGATCACGCCTTCGCGCAGCTCGGCCATGTCGACCTCCGGCGCGTGCTGCGTCGACAGCACCACGGTCTCGATGCCCACCGGGAGTCCGCCGGCATAGCGGAAGGTGATCTGGCTTTTCGCGTCCGGGCGCAGCCAGGGCAGGCGCCCGTCGCGCCGCAGCTGGCTCTGCCGCTCGACCAGCCGGTGCGCGTAGTAGATCGGCGCCGGCATCAGGTCCGGGGTCTCGTCGCAGGCGTAGCCGAACATCAGGCCCTGGTCACCGGCGCCCTGGTCGAGGTCGTCGTCGTGCGCGCGATCGACGCCGCGCGCGATGTCGGGGCTCTGCTTGTCATAGGCGACGAGCACCGCGCAGCTCTTGTGGTCGATGCCGAAATCGGCATCGTCGTAGCCGATGCGCTTGAGGGTGTCGCGCGCCACCTGGATGTAATCCACTACCGCCGTAGTGGTAATTTCGCCGGCCAGCACGATCAGACCGGTGTTGGCCAGGGTCTCGGCAGCGACCCGCGATCGCGGGTCCTGCTCCAGGATGGCGTCCAGAACGGCGTCGGAGATCTGGTCGGCCACCTTGTCGGGGTGCCCTTCCGATACCGATTCGGACGTGAAGAGATGGGATGAGGAAGACAGGTCGGCCATGCGCGGGCTCCAGGAAACGTGACTGCGGAAGTCGGACCGCCTCGTGGCTGCTGCATGCCGACGCTTTAGCGGTTCAGGGCGCCCAGGGGGAACGCCCCCGGGCCAGTCGCCCCGCAAGTTGTCATTAACTCGGCGACATGAACGGATTATAGGCACCCCACGGCGGCCCCGCTGCGCGCCCGGCGCGCCGGATAACATGGGCGCCCTGCCGAAGCCGCCGCGCCGAATCCCTCCTTCCACACCGCCATGCTGCGTCTGTTCCATGCGCTGTCGCTGCTGCCGCTGGGTCTGCTGCAGGCCGCCGGCGCCGCACTCGGCGCCCTGGTGTACGTCGCATCACCGCGCTACCGCGCGGTGCTGCACGACAACCTGCGCCAGGCCGGTCTCGACTCGCGCGGGCTGGCGCTGGCCTCGGCGCTGGAGGCCGGGCGCATGGCGGGCGAGCTGCCCTTCGTCTGGTTGCGCGCAGGCGCGCAGGCCGCGGTGCGGCGTGTCGAGGTGCATGGACGCGAGCATGTCGAGCAGGCCTGGCGCGAAGGCCGCGGCGTGCTGTACCTGACCCCCCACCTGGGCTGCTTCGAGGTGTCGGCGCAGGTGGCCGCGCTGTGGGGGCCGATCACCGTGCTGTACCGCCCGCCGCACAAGTCGTGGCTGGCCGCGCTGGCGCCGGCGCGCCTGCGCGACAACCTGCGCACCGCGCCGGCCACCGCGGCCGGCATGCGCCCGCTGCTGCGCGCGCTGCGCAACGGCGAGGCGGTGGGACTGCTGCCGGACCAGGCGCCGTCGGCCGGCGAAGGCGTGTGGGCCCCGTTCTTCGGGCGCGACGCCTACACCATGACCCTGCCGGCGCGGCTGGCCCAGCTGACCGGTGCGCGCATCGTGTTCGCCTTCGCCGAGCGGCTGCCGCGCGGGCGCGGCTACCGGCTGCGCCTGCACGCGCTGGACGGCGCGCTGCCCGACGATCCGGTGCTGGCCGCCGCGCGCATCAATGGCGAGATCGAAGCCCTCGTGCGCAGCTGTCCGCGCCAGTACCTGTGGGGCTACAAGCGCTACAAGGTCCCGGCCGGCGCGCCGCTGCCGCCGCCGCAGGCCGCCCGTCCATGACGCGCACGCTGCTCGGACTGCTGTGGTTGCTGCAGTGGCTGCCGTACCCGCTGCAGGCCGCGCTAGGCCACGGCCTCGGACGCCTGCTGTGGCTGTTCGCGCGGCGTCGCCGCCGCATCGCGCTGCGCAACCTGGAGCTGTGCTTTGCGCAGTGGAGCCCGCGCCAGCGCGAGGACGTGGCGCGCGAGCATTTCGTCTGCGTGGCGCGCGCGCTGCTCGAACGCGCCTTCCTGTGGGGCGCCAGCCCGCGGCGCCTGCGTCGCGTGCTGCACCTGAAGGGGCCGGTCGAGGAGGCGCTGCACGGCGAAGGCGCGGTGCTGCTGGTGGGCCTGCACTTCGAGGGCATGGACGCCGCGTGGACGGCGCTGACCCTGGCCGCGCGGCGCCCGCTGTCGGGCATGTACACGCCGCAGAAATCGCAGCACCTGGATCGCTGGGTGCTGGCCGGGCGCAGCCGCTTCGCCACCGAGCGCATCGTGTCGCGCCACGAAGGCGCCACCGGAATGCTGCGCGCGTTGCGCCGGCACACACCCTTCTACACGCTGCCGGACATGGACTTCGGGCCCAAGCACTCGCGCTTCGTGCCGTTTTTCGGAATCCCGGCGGCGACCCTCGACGTGGTGCCCCGGCTGGCCGCCTCGGCGCATGCCCGGGTGTACCCGGTGGTGGCGCGCATGCTGCCCGGCGCGCAGGGCTACGAGGTGACCATCCACCCCGCGTGGACCGACTACCCGACGCTGCGCGACGGCCGCGTGTGCGACATCGACGCCGACCTGCTGCGCCTGAACCAGTTCATCGAACAGCGGGTGCTCGAGATGCCCAGCCAATATCATTGGGTGCACAAGCGATTCAAGACCCGCCCTCCCGGCGAGGCCCCGCTGTACTGACAGACCAGGCCGCCGCGCCCGAAACCGCTCCCGCATCGCACCCCATGCTCCTGCATTTCGCCAAGATGCACGGTGCCGGCAATGACTTCGTGGTCATCGACGCCACCCGCGAGGCCTTCACGCTGGGCCCGCAACAGCTGCGCCTGCTGGCGGACCGGCATTTCGGCGTCGGCGCCGACCAGATCCTGGTCGTCGAGCCGCCGCCGGGGCCGGAGGTGGACTTCCGCTACCGCATCTTCAACGCCGATGGCGGCGAGGTCGAGCAGTGCGGCAACGGCGCTCGCTGTTTCGTCGCCTTCGTGCGGCGCCGCGGCCTCACCGACAAGCGCTCGATCCGCGTGCTCACGCGCGCCGGCGTCATCGAGCCGCGCATGGAGGACGACGGGCAGGTCTGCGTGGACATGGGCGCGCCGCGCTTCGCGCCGGCCGACATCCCCTTCGACACCGAGGGCCTGCGAAGCCGCGTCGAGGGGGATCTGGCCCGCTGGGAACTGCCGCTGGACGATGCCCTGCTGCAACTGAGCGTGGTGTCGATGGGCAACCCGCACGCGGTGCAGCGGGTCGACGATGTCGACGCCGCGCCGGTGGCGCGCGTGGGCGCGCTGCTCGAGCATCACCCGCGTTTCGCGCAGCGCGTCAACGCCGGCTTCCTGCAGGTGCTGGACCCGCACCATGCACGGCTGCGCGTGTGGGAACGCGGAGCCGGCGAGACCCTGGCCTGCGGCACCGGCGCCTGCGCCGCCGCCGTCGCGGCGATACGCCACGGCTGGCTGCAAAGCCCGGTCGCGGTGCAGACACGCGGCGGCGAACTGAGCATCGCGTGGCGCGGCCCGGCACACCCGGTGCGCATGACCGGACCCGCGGTGCACGTATTCGACGCCAGCATCGATCTCGACTCGCTGACCCTGCCCACGGGTCACATCCAAGGAACGCCCTGATGGAACTGAGCGAACACGACCTCGCCGCCTACCTGGCCGAGCATCCCGACTTTTTCGAGCGCCACGCCGAGCTGCTGTCCAGCGTGCAGCTGCAAAGCCCGCACGGCAACCGCGCGGTGTCGCTGCAGGAGCGCCAGATCGAGATGCTGCGCGACAAGATGCGCGCGCTCGAGCACCGCCTGGCCGAGCTGATGCGCAATGCCGCCGACAACGAGATCCGCTCCGGACGCCTGCTGGCGTGGGCGCGCGCGCTGCTCATGCAGGGGGACGCCGCGTCGCTGCCGCGCACGCTGGTGGGCGAACTGCGCGAGCGCTTCGAACTGCCGCTGGCCGCGCTGCGCATCTGGGGTGTGCGGCCGGAGTACGCCGGGCTGGACGAGGCGGCGCCGGTGGGGGAGGACATCCCGGTGCTGGCCAACAGCCTGAGCGAGCCCTTCTGCGGCGCCAATGCCGGTTTCGAGGCGGCGCGCTGGCTGGCCTCGCCGCCGCAGTCGCTGGCGCTGGTGGCGCTGCGCCCCGCGACGCAGGCGCCGGCCTTCGGGCTGCTGGTGCTGGGTTCGCCGTTGTCCGACCGCTTCACCGCCGACATGGGCACCGAGTTCCTGGCGCGCGTCGGCGAGGTGGCGTCGGCGGCGCTGTTGCGCCTGCTGCCGCCGAGCTGAGTCCGGCGCCATGCAGCGGCACGAGCTCCCCGATGCCGCGGCAGCGCAGGCGCCGCTGCTGGCGCAGGCCTGCCGCGAGCATCTGCAGCGCCTGGAGCACGTTCGCAGGCTGGCGCCGCGCACGCTGGTGAACTACCGGCGCGACCTGCAGGACCTGTGCCGGCGCGCGGCACAGGCCGGCGTGGATGCGGCGCAACTGCAGCCGCGCCATCTGCGCTCGTGGGTCGCCGCGCTGCATGCGCAGGGCATGAGTGCGCGCGCCATCGCGGCACGGCTGTCGGCGTGGCGCGGGCTGCTGCGCTGGATGGGCACGCGCGGCCTGCTGGCCAGCGACCCGGCGCGCGACGTGCGCGCGCCGCGCGCGCAACGCCCGCTGCCCAAGGCGCTGAGCGTGGAGCACGCGGTGGCGCTGGCCGCCGGCGCGCAGGGCACCGCGCCGGATGCCGACCCGCGATCCCGCGCGCGTTCGCACGCGCTGGCCGAGCTGCTGTATTCCAGCGGCCTGCGCGTGTCCGAACTGGTGGGGCTGGACCTGCGCCCGGTGCGCGGGCAGCAGCATGTCTCGCAAGGCTGGATCGACTGGGACGCCTGCGAGGCCCATGTGCTGGGCAAGGGCGGCAAGCGCCGCAGCGTGCCGATCGGCGCGCAGGCCATGCAGGCGCTGCGCGACTGGCTGGAGCAGCGCGGCCCGCAGCCGCAAAGCGCCGGCGAATCCGATCGCGCGGCGCTGTTCCTGGGTCCGCGCGGCGCGCGCATCGGCGCGCAGCGGGTGCGCGAGGAACTGCGCCGGCGGGCCGTCGAGGCCGGCCTGCCCGGAACCGTGCACCCCCACATGCTGCGGCACTCCTTCGCGTCGCACCTGCTGCAGTCCAGCGGCGACCTGCGCGGCGTGCAGGAACTGCTGGGGCACTCGAGCATCTCCAGCACCCAGGTCTACACACGCCTGGATTTCCAGCATCTGGCCAAGGTCTACGACCAGGCCCACCCGCGCGCGCGCAAGCCGCGCTGAATCCCCCACCGTGAAAGTCATACGCCTGCATCCCGGCAAGGAACGCGCGCTGCTGCGCGGCCATCCCTGGGTGTTCGCCGGAGCCATCGCGCGCGGCGGCGCGGACAGCGGCGAGACCGTGCGCGTGGAGTCGCACGAGGGACAGGTGCTGGGCTGGGCCGCCTACAGCCCGCAGTCGCAGATCCGGCTGCGCATGTGGAGTTTCGACCCCGCGCAGCGCATCGACCGCGATTTCCTGCGCGAGCGCCTTCGCGGGGCCATCGAACGCCGCCAGGCGCTGGGAATCGACCCGCGCGCCGCGCGCCTGGTGTGGGGCGAATCGGACGGACTGCCTGGCCTGGTGGTCGACCGCTTCGCCGACATCGCGGTGGTGCAACTGCTCAGCGCCGGCGCCGAGCGCTGGAGCGCCGTGCTGCTGGAACTGCTGCGCGAATGCCTGCCGGGACTGCGCGTCTACGAGCGTTCCGATGTCGGCGTGCGCGCGCGCGAGGGTCTGGCCGAGCGCACCGGCTGGCTGCACGGCGAAGGCCCCACGCGCGTGGACATCGAGGAGCACGGCATGCGCCTGCACGTCGACGTCGCGCAGGGACACAAGACCGGCTTCTACCTGGACCAGCGCGACAACCGGCGGCGCTTTCGCGACCTGGTGCGCGAACGCGGCCTGCAGCGCGTGCTGAACTGCTACGGCTACACCGGCGGCTTCACGCTGGCGGCGCTGGCCGGCGGGGCCGCCAGCGTGACCACCGTCGATTCGTCGGCGCCGGCGCTGGCGCTGGCGGCCGAGCATGTGCGCGACAACGGCTTCGACCCGGCGCGCAGCGAATTGCGCGAGGCCGACGTCGGGCGCTTGCTGCGCGAGTTGCGCGACGCCGGGCAGCGCTTCGACGCCATCGTGCTCGACCCGCCGAAGCTGGCGCCGACGGTGGCGCAGGCGCCGCGCGCCACGCGCGCCTACAAGGACATCAACCGCCTGGCCCTCGGGCTGCTGCGCCCCGGAGGATGGCTGTTCACCTTCTCCTGCTCCGGGGGCATCGACGCCGCGCTGTTCCAGAGCGTGGTGGCCGGCGCCGCGGTGGACGCCGGGCGCGACGCGGAGATCGTGCGCCGCGTCGGCGCCGCGCCCGACCACCCGCTGCTGCTGAGCTTTCCGGAGAGCGACTACCTGAAGGGCCTGCTGCTGCGCGCACGCTGAAGCGGGGCGGGCCGTACACTGACGCACGGCGCCGCGCCCCTTGACACCGCGCCGGATGCCCCCAGATGCACGGCCATGCGCCAGCGGCTTCGCGCGGCCCCGTCGTGCGTCGCGCGGGCTGCCTGCCGCGTCCCATCCCTTCCCTGCCCGCTCCATCCCGCCATGTCGTCCGTGCTCATCCCCGCCACCATCCTCACCGGCTTCCTCGGCAGCGGCAAGACCACGCTGCTCAAGCGCGTGCTCGGCGAAGCCCACGGCTCGCGCATCGCCGTGATCGAGAACGAGTTCGGCGAGGAGAACATCGACAACGAGATCCTGGTGCAGGACCGCGACGAGCAGATCGTGCAGATGTCCAACGGCTGCATCTGCTGCACCATCCGCGACGACCTGCGGGCCACGCTGAGCGACCTCGCCGGGCGCCGTCGCCGCGGCGAGCTGCTGTTCGACCGCGTGATCATCGAGACCACCGGCGTCGCCGACCCCGGCCCGGTGGCGCAGACCTTCTTCATGGACGACGACGTCGCCAGCCAGTACCTGCTGGATTCGATCGTCACGCTGGTCGACGCGGTGCATGCGCCGCAGCAGCTCGACACGCGCCTGGAAGCGCAGCGCCAGGTCGGCTTCGCCGATCGCATCTTCATCTCCAAGTCGGACCTGGCGGACGCAGCGGCGGTGTCGCAGCTGCAGCAGCGCCTGCGCCGCATGAACCCGCGCGCGCCGCAGCAGCTGGTGCACTTCGGCGAGGTCCCGCTGAAGGAGGTGCTGGACCTGCGCGGATTCAACCTGAACGCGCGCCTGGAGATCGACCCCGACTTCCTCGTCGAGCAGGAGCACCACGATCACGCGCACGATCACCACGCGCACGACCACGACCACGACCACGAGCACGAGCACGGTGGGGCCTGCACCGAGGACCACGAACACGGGCCGGGTTGCGCGCATCACCACCACCACGACGACGACGTCAAGTCCTTCGTGTTCCGCGCCACGCAGGCCTTCGATCCGGCCCGCCTGGAGGAGTTCCTCGGCACCATCGTGCAGATCTACGGCCCGCGCATGCTGCGCTACAAGGGCGTGCTGAACATGAAGGGCATCGACCGCAAGGTGGTGTTCCAGGGCGTGCACCAGCTGATGGGCAGCGACCTGGCGGCCGCCTGGGGCCCGCAGGAGACCCGCGAGAGCCGCATCGTGTTCATCGGCATCGACCTGCCGCGCGACATCATCGAGCAGGGCCTGCGCCAGGCGCTGGTGGCCTGAAGTCCGCGCCCGCGCCCGCCAGCGCGCCGGGGTGGCTATAATCGCGCGGTTTTGGCCGGCACGGACCGGCACGAGGAATGCGCTGCGCGGGCCTTGCCGCATGAGCCGCAGGGGCCGCAGGGGTTTGCCACAGGGATCCTGACGCGCGATTCACGCCTTGGGTTGCATCCAAGCAACAGGTGCCTGTCGGCGCGCGTGGCCGCAGGTGCTACAAAGAGACTACAGGGGGACGCACCGTGGTCAAGAGCTCACGCACAGCACCGGCGGCACGCGACGCGCAGACCTCGGCGGCGCCGCGCCAGCGATCCAGGTCGGCCGCAGCGCCGGCGTCATCGGCTGCCGCTACACTGCCGGCCGCGAAGGCCTCGAAGCCTGCCTCCGGCCGCCCTCCCGCATCTTCCAACGCCGCCCACGCCATGAGCACCGTCGCCCCCTCCACCGCACCGACCCAAGCCGACCCCAAGCTGGCCAACGCCTGGAAGTCGAAGTCGCCCCAGGAACTGACCGACGCCGAAGTGCTGGCGATGCCGGAGTCCGAGTACATGGGCAGCGTGCAGCTCGACTTCTTCCGCCACCGCCTGAGCTCGCTGCGCGACGAACTGCTGCGCAGCGCCGGCGAGACCACCGAGCACCTGCGCGAGGACACGCTGCTGGTCCCCGACCCGGCTGACCGCGCCACCATCGAGGAGGAGCATGCGCTGGAATTGCGCGCCCGCGACCGCGAGCGCAAGCTGCTGAAGAAGGTCGAGCAGGCTCTGGCGCTGATCGACAATGGCGAATATGGCTGGTGCGAGGAGACCGGCGAGCCGATCGGCATCGGGCGCCTGCTGGCGCGGCCGACCGCGACGCTGTCGCTGGAGGCGCAGCAGCGCCGCGAGATGAAACAAAAGATGTTCGGGGATTGAACGCCCCGGCGCCGGGCAGCACGCCCGGCGCGAGCCGCAGCCCGCCGCATCGTCCATGTCCGAAGAACCGACCAAGCCGCGCAGTTTCTGGGGACGGGTCACCGAGTTCGTCAAGAATCCGACCCAGGACTGGTCGTTGACGCGGCACGAGAACGCGCTGCGCGAACAGCAGGAGCAGGAGCACCAGCGCGCGCGCGAGGAACAGCGCAAGCTCGACGCCTTCATCCGCAAGCGCGAACTCGCGGCGTTGCGGCGCCTGCGCAAGCAGCAGGCCAGCGGCGAGGTGCCCGACCTGGTCTTCTCGGATCTCCCCGACACCGGAGCCGGCATGCCGCAGGCTCCGCAGCGCGAGGCCACGCTGCGCAAGATCAACGAGATCGAGCGCGCGATGGTGCAGGACTCCACCGCCGACTCGCGCCATCAGCCGGCGATGGCCACCACCGTCCCGCTGACCCGCGAGCAGGCTTTCGACGCGCCGCTGGCCAGCACGCAGGCGCTGACCTTCCCGGCCACCGACGCGCTGAGCCGGCAACCCCAGGCCGCCACCAGCATGCAGGCCACGGTGCCGGCGCCGACCCAGCTGGCGGCCACGCAACTGGCGCCCACGCGCATCGGCATCGCCGACGCGGCAGCCGCCGACCCGCCGGCCACCGGCAGGAACTGGGCTTCCAGCTCGGCCGGCCTGGATTCGTCGCATTCGATGGCCGTGGACGTGCAGGAGGGGGTTTCCTCCAGCCCGCTGTTCGACCAGGCCTGCATGGATTTCGCCAACGGCAACGACCAGGCCGCCGAGCGGGCGCTGCTGGAGGCCATTTCCGGTTCGCCCGAGCGCAAGCTGGAGAACGAATTCTGGCTCGCGCTGTTCGATCTGTACCGCGCCGGCTCCGACATGCAGCGCTTCGAGGCGCTGGTGGTCGACTACGTGGACCGCTTCCAGTCCTCGGCCCCGTCGTGGGGAGCCGCGGGCGCTTCGTCCCCGGCGCACCCCGCCGGCACGACGGCGGGCGAGGGTTCGTTCATCGCGCTCGGGGAACTCGACGCCGCGCAGGCGCGCAGCCTGCTGGCGCTGGCGCGCAGCGGCGCCGCGCAGGTGGCGCTGGACTTCAATGCGATGACCGCCGCCGCCACCGATTGCGCGCAGGCGCTGGCCGACGCGCTGAAGGCCCTGAACGCCGCGCCCGGCTGCGCGATCGAGGTCTCCGGGCTCGACCACCTGCTCGAAGCCTGCGCGTCGAACGCGCCGGCGATGCAACGCGAGGCCGATCCCGCATGGTGGGGCGTCCGCCTGGAAGCGCTGCGCCTGGCGAGCGCGCAGGAGGCCTTCGAGTCGGTCGCCCTCGACTACTGCGTCACCTACGAGATCTCGCCGCCGTCCTGGGAACCCAGCCGCGCCCGGGTGCGTCTGGTCAACGCCGCGGACGCGCCGGCGGGCGCCGGCGGGCCGAGCCTGCTGCCGGGCCACGGCAGCCGCGTGCCGACGCGCTTTTCCAACACCGAGACCGACGGCGTCGCGGTGGCCCGACTCGACGGCGAGATCCGCGGCGGCAGCGAGGATTTCCTGCACCCCCTCGACGAAGTGGCGTCGGGGCATTCCACCGTGCTGGTCGACCTCGGCGGGCTGCGCCGGCTCGACTTCGCCAGCGCCGGAATCGTGCTGAACTGGGTGATGGCCCAGAGCAGCGCCGGACGATCCGTGCGCTTCGAAGGCACCCACCGGCTGATCGCCGGGCTGTTCGCGATCCTCGGCATCAGCTCGGTGGCCCAGGTCGAGCTGCGCAAGTCCTGAGCGTCCGCCCGGCGGTGCCGCGGCGCGCGCCGCGCGCCACCCCTTCCGCACCCACGACTCCCATGGATCAATATCACGGCACCACCATCCTCAGCGTGCGCCGGGGCGCCCACGTGGCCCTCGGCGGCGACGGCCAGGTCACCCTCGGCAACGTCGTCGTCAAGTCCAGCGCCCGCAAGGTGCGCAAGCTGCACGACGGACGCGTGCTGGCCGGCTTCGCCGGCGGCACCGCCGACGCCTTCACGCTGTTCGAGCGCTTCGAGGCCAAGCTGCAGGAGCACCACGGCCAGCTGGTGCGCGCGGCCGTCGAACTGGCCAAGGACTGGCGCGCCGATCGCGCGCTGCGACGGCTGGAGGCCATGCTGGCGGTGGCCGATGCCAGCGCCTCGCTGATCATCACCGGCAACGGCGACGTGCTGGAGCCCGAGCAGGGCATCCTGGCCATCGGCTCCGGCGGCGCCTACGCGCAGGCCGCGGCGCGCGCGCTGCTCGACAACAGCGAGCTGCCGGCGCACGACATCGTCGAGCGCTCGCTGCACATCGCGGCCGACATCTGCATCTACACCAATCACGAGATCCGCATCGAGACCCTGGACGAGCGCGCAGGCGCCGCCTGAGGTCCGCCTCACCCGCGCGGCGCAAGGCCGCGACATCCCATGGACATGACCCCGCGAGAAATCGTCTCCGAGCTCGACCGCTACGTCGTCGGGCAGTCCCAGGCCAAGCGTGCCGTCGCGGTGGCGCTGCGCAACCGCTGGCGCCGCCAGCAGGTGGCGGAGCCGCTGCGCCACGAGATCACGCCGAAGAACATCCTGATGATCGGCCCCACCGGGGTCGGCAAGACCGAGATCGCGCGCCGCCTGGCGCGACTGGCCCACGCCCCGTTCATCAAGATCGAGGCCACCAAGTTCACCGAGGTGGGCTATGTCGGCCGCGACGTCGACACCATCGTGCGCGACCTCGTCGACGTGGCCGTCAAGCAGGTGCGCGAGCAGGCCATGCAGGCGCACCGCGCGCAGGCCGAGGACGCCGCCGAGGAGCGCATCCTCGACGTGCTGCTGCCGGGGGTGGACTCCGACTCCAACACGCGCCAGGTGATGCGCAAGCGCCTGCGCGAGGGCCAGCTCGACGAGCGCGAGATCGAGGTCGAGCTCAGCCGCGCGCAGCCCAGCGTGGACATCGTGACCCCGCCCGGCATGGAGGAGATGGCCGAGCAGCTCAAGGGGCTGTTCGCCGGCATCGGACAGGCCGGCGCGCGCGGCGCGCGGCGCAGCATGAAGGTGCGCGAGGCGCTGCGCGCGCTGCAGCAGGAAGAGGCGGCCAGGCTGCTCGACGAGGAACAGGTGAAGGTCCGTGCGGTGCAACTGGTCGAGCAGCACGGCATCGTGTTCCTCGACGAGGTGGACAAGATCGCCGCCGGCGGCCAGACACAGGGCGCCGACGTGTCGCGCCAGGGCGTGCAGCGCGACCTGCTGCCGCTGGTCGAGGGGACCACGGTCAGCACCAAGTACGGCATGGTGCGCACCGACCACGTGCTGTTCATCGCCAGCGGTGCCTTCCACGTCTCCAAGCCCTCGGACCTGATCCCCGAACTGCAGGGCCGCTTCCCGATCCGCGTCGAGCTGCAGAGCCTGTCGGTGGAGGATTTCATCGCCATCCTCACCAGCACCGACGCCAGCCTGGTCAAGCAGTACCAGGCGCTGCTGGCGACCGACGGCGTGCAGCTGGAATTCGCCGCCGACGGCATCCGGCGCCTGGCCGAGATCGCCCACAGCGTCAACGGGCGCACCGAGGACATCGGCGCGCGGCGCCTGCACACGGTGCTCGAGCGCCTGCTCGAGGAGGTGTCGTACCAGGCCGACGGCAGCCGTGCGCAGACCCTGCACGTGGACGCGGAATTCGTCGAGCGCCAGCTCGGCGAGATCGCGCGCGACCAGGACCTGTCGCGCTACGTGCTGTAGGCGCCGCCGCGGCCGCGCGCGGTCAGCGCGCGGCGCCGATGCCGCGCTCGGCGGCGATTCCCAGCAGGCCCTCGAACACCAGCTGCTCGGCATGCTCGTGGGCCAGGCCCAGCGCAGGCTCCAGCTTCGGCACGGCGCCGCCGGTCAGCAGCACCACCGGCGGCTGTTCGTGCAGCCGCGCCAGGCGTTCGTACATCTGGCGCGCGGCGCCGGCGATGGCCAGTGCGCCGCCGGTCATCAGCGCGTCGCTGGTGTTGTTGGGGAATTCGCGCAACTCGCCCTCCGGCACCTTCAGCCCGGCGGTGCCCATTTCCAGCGCGCGCAGCATCAGCCCGAAACCGGGCAGGATCACGCCGCCGAGGAAGCGACCGTCGGCGGCCAGGCAGTCGATGGTCACCGCGGTGCCGGCGCTGAGGATCAGCACGGCGCGGCGCGGCTGGCGCAGCCGCGCGCCGACCAGCGCCGCCCAGCGGTCGGCGCCGAGCCCGGCCGGCGTCGTGTAGCCGTTGCGCACCCCGCATTGCCGCGGCACCGAGCGGATCCAGTGGCAGCGCAGCCCCAGGCGCGCCAGCTGCGCGTCGGTGCGCAGGCTGGCCGCGGGGCCGGCGACGGCGCAGCCGACCGCCGTCTGCAACGGCGCCGCGAACTTCGCGCGCACGCTGTCGGCCAGGGTCTCGATGGCCTCCAGCGGAATGACACCGTGCACGGCCATGCCGGCGCCGTCGCTGACGCCCCACTTGAGCCGGGAATTTCCGAGATCGATCAGCAGCAGGGCCATCGCGGATTCAGAACGCGTGCAGGTCCCACAGCGCCAGCAGCAGCAGCACCGCCAGCACCCCGAGGCCGAATCCGGCCAGTCCCTGCAGCAGCGCATTGGTGCGCCGCTGCTCGGCCAGCAGCTGGCGTTGCAGCTCGCGCTCGCGCCCGTGCAGGCCGTGCTCCAGCGCCTGGTGCACGAGTCGCGGCAGCGCCGGCAGGTATTGCGCGTAGCGCGGCGCCTCGCGGCGCAGTTGTTCGCGCAGCGCCGGCCAGCCGACCTGCGAGCGCATCCAGCGCCGCAGGAAGGGCTGCGCGGTGCTCCACAGGTCGAGGTCGGGGTCGAGCTGGCGCCCCAGCCCCTCCACATTGAGCAGGGTCTTCTGCAGCAGCACGAGCTGCGGCTGGATCTCCACCTTGAAGCGCCGGGATACCTGGAACAGGCGCATCAGGATCTGCCCCAGCGAGATGTCCTTCAGCGGACGCTCGAACTGCGGCTCGCACACCGTGCGCACCGCCGCCTCGAGCTCGTCGACGCGCACGTCGGCCGGCACCCAGCCCGACTCCAGGTGCAGCTCCGCCACGCGCCGGTAGTCGCGCTGGAAGAAGGCGATGAAGTTCTGCGCCAGGTAATCCTTGTCGAAGGCCGACAAGGTGCCGACGATCCCGAAATCCAGCGCGATGTACCAGCCGAAGGTCTGCGGATCCAGGCTGACCATGATGTTGCCCGGATGCATGTCGGCGTGGAAGAAGCCGTCGCGGAACACCTGCGTGAAAAAGATCTCCACGCCGCTGTGCGCCAGCTTGCGGACGTCCACGCCGGCCTCGCGCAGCCGCTCGACCTGGCTGATCGGCACGCCGTGCATGCGCTCCATCACGATCACGCTGGGTCGGCACAGTTCCCAGATCATCTGCGGAATCAGCACCAGCCCGAGACCGTCCATGTTGCGCCGCAACTGCGCGGCGTTGGCGGCCTCGCGCACCAGGTCCAGCTCGTCGTGCAGGTACTTGTCGAACTCCCCGACGACCTCGCGGGGCTTGAGGCGCTTGCCGTCGGCCCACCCGCGCTCGATCCAGCCGGCGAGCAGGCGCATCAGCGCCAGGTCCTGGTCGATGATGCGCAGCATGCCGGGGCGCAGTACCTTCACCGCGACCTCGTGCCCGCCCTGCTCCGGCGGCAGCACCGCGAAATGCACCTGCGCGATCGAGGCGCTGGCCACCGGGGTGCGCTCGAACTGCGCGAACAACTGGTCCAGCGGGCGCCCCAGCGCCTTCTCGATCAGCCCCACCGCGACCTCGGAATCGAAGGGCGGAACCCGATCCTGCAGCAATGCGAGCTGGTCGGCGATGTCCAGCGGAAGCAGGTCGCGGCGCGTCGACAGCATCTGCCCGAACTTGACGAAGATCGGGCCCAGGCTCTGCAGCGCCAGGCGCAGGCGCTCGCCGCGCGGCGCGCCGAGGTCGCGCCCGAAGGCCAGCACGCGCGCCAGCACGCGCACCCAGCGATGGCGCAGGCCGCCCAGCACGAGCTGGTCGAGCCCGTAGCGACGGGCCACCAGCAGGATGCGCAGCAGGCGCAGCAGGCGTTGCATCGGCGTCAGGCGCGCAGGCGCCGGCGCAGCGCCTCGACGCGCTTTTCCAGGCGCGCCGCGCCGTCGCGCAGGCGCGCCACGTCGCGCGCGGCGTCGTCGAGTTCCCAGCGCCCTACGACCCCTCGCGGAGCCTCGCGCAGCCACTCGCGGGTGTCGCTCTCGACGCGCTGCGCGAGTTCGCGCGCGCGCTGCCCGGAGGCGGCCGCGGCGCGCGCCAGGCGGTGCCCCAGCACGTCGCCGAACACCTGCGACAGGTCGGCCTCGGCGTCCCAGCGCACATGCCCCAGCAGCCACGAGATGGCCTGCGCGAACTCGGCGTCGCCGGCGATGCGCACGCCCGCCAGCGCGGCCTCGGCGCCTCCGCGCAGCTGCGCGGACATCCAGCGTGCGACGTCGACGTCGAGCTGCAGCGCGGGCGCCGCCGCGTCGTCGCGCACCGGCTGCAGCCGGGCGTCGTCACCGACGCGCATGCGCAGGTCCAGCGCGCCGGCACGCAGCTGCAGGGTCTTGCCGGCGTGCGGCAGCAGGCGCTGGCGCCCCTGCGGCTGCTGCGCCAGCACGTGGTCCAGCAACGCGCCGACGGTGCGCAGCACCGCCTGCGAGGCGGCGCTGAAGCCCGGCAGTTCGCCCACGCTCACGCGCGCAAGCCCACGTGCAGCGCGACCACCCCCGCGCTCAGGTTGTACCACTGCACGCCGGTGAACCCGGCCTGCTCCATCATCTGCTTCAGCGTGGCCTGGTCGGGGTGCTTGCGGATCGATTCGGCCAGGTAGCGGTAGCTGTCGGGGTCGCCGGCGATCAGGCGCCCCAGGCGCGGCAGCACCTGGAACGAATACCAGTCGTAGGCCGGGCGCAGCGGCTCCCACGGACGCGAGAACTCCAGCACCAGCAGGCGCCCGCCGGGGCGCAGCACGCGCCGGAACTCGGCCAGCGCGCGCTCCTTGTGGGTCATGTTGCGCAACCCGAAGGCCACGCTGACGCGGTCGAAGCTGGCGTCGGCGAAGGGCAGCTGCTCGGCGTCGCACTGCAGCGCCGGCACGCACACGCCGGCGTCCAGCAGGCGCGCGCGCCCCTCCTCCAGCATCGGGCCGTTGATGTCGGTCGCGACGACCAGTCCGCCCGGCTCGACGCGCGGCGCGAAGGCGCGTGCCAGGTCGCCGGTGCCGGAGGCCACGTCGAGCACGCGCATGCCGGGACGCAGCCCGGCGATCTGCACCGTGAACGCCTTCCACAAGCGATGCAGCCCGGCGCTCATCAGGTCGTTCATGAGGTCGTAGCGCGGCGCCACCGACTCGAACACCCTGGCCACGCGGCGCGCCTTGTCGCTCTCGGCGACGGTCTCGAAGCCGAAATGCGTGGTCGATTCCCCGGCCTCGGGAGCCCGGCCGGCCCGGACGCGATCCGGCGACTCAATGGACATGTCCGCCTCCCTGGTGACTGGCGCAGGCGCCGCCGGACGACGCGGAGGCCATCGGCGCGTCGCGGTCCAGCCCGGCCAGCTGCAGCTTCTCCAGATATTCCTGCCACAGGCGCTCGCGCTCCTGGCCGAGGAAATACAGGTATTCCCAGGTGTAGATGCCGCTGTCGTGGCCGTCGGAGTACACCGGCTGCACGGCGTAGCGCCCGACCGGCTCCAGCGCGTCGATCTGCACGTTGCGCTTGCCGGTCTGCAGCACCTCCTGGCCCGGGCCGTGCCCGCGCACCTCGGCCGACGGCGAATACACCCGCATCAGCTCGAAGGGAATGCGAAACGACGCGCCGTCGTCGAAGGCGATCTCCAGCACGCGCGAGACGCGGTGCACGGTCAGATCGGTGGGTTGGGGGGCGGACTGGGTCATGGCGCAAGAAACCGTCGAGTAGCGCATTATGCGACTGGCCCGCGGACCGGGCCGCGGCGCACAATCAACCCCATGGACAAGCACTACCTGACCCCGCTGTTCGCCCCTTCGTCGATCGTGGTCATCGGCGACTCCGACGGGGAGCCCGGCGGCAGTGCCGTCGTGTCCGTGCAACAGGCGCTGCGCGAGACCGGATTCCAGGGACGGCTGCAATTCGTCGACCTGCACACCAGCGGCACGCTGGAGGACCTGTCGCAGGCGCATTCCGACCTGGCGGTGATCGCGCTGCCGCAGCAGCAGGCGCCCGATGCGCTGGAACTCGCCGCCCGCATGGGCTGCAGCAGCGCGCTGATGGTCTCGCACGGGGTCGACGCCGCGCAGGCGGCGCGGTTGCGCGAGATCGCACAACGCGACGGGGTGCTGCTGCTGGGGCCCAACAGCCTGGGTTTCCAGCGCCCGCCGCTCGGTCTCAACGCCAGCGCCTGCGGCCCGTTGGCCAGTCCGGGGCCGCTGGGGCTGGTGTCGCAGTCCGGCGCCCTGACCGTGTCGATGCTGGACTGGGCGCGGCAGAATCGCGTCGGCTTCTCGTCGGTGATCTCGGTGGGCCCGCACTCGGTGGTGGGAATCGCCGAATCCCTGGATTTCCTCGCCAGCGACGCGCAGACCCACAGCATCATCCTGTACCTGGAGGGGATCACCAACGCGCGCCGCTTCATGAGCGCGCTGCGCTCGGCGGCCAACGCCAAGCCGGTGATCGTGCTCAAGGCCGGTCGCCGGCCGGCCGGCGGCGAAGCCGCGCGCACCCACAGCGCCGCCAGCGTCGGCAGCGACGACGTGTTCGATTCGGCGCTGCGCCGCGCCGGCGCGGTGCGCGTGCGCTCCTTCGTCGAGCTGTTCTCGGCGGCCAAGTGCCTGGCCTCGCGCTATCGCCCGGTGGGGCCGCGGCTGGCCATCGTCACCAACGGCGGCGGCCCCGGCGTGCTGGCCGCCGACTGGGTCAACGAGATCGGCCTGGAGCTCGGCCGCCTGTCGCCGCAGGGCGCCGACGCGCTGCGCCCGCAGCTGCCCGCGCTGGCCTCGCTGAGCGACCTCGTCGATCTGTCGGAAGACGCCGCCGCCGAGCACTACCGCATCGCGCTGGAGGCCGCCGCGCACGAAAAGGGGGTCGACGGGGTGCTGGCGATCCACTCCCCCAAGCCCGGCAGCGACCCCTCGCAGGCGGCGGCGGCGCTGGCCGGCGTGCGGCGCAACATCGGCAAGCCGCTGCTGGCCTGCTGGATGGGCGACTCCGCCGCGGTGGAATCGGCGCGCGCCGCGCTGCGCGCCGCGGACATCCCGAGCTTCCGCACCCCGGAGGCGGCGGTCGGCGCCTTCGGCAACATCTCCACCTTCTACCAGAACCAGCAACTGCTGCAGCAGACGCCGCCGCCACTGAGCGAACTCGGCGCGCCCGACCTGGAGTGCGCGCGCCTGGTCATCGAGAGCGTGCTGGCCGAGCGCCGCAACGTGCTCACCGAGATGGAGTCGAAGGCGCTGCTGTCGGCCTTCCACATCCCGGTGACCCACACCGCGCTGGCGCGCAGCGGCAACGAGGCCATGCTCCTGGCCAGCCAGATGGGCTTCCCGGTGGCGCTGAAGATCGACTCGCCGGACATCGGCCACAAGAGCGACGTGCACGGGGTGGCGCTGAACGTCGCCAGCGGCGCGCAGGCGCGCGACACCTACGACGAGATGATGCGCACGGTGGCGCGGCTGCAGCCGGGCGCGCGCATCCACGGCGTGACGGTGCAGAAGATGGCGCCGGCGCGCCACGGGCGCGAGGTGTTCGTCGGCCTGGTCACCGACGACCCGTTCGGGCCGGTGATCGTGTTCGGCGCCGGTGGGCTGATGGTCGAGCTGATCCGCGACCGCGCGATGGAACTGCCGCCGCTGAACCAGTTCCTGGCGCAGCGCCTGATCGCCCGCGCCCGCGTGTCGGAAACGCTGGGCGAGTGGCGCGGCGCGCCGCCGGTGAACCTGCAGGCGCTGGAGCAGCTGCTGCTGCGGGTCTCGGAAATGGTCTGCGAGCTGCCGCAGCTGCGCGAGATGGACCTCAACCCGGTGATCGTCGACGAGCACGGCGCGGTCGCGGTGGACGCGCGCATCGTGGTCGACAGCGCGCCGGCGGCGATGGCCGGCAGCAGCGACCGCTACCGCCACCTGGCGATCCTGCCCTACCCGGCGCGCTTCGAGCAGTTGCTGCCGCTGCCCGGCGGCGGCGAATACCTGATGCGTCCGGTACGCCCCGACGACGGCTCCATGCTGCAGCAGCTGGTGCAGGGACTGTCGCCGCAAAGCCGCTACTTCCGCTTCGTGTCGACGCGCGCCGAGCTGCCGCCGTCGATGCTGGCGCGCTTCACGCTGATCGACTACGACCGCGAGATGGCGCTGGTGGCCGTGCTGCGCGAGGTCGACCCGGCGCGCCCCGAGGCGCCGGCCGGCGAGCGCATCATCGGCGTGTCGCGCTACATCACCAACCCGGACCGCAGCAGCTGCGAGTTCTCCCTCGTGGTGGCCGACGAATGGAGCGGCAAGGGCATCGGCTCGCGCCTGATGCAGGGCATCATGGACGTCGCGCGCGAGCGCGGGCTCAAGACCATCGAGGGCCTGGTGCTGAGCAACAACCCGGCCATGCTCAAGCTGATGCGCAGCCTGGGCTTCGTCGTCGAGGCCTTCGCCGAGGACCCGGACTTCCGGCTGGTGCGCCACGCGCTGTAGCCGCGGCCGCGCCGGGCCGGCGCTACGCCGGCCGCTGCGAGCCCGCCGGCACGAAGGCGCTGTCGTCCATGCCCAGCGCGCGCAGCAGCCGGCCGGCCTCGACGGTGGCCGAGCGCAGCGTGGCCAGGCAGTCCTCCGGGCGCCCGCGATAGCGCGAGTGCATGCGCGTGGCGGCCAGCTCCTGCCAGCTCTCGGGCGGCTGCTGCAGCCAGGCCAGGCCCTCGCGCGCCACGCGCACGGCCAGCCAGTCGACGTCGCGCAGCAGGCTCACCAGCGGGCCCACCTGCTCGTCGCTGGCGGCGTCGGCGCCGAGCTCGTCGCGGTGGTGGTCGCGCGCGGCCAGCGCCAGCGACTGCGGCAGCCCCCAGCGGGTCATCGCCAGGTAGGCCAGCTGCGTATGCGTGCAGCCGCAGGCCTGCATCTCGGCTTCGAGCAGGTCGTGCGGCCCGCCCCAGGCGCCGTCCTCCACGATCTCGAAGGCATCCGGGAACATGCCGAACATCAGGAAGCGCCCGATGTCGTGCAGCAGGCCGGCCAGATAGGCCTGGTTGGCGTCGAGCCGGGCGTCGATCACCATCGGCGCCAGGCGCCGCATGTAGCTCGCCACCAGGATCGAATGCGCCCACAGGTCGCGCTGCCAGCGCTCGTTGCTCGGGAACATGCGCGACGTGGCCTCCACCAGCATCAGCTCCACGGCCGAGCGCGCGCCGATGCGGATCAGCGCCATGTCGATCGACGGCGAGGGATTGAGCGCCCCGCCTCCGGCCGAGTTGGCCATGCGCAACACCCGCACCGCGAAACCCGGGTCCGCATGCACCAGGCGCAGCACCTCGTCGAAATACGAGGCCTGCTCCGGGTCCAGGGCCGACAGCCGCAGCAGCACCGCGGGCAGCATCGGCAACTGCCCCACGTCGTCGCGCAGGCGCTGCGCGACCTCGGACGACTGCGGGGTGCTCGATTGGCTCATCACAGGGGCCCCTCCCGGGCTCGAACGTGACCGGCTGTGCATGCCGGGAATCCTCCCGGCCCGAAGCTAGCAGGATCGGCTGCAGGCTGCCGCGAACTATTTCACGCCTGCCCGGCTTTGTCACGCCGCGGCGCCCGCGCGCCTCAGCCGGAGCAGCTCCCGGAGTAGCATCGGTACAAGGCCCGCGACACCCGCAGCAGCTGCGCGCGCGGAAGTTCGCCGCTGAGCGCGTAGCCCCAGTCGCGGTCGACCCAGTACAGCGTGGTCACGTCGCCGTCGGCGACGATGCGAAACGCCGTCGTCGCGGTCGGATCGGCCATGGCGCGCAGGTACACGGTGACCCGCCGCCCGCCGGCGTCCTGGTACATCAGCAGCGCCGCCGGGTGCCGCGGCGCGCCCGGCAGCAGGCGCCCGCCGATGAGCTGCAGGCCATAGGGCAGCTGCTGCGGCGCCGCGATGTCGCGCCCCATGCGCCGGCTCAGCCAGGTGACCAGCGCGCTGCGCTGCCGCACCTCGACCGGGCGCCTGGGGTCCGGCGTGTAGACCGAGTAGGCCAGTTGCGCCTGGCGCACGAAATGCTCCACCCGATCCGGCGCGAGCTGCGCCAGCAGGGTGCGCGGCGCAGGCTCCAGGCGCGTCGCCAGGCTGCCGGCGACGGCCCCCAGCGCCAGCACGCCGGCCAGCATCGCCGCCTGCGCCCACGGCGCGCGGCGTGGGCGCACGCCGCGCAGCAGACGCGCCGGAACCGCTTCGTCGAGCAGCGGGTCGAAGGCCTGGCGCAGCTTCAGGGTCTGCTCGCGCAAGGCCTCGATGCGCCGCGCCAGCGCGGCGTCCTGTCGCGCCATCTGTTCGATCTCGCGGCGACGCCGCGCGTCGAGTTCGCCGTCGATGTAGGCGACCAGCTCGTCGGGGCCGAGGGGCTGCGGATGCTTCATGGCGTGCTCCCAGCCACGACCTGCAACGCGGGCCGCGCCGCGGCGCCCGCCGGCGTCGGATGCTGGGTCCATTGCTGCAACTGGGCGCGTGCGCGCGACAGCCGCGACATCACGGTGCCGATGGGAATGCCCAGCGCCTGCGCCGCCTCGCGATAGGCCAGGCCCTCGACGCACACCAGCAGCACCACCTCGCGCAACGGCAGCGTGAGCTCCTGCACCAGCCGCAGCATGCCCAGCGCCTCCAGGCGCAGTTCCTGCTGCGCCGCCACCTGCGGCTCGTCGACCTCGTCCAGCGCCTGCGCCGCAGGCGCCCCGGCGAGCTGGTCGATGAACAGGTTGTGCATGATCGAGAACAGCCACGGCCGCAGGCTGCGCTGCGACTGCCACAGCGACCACCTGGCGCAGGCGCGCTCCAGCGTGTCCTGCACCAGGTCGTCGGCCTCGTCGACGCGCGCATGCCCGAGCAGCACGCGCGCGTAGCGGCGCAGGTGCGGGATCTGCTCGACCAGCAGTTCGCGGGAAGCCATGGACCGCGCAGCGCGCGTGGCCGTGACGATCAGTAGCCGCCGGCCTTGCCCAGCTTCGGATCGATCTGCCAGACCTCGTCGACCAGCTTGCCCGCGCGGTAGGTCAGCACATAGCGCACCGGAATCGTCGCCTTGCCGACGAAGCGCACGTCGGCGCTCACCGTGGCTCCGGCCGGGTTGGCCGCCACGCTGACGTGGCTGATCGAGTCCTTCAGCATCGGGTTGGCCTTGGCGAACTTGGCCCACACCGCGCGAATCTTGTCGGCCCCGACGTAACGGCCGTTGAGCGGGCCGCCGACCCACTCCAGCACCGGATCGGCGCCGTACCCGGCCATCACCGCGGACACCTTGCCGGCCGCGATGTCGGCGATGCGGGTGCGCGCCATCTGCGCCGGCGACGCGGCGTAGGCGCTGGCCGCGGTGCCGGCGAGGGCCAGCGCGACGACGGGGACGTACAGCTTGCGGAGAGCTTTCATGGCGGGATCCTGGGTGACGGAGAAGGGAAATGGCATGCCCACGGGTCGGAAGCCCCCGTCCGGACACACCCCCATGTACGCCCTCGGCGGGGTTTTATTCCATCACACGCGCTGCCCGCTGCCGACGCCTTGACCATGCGCGCTCGCGACGACCCGGTTGCGCCCGGCCGACTTGGCCATGTACAGGCGTTTGTCCGCGGCGTCCAGCAAGGCCTCGGGATCGACGGCCGCGTCGCCCGGGCAGGCCGCGACGCCGATGCTCACCGTGATGGCAATCATTCCCGCGTCGGTCTCGAGCGGCGCGGCGCCGACGCCGAAGCGGATGCGCTCGGCCACCGCGGCGGCATCGGCCAGCGAAGCCCCCGGCAGGATGGCCACGAACTCCTCGCCGCCATAACGCATCAGCAGATCGCCGTCGCGCAGCACGCCGAGACAGAACTGCGCCACATGGACCAGCACCCGATCGCCCGCCAGATGGCCGAAGCTGTCGTTGACCTGCTTGAAGTGGTCGAGATCCAGCACGATCAACGCAAGCGGAGCCTGGGCCCGCGCGGCGCGCGCCAGTTCCTCGTCGAGGCGCCGCAGCCCGAAGCGGCGGTTGTACACCCCCGTGAGCGGGTCCAGCGCCGCCACGCGCTGCAGGTCGTCATACAACAGCGCATTGTTGAGGGCCAGCCCCAGACCCTGCAGCAGGACGGGGATCAGGCGGAGCGCTTCCTCGGCCAGTTCGGCAGACGACGCGAGGATCAGCCAACCCAGCACGATGCCGTTGTGTCGAATCGGTTCGAGCAGCACGTCCTGCGGCCGGAATTCGCTCAGCACGGCATCGACCGCCACGTCCGGCGCAAGCGCCATGCGCCTGCCCTGCCCCTTGCGGCAGGCATCGGCGAAGGCGGCGCCGCGCGCGATGTGCTCGGCGCCGCGCAGGCCCTGGCTGGCCAGCACCTTCCAGTCGCCGTGGCGCTCCAGCAGGATCGCGCCGCCCTGCGCGTCGGCGTTGCGCACCAGCAGGTCGAGTCCACGCACTCCCAACTCGGCGAGGTCGAGCTCGCTGGACAGCGCCTGCGTGAAGCCGCGGATGCGCTCCTCGACCTGATGCGCCTCGTGCAGACCGCGCAGCAAGGCGTTGTAGTTGCGCGCGACGACCCCGAGTTCGTCGTCGCCATGCTCCGGCACCACGCTGCGCTCGGGATCCCACTGCGCGCGGTTTCCCGTGAAGGCGGCCTGGCGCAGGGCCTCGCGCACCGCCTCCATGCGCGCTGCCAGGATGCGCAGGCGCGGCCGCACGATCGACGCGGCGAGCGCGAAGTTGATACCCCCTGCGACCAGCCCCGCGCAGAGCGCCGCGACGATGAAGGGAGGGCGGACCTCCGAGGGCGCCATGAAGCCCGTGCGCAGCATGACGAAGGGGAACGCGGCGCCGATCGCCAGCCCGAGCAGGGCCATGCCGAGCCACAGTGTGCGGAACAGGTTGCGGGATGACGTCATCTGCGCACGCGCCGGCCGATGCGGGCGGCCCGTCAGCCGAGTCGGCGTTCGATGTCGCCGACCAATTCCTCGACCGCCCGGAGCGTGGCGGCGAGGTCCGTTTCGATCGTGCCCATGAGTTCCAGCGCCGCCTGGCGCTGCCCGCACTGCAGCAGGCGCGCGAATTCGTGCACCCTGTCGTGCAGCCGTGCGTGGGGCGCCTCCAGGTTGCGAAAGCTCGCGAATTCGCCGAGGGCGGTGCCGCGGTTGGCTTCATACCATTCGCCCAGGCCGCAGCTGCGGTGCGTGGCCAGGCTCTCGGGCGCAATGGCCGGTCGTTCGCGTTCCAGGTCGCCCTGCACGCGGAACACGAACAGACGGTGCCCCCCCATGGCCGCGCGCAGGCTCGACACATGCGAGACGCAGCGCATCCGCGACACGTCCGATTCCGACCCGTCGAGCAGCTGGCGCGACTCCTCGACCGAGCGCATCGAGGCCTGGCACGCCGAGCGCATGCTCCCGGAGACGGTCTGCACGGCATCCACGATGTCGCCGATGCGCAGCGTGGCCCCCTGGACTCGCTGCGACAGATTCTTGACCTCGTCGGCGACCACGGCGAACCCGCGGCCCGCCTCGCCGGCCCGCGCCGCCTCGATCGCCGCGTTGAGCGCCAGCAGATTGGTCTGGGACGCGATGGAGCGGATGTCCCCGGCGATCGCCAGGATCTCCTTGACCCGCTGCTCCATGGCTCCGACGTGCACGCTGTTGTCGGTCTGGCTGGCCTCGGTGGTGCGCAGCCCGGCTTCCACACCGTGAACCGTCGCGTGCAGCTTGTCGGCCGTCTGCCCCAGCACTCGCCCCGACCCGTTGACAAGGTTGATGATCTCGCGGCTCACGGTTTCCGCGAAGCGGCGTGACGAAAGGTCGTGGATCTGCACCAGCAGGGTCGAGCCCCCCGCGGGAGCCGCGCCCGCCGCCGAAAGGTGAATGCGGCACGGCAGGCGACCAAGTTCCCCCTCGATGCATAGGGAATCGGAGTCGGCCTCGCCCACCTGCGCGACCAGTTCGCGAAGACTGCCGGCACCGACCCTGCAGGCCAGCGGGTCGGCGCAGACATCGACTCCGGCGCGCAGGCCCAGTTCCCGGGCGGCGGCGTTGCACCCGGCGACGCTCCAGTCGCCGCCATCGCCCCGGACGAGCAGCAAAGCCGGTGTGACGAGCGGGGCGATCCACGAAGGGGACATGATGGCGTGGTGGATGTCGGACAACCTGCATTGCGCTCCCGGGGCCCGGGGCCGAGGGGCATCCGACAGATTCCGGGCTCCAATCCGACAATTATGAATATGCGTATATCAACATTTCAGAGTAGTTTCCCTAGGACGAGGGCCGGGGCGGGCGCTGGAGCGATCGGTACGCTGCAGGTCATCAAGCGGCATCCGCGTGGAACACGCGGATGCGCGGCTCGATGGCCGCTTTCGTCTCGCGCACGGCCATCCGCATGTCGTACTCGCTTTGCAGGTTCAACCAGAAGCGAGGCTCCATGCTGAAGAACAGTCCCAGGCGCAGCGCCGTGTCGGCCGTGATCGGACGAGCGCCGTTCACCAGTTCGCTGATGCGGCTGGGCGACACGTCGATGTCGGCGGCGAGTCGTCGCGCGCTGATTCCCATGGGCTTCATGAAGTCCTCCAGCAGCACCTCGCCGGGGTGGATCTCGTCAAGTAGCTTGGTCATCGTCCATTCTCGGTGATGGTCCACGATCTCGATCTGGTGGGCGCCGTCGCCCTTCCAGACAAAGCACACCCGCCACGGGTCGTTGATGCGGATGCTGTGCTGGCCCTTTCGGTCATCTTTCAAGGCTTCCAGATGGTTGCCCGGACCAGACACCAACACCGCATGGGACACCAGGAAAGCCTAGAAACATAGGCGTGGCGGCCTGCAGTCCGCGACCCAGCCAAAAACGCCTACCTTTGCAGGCATACTGCTTGCGTAACTCCAGCTCTAAGACTAAAATTCCTAAAAATGTAGGAAATTTCCGTGCAAATCCCCATTCATTCTGCAGAAGGCCTCGGCCAGGTGCTCCGAGCTGTTCGCAAGGACAGCGACATCCGCCTGGATGTGCTCGCCCAGCTGGTCGGTGTCAGCAAACAAACCGCCACGAACCTCGAACGCGGGCAAGGCAAGTTGAGCACCGTGCTCGCGTTTCTGCGGGAGCTGGGCATCGAGGTCTCCGTCGACATCCCCAAGAGCGCGCTGCTCCGACTGCAGGCCAAGCAGCCATCCGGCTCTGCCCCGGTGGACTCCGACCATGCGTGAGCTGAGCGTATACGCCGACGCCACCTTGGTCGGCACGCTCCAGGAAGACAACAACATCTGGAGATTCACCTACGCTGCGAGCTGGTTGGCCGCGGACGAAGGCTTTGATCTGTCGCCTGCGCTGTGTCGCACAGCGGCAACCCATCTCGACGGCAGTTCCGTCCGCCCCGTGCAGTGGTACTTCGACAACCTTCTTCCCGAAGAAGACCTGCGCCTGGCCATCGCGCGCGACGCAGGCATCGCCGACGTGCAGGACGCGTTTTCGCTACTGACCTACCTCGGAGCCGAATCCACCGGAGCACTGACCCTCCTTCCGCCGGGCACGCCCCTGCCGAACACGCGGACAGCGTCCACGCTCTCCCCAGAACAGCTCAGCGCGCGCATCGCCGAGCTGCCAAGGAAGACTCTCACCCGACAAGCGCCGAAGCGCATGTCCATCGCCGGCGCGCAGCACAAGCTGCTCGTGCTTGTGCTGGGGGAGGAGATGTACGAACCCGAGGGCGCGACACCCTCGACGCACATCCTCAAGCCTGACCACCCCCTGGCCCAGGCTTACCCGGCGTCTGCTCTCAATGAGTACGTCACCATGCGCCTGGCCAAGGCCGCGCAATTGGACGTGCCCGACGTGCGCCTGTTTTATGTCCCGCAGCCGGTGTACTGCATCGACAGGTTCGACCGCCCTGCCGAGAAAACGCGGCGCAGTGCCCCGCTTGGCGAGAAGCTGCAGGCCATCCACCGACTGCACATCATCGACGCCTGCCAGCTGCTCAACAAGGACCGCCTGTTCAAGCACGCCGGCGCATCCCTGGAGTCATTGGCCCGCATCATCGAGGCAACCACCAACAAAGCACAGTCCCGCCTGAATCTGTTCAGGTGGCTGGTGTTCAACGTCCTGGTCGGCAATGACGACGCGCACCTGAAAAATCTGAGTTTCTTCGTGAGCCATGAAGGCATTCGGCTCGCGCCGCACTACGACCTGCTCTGCACCGGGGCGTACCACACCCGGGCGATTGCAGATGACGACGCGCGCTGGGCCGCGGTGCCCATGACCTTCGAGCTGCCCGGCAGCGTGCGCACCTTTGGCGAGGTCACGCGCAGTGCGCTCATCGCCGCGGGAGATGTTCTGGGCGTTCCCTCCCGGCCTGCGTCCAGCATCATTCACGCGGTGGTTACCAGGGTTGAAAGCGCGTTTGTGGACATCCTGAAAGAACGCAAGGCATTCCGGGAACAGGCGCCTGAGTCGCTGGCGCCCTATGTCGCGATGGAAGACCGTATCCTGCGGGTCATCGAACACATCACCTTGAAGGCCATGTTTGAGCGCCTGCGCACGTGATGTCGCCAAGCCCCTGGCCGACCTGCAGCCATCGAAGGCAGGCGGCGGCTCGTCGCCAGCCTGAGATCGCCGGACCGGTACGATCGCAACCTATTGATCAGGCATAAGATTTTTGTGCCGCTTATCCGAATCGAACGGATGACCTACCGCTTACAAGGCGGTTGCTCTACCAGCTGAGCTAAAGCGGCGGAAACGGGCTTCGTGCCGGCGCGCGGGGAGCTGCCGGCGCGGGAATCACTTGACGCGCTTGAGGTGCGGGCCCGGTGTGCGGGGCGGCGGCTCGGGCTCGTCGTCGTCGCGTGGCGCGGGGGCGCCGGACTCGGGCGACGACGGCGGCACCGCGTGCAGGCGCGGCCCGGCAGCAGGCCCGGCAGCAATCTCGGCGGGAGGCGCGGCGGGAGGCTCGGTTGGCGACTCCGGGACCGGCGACGCCGGCTGTGCAGCCTGCTGCGCCTCGCCTTCGGCCGCGGACTGCGGCACCGGAAAGGCCATGCCCTGCCCGTTCTCGCGCGCGTAGATCGCGGTGACATGGCTGACCGGAACCACGATGTCGCGCGCCACGCCGCCGAAGCGGGCCTTGAAGCGGATGTCCTCGTTGCCCATGTCGAGCCCGTTGGTCGCGCTGAAGCCGATGTTCAGCACGATCTCCCCGTTGCGCACATGCTCGCGCGGCACGCGCACGCCGGCGTCCACGCGCACCGCCAGGTACGGTGTGAAGCCGTTGTCGCAGCACCACTCGTACAAGGCACGCAGCAGGTACGGCTTGGTCGAGCTGGGATCTTGCGCGGATTCGCTCATCGGCGGGTACCTCGCGCGCCGCCTCGCGGCGGCGCAGCCGTCACTTGCGCATCACCTTCTCGGACGGGGTCAGCGCCTCGATGTAGGCCGGGCGCTGGAAAATGCGCTCGGCGTACTTGGCCAGCGGCGCCGCCGACTTCGGCAGGTCGATGCCGTAGTGGTCCAGGCGCCACAGCAGCGGCGCGATCGACACGTCGAGCATCGAGAACTCGTCGCCGAGCATGTAGCGGTTCTTCGTGAACACCGGGGCGAGCTGGGTCAGGCGGTCGCGGATCGCCGAGCGAGCCTTCTCCATGGCCTTCTCGTTGGCCTTGGTGGCGCGCGACTCCAGCACGCCGACATGCACGAACAGTTCCTTCTCGAAATTGAACAGGAACAGGCGTACGCGCGCGCGCGCCACCGGGTCGCCGGGCATCAGCTGCGGATGCGGGAAGCGCTCGTCGATGTACTCGTTGATGATGTTCGACTCGTACAGGATGAGATCGCGCTCGACCAGGATCGGGACCTGGCCGTAGGGATTCATCACGTTGACGTCCTCGGGCTTGTTGAAGAGGTCGACGTCACGGATCTCGAAATCCATGCCCTTCTCGAACAGCACGAAGCGGCAGCGCTGCGAGAACGGGCAGGTCGTGCCGGAATAAAGCACCATCATGGGATGCGGCTCCTGAAAAAGCAAAGGGAGTGAGCTGGCTCACCCCCGGGGACATGCCTCGATCGTTGCGCCGCGCGCCGCCGGGCGGCGGCCGCGGGCTGCTGCCGACGACGCGCTACTTCACGTCCTTCCAGAATTCGGACTTGAGCCGCCACGTGATGAAGGTGAAAACCACGAGAAACAGCAGCACCATGACCCCGATGCGCTTGCGCTCGAGCTGCGCCGGCTCGGCCATCCACTGCATATAGGCCACAAGATCGGCAATTTGTGAATCATACATCTTCGCGGACAAGAGCCCCGGGCGAAGCTGCCGGTACCCCTGGAAGACCGGGTGCCGTTGCGAGGGATCGCCGGGATCGGGCTCCATGCGCATCAGCGCCGCGCGTTCGCCCTGCAGGCGCCACAGCGGATTGGGCATCGCCACCCCCGGCACCAGCAGATTGTTCCAGCCGGTCGGGCGCGCCTGGTCGCGGTAGAAGCTCAGCAGGTAGGTGTAGAGGAAATCCGCTCCCGAGCCCCGGCTGGAGCCCAGCGCGCGCTCGATCACCGACAGGTCGGGCGGGGTCGCGCCGAACCACTCGCTGGCCTGCGCGGGCGTCAGCGAGACCTTCATGGTCTTGCCCAGGCTGTTCGAGGTGAACATCATGTCGTGCTTGATCTGCGCGTCGCTCAGTCCGATCGAGCGCAGCGCGTCGTAGCGCATGTATTGCGCGCTGTGGCAGTTCAGGCAGTAGTTGACGAACAGGTGCGCGCCGTTTTGCAGCGCGCGCATGTCGCCCACCAGGTACGGCGCGTGCAGCATCCTGGGAGCCGCCTCGGCGCCGGAGGCGGCGGTGGCCGCTCCCAGCAGCAGCCACGGCAGCAGACCGCGCAGCAGGCGCGCCGCGATGCGGCGCAGGATCTCGGGCAGTTGGTCGGGCATGGCGGCCTGTCAGTGCGGGTGGTACACGAGACGTTCGGGAACGGCGCGACAGCGCCCGAGGCGGCTCCACCACGGCATCAGCCAGAGGAAACCGAAATACACGAAGGTGCAGCCCACGCTGACCCAGTAGCCCACCGGGGAAGGCTCGGACACCCCCAGGTAGCCGAGCACGACGAAGGCGCCTGCGAATCCCAGCAGCATGGCCAGGTGCCAGCGCGGGCGGTAGCGCATCGACTTCACCTGCGAGCGGTCCAGCCACGGCAGCGCGAACAGCGACAGCACCGCGCTGCCCATCACGACCACGCCCCAGAACTTGGCATCCAGCGTGGCCATCGCCCACAGCAGCAGGGCCGTTCCCACGGCCAGCAGCGCCGAGCGCAGGGGCCGCCGGCGCGCGCGCCAGGCCGCGCGCAGCGCGGCGGCGCCCACCACCCCCATCCAGATGTGCACCGAGGCGCTGGTGGTCGCCCGCAGCATCGAGTAGAAGGGCGTGAAGTACCACACCGGGGCGATGTGCGGCGGGGTCTTCAGCGGGTTGGCCGGCAGGAAGTTGTTGTGCTCGAGGAAGTAGCCGCCGAAGGTCGGCGCGAAGAACAGCACCGAGCAGAACACGATGAGGAACACCGAGACGCCGAACAGGTCGTGCACCGTGTAGTACGGATGGAAGGGAATGCCGTCGCGCGGGTTGCCCTTCTCGTCCTTGTTCGCCTTGATCTCGATGCCGTCCGGATTGTTCGAGCCGACCTGGTGCAGCGCGATGATGTGGCTGCCCACGATGGCCACCAGCAGCAGCGGAATGGCCACGATGTGCAGCGCGTAGAAGCGGTTCAGCGTGGCGTCCCCGACCACGTAGTCGCCGCGGATCCACAGCGCCAGGTGCGGGCCGATCCCGGGGATGGCCGAGAACAGGTTGACGATCACCTGCGCGCCCCAGAAGGACATCTGGCCCCACGGCAGCAGGTAGCCGAAGAAGGCCTCGGCCATCAGCGCCAGGAAGGTCAGGCAGCCGATGATCCACACGAGTTCGCGCGGGCGCCGGTACGAGCCGTACAGCAGGCCGCGGAACATGTGCATGTACAGGATGATGAAAAAGGCCGAGGCTCCGGTGGAATGCACGTAGCGGATCAGCCAGCCCCAGTCGACGTCGCGCATGATCGACTCGACCGAACCGAAGGCCAGCGCCGAGTCCGGCTTGTAGTGCATGGCCAGGAAGATCCCGCTGACGATTTGCAGCGCCAGCACGAAGATCGCGAGCGACCCGAAGTAGTACCAGAAGTTCAGGTTCTTCGGCACGTAGTAGTCGGTCAGGTGCGCCGACCACAGCGACGAGAACGGGAAGCGGTCGTCGATCCAGCGCACCAGCGCGCGGCGCCTGGAGTCGCCCGCGTCGGCGGGAATTGCGGTTTCGGACATGGCGAAGTCTCCTCAGGCCTGGGCTTCGCCCAACAGGATCTTGTGGTCGTCGAGGTAGCGGTACGGCGGCACCGGCAGGTTGGCCGGCGCCGGCATGTTCTTGAACACGCGCCCGGCGAGGTCGTACAGCGAGCCGTGGCACGGGCACAGGAAGCCGCCGTCCCAGTCGGACGGCAGCGATGGCTGCGCTCCCGGGGTGAAGCGGTCCACCGGCGAGCAGCCCAGATGCGTGCAGATGCCGACCACCACCAGGTATTCGGGGCGGATCGAGCGCCAGCGATTGCGCGCCCACTTCGGGGTCGGGAAGGCCTCGTTCTTCGACATCGGGTCGGCCACCAGGGATTCGGTGAGCTTGAGCGAATCCAGCATCTGCGGCGTGCGCCGCAGGAACCAGATCGGCTGGCCGCGCCACAGCAGGGTCTTTTTCTGCCCCGGCAGCAGGTCGGAGATGTCGACGTCCATCGGCCCTCCCTCGGCGCGCGCCTTCGCCGATGGCGCCAGCGAGCCCACGAAGGGAACGGCGGCGCCGGCCCCTGCCATGCAACCCGCGGTTCCCGCGGCTACCAACCAGATTCGGCGTCGTGGTTCCATGATGCCCCTCGTGCGATGTCGGCGGCCGGCTTCGGCCCGTCATGGCACCCCGCGCCGGATTGCGTCGGGGTACCGCCTGCGAGGTCCGCATTGTGGAACCCGATGCCCCCGGGGGCATTAGGAAAACTATGTATAAGCCGCTACTTATTTACCCCTAGATGCAGGGCGTTCTTGCGTGCGCGCAATACCCTCGGGGCGCGCTTGCGCCAGCAGGCGGGGGCCGGATGAAGGGGCGCGCGTCACCGTCGGGCGGCTTGCGATGACTTCGCAAAACCCGGGGGCTGGGTAAAAATATGTGAAAGCAACCCGAAATCAACGCATCTTTGACGAGATGGAGACCCTCCCGATGAGCCTGCTGAAAGATTTCAAGGACTTTGCCGTCAAGGGCAACGTGATCGACCTGGCCGTGGCGGTGATCATAGGCGGGGCCTTCGGCAAGATCGTCTCGGCGCTGGTCGCCGACATCATCATGCCCCTGGTCGGGCTGGTGGTCGGCAAGATCGACTTCAGCAACCTGTTCATCGTGCTGGGCGAACTGCCGGCCGGCACGCCGCGCACCCTGGAGGCGCTGAAAAAAGCCAACATCCCCGTGCTGGCCTATGGGGACTTCATCACCATCACGCTGAACTTCCTGATCCTGGCCTTCGTGATCTTCATGATGGTGCGCATGATCGCGAAGCTCAAGCGGGCGCAGCCCGAGCCCGCGCCGGCGCCTCCCGCCGAGCCGCCGGAAGAGGTGCTGCTGCTGCGCCAGATCCGCGACAGCCTGCAGCAACCCGGCAAACAGCCCTGAGCGCGGCCCCACGGGCCGGGGGCGCGGCCCGGGGAGCGTCTACCGCGGCGCCGCAGGCGCGGCGCACAGGCGGCGCGCCATGGCGATGGCCGAGCACAGGCTGCGGTCGTCGGCCCGGCCCTGCCCGGCGATGTCGAAGGCGGTGCCGTGGTCGGGGCTGGTACGCAGCAGCGGCAGCCCCAGCGTGACGTTGACCCCATGCTCCAGCCCGAGGTACTTGACCGGGATCAGCGCGTGGTCGTGCAGCATCGCCACCACGACGTCGAAGGCTCCCGGGTGCTGCGGGGTGCTGCGCGCGCGCATGAACACCGTGTCGGGAGCATGCGGCCCGCTGGCATCGATGCCCTCGGCGCGGGCACGGGCGATGGCCGGCGCGAGGATGCGAGCCTCCTCGTCCCCGAACAGCCCGCCCTCGCCGGCATGCGGGTTCAGGCCGGCCACCGCGATGCGCGGCCGCTGCTGTCCCCAGGCACGCGCCGCGACGTGGGTGATGCGCAGCGTCTGCAGCACCGACTCCTCGGTGATCGCGTCCAGCGCACGACGCACGCTGAGGTGGATGGTCACCAGCACCGTGCGCAGCTCGTCGTTGGCCAGCATCATGCGCACCGGCACGTCGCCGCACAGGTGCTGCAGGATCTCGGTATGCCCGGGAAAGGGCACGCCGGCGGCATGCAGCGCCTCCTTGTGGATCGGCGCCGTCACCAGCGCGGCCACCTCGCCGCGCAGCGCGGCGCGCGCGGCCTCGACGATGCTGGCGTGCGCCGCCGCGCCGGCACGTGCGTCGACGCTGCCGGCCGCGATGTCGCGCAGGCTGCCGGGCTCGATGCCGGGCACCTGCAGCACCGGGATCACGCCTCGCGGCAGCCGTGCCCCATCCGCCGGCGAGTCCACGCGCGCCACCACCGCGGCGCCGCAGGGATCGCCACGCGCCAGTTCGCGGGCCGCCCGTGCCATGGCATCGGCGCAGCCGTACACCACGCAGCCTTCGGCGGCGCCGCGCGCGAAGGCCTTGACGATGATCTCCGGGCCGATCCCGGCGACATCGCCCATCGAGATCGCGAGGGGCTGGCTCATGCCGGGTTGTCCAGGTCGATGAAGTGGTGCTCGAGCCCGAAGCGCGCGGCCAGGTGCTCGCCCAGCGCCTGCACGCCGTAGCGTTCGGTGGCGTGGTGCCCGCAGGCCAGGTAGGCGATTCCCATCTCCCGCGCGAAATGCGCGGTGGGCTCGGAGATTTCGCCGCTGACGTAGGTGTCGGCGCCGGCATCGCGGGCCTGCTCGATCCAGCCCTGCGCGGCGCCGGTGCACCAGGCCAGGCGCCCGACCGCGGAGTCGGCGTCGCCGACCAGCAGCGGGCGCCGTCCCAGCACCTGCTCGAGCCGCGCGGAGAGTTCGCCGCGCGTGGCCTGCGGCGCACGCCCCAGCACGCCGAGCTGCTGCCTGCCGAAGTGCGATTCGGCCTGCCAGCCCAGCTGCGCCGCCAGGCGGGCGTTGTTGCCGAGCTCCGCATGCGCATCCAGCGGCAGGTGGTAGGCGTACAGGTTGATGTCGGCCTGCAGCAGGGCTTTCAGGCGCAGGTGGCGCTGCCCGGTCACGCGCAGGTCCTCGCCGCGCCAGAACCAGCCGTGGTGCACCAGCAAGGCGCTTGCGTCGAGCTCGGCGGCGCGGCGCACCAGCTCCAGGCTGGCCGTCACGCCGCTGACCACACGGCGGATGCGCGCGCGGCCCTGCACCTGCAGTCCGTTGGGGGCGTAGTCGTCGAAGGCGTCGACCCGCAGCAGTTCGTGCAGGTACCGCGCCAGGTCTTCACGCGAGATCATGGCCGTCGTGCTCCGTGCGCTGAAACGTGCCGCGCCGAATCGCCCTGCCAGGCGCCGCCGCGGACCCGGCGCGTCAGCTGTCGCCGCCGGAGCCTTCTCCGGAAGCCGCGGCTTCGGGCTTGGTCTCGCCTTCGCCCCGGGCCTTCGCCTCGCCCTCGCCCTCGCCCTCGTCGGGCTTGGCCGAATAGCGCGCGAGCAGGCCCGAGCCGACGATGCCGACCTCGTAGAGCAGGATCATCGACACCGCCAGCGAACTCTGCGAGAACACGTCGGGCGGCGTGATCACCGCGGCGATGGCGAACGCGGCGACGATGAAATACGAGCGCCAGGCCTTGAGCTGCGGGACGGTCAGCACCTCGAAGCGCACCAGCAGCATCAGCACCACCGGCACCTCGAAGGCGCTGCCGAAGGCCAGGAACAGGGTCAGCACGAAACTCAGGTACGACTCGATGTCCGGAGCCGCGGTGATCACCTTCGGCGCCACCGCCTGGATGAAGGTGAACAGCCGCCCCAGCACGATGAAGTAGGCGAAGGCCACGCCGAGGTAGAACAGCACCGTGCTGAGCACCACCAGCGGCAGCACCAGGCGCCGCTCGTGGGCATACAGGCCTGGCGCGACGAAAGCCCAGAGCTGGTAGAGCACCACCGGCAGGGCCACCAGCAGCGCCGCCAGCATGGTCAGCTTCAGCGGCACCAGGAACGGCGTGATGACGCCGATGGCGATCATGTTCGAGCCGTGCGGCAGGTGCGCGATCAGCGGGCGCGCCAGCAGGTCGAACAGGCCCGACGGACCGGGGTACACGAGCAGCACCGCGAACACCACGCCGACGGCGATCAGCGCCCGGATCAGGCGGTCGCGCAGCTCGATCAGATGCGAGATGAAGGGCTGCTCGGCCTGGGGATCGGGCTGGGACGACGGGGTTTCGCTCACTGCGCGGACTCGCGGCGGAATGGACAAGGCGGCAGGCGCGACTCAGGGCCGCGGCCGGCCGGCCGGACAGGGGGCCTGCAGCGCATGCGCTTCAGGCACGCGTGCGCACGCGGTAGCGCGCCATGCGGGCGGCTCCGGACAGCGCGTGGCCGCGCAGCCGTGAATGCCGGCGGTACCACAGCGGCACCGACTGCCCGCCATTTCGCTTCAGGCGCTTCGGGCGCCCGGGTTCGGCCAGGTAGGGACCGGCGTCGGCAAGCTCGCCGGAACGGGCCGACCCCGCCTCCGCGGAGCCGATCCCGGGCAGCCCGGTGGTGGCTTCCTTCCAGGCGCTGTCGAACTCGTCGCGGACATCGCCGAGATTCTTCGAGACCGCGCCGTGGATGTCGCGCACCGAGGTCTCGACCGCCGACTTCATGTCGCGCAGCTCGTCGAGCTCGATCTGGCGGTTGACCTCCGCCTTCACGTCGGCCATGTAGCGCTGCGCGCGCCCCATCAGGTTGCCCACGGTCCGCGCCACGCGCGGCAGTTTTTCCGGGCCGAGCACGATCAGCGCGACCACGCCGATCACGCCCAGTTCCGAGATGCCGATGTCGAACATGGTTCAGGTCGCGGGCCGGCACGGCGGCGCCCCTTGCGGGGCGCACCGCGCCGGCGCCATGCGAAGGTTCAGGACTTTTCCTTCGCCTCGACGTCGATGGCGTCCTTGTGCGCCGCCGCCTCCGGGGGCTGCGCGGCGATCTGCTTGTCGGGCGTCGCGGCGGTGGTGCTCTCGCCGTCGCGCATGCCCTCCTTGAAGCCCTTGACCGCCGACCCGAGGTCGCTGCCGATGTTCTTCAGCTTCTTCGTGCCGAAGACCATCATGACGATGACCAGGACGATCAGCCAATGCCAGATGCTCAGTGAACCCATCTCGAACCTCCTGCGCGGTTGTCAGGCAAAACGCGCTTGCACGGGCGAACGACGCCCAAAACGAGAACATGCAGGTGGAAGACCGCCTGCCCGCCGTTGTGCCCGGTGGCCGCCACGGTCCGAAGACCGTCGCCGCGACCTTGCTGCGCCGCCAGTCGCGCACTCCATCCGACCATTTTACCGGTCGCCGCGGGATGGCCCCCCCGCGGGTGCCGCCGGCTCCCGCGAAGACGCCGCGGAATCGGTCGCCGAGGCAGGCGCGGCGCCCCGCGCCGCGAACTCCTCCAGTCCGGATACTCCCTCCCGGCGCGCCAGTTCGGCCAGCACCTCGCGCGGCGCGATGCCGTGGGCGCCCAGCGCCACCAGCACGTGGAACCACAGGTCGGCCGCCTCGTACACCATCTGCGCGCGCTCGCCGCCCTTGGCCGCGAGCACGAACTCGGTGGCCTCCTCGCCGACCTTCTTCAGCATCGCGTCCTCGCCCTTGGCGTACAGGCGCGCGACGTAGGACTTGTCCGGATCGGCCTGGCGCCGCGACAGGATCACCGCGGCCAGCCGCTCGAGCAGATCGTCGGGATTCGCGTCCGCGCTCATCGGTAGATCTCCTGCGGATCCTTGAGCACCGGGTCGACGCTCACCCACTCGTCCTGGCGCAGCTGCCGGAAAAAGCAGGAATGCCGCCCGGTGTGGCAGGCGATCGGCGGCTCGTGGCCGAGCTGGCGCACCTGCAGCAGCACGACGTCGCCGTCGCAGTCCAGGCGGATCGATTCGACTTTCTGCACATGCCCGGATTCCTCGCCCTTGTGCCACAGGCGGGCGCGCGAGCGCGACCAGAACACCGCCTCGCCCAGCTCGCGCGTACGCGCCAGCGCCTCGCGGTTCATCCAGGCCAGCATCAGCACGTCGCCGCTCGCGGCCTCCTGCACCACGGCCGGCACCAGGCCCTGCGCATCCCAGCGCACCTCGTCCAGCCAATCCTTGTCGCTCATGGGTCCAGTGTATGCGCGCGACGCCCTACGGTGCGGCGTCGCAGGGGCTCAGTCGGTGATGCGCATCGGGATGCCCTGCTGCGCCATGTAGCGCTTGGCCTCCCCGACCGTATGCTGCCCGTAGTGGAAGATGCTGGCCGCCAGCACCGCGTCGGCACGCCCGAGCCGGATGCCGTCGGCCAGGTGCTGCAGTTCGCCCACGCCGCCCGACGCGATCACCGGCACCGGCACCGCGTCGGCCACCGCACGCGTGAGTTCGAGGTCGAAGCCCGACTTCGTGCCGTCGCGGTCCATGCTGGTGAGCAGGATCTCGCCGGCACCGGCCTCGGCCATGCGACGCGCCCACTGCACGGCGTCGATCCCGGTGTTGCGGCGCCCGCCATGGGTGTAGACGTCCCAGGCCGGCGCGCCGGCCGCGGCCTCGTCGCGCCGGCGCGCGTCGATCGCCACGACGATGCACTGCGCGCCGTAGCGCTGCGACGCACGCTCGATCAGCTGCGGGTCGGCCACCGCGGCGGAGTTGAAGCTGACCTTGTCGGCCCCGGCGTTGAGCAGCCTGCGCACGTCCTCGACGCTGCGCACACCCCCGCCGACGGTCAGCGGGATGAACACCTGCGAAGCCACCGCCTCGACCATGTGCAGCAGCAGGTCGCGGCCGTCGCTGGTCGCGGTGATGTCGAGGAAGGTCAGCTCGTCGGCCCCCTGCTCGTCGTAGCGCGCGGCGATGTCCACCGGATCCCCGGCGTCGCGCAGGCCGACGAAGTTGACGCCCTTGACGACCCGACCTCCGGTGACGTCCAGGCAGGGGATGATCCGCTTGAACAGCATGGAATCCCGGGTCACGCCGCGTCGACCTCGCCCACGCGCTGCAGCGCGGCGCGAAAGTCCAGCGCGCCGGTGTAGATCGCGCGGCCGCAGATCACGCCCTCGATGCCGGTGGACTCCACCTGCAGCAGGCGATCGATGTCGTCCATCGAGGCCAGCCCGCCGGAGGCGATCACCGGGATGCTCAGCGCCTCGGCCAGGCGCACCGTGGCGTCGATGTTGAGCCCGCTGAGCATGCCGTCGCGCCCGATGTCGGTGTAGATCACCGACTCGACGCCGTAGTCCTCGAACTTGCGCGCGAGGTCGACGACCTCGTGCCCGGTGAGCTTGCTCCAGCCGTCGGTGGCGACGCGGCCGTCGCGTGCGTCGAGGCCGACGATGATGTGGCCGCCGAAGGCGCTGCAGGCCTCCTTCAGGAAGCCCGGGTTCTTCACCGCGGCGGTGCCGATGATGACGTAGCTCAGCCCGTCGTCGAGGTAGCGCTCGATGGTCTCCAGGTCGCGGATGCCCCCGCCGAGCTGCACCGGGATCTCGTCGCCCACCGCGCGCAGGATGGCGCGAATCGCCGGCTCGTTCTCCGGCTTGCCGGCGAAGGCGCCGTTGAGGTCGACCAGATGCAGCCTGCGCGCGCCCTGCCCGACCCAGTGCCGGGCCATCGCCGCGGGGTCGGTGGAAAACACGGTGGCGGCCTGCATCTCCCCCTGTTCGAGGCGGACGCATTGGCCGTTCTTCAGATCGATCGCGGGGATCAGCAGCATGGGCTCGACGACGAGGGGGTGGAGAAAGGGGAAATGGGGTCCCGCCGATGGGCTTTCAAGGACGCCCTCAGGGTTTCCACGAGAGGAAATTGCGGTACAGGCTCAACCCGGCGGAAGCGCTTTTCTCCGGGTGGAATTGGGTGGCGAAAATGGTACCCCGAGCGATTGCGCTTGCAAATGTCACGCCATATTCGGTGCGACCGGCGATGTTGCGTGGGTCGGACGGATCGGCATAGAAACTATGCACGAAATAGAAGGCACTGCCGTCGGGAATCCCCTGCCACAGCGCATGCACGCTGCCGTCGTGCGCCACCTGGCGCACCGCGTTCCAGCCCATGTGCGGCACCTTGTAGCGGCTGCCGTCGGGCTGCAGCGCGCCCTGCAGCTGGAAGCGCCGCACGCTGCCCGCGAACAGGCCGAGCCCGTCGGTCGGGCCCTCCTCGCTGCGCTCGAGCAGCATCTGCATGCCCACGCACACGCCGAACAGGGGCTTGCCGGAGTCGACCGCGTGCAGCACCGCGCGCTGCAACCCGGAATCGCGCAATTCGCGCATGCAGTCGGGCATCGCGCCCTGCCCGGGCAGCACCAGGCGATCGGCCTGCTCGACCTGGGCGGCGTCGGAGCTGACGACGACCTGCCACGGCAGGCCCTTGGCGACATGCTGCACGGCCTGCGACACCGAGCGCAGGTTGCCCATGCCGTAATCGACGATGGCGACGGTTTTCATGCGGGAGTGGGCCGGGGACCCGGACTTTGCGATTGGCGCCGGCGCGACAGCGCGCCGCGGATCATCGATTCAAAGCGAGCCTTTGGTGGACGGGATCTGCTGCGCCAGTCGCGCATCGAGCTCGACGGCCTGGCGCAGCGCGCGGCCGAAGGCCTTGAACACGGTCTCGCACTGGTGGTGCGCGTTGTCGCCGCGCAGATTGTCCACGTGCACGGTGATGAATGCGTGGTTGACCAGGCCCTGGAAGAATTCGTGCGCCAGCTCGACGTCGAAGGCGCCGATGCTCGATCGCGTGAACGGCACCTGCCAGACCAGGCCGGGGCGTCCGGAGAAGTCGATCACCACCCGCGACAGCGCCTCGTCCAGCGGCACGTACGCATGCCCGAAGCGCCGGATGCCCTTCTTGTCGCCCAGGGCCTTCGCCAGCGCCTGGCCGAAGGTGATGCCCACGTCCTCGACCGTGTGGTGGCCGTCGATGTGCAGGTCGCCCGCGGCCTGCACCTTCAGGTCGAGCGCGCCGTGGCGGGCGATCTGGTCCAGCATGTGGTCGAAGAAGCCGATGCCGGTGCTCAGCTCGGAACGGCCGCTGCCGTCGAGGTCGAGGGCGACCTCGATGCGGGTTTCGGCGGTCTGACGCAGGATGGTGGCGGTGCGCATGATGCCCCGATTATTCATCAAGCTTCATCGATCTCCGCCGGCGGGCTCCTGCACGATGCCGCGCAGCGCCTGCACCAGGGCCTCGCACTGCGACTCGGTGCCGATGCTGATGCGCAGGAACTGGCGGATGCGCTCGGGTCGGCTGAAGTGCCGCACCAGGATGCGCTGCTCGCGCAGCGCCGCGGCGAGCTCGGCGGCGTCGAGTCGCGCATGGCGCGCGAACACGAAGTTGGCCGACGACGGCAGCACCTCGAAACCGAGCTCGCGCAACTGGTCGCTCAGCAGGTCGCGGCTGGCGATGATGCGCGAGCGCGTATGGGCCAGCCAGGTGTCGTCGAGCATCGCCGCGGTGGCGCCGGCCAGCGCCAGGCGATCCAGCGGATAGGAGTTGAAGCTGTCCTTCACCCGCGTCAGGCCTTCGATCAGTTCCGGCTGGCCCAGCGCATAGCCGACGCGCAACCCGGCCAGCGCGCGCGCCTTCGACAGCGTGCGCACGACCAGCAGCTGCGGGTGGCGCTCGATCAGCTCGACCGCGCTTTGCGCGCCGAAGTCGACATAGGCCTCGTCGACCAGCACGGCCGAGTCGCGATTGCCCTGCAGCAGCTGCTCGATCTGCTCCAGCCCGAGCGCGATCCCGGTCGGCGCGTTCGGGTTGGCGAACACGATGCCGCCGTTGGGGCCCGCATCCAGCAGGTCCTGCACGCGCAGCCGCAGCTGCTCGTCCAGCGCCACGCTGCGCGCCTCGATCCCGTACAGCCGGGCGTAGACCGGGTAGAAGCTGTAGCCGACGTCGGGCATCAACAGCGGGCGCGGCTGCCTGAACAGCGCCATGAAGGCGTGCGCCAGCACCTCGTCCGAACCATTGCCGACGAACACCTGCTCGGGCAGCAGCCCGTGGTGCGCGGCGATCGCCTGGCGCAGCTGCGTGCATTCCGGGTCCGGGTACAGGCGCAGTTCCTCGCCGGCCGCGTCGCGGATGGCCTGCAGCACGCGCAGGCTGGGCGCGTACGGGCATTCGTTGGTGTTGAGTTTGATCAGCCCGGCGATGCGCGGCTGCTCGCCGGGCACGTACGGGGTCAGGCCGTGCACGGCCTCGCTCCAGAAGCGGCTCATCGAAAGGTTCTCGCTGCGGTCTCGGGCAGATCGGGTGCGCGTGCGCGCCCTCACTCGTCGCTGCCGATGTCGTGCAGGCGCATCTCGGCCGCGGTGGCGTGCGCCTGCAGCCTCTCGCCGCGGCCGAGCACCGACGCGATATGCCCGAGGCGCGCGGCGCCGCGCCGGCTGACCTCGATCAGGCTGGTGCGCTTGACGAAGTCGTACACGCCGAGCGCGGAGGAAAAGCGCGCCGTGCCCGAGGTGGGAAGCACGTGATTGGGCCCGGCGCAGTAGTCACCGAGCGACTCGGAGGTGTAGGCGCCGAGGAAGATGGCTCCGGCATGGCGCAGGCGCTCGGCCAGCACGCGCGGCTCGCGCGTGGACAGCTCGAGGTGCTCGGGGGCGATGCGGTCGGCCAGTTCGCAGGCCTGCTCCAGGTCGCGCACGCGGATCAGCGCCCCGCGTCCGCGCAGCGAGGCCTCGATGATGTCGCGCCGCGGCATCTGCGGCAGCAGGCGCTGCATGGCCTGCCACACCTGCTCGATGTAGCCGGAATCCGGACACAGCAGGATGCTTTGCGCCAGCTCGTCGTGCTCGGCCTGGCTGAACAGGTCCATCGCCACCCAGTCGGCCGGCGTGCTGCCGTCGGCGATGACCAGGATCTCCGACGGGCCGGCGATCATGTCGATTCCGCACAACCCGAACACGCGTCGCTTGGCCGCCGCCACGTAGGCGTTGCCGGGCCCGGTGATCTTGTCCACCTTCGGGATGCTGGCGGTGCCGTAGGCCAGCGCCCCCACGGCCTGCGCGCCGCCGACCGCGAAGGCGCGGCCGACGCCGGCCACCGCGGCGGCCGCCAGCACCAGCGGGTTGCGCTCGCCGTCCGGGGTCGGCACGACCATGACGATCTCGCGCACCCCGGCGACATGCGCGGGGATGGCGTTCATCAGCACCGACGACGGGTAGGCGGCCTTGCCGCCGGGCACGTAGATCCCCACGCGGTCCAGCGCAGTGACCTTCTGGCCCAGCAGCGTGCCGTCGGCGTCGTGGTACTCCCAGCTGCCGCCCAGGTGCTCGAGCTGGCGCTCGTGGTAGGCGCGCACGCGCTGCGCCGCGGCCTGCAGCGCGTCGCGCTGCTCGGCGCCGATGGCCCGCAGCGCGTCCTGCAGTTCGTGCTGCCCGATCTCGAGTTCGGCCATCGAGGTCGCGCTCACGCGGTCGTAGCGCCGCGTGTACTCCAGCACCGCGTCGTCGCCGCGTCGCCGCACCTCGTCGAGCATCTCGGCCACGCGCGCGTCGATGGCGGCGTTCTCCTCCGAGATGCGGCCGAACAGCTCGGCCCAGCGGGATTCGAAATCGGGCGCCGCGGCGTCGAGCCGGCGCATCGTGAAGGCAGTGTCGGACATGGTCAGGACTCGTCGGCGCCGCGTGCGCCTTGCACGGCCTCGCGCAGCGCGCCCACCAGGGGCTTGAGCAGCGGCGCACGGGTCTTGAATGCGGCCTGGTTGACGATCAGGCGCGCGGAGATGTTCATGATGTGCTCGACCTCGACCAGCCCGTTGGCCTTGAGCGTGCCGCCGCTGGACACCAGGTCGACGATGGCGTCGGCCATGCCGGTCAGCGGCGCCAGTTCCATCGAGCCGTACAGCTTGACCAGGTCGACGTGCACGCCCTTGGCGGCGAAGTGCTCGCGCGCCAGGTGCAGGTACTTGGTGGCCACGCGGATGCGCGCGCCCTGGCGCACCGCCGCCGCGTAGTCCCAGCCCTGCGGCGTGGCCACGCTGAGCCGGCAGCGCGCGATCCCCAGGTCGACCGGGCGGTACAGCCCGTCGCCGCCGTCGGCGGCGTCGGACTCCAGCAGCACGTCGAGCCCGGCCACGCCGAGGTCGGCGCCGCCGTAGCGCACGTAGGTGGGAACGTCGCTGGCGCGCACCAGCACCACGCGCAGATCGGCGCGGTTGGTGCCGAGGATCAGCTTGCGCGTGCTCTGCGGGTCCTCGGCGACGGTGATCCCGGCGCGTTGCAGCAGCGGCAGCGTGTCGTCGAAGATGCGTCCTTTGGACAGCGCGAGGGTCAGCATGGCGTTGGTGGGTTCCAGGTGCGGCGTGCTCGGTGCTCGTGGGGTGCTCGTAGGGTGCGCGCGTCAATGCACGCGCTGGATGCGCGCGCCCAGCGCGGCGAGCTTGTGCTCCATGGTCTCGTAGCCGCGGTCGAGGTGGTAGATGCGCTCGATGCAGGTGACGCCGTCGGCCACCAGGCCGGCGATCACCAGCCCGGCCGAGGCGCGCAGGTCGGTGGCCATCACGGTGGCCCCGGACAGGCGCTCGACCCCCTGCACCACGCAGGTGTTGCCCTCCACCGCGATGCTGGCGCCCAGGCGCACGAGTTCCTGCACGTGCATGAAGCGGTTCTCGAAAATGGTCTCGGTGACCGTCGAGGCGCCCTGCGCGATGCAGTTCAGCGCCATGAACTGCGCCTGCATGTCGGTGGCGAAACCCGGGTATTCGCTGGTGCGCACGCCGACCCCGCGCGGGCGCCCGCCCGGCATGCGGTCGGCGCGCAGGCGCACCCAGTCGGGGCCGCACTCGACCTCGGCGCCGGCCTCGCGCAGCTTGTCCAGCAGCGCGTCGAGGTGCTGCGGCACGCAGTCGCGCACCGTGACGTCGCCGCGCGTGGCGGCGGCCGCGCACAGGAAGGTGCCGGCCTCGATGCGGTCGGCGACGATGCGGTGGCGCGTGCCGTGCAGCTCGGCCACGCCGCGGATGCGCAGGCGCGAGCTGCCGGCGCCGTCGATGTCGGCCCCCATCGCCGACAGCAGGCGCGCCAGGTCGACCACCTCGGGCTCCTGCGCGGCGTTCTCGATCACCGTCTCGCCATCGGCCAGGCAGGCGGCCATCATCAGGTTCTCGGTGCCGGTGACCGTGACCATGTCGGTGCTGATGCGCGCGCCGCGCAGGCGACCGCCCGGCACGCTGGCGACGATGTAGCCATGCTCGACCTCGACCTGCGCGCCGAGCTGGCGCAGGCCGCGGATGTGCTGGTCCACCGGCCGCGCGCCGATGGCGCAGCCGCCGGGCAGGCTGACGCGGGCGTGGCCGAAGCGCGCCAGCAGCGGGCCCAGCACCAGCACCGACGCCCGCATGGTCTTGACCCGCTCGTACGGCGCCTCGCAGGCGACGATGCGGTCGGCCTGCAGCTGCAGGCTGGAGCCGTCGCGTTCGACCTGCGCGCCCATCGCGCGCAGCAATTCGCCCAGCGTGTGCACGTCCATCAGGCGCGGGGCGTGCTCGAGCCGGATCGGCTGCGCGCTCAGCAGGCTGGCAGCCATCAGCGGCAGCGCGGCATTCTTGGCGCCGCTTGCGCCGACCTCGCCATGCAGGGCGTGGCCGCCTTCAATGCGCAGTTTGTCCATCGTGGCGCTGGGTGGGGGGACCGTGGAGGGGGCCGGTGTGCGCGCCGGCGGCCGGTCGGGCCATGCGCGTACGCCTGCCCTCGCGGGCCCGGCAAAGCCGGTCATTTTAGCGGCTGCGGGCGCGGCCCGCCGCCGGGCGCGCCGCTCACCGCGGCAGCGGCTCGCCGGGGGCGATGGTGCGCATCGACAGCGCGTGGACCTGCTCGCGCATGCGCTCGCCGAGCACCTCGTAGACCAGGCGGTGGCGCGCGATCCGGGTGAGCCCGGTGAAGCGCGGGCTGACGATGGTGGCGTAGAAGTGCTGGCCGTCGCCCTGCACCTCCAGATGGGTGCATTCGAGGCCGGCGGCGATCAGGTCGCGCAGGAGTTCGGGAGTGGGCAGGGACATCGCGATGGCAGCAGGTTCAGTTGCGCAGCTTGTAGCCGCGCTTCAGCCAGATCCAGGCCGCGCCGCCGCACACCAGGTTCCCGAGCAAAGCCGCCGCCAGGCAGATCCACGGCGAGGTGTCGGAGATCCCGAAGAAGCCGAAGCGCATACCGTCGACCAGATAGAAGAACGGATTCAGGCGCGACACCGCCACCCAGAACGGGGGCAGCGTGGTCACCGAGTAGAACACGCCCGACAGGAAGGTCGCCGGGACGATGATGAAATTCTGGAAAGCGGCCATCTGGTCGAACTTCTCCGCCCAGATCCCCGCGATCACCCCCAGCGAACCGAGCATGGATGCTCCGAGCACCGCGAACAGCAGCGACCACAGCGGATCGTGCCACTGCAGCGGCACGAACCAGCCGGTCACCAGCAGCAGCGCGCCGCCGACCATCAGCCCGCGCAGCACCGAGGCGCCGACGTAGCCGAGGTAGAGCTGCCAGGGCTGCAGCGGCGACAGCAGCACGAACACCAGGTTGCCGGTGATCTTCGACTGGATCAGCGACGACGAACTGTTGGCGAAGGCGTTCTGCAGCACGCTCATCATCGCCAGCCCCGGGATCAGGAAACTGGTGTAGGGGATGCTGCCGTAGACCTGGATATGCCCGGCGATCGCATGGGAGAAGATCAGCAGGTACAGCAGGCTGGAGATCACCGGCGCGGCCACCGTCTGCAGCGCGACCTTCCAGAAGCGCAGCACCTCCTTGCCGAGCAGGGTGAACAAGGCGTTCACGCCGACCCTCCCGCGTCATCCCGAGGCCCCGCGCCCATGATCTGCAGGAAGGCGTCCTCCAGGTCGGCGCGGCGCACCTCGAGTTCGTCGAGATCGCAGCCGGCGGCGCGCAGTTCGCCCAGCAGCGCCTCCACCTCGGAGGCGTCGCGCACGGTCCACGCGACGCGCGCGCCCACCGCGCGCGCGCGCTGCGCCAGCTGCGGCGGCAGCGGCTGGCCGGTGCAGCGCAGCAGCAGTTGCGTGGAGGCGAAGCGCGACAGCAGCGCATGCGTGCTGTCCAGCGCGACCAGATGCCCCAGCTTGAGCATGCCGATGCGGCTGCACAGGGATTCGGCCTCTTCCAGGTAGTGCGTGGTCAACAGCACGGTGTGGCCCTGGCGGTTCAGTTCGGTGATGAAGTGCCACAGGCTCTGGCGCAACTCGACGTCGACTCCGGCGGTCGGCTCGTCGAGCACGATCACCGGCGGCTTGTGCACCAGGGCCTGCGCCACCATGACGCGGCGCTTCATGCCGCCGGACAGCGCGCGCATGTTCTGCTGCGCCTGGCGCGTCAGCCCCAGGTGGTGCAGCAGTTCGTCGATCCAGTCGTCGTTGCGCCGCAGCCCGAAGTAGCCCGACTGCAGGCGCAGCGCCTCGCGCACCGTGAAGAAGGGGTCGAACACCAGCTCCTGCGGCACCACGCCGAGCAGGCGGCGCGTCAGGTACGGCTCGCGCGTGACCTCGTGCCCGAGCACCTGCACGCTGCCCGCGCTGGGCCGCGTCAGCCCCGCCAGCATGCTGATCAGCGTGGTCTTGCCGGCGCCGTTGGCGCCCAGCAGCGCGAAGAACTCGCCCTGCTCGATGTCCAGGCTGACGCCGTCGACCACGTTGCGGTCGCCATAGCGCTTGACCACCCCGCGCAGCCTGACCGCGGGGGTGTCTCGGGAGATCGGGCTCATGCCCCGCCTTCGCCGGGGGGCGCTGCGGCAGGCGCACCGGGCGCGCCGTCGAGCACGAAGCCCACGCCATAGGCCTGTGCGAGGTGGCGCAGGCGCTCGGGCACGCGCAGCAATTCGATGCCGGCATCGCCCGCGTGGCGACGCAATTCCAGCAACAGGGCCAGGCAGGCGGAGTCGAACTGCCGCAGCTCGCCGCAGTCGACGCGCCACGGCTTCGCGGCGGCGCCGAGCACGCGCAGCGCATCGCGCGCGACCTCGGCGGCCTGCGCGACGGTGAGCTGCGGCGGCAGGACGTAGTCCTGCGCGGTGCTCAGGCTCATGGGCTTGCCGGGCGCCCCTGCGCCAGTTCCTTGTTGCGCTTGCTCAGGACCTCGATCAGGCCGTCGATGCCCTTGCTGCTGATCTCCTGCGCGAACACGCCGCGGTAGTTGTCGACCAGCCAGATCCCCATCACGTTGACGTCGGAGATCTTCCACTCGGAGCCCAGCTTGACCAGCCGGTAGTCGAGCTGCACCTGCTCGCCGTTGTTGAGCACGCGGGTACGCACGACCACGCTGGTCGAGTCGGGCGCGGCGCGCAACGGCAGGTACTGCACGGTCTGGTCCTTGATCTCGCGGATGGCGCCGGAGTAGGTGTGGATCAGCAGCTGCTTGAACTGCTGCTCCAGCTGCTGGCGCTGCTGCGGCGTGGCGCGACGCCACGCGGGCCCGACCGCCGAGGCCGTCATGCGCCGGAAGTCGAGGAAGGGCAGCACCTTGGTCTCGACGAGCTGCTCGACCTTGGATTGGTCGCCGGCCTTCAGCGCGGGGTCGTCGCGAACCGCGGTCATCACCGAATCGGTCAGATGCTTGACCACCTCCACCGGGGGCGGCAGCGGATCGGCGTGGGCGACGACGCCCAGCGTACACCCCAGCAGCAACGGCAGGAACAGGAATCGAATCTTGGCAATCATGGTCATCTCCGCAAGGGGGACCGGCCCCGCGGGGCCGGATGGATCTCGAGGTTGGCGAGCCGCGCCTTCAGGGCTTCGCCGCCTGGCTGGCCTCCGACGCCGGCTCCTGCGCGGACTCGGCGCCCGCGCCCCCCGCTCCGGAATCGTCGGAAGGCTCCATGGCCAGGATCCCGGTGTGACGCACCGCCTCGACCTGGGCGTGCCGCCTCTGAAGGTAGGCATCCCGCGTGAACACGTAGGGGTCGATGGCGATCTGGTCCAGCAGATCGGTGGTGCTGAGCAGCGATGCACGAAGACTGATGTAGTGCATCGCGATCAACTGATTGCGCGTGCTCACGTTCGAGGACAGATCGAGCACCGGGTTGTAGATCAGGTCCACCACCGTGGCCGGCGCGTCGCGCAACGTCGACGGGCCGAAGAACGGCATCACGAAATACGGCCCCGACGGCACACCCCAGCGCGCCAGCGTCAGACCGAAGCCGTTGGGGTGCCGGTACAGGCCCATCGGCGTGGCCACGTCGATCAGCCCGAACAGCCCGAACACGGTATTGACCCCGACTCGCATGATGCCGTTGAAACCCAGCGCAACATGCCCCTGCAGAAAGTCGTTGCCGACCGACCAGACGTCTTCGAGGTTGCCGTAGAAATTGCTCACCCCTTCGCGCACGTATTTCGGGGTGATGTTGCGATAGCCGGTGGCGACCGGTTTCATCACCACCTTGTCGAGATTGCGGTTGAAGGCGAACATCGCGCGGTTGTAGGGCTGCAGCGGATCCTGCGGATCGCGCGTGGCGCAACCTCCGAGCAGCAGCGTACCCGCCAGCAGCAATGCCGCGGCCCGCCAGGGGCCGCGGCTCGCGATGGCTTCGGAACGAAAGTTCAAGGAATTCTCCTGCACATGCCTGCCGGTGGATCCGGACTTATTTGCCGCCCTCGGCGGCCTTGTTGTAGAGAAAACGCCCGATCAGATTCTCCAGGACGATGGCGGATTGCGTGTTTTGAATCACGTCGCCATTGCGAAGATTCTTTTCCGAGGCGCCGGGACTGAGCCCAACGTACTGATCCCCCAGCAGCCCGGACGTGAGGATCTTCGCCGAGGTGTCGGTGGGAAACTGATAGCGCTGGTCCAGCGCCAGCGTCACGTCGGCCTGGAAGGTCTGGTTGTCGAAGCGGATCGACGAGACCCGTCCGACCACCACGCCCGCGCTTTTCACGGGCGCGTCGGTCTTCAGGCCGCCGATGTTGTCGAAGCGGGCGATCACATCGTAGCTGGGCCCGAAATTCACGCTCAGCAGGTTGCCGGCCTTCAGCGCCAGGAACAGCAGCGCGGCGGCGCCGATGAGCACGAACAGTCCGACCCAGACGTCGGTGGAACGCTTATCCATGATGTAGTCCTTGCGCTGCGGGTTCAGGTGCTGAACATCAGCGCCGTGAGCAGGAAATCCAGGCCCAGCACGGCCAGCGACGCCACGACCACGGTGCGCGTGGTCGCCCTGGAGACGCCTTCCGGGGTCGGCTGGGCACGCCAGCCCTGATACAGCGCGACGAAGGTGACCGCGACGCCGAAGACCAGGCTCTTGATGACGCCGTTGCCGACGTCCTTGAACACGTCCACGCCCGACTGCATCTGGCCCCAGAACTGACCGGAGTCGACCCCGATGAGCAGCACCCCCACGACGTAGCCGCCGACGATGCCGACCGCGCTGAACACGCAGGCCAGCAGCGGCATCGCGAGGATGCCCCCGGCGTAGCGCGGCGCGAGCACCCGCGCCAGCGGGTCGACGGCCATCATTTCCATCGCTGCGAGCTGCTCGCCGGCCTTCATCAGGCCGATCTCCGCCGTCAGCGAGGTTCCGGCGCGTCCGGCGAACAGCAGGGCGGTCACCACCGGTCCGAGTTCGCGCACCAGCGACAACGCGACGACGATGCCCAGCGAGCTCGACGCGCCGTAGCGCGACAGCGTGTAGTAGCCCTGCAGGCCGAGCACGAAGCCGACGAACAGTCCCGATACCGCGATGATCAGCAGCGAATCGTTGCCCAGGAAATACACCTGCTGGGCCACCAGGCGCGGACGCCGGAAGGCGCCCGGCAGCAGCACCAGCAGCCGCAGGAACAGCCGCAGGCCCCATCCGAGGTCTCCCAGCACGCGGCGCGTCGTCGCGCCGACGCCGCGCAGCAGCTGCAACAGCGCGTTCACGGCCGCATCCCCCGCCCGGTGTCGGCGCCGAGGAAATCCTCGCGCAGTTCCGGCGCCGGATAGTGGAAGCGCACGGGCCCGTCGGGCTCGCCGCGCACGAACTGCCGCACCAGCGGCTCGGTGCTGTCGCGCAGTTGCTGCGGCGTGCCCTGCGCGAGCAGGTGTCCGTTGCCGAGGATGAACACGCGATCGGCGATGGTGAAGGTCTCCTCGACGTCGTGCGAGACGATGATGCTGGTCAGGCCCAGCGCGTCGTTGAGGGTGCGGATCAGCCGCGCCGAAATGCCCAGCGAGATCGGGTCGAGCCCGGCGAAGGGCTCGTCGTACATCACCAGCGCCGGATCGAGCGCGACCGCGCGTGCCATCGCGACGCGTCGGGCCATGCCCCCGGACAGCTGCGCGGGGTACAGGTCGCGCGCTCCGCGCAGCCCGACCGCGTGCAGCTTCATCAACACGAGGTCGCGGATCATCGACTCGGGCAGGCGCGTGTGCTCGCGCAGCGCGAAGGCCACGTTTTCGAACACGGTCTGGTCGGTGAACAGCGCGCCCATCTGAAACAGCATGCCCATGCGCCGACGCGCCGCGTACAGGCGCGCATGCGACATCTGCGCAACACTCTCGCCGTCGAATCGCACGTCGCCGGCGTCCGGGCGCAACTGGCCGCCGATCAGCCGCAGCAGCGTGGTCTTGCCGCCGCCGGAGGCGCCCATCACGGCAACCACCTCGCCCGGCATCACGCGCAGGCTGATCGCGCCCAGCACCGCACGCGCGTCGTACGAGAAGTCGACGCGTTCGAACTCGACCAGGGCTTTCGCGGAGGATTCGGACATGCAGGACAGGCGGGTCGGCGCCGGCTGGATCGCCGGCGCCCCGGATGGCTCCGGGGCGGGACCGCGGGAAGGAGGTGTCATTCTAGGGGCGCGGCGCCAACGGCGTCGGCCTGCGCGAGTGCCTGCCGGCGGCAGCGTCGACGCAGCCACGGACCTTCCCCGGCCGGCGCTGCGGTCGCACGCGAGGCCGCGGATCCCGGGGCGCCGCCGCCGCCCAGGTCTAGGCCCAGTGCTGCTCGCCGGCCGGCCGTTCGAGCACCGGCGGGTCGCGCAGCGCCACGCCGTTGACCCCATGGCCTGCGAACTGCCGCAGCGCCTCCGCGGCGACCAGCTCGAGACCGCCGTAGCGCAGCCGCAGCATTCCCAGCGAGCCCAGGCGCTGCAGCGCCTGGTTGACGCGCTGGCGCGACAAGCGGCAGATCTCCGCGAGTTCTTCCTGGGTGACGCGCAGAGTCTGCCCCACCGCGGGATGCAGAACCGGGTCGAACAGCCCGAGCAGGGCCTGCGCGACGCGCTCGTCGGCGCCGCCGGCACGCCCGGCCTGCACGGATTGCATGCAAATGCGCATGCGCTGCTCCAGGCGCGCCAGCAGCACGTGGTTGAACGCGAGGCTGCGTTCGCGCAGGCGAAAGTAGGTCTGCGCCGGCAGCAGCCCGACATGGCTCTTGCGCAACGCGACGACGTCGTCGGCCCAGGGCTCGAAACGCGCCAGCGTGTCCTCGCCGAGCCAGCCGCCGGGCGCCACGGCGACCGACGGGCCGAGGCGATCCGGCGGGCGGCGCACCAGCAACAGGCCGCTGAACACGCCGACCCAATGCCGGGTGGGCTCGCCGGCCCGGCACACCACCGTGCCGGGCTCGAAGCTCTGGATCTGCAGCTCGCGCTGCACCTGCTGAAGGTCGGTGTCGTCCAGCCCCGACATCCAAGGGCAACACCTAGGCAAATTGAGAACGTCTTTGGCTTTCATGGGGCTTCTTGTGCAATTCTTCGAGGAATATGCGACAAGAAGGTACACGAACAGTGTTACGAAGAGTAAGTATTTACATCAAAACTTTCCAACAGACCAGCGAATCCGGCAATCCTGACGATTGTTGCGCATTGCAATCATTCTGCGGCATTCAGTTGCGCACGCATGCTTTTTCGAAAACACATCATTCTTCCGGGATATCTTCGACGATCCGGCGATCCGTCGCATCCACCCCACAAAACATACGCGGCGCCGTCCCCGTCGGGAGGGCGCCGCGTGATCGGGCGGGTCGAACAGCGTGCGGTCGCGGGGCCCTTCGGGGACCCGCGGCGCCCCGCCGCGTCTTCAGACGATCAGGAAATCTTCCTTGCGCTTGCCGGTGTTGACCTCGGCCTGCAGCCACTTGGGCATCTTGCCGCGGCCGGTCCAGGTCTCGCCGGTGCGCGGATGACGGTACTTGGCGGCCACCGTCATGCCCTTGCTGCGCGAGCCGCGTCCGCCGGAACCCAGGTCGCTCGCGCTGATGCCGTACTCCTGCATTTTTGCGCGAATATCGGTGACGACGCTGGCAATCTCCGCCTTGCGCTGGGATTCGGCCTGCTGCTTCAGCACTTCGATTTGCGACAACAATTCCTTATACGAGGACATCGACACCTCCAGTGGTGGTTGGGCGATCAGGTTCGGACACCGCCTGCCCGCAGCTACGCGACGGTTGAATATGCGGATGATAACGCAAGAAATGCGCAAACAAAAAGGCCACCCGGTCGGGCGGCCTTTTCAACGCGGATTCCGGGACCGCAAAGCCTCTGCGTCCCCTTATTCAACGGCCTTCGCGATGTCCTCGATGACCTTTTTGGCATCCCCGAACACCATCATGGTTTTATCGAGGTAGAACAGTTCATTATCCAGCCCGGCGTAGCCGGTGGCCATCGATCGTTTGTTGACGATCACCGTCTTCGCCTTGTACGCGTCCAGGATGGGCATGCCCGCGATCGGGGATTTCGGATCATTCCGGGCCGCCGGATTGACCACGTCGTTGGCCCCCAGCACGACCGCGACGTCGGCCTGCGCGAATTCGGGGTTGATGTCTTCCATCTCGAATACCTGGTCGTACGGAACCTCGGCCTCGGCCAGCAGCACGTTCATATGGCCGGGCATGCGTCCCGCCACCGGGTGGATCGCATACTTCACGCTGACCCCGTGCTCGGTGAGCTTGGTCGCCAGTTCCTTCAGCGCATGCTGCGCGCGCGCCACCGCCAGCCCGTAGCCGGGAACGATGATCACGCTTTCGGCGTTCGCCAGGATGAACGCGGCGTCATCGGCACTTCCCGAGCGAACGCTGCGCTGCTGCGCACCCGCCTCCGAGGCGCCACCCGACTCGCCGCCGAAACCGCCCAGGATCACGTTGAAGAACGAGCGGTTCATCGCCTTGCACATGATGTACGACAGGATCGCGCCGGACGAGCCGACCAGCGATCCGGCGATGATCAGCATGCTGTTTTCCAGCGAGAAACCGATTCCCGCCGCGGCCCAGCCCGAATAACTGTTGAGCATCGACACGACCACCGGCATGTCGGCACCGCCGATCGGGATGATGATCAGCACCCCGAGCACGAAGGCCAGCGCCAGCATCAGCAGGAAGGGCGCCCACTGCGCGCCATACCAGAAGTCGATGCCCAGCCCGATGGTGGCCAGCGCCAGCACCAGGTTGAGCTTGTGCTGCGCCGGAAAACGCACCGGGGCCCCCTGGAACAGCCGGAACTTGTAGCGGCCCGACAGCTTGCCGAAGGCGATCACCGAACCGCTGAACGTGATGGCGCCGACGATCGTGCCGATGAACAGCTCGACACGGTTGCCGTGCGGCAGCGCCATGCCCGGCGCCGCGACGATCCCGAAGGCATGCGGCTCCGCCACCTCGGCGATCGCGATGCACACCGCCGACAGGCCGATCATGCTGTGCATGAAGGCCACCAGCTCGGGCATCTTGGTCATCTGCACGCGCTGCGCCATGACGGCGCCGATGGCGCCGCCGACCACCAGCGCCATCAATACATAAAGCAGTCCGGAGACTCCGGCGTCACCGCCGATCTTCACGATCAGCGCCACCGTGGTCAGTACCGCGATGGTCATGCCGAGCATGCCGAACAGATTGCCCCGACGGCTGCTTGCCGGGTGGGAAAGTCCCTTCAAGGCCTGGATGAAAAACACCGAGGCGACGAGGTACAACAGGGTGACCAGATTCATGCTGAGGGTCATGACAAATCCTTGGCTGTGGCGTTCGCGGCGCTCAGGCGCCGGCGGACGGCGTCGCCCGCTCCTTCTTCTTGAACATCGCCAGCATGCGCCGGGTCACGAGGAATCCCCCAAACACGTTGACGGAGGCCATCGCCACCGCCAGCATGCCCATGATGCGTCCCACGGGGGTAACCGTCAGCGCCGCCGCCAGCATCGCGCCGACGATGATGATCGCGGAAATCGCATTCGTCACCGACATCAGCGGCGTATGCAGCGCCGGGGTCACGTTCCAGACCACGTGATAACCGACGTAAATGGACAGGACAAAAATGATCAGATTGATGACCAGTGGTGAAATCTCATGCATCTCGCTTCTCCTCGCGCCGTGCGTACCGATCAGGCGTTGCCGCGCCGCAGCTCCCCGCCGTGGGTCACCAGGCAGGCATTGACGATGTCGTCTTCCAGGTTCAGCACGAAGCCCTTCTCCCGGTCGAGCACCAGCTTGAGAAAATCCAGCACGTTGCGTGCATACAGGCTGGACGCGTCGGCCGCCATCATCGACGGCAGGTTGGTATGGCCGACCAGGGTCACACCGTGCTTGTGCACCACGCGGTCGGCCTCGGTCAACGGACAATTGCCGCCCTGCGCCGCGGCCATGTCGACCAGCACCGAGCCGGCGCGCATCGAGCGCACCATGTCCTCGCCGACCAGGGTCGGCGCCCGTCGTCCCGGGATCAGCGCGGTGGTGATGACGATGTCGGCCTGGCGCACGCGTGCCGCCACGAGTTCGGCCTGGCGCTTCAGCCACGACTGCGGCATCGGCCGCGCGTAGCCGCCGACGCCCTTGGCGATCTCGCGCTCCTCGTCGGTCTCGAACGGCACGTCGATGAACTTGGCTCCCAGCGACTCGACCTGCTCGCGCGCGGCCGGACGCACGTCCGAGGCCTCGACCACGGCGCCCAGGCGCTTGGCGGTGGCGATCGCCTGCAGCCCGGCGACACCGGCGCCCAGCACGACCACGCGAGCCGCCTTCACGGTTCCCGCCGCGGTCATCAGCATCGGCATGAAGCGCGGATAGAGGTCGGCGGCCAGGAGCACCGCCTTGTAGCCGGCGATGTTGGCCTGGCTGGACAACACGTCCAGGCTCTGCGCACGCGTCGTGCGCGGCGCAGCCTCCAGCGCGAAGGCGCTCAGCCCGGCGCCGGCCAACGCGCGCAGGCCCTCGGTGTCGAATGGCTCGAGCATGCCCACGAGTACCGCGCCCTGGCGCATCTGCGCCAGTTCCGCCGCCTGCGGGCGGCGCACCTTGAGCACCATCTCGGCGCCCAAGGCCTGCGCCTCGTCGACCAGCTTCGCGCCGGCCGCCTCGTAGTCGGCGTCGAGCACCCCGGCGCGCTCGCCGGCTCCACGTTGCAGCAGCACCTCGTGCTGCTGTGCAACAAGCTTTTTCACGGTTTCCGCGGTGGCGGCGACGCGCGCTTCGCCCGCCATGCTCTCGGCCGCAACGCCTATGCGCATGTGCTTCCCCTCTCCGGTCAAAGCCCGCAATTATCGGCGAATCCGCATGCGAGCGCTCCGGCACGGCCGCAAACGCGAATTTCGGGACCGGCGCCGTCGCCGCAGTGCACAATACGGCAATGTCACGAATCGACCTGCCCCGCGTCACGGTCGCCGCGATCATCGAACGCGACGCACGCTACCTGCTGGTGGAGGAACATACCCCCCAGGGGCTGCGCCTGAACAACCCCGCCGGCCACCTCGAACCGGGCGAGGACCTGCTGCAGGCCGTGGCGCGCGAGGCTCTCGAGGAGACCGCGCACGTGTTCCGCCCCACCTCGCTGCTCGGCATCTACCAGAGCCACGGCGAGCGCGACACCGGCACCGTGCATTACGTGCGCTTCGCCTTCGCAGGCGAACTCGGCGCGCACGACGCGCAACGCGCGCTGGACCACGGCATCGTGCGCACGCTGTGGATGAGTCTCGACGAATTGCGCGCCAGCCGGTCGCGGCATCGCAGTCCCGCGGTGCTGCAGTGCGCGCTCGACCACGCCAGCGGCCGGCGCTGGCCGCTGCAGATGCTGCATGCCGATGCTGCGGCACCGCATGCGGCGCCGCAGCATGGAGCCTCGCCCGACCACTAGAATCCCCGCCATGGCATCGCATCGTCCCCGTGTGGTCGTCGGCATGTCCGGGGGCGTCGACTCCTCGGTCTCGGCGTGGCTGCTCAAGCAGCAGGGCCACGACGTGCTCGGCCTGTTCATGAAGAACTGGGAAGACGACGACGACGACGAGTACTGCTCGTCGCGCCAGGACTGGCTCGACGCCGTCAGCGTGGCCGACCTGATCGGCATCGACATCGAGGCGGTGAACTTCTCGGCCGAATACAAGGACCGCGTGTTCGCCGAGTTCCTGCGCGAATATGCGGCCGGCCGCACGCCCAACCCGGACGTGCTGTGCAACGCGGAGATCAAGTTCAAGGCCTTCCTCGACCATGCGGTGGCGCTGGGCGCCGAGCACATCGCCACCGGGCATTACGCGCGCGTGCGCCGCGTCGGCGAGGAGGTGCAGCTGCTGCGCGGCATCGACGAAACCAAGGACCAGAGCTACTTCCTGCACCGGCTGAACCAGGATCAGCTGCGCCGCACGCTGTTCCCGGTGGGAGATCTGCCCAAGTCCGAGGTGCGGCGGATCGCCGATTCGATCGGCCTGCCGAACGCGCGCAAGAAGGACTCGACCGGGATCTGCTTCATCGGCGAGCGCCCGTTCCGTGAGTTCCTCGCCCGCTACCTGCCGACCCGTCCGGGCCCGATGCGCGGCGCGCACGGCGAGCTGCTGGGCGAACACCTGGGACTGGCCTTCTACACGCTGGGCCAGCGCAAGGGGATCGGACTCGGCGGGCGGCGGGAAAGCGACGGCCAGCCGTGGTTCGTCGCGCGCAAGGACGTCGCCACCAACACCCTGTACGTGGTGCAGGGACACGATCATCCCTGGCTGCAGAGTTCGCGCCTGGGCGCCACCGAAGCGTCGTGGGTGAGCGGCAGCGCGCCGGCGGCCGGCTCGCGCCTGGGGGCGAAGACCCGTTACCGGCAACGCGACAGCGAATGCGTCGTGCTGCAGGCCGATTGCGCGCAGCTGCAGCTGCAATTCCCGCGGCCGCAGTGGGCCGTGACCCCCGGACAGTCGGCCGTGCTGTACGACGGCGACGTCTGCCTCGGCGGCGGCATCATCGCCCAGGCCGGGGAGGAATGAGCCCCGGGGCTGGGCATCGCCCGGCCCCGGGGGCTGTCCATCAAGCCATTCGTGCCAGCAGGGTTTCCATCTCTTCCATCATCGAGTCGAGGCGGGTCTTCTCGGCGTTGCTGCCTTCCAGGCGCGCGTCGAGTTCCTGCTCGATGAAGCACACGGTCATGCGCACGAAGGTGCTGTCCAGCGCCTTGCGCACCGCCGACAGCTGCTGCGCCACCTTCAGGCAGGGCTCGCCCTCGTCGATCATGCGCTGCACGCCGCGCAACTGGCCTTCCGCGCGCTTGAGCCGGTTCAGGATATCGGTGCGCGACGCGGCATTGGTCAATACGGACATCGGGGAGTCTCCGCGATTGGGATTTCGAGGTTCCGCAGCAGGTTCGTTGCCTGTGCCGGTCCGATGATACCCACAGCTCCCGCCCGCCGTCAGCTTCGCCGCGGCATCCGCGGGGCCGGGCTCAGCGCCCGCAGGCCGCTCCATCGGGCACTCCCAGGCGGCGCAGGATCAATCCGAGCGGGCAGAAATTGGTGAAGCCGAACTGCAGCAGGTTGGCGCCGACGAAGGCGGTGACCCACAGGAACCAGCTCGACACGTACAAGGGGCTTGCGGGCGCGCCCAGCAGCAGCGAGATCAGGATGAAGCTGCCGGCGAAGATGCGGATATAGCGTTCGGTGGTCATGGTCGGCTCGGAAGGTCGCGAATGCGAGGAAACTCTCAGGAATGGCGCGCAGCGCGTGGAAGTACGAAACGGATCTGCCAGATGTAGTAAATGAGCGGAATCACGATCAGCGTCAGCAGCGTCGACAGCAGCGTGCCGAAGATCAGCGACACCGCCAGCCCGCCGAACACCGGGTCCGTGATCATGATGGCCGACCCGAAGATGATGGCCAGCGCCGTCAGCAGGATCGGGCGCAGGCGCACCGCTCCGGCCTGCGCCACCGATTCCTCCAGGCTGTAGCCGCGCGCGCGGTAGTCCAGGATGAAGTCGATCAGCAGCAGCGAGTTGCGCACGACGATCCCGGCCAGCGCGATCACCCCGATCATCGAGGTCGCCGTGAAGGCCTGGTGCGTCAGCCAGTGCCCGGGGAATACTCCTATTAGTGTAAGCGGAATCGCGCCCATCACGATCACCGGCAGCATGAAGGACTTGTAATAGGCGACCAGCAGCAGGTAGATGAACACCAGCGCGACGATGAAGGCGGATCCCAGGTCGCGGAACACGTCCAGGGTCAGGCGCATCTCGCCGCCCCACAGCAGCTGGTAGCCCTTGAGGTCGGACGGCGGCGTGTCGGTGAAGCCGAGATTGCCGGTGCGCAGCACGGTGCCGTCGGCCAGGCGGTGCCCGTCGAGCCGGCTGTTCAGGCTCAGCGTGGCGTACACCGGGCTCGATCGCACCATCTCGCCGCCGACGTAGACCACCGGATGCTGGTCGCGCGTATAGATCGGCTTGGCCAGGTCGGTGCGCTCGACCCGCGCGATCGCCCCCAGCGGGACGATGCGCCCGCCGGCGCCGCGGATCGGCATGTCCAGCAACTGCTGCGGCGACTGGCGATCCGGGCGCGCGACCCGCACGACGATGCTCACCGGCTCGTCGGCGCCGGCCACGTGCACCGCGCCCACGTCCATGCCGGCCACGTAGTCGTGCAGCAGCTGGATCACCTGGCCGGGCACGATGCCCGACTGCGCGGCCTTGCTGCGGTCGATGACGATGCGGTATTCGGCGGTGGTGGCGGTCACCGAATCATCCTGGTTCATCAGCCCGTAGGTGTGGTCGAAGTCGCCCAGCACCTCCTTGGCCAGCACGCGCAGCCGCGCGTAGGACGGCCCGTACAGCTCGGCCATCACCTGCGAGCGCACCGGCGGCCCCGGCGGGGTCTCGTACAGCTTGATGAAGGTGGAGGCAAAGCGCGCGCGCAACGGCGCCAGCTGCCCATACAGCTGCTGCACGATGGCGTGCGAGGGCATGGAGCGGCGGTCCTTCGGCACCAGATTGACGCGGATCTGCGCGAAGTTGTCGCCGCGCTTCAGGTTGTCCCCGCGCACCAGCGCGGCGAAATCGATCGGCGCCGCCATGCCGACGAAGGTCTGGTAGTCGACGATGTCGGGGTTGCGCGCCAGCACGTCGCCGACCGCGCGCGCGACCTCGTCGGTGCGCTCCAGCGACGAGCCCGCCGGCGTGTCGACCTGCACCAGGAAGCTGTTGGTGTTGTCGTTGGGCAGCATCTTCAGCTCCACGCCCAGCGGCGACAGCGGGCCGTTCATGCCGGAGGGACGGATGAACTGCCAGGCCGGCATCAGCATCGCCGCCAGCAACAGCACGACCACCAGCAGCAGCATGGTGTTGCGCCGCGTCCGGCTGCGCAGCAGCGGCTCGAACACCCGCAGATACGAGCGATGCAGGCGATCGGGCTGGTGCGCGCCGGGCTCGCCGGGCTCCTCTTCCAGCGGTTCGCTGTGCTGCAACTGCGCCCGCGCCGCCTTCTTCGACAGCCAGGCGCGTGCCGCCCACGGCACCACGGTATAGGCCAGCAGCAGCGAGGCGATCATCGCCACCGGCACGTTCACCGGGATCGGACGCATGAACGGCCCCATCATGCCGGTGACGAAGGCCATCGGCACGAAGGCCAGGATCACCGCCAGCGTGGCCATGTTGGTCGGATTGCCGATCTCGTTCGTCGCGTGCACGACGGTGCGCTCGAAATCGCCCACCGGGCCGTGGTGCAGGTGGCGATGGATGTTCTCGATGACCACGATCGCCCCGTCGACCAGCAGGCCCAGCGACAGGATCAGCGCGAACAGGGTGATGCGGTTGATGGTCTCGCCGACGATCAGGTCGACGGTGAGCACCGCGAACAGGGTCAGCGGCACCGTCAGCGTGACGATCCCCGCCTCGCGCCACCCCAGGAACAACCACAGCAGCACCGACACGCTGACGATGGCCACGCCGAGGTGCTCGACCAGCGTGTTCACCGCCTCGTCGGCCTTGGCCCCGTCATTGCGGGTGATGGTCACGTGCACGCCCTGCGGCAGCGCCCACGACTCGATGGAGTGCAGCTTGCGCAGCACCGAATCGACCACCACTACCGCGTTGGTTCCGGCCTTTTTCGCGATGGCCAGCGTGACCGCGTTCATCTCCTGCCCCTGCGGCCGGCCCTTGGCCGCCAGGCCCCAGGCGAAATGCGACAGCGAATCGGTCTCCTCGGGGCCGTCCTCGACCCGCGCGACGTCCTTCAGGTACACCGGCTTGCCGTTGGGAGCGCCGATCAGGATGTCGCCGACCTGGCGCGCGCCGCCGAGGAAGCTGTCGATGCGCACCGGCACCACGCGGTTGGCGTCGACCACGTTGCCCAGCGGGGCCGCCGCGTTGCTGCCGCGCAGGATCTGGTCGACCTGCTGCAACGGGATACCGGCCGCCGCCAGCCTGGCCGGCGAGATCCACACGTTGACCGCCCGCGGCGCGCCGCCGACGACCTCGCTGAACGACACCCCCGGGGTGGCGCGCAGGTGCGCCAGGATCTTCGTGCCGACCTCGCGCAACTGCGCCTGGCCGAGGCTGCGCGAACTCAGGGTCAGGGTCAGGATCGGCACGTCGTCGACGTCGATCGGCTTGACCACCGGCTGCATCGCCCCCGGCGGGATGCGGTCGAGGTTCTGCATCAGCTGGTTGTACATCTTGACCAGGCTCTTCTGCTGGTCCTCGCCGACCTTGAACTGCACCGTGACCACGCCGAAGTCGTTGGTCGCGTAGCCATAGGTGTGGTCCACCCCCGACATCGAGGCCATGATCGCCTCCAGGGGCTTGACGACCAGGTCCTGGATCTCCCGCGGCCCGGCGCCCGGCTTGGCGACGATGATGTTGGCGGCCGGGACGACGATCTGCGGGTTGTATTCGCGCGGCGTGACCAGCAGCGCCAGCACCCCGGCCAGGGTCAGCGCCAGCATCACCAGCGCGGTGATCTTGGAACGGATGAAGGCGCGCGCCAGCCGCCCCGCGCTGTTCATGGGAACGTGTTCAGCCACGATGGCCTCCGCCGACCTTCACGCCGTTGCTGATCTGCTCGAGGTCGCTGGTGACCACCGTGTCGCCGGGTTCCAGGCCTGCCTGCACGTCGACCATGTCGCCCGCTGCCTCGCCGGTACGCACGAGGCGGAAGTGCGCGATTCCCGCGGAGTCGACGACGAACACGCCGTGCATGCCGGCGCGCTCGACCAGCGCGGCCGCGGGAACCCGCAACTGCGGCGCGCTGCCCAGCGCGAAGCCCACGCGCACGAAACTGCCGCTGTTCAGGCCCGCTCCCGCCGGCAGGTCGATCTTCACGGCGTGGGTGTGGCTCAGCGGGTCGGCCACCGGAACGACCTCGGCGACCGTTCCGGCCAGCTCGCGCGCGGCGGCGTACACCGGGACGGGCTGGCCCACGCGCAAGCGCTCGAACACCTCGGAGGGCACCTGCACCTGCACCTGCAGCCGGCCCTCGCCCTCCACCACCAGCAGCGGGCGTCCCGGCGCGGCGAGGTCGCCGGCGCTTGCCATCTTCTGCACCACCACGCCGTCGATCGGGGAGATCACCCGCGCATAGCGCATCTGCGAGGCCGCGGTGTCGTAGCCGGCGCGCGCCGCGGCGACCTGCTGCTGCGCCACCTTGTATCGCAGCTGGATGCCGTCCCACTGCTGGCGCGTCACCGCGTCGGCGCGGTAGAGCTTGCCGAAACGCTGGTAGTCGGACTGCGCGTCGACCAGGTTGGCTTGCGCCTGCGCCAGCCCGGCGCGCGCCTGCGCGACCTGGCCCTGGATGTCGGTGGGGTCGATCTGCAGCAGCAACTGGCCGGCCTTCACGTGCTGGCCCTCGTGCACGTCGACCGCGCGGATGTAGCCCATCAGGCGCGACGCCACCTGCACCTGGTGGCTGGACGCGACGACGCCGCTGAGCAGCGTGCGCAGGGTGGAGTCCCGCGCCGACAGGGTCACGGTGCGCGCGTCGACCACGCGCGGCGCGGCGGCCTGCGGCGGGGTTTCGTGGCGTGCGCAACCGGCGAACAGCACGACGGCAAGCGCGATCGCGAGCGGCCGCAGCGCGGCCGGCAGGAAAGGGTGGGTCATGGCAGTCTCGACGTAAAGACGGGATCGAAGGGGGTCAGCGGGCCTGCACGGAGTCGACATCGAGCTTGCCCAGGGCCAGGCGCAAGGCCGCGCGCTGCGTCGTCGCCTGGCTGCGTGCCAGCACGAGGTCGGCGCGGGCCTTGTCGAGCATGGCCTGCGCACCCTGCAACTCGAGAAGCGTGCCGACGCCGTTGGCGTAGCGTTGCGCGACGATGCGCTGAGCCTCGTCGGCCTGCTGCACCGCGAGTTCGCGCCCGGCGATCTGGCCGGCGGCGAGCCGGGCCTTGCGGTAGGCGTCCTGGATCTGCATGCCCAGCTGTTCGCGCGACGACTCCAGCTTGAGCCGCAACGCATCGCGCGCCGCGGCGGCCTCGTCGATCGCGTCGCGCGTCACGCCGCCGTCGAAGATGTCCCAGTTCAGCTGCACGCCGACGGTGTAGCTGTGCGCGGAAAAGCCCAGGTTCGGGTCATGGGTCTCGACCCGGGCCATGGCCCCGACCTGCGGATACAGCTCGGAGCGCGCCACTTCCACCTTGCCGCCGGCCGCCGCCACCTGCTCGCTCAGCGCGGCCAGGCGCGGATTGTCGGCCTGCGCGGAGGCGATCCACGCCCCGGGGGTGCCCTCGGGCATCGACACGCGTACCGGCGGACCGAGCTCGATCGGCTGGTCCAGCGGCATGCCCAGCACCACGTGCAGCCCGTCCATCGCCTGCGCCTGCAGGTCGGCCGCCTGCTGCTGCTGCATGCGCACGTTCTCCAGGTTCACCTGGGCCGCCAGCAGGTCGCTTTTCAGCACCACGCCCTGGCGGTACAGGTTGTCCACCATGCGCAACTGACTCTGCGCCGCCTGCAGCGCCTTCGCCGCGACCTGCTCGTAGGCGCGCGCCGTGTACACGCCGTCGTAGGCCTGCAACACATGGTCGATGATTTCCTGGCGTGCCGCGCGGTCGCCGGCCTGCGCGGCCAGCAGCATCGCGTGCGCCTGGCGCAGATAACCTTCGAGCTTGCCGCCGGTGTAGAGCGGCAGCTGCGCCTGCAGGCGCGAACTGAAATCGTTGACCGCCCCGGGGTAGTTCAGGTTGTTCGGCGCCACGCCGAGCACTCCGGGCTGCGCCGGATTGAACTGGCCGGCGCCGAAATCGTTGAAGGTCGCGCCGCGCTGCGCCAGCTTGAGTCCGAACGCGTTCAGCGCGTCATCCGTGCGCGTGGCGCCGAGCCCCGCGCTCAGGCGCGGCAGGCGCGCTCCGCGCGCCTGCGCCACCCCGGCGCGTGCCTGCTCGATCTGCGCCTGCACGGCGCGCAAGTCCGGGTTCTGGTGCAGCGCGACCTCCACCGCCTGCGCGAAATCCAGCGTGCGCGCCTGGCTCCATGCCGGCCATGCGCCAGCCAGCACCAGCGCGGCGGCTGCCATGTGTCGTAACCCGCGACCCTTCATTTCGTGCCCCCATGTGCCTGCAGCCTGTTCCGCGATGCGCCACGCGGAAGTGGTCCCGGTATGCTCCCCGCATACCCCTAGCAGTATCAGTATATAAGGGAAATCCCGCAGCCGCAGCGGTCGCGTCGACCACGCGCCCACGCCTCAGCGGCCCGCCGGCTCCTTCAGGTGTTCCCGCGCCTGCTGCAGCGAGCGGTCCACGAAGGCCTCGTAGAAATCCGGCTCGCCGGCGCCGACCAGGCGCTCTCCGATCTCGCGTCCGCCGGGGCCCAGGAACAGCACGGTGGGCGCCAGCTGCACGTGATAGCGTGCGGCCAGCGCCTCGCCGTTGGTGTCGCGGCCGTCGAAATCGCGCAGGCGGTAGCCGGGCAGCATCTCCAGTTGCTGCACGTCGACGCCATCGCGCAGCAGCCAGCGGTAGGTATTGCGGCGCACCTGTTCGCAGTAGCCGCAACCGGGCAGGCTGAACAGCAGCACCAGCGGCTGGCCGCGACGCGCCGCCTGTGCCACGCTGGCGCGCAGGTCGCGCGCCGCCGGCAGCGGGGTGTCGGCGCGGGCCGCCAGGGGCAGCGCCAGCAGGGCCGCGCCCAGCGTCATGCAAGCCGCCGGTGCGCGCAGCAGCGAGCGCCGCGAGAGCGCGGCGGCGGACGGCGATTCGAGACGCATGGCCGGGGGACTCTCGCATGCTGGGATAATGAAAACATGCTAAATCCGCGTACCACGCAAGACCCTTGCGTACGATCAAGACTGCCTGCGTCGGTGTGGCGCGCGACCCGGATGCTGGCGGCGGCGGCCGCCGCCGGCTGCCTGTTCGCCTGCTCGCCGGCGCTGGACTGGCGCCAGGCGGGGCCGAAGGAAGTCGACATCCTGCTCGACTTCCCCTGCAAGCCCCTCACCGTGACCCAGCCGGTCATGCTGGCGGGCAAGCGCGTCGCCATGAGCATGACCGGCTGCAAGGCGGCCGACATGACCTTCGCGCTGGCCCACGCCGACCTCGGCGACCCCTCGCTGGTCGCGCCGGCGCTGGCCGAGATGCATCGCGCGGCCCTGGCGAACGTCTCGGCGCGCGTGCTGGCATCGCAGCCGGCCCACGTCACGCACGCCTCCGAGGGCCTTGCCGACGCGCTCCAGCTCGACCTCGCCGGACAGGCCCCGGGCGGCCAGGCGCTGCGCGAGCATGTATTGCTGTTCGCCCAGGGCTCGCAGGTGTTCCAGGCCACGGTGCTGGGGCAGCAGGCGCACTACAAGCGCGATGCGGCGCACATGTTCGCGTCCTCGGTGCGCCTGGGCGCCGCCCCGGACTGACGCGGCGGAGGATTTCCCCGCGTCTTTGCTGCGATGCAGCTACCATGGACGGCTCGACGTACCCTGCGCAACCGTTCGTGCCCGGCATCCTGATCATCGCCCACGCCCCGCTGGCGAGTGCGCTTTGCGCCTGCGCCGGGCACGTGTATTGCGCGGCACCGCAGGGGCTCGAGGGTCTGGACGTGGCCGCCGACGCCTCCCCGCAAGCGGTGTTGCGCGACGCCAGGCAGGCCGTCGCCCGCCTGGCGCGTGACGACGGCGAGGTGCTGGTGCTGACCGACGCCATCGGCGCGACCCCGTGCAACACCGCTCGCAGCCTGCTCTCGGAAACCGCAAGCACACCGCGTGTGCGCCTGGTCGGCGGCGTCAACCTGCCGATGCTGCTGCGCTGCCTGTGCTATCGCGACGAGGGCCTCGACCGCCTGGTGCCGCGCGCCGTCGAGGGCGGACAGCGCGCCGTCGCCGAGATCGAGGCCTCGTCACCGCAGCCCTGCTGCCCGCCCGACCCCTGCGCCGCCGCGGCGCCACCGTGCCCATGCTCCGACGCGAGATCCTGATCGCCAACAAGCTGGGGCTGCACGCCCGCGCTTCGGCCAAGCTGACCAAGCTGGCCTCCGAATTCGACAGCGACATCTGGCTCGGCAAGGGCACGCGACGCGTCAATGCGAAGAGCATCATGGGAGTCATGATGCTGGCCGCCGGCCAGGGAACACGCCTGGTGCTGGAGGCGGACGGCGCCGACGCCGAGCAGGCGCTGGACGCGCTGCACGCGCTGGTGCAGGACAAGTTCGGCGAAGGCGAGTAGCCGGCCGCGGGACCCGGGCCGGCCCAGGCGCCGCATCCGGCGTGCGCTTGCGCAATACTTCGACATACGCGCGAAGACGCCGGGCAACGCGGCGCGTGCATGCTGCGCCCTGGCGTGCCGGGCGCGGCGGCGCCCGACCCCGACCCACGACCTGCCCTGCCCAGAAATGTCCGACTCCAACGCCAACGCCACCGCGCCCCCCATCGCCGCGCGCCCGCGCGTGCTGCTGGTCGAGGACGACCTGCGCCTGGGCCAGATGGTCGAGGACTACCTGAACGAGGCCGGCTGGACGGTGCGCCGCGCCACCACGCTGGCGCAATCGCTGAGCGAGCTCGACGGCTCCCACCAGGGGCCCGGCTTCGACGCGGCGATTCTCGACCTGATGCTGCCCGACGGCGACGGCCTGGACCTGTGCCGGCGCCTGCGCGGCGGCGGCGACGACCTGCCGGTGCTCGTGCTGAGCGCGCGCGGCGACCCGCTGGACCGCGTGATCGGGCTCGAACTCGGCGCCGACGACTACCTGCCCAAACCCTTCGAGCCGCGCGAGCTGCTGGCGCGGCTGCGCGCCATCGTGCGCCGGCGCCAGGGCCTGCCCGGAGCGACCCCGCTGCTGCGCTTCGGACGCCTGGAGATCGACCCGCAGGCGCGCCAGGCACGCATCGACGGCGAGGCACGCAGCCTCACCGGCTACCAGTTCGACCTGCTGCTGGCGCTGGCCCGGCACCCGGGCCGGGTGCTGTCGCGCGAATTCCTGCTCGACGCGGTCAAGAGCAGCGGCGCGCAGGACGTCTACGACCGCTCCGTCGACGTGCACATCAGCCGCATCCGTGCCGTGCTGGAGGACGATCCGCGGCATCCGCGGCGCATTCTGACGCTGCGCGGGGCGGGTTACGTGTTCGCACGCAGCCAGGACGGCGGCTGAGCCCGCCGCATGCCGACCCGGTGCCATCCGTTGCAGGCGATTGCATGAACGTCCCGACGCTGCTGCAGACCCCGTCGCCGCCGGCCGCCGCCGAGGCGGAACCCCCCACGCCGGGCGCGCAGGTTCCGGTTCCGCTGGCGGCAGCGCCCGGCGAGACGCAGCCGCGCTCGCGCCTGGGAGCGCGCATCGCGCTGGCGCTGGTGGCCGCGCTGGTCGCGCAGGCGCTGGTGTCCGCGCTGGTGCTGCACATGGTGTTCTTCTCCGACCCGCAGCAGGCCGAGCTGCGCAAGCAGCTGCTGCAGGCCTTTTTCCATCTGTACGGCCTCAAGCCGTCGCCGTGGCGCCACCTGCTGCTGTCCCCGCTGAGCACCACGCTGCTGAGCGCGCTGGTGGTCGGCGCCGTGACCCTGCCGCTGATGCACCGCCTGACGCGGCGCCTGCACCGCCTGCAGCGTGGCGTGCAGGCCTTGGGCAACCTGGACCTCGGGGCGCGCGTGCCTGTCGAGGGCAAGGACGAGGTCGCTGCGCTGGCGGTGGCCTTCAACCAGGCGGCCGAGCGCATCGAGGCGCTGGTGCGCAGCCACAAGTCCCTGCTGGCCTATACCTCGCACGAATTGCGCACGCCGCTGACACGGCTGCGCATGATCCTGGAGAAACTCGAGCACGACGAGCCCGACGGCGGCGCCGCGCGCCTGCGCGGGCGCGCGATGGACGAGGCTCGGCGCGACCTGGCCGAACTCGACCGGCTGATCGGCTCGATACTGCTGTTCAGCCGGCTCGACGCCGGCGCCACGCATTCGCTGCAGGTCGAGGAGGTCGACGTGCTGGCGGTGGCCGCCGAGGAGGCGGCGCGCGAGGACATCGAGGCCAGCGGCGACTGGGTGCGCATGCGCGCCGACGAACGGCTGCTGCGCCACGGCATCCGCAACCTGCTGAGCAATGCGCGCAAGCATGCGGGCGGCGACGGCGCGCAGCTGCTGGTGCGGCGCACGGCGCAGGGGGTGCGCATCGTCGTGCGCGATCGCGGCCCCGGAGTTCCGCAGGCGCAGGCCGAGCATATCTTCGAACCCTTCATCCGCCTGGGCGGCCGCGCCGAGGGCAGCGGGCTGGGGCTGGCGCTGGTGCGGCGAATCGCCCGCCTGCACGGCGGCGACGCCCATTACGAGCCCAATCCCGGCGGCGGCGCCTGCTTCGTGCTCGAACTCGCCGCGCTGTAAGCCGCCGCGGCCTCGTACCATTGCTGCCATGGCCCTGCAGATGTTCGGTATCCCGGTTTCGCGCGGCGTCGCCGTCGGGCGCGCCGTGCTCATGTCGTCGGCCCGACTCGACGTCGCGCACTATTTCGTCGATCCCGGCCAGGAGGAGCAGGAGGTGAACCGCCTGCGCTCGGCGCGCGCCGCGGTGCGCGACGAGCTGCAGACCCTGCAGACGGAGCTTCCGTCGGATGCTCCGCCCGAACTGGCAGCGTTCATCGACGTGCACAAGATGCTGCTCGACGACCCGCATATCGGGCGCGAGACGGCGAACTGGATCCGCCGTCGGCGCTACAACGCCGAGTGGGCGTTGACGGCGCAGCTGGACGTGATCGCGCGCAGCTTCGACGAGATGGACGACAGCTACCTGCGCGAACGCAAGGCCGACGTCGAGCAGGTCGTCGAGCGGCTGCTGCGCGCGCTGCGCGGTACGCAGGCCATCGACGGCGGCGCGCACGGCGACGAGGACCTGGTGCTGGTGGCGCACGACATCGCTCCGGCCGACATGATGCAGTTCAAGCAGGGCGTGTTCCGCGGCTTCGTCACCGACATCGGCGGCAAGACCTCGCACACCGCGATCGTCGCGCGCAGCCTGGACATCCCGGCGGTGGTCGGCGCGCGCGAGGCCAGCCGGCTGATCCGCCAGGACGACTGGGTGATCATCGACGGCGACAACGGCCTGCTCATCGTGGATCCGTCGCCGGCCATCGTCGACGACTACCGCGTGCGCAAGCAGGAATCGGAGCTGGCGCGCCAGCGCCTGCAACGTCTGCGCAACACGCCGGCGCGCACCCTCGACGGCCAGAGCATCGAGCTGCTCGCCAACATCGAGCTGCCCGACGATTGCGAGGCCGCGCTGCGCGGCGGCGCCTCGGGAATCGGGTTGTTCCGCACCGAATTCCTGTTCATGAACCGCGGCCGCGACCTGCCGGGCGAGGACGAGCAGTTCGAGGCCTACCGGCGCGTCGTGCAGACCATGGGCGGTCGGCCGGTGACCATCCGCACCATCGACATCGGCGCCGACAAGCCGCTGGACGACGGCGCCGATTACCGCGACGGCGAGTTCACCCACCTGAATCCGGCGCTGGGCCTGCGGGCGATCCGCTACAGCCTGTCCGACCCCGCGATGTTCCGCGTGCAGCTGCGCGCGCTGCTGCGTGCCGCCGGTTTCGGGCGCCTGCGCATCCTGGTGCCGATGCTGGCGCATGCGCGCGAGCTGCACCAGACCTTCGCGCAGCTCGAGCTGGCGCGCTCCGAGCTGCGCGCAGCCGGCATCGAGCCGGGCGCCGTGGAGGTGGGTGCCATGATCGAGGTGCCGGGGGCGGTGCTGATGCTGCCGCTGTTCCTGCGCCACTTCGATTTCATCTCCATCGGCACCAACGACCTGGTGCAGTACACGCTGGCCATCGACCGCGCCGACGAGAGCGTGGCCGAGCTGTACGACCCGCTGCATCCGGCCGTGCTGCAACTGCTGGCGCAGGCCATCGCGCAGTCGCACGCCGCGCATTCGTGGAAGGACCGCCCGGTGCACGTCAGCGTGTGCGGCGAAATGGCCGGCGATCCGCAGCTCACGCGCCTGCTGCTCGGGCTGGGGCTGCGCAGCTTTTCGATGCACCCGGCGCAGCTGCTGGCGGTCAAGAAGGAAGTGCTGCGCGCCGACTGCTCGCGGCTGGCGCCGCTGGCGCAGGCGGTGCTGGGCCAGTTCGAGCCCGAGGATCAGGCGCGCGCCCTCGCCGCGCTCGCCGCCTGAAGCGCATCGACCACGATGCCCCGAGCCCGCCGCCTCGCACCCAGCGCCGTCCGCGGCGTCGGCCGTGGCGCCCGACATGCGGGCGTCGCGCCTTCGCCGCGCCGCCGTGCGCTGCTGTGCTGCCTGGGCTGCGCCGGGCTGGCGCTGCAGCCGCTGCTGGCGCGCGCGGCCATGCCGGGAGAGTCGATCGCCAGCCTGCCGGCGCTGGGCGACGCCGGCCAGGGCGTGCTCAGCCCGGTGCTGGAGCAGCGCCTGGGCCAGCGCATCATGTCCGAGATCCGCCAGGATCCGCACTACCTGCGCGACGCGCTGCTGCGCGATTACCTGCAGAGCATCGTCGAGCGCCTGCGCAAGGCCGAGCTGGCTGCCGCCGAGCCGGAGGCGCCGCGCCACTTCTCGGTGTTCCTGCTGCGCGAGGCGGTGTTCAACGCCTTCGCGCTGCCTGGGGGCCACATCGGCGTGTACACCGGCATGGTCGTCGACGCGGTGGCCGAAGCGCAGGTGGCGGCGGTGTTCGCGCACGAGATGTCGCACATCACGCAACGCCACATCGAGCAGCGCATGGCGCGCGCGGGGTCCAACGGCGCGCTGTCCATCGGCTCGATGGTGCTGGCCGTGCTGGCCGGCGTGGCCGGCAGCGGGCAGGCCGCCGAAGGCCTGCTGCTGGGCGGACAGGCCGCGGTGGCGGATCGGGAGCTGCGCTTTTCGCGCAGCAACGAGCGCGACGCCGACCGCGTGGGCATCGGCGTGCTGCGCGCCAGCGGCTATCCGCCGCAGGCGATGGCCAGCATGCTCGAGCGCCTGCAGTACCTGTCGCGCCTGGACGATTCGGTGGTGTTCGCGTTCCTGCAGGACCACCCGCTGACCAGCGAACGCATCGCCTATGCGCAGGAACTCGGCGGCGACGAGCCGCTGCCGCCCGACACCACGCTGCGCTTCTGGCTGATGAACGCACGCGCGCGCGCGCTGGAGCCCACGCGCATCGAGGACATGCGCCGGCTGGCGCTGAGCATGCGCCAGGCGCAGCCGGGGCGCCCCGACAAGTACCCGGCGCAGCGTTGCGCCTGGGCCTATTGCGCAGCCGTGTGCTGGCTGCGCGCCGGCGAGCTCGACAAGTGCGACGCCGCGCTGCGCCAGGCCGAGCAGCTGGCCGAAGGCCTGGACCCCGGCCAGCATCTGCCGCTGCGGCTGCTGCGCGCCGACTGGCTGATGGCGCGCTCGAAGCCGGACGAGGCACTGGATCTGGCGCGCAAGCTGCGCGCCGAGGCGCCGCACTCGACGGCGCTGCTGCACCTGCAGGCGCGCGCGTTGCTGGCGAGCCCTTCGACGAAGACCGAGGCTCGCGACTTCCTGCGCGAGCAGACGGTGCTGCATCCGCACGACGAACAGCTGTGGACCTGGCTGGCGCAGGCCTACGCCGCCTGCGGCGAATTCGCCGCGCAGCATCGCGCCACCGCCGAGGCCTACGCGCTGGACGGCAACCTGGAAGGCGCGCTGATGCAGCTGCACATCGCGCACAAGACCCCCGGCGCCGACTACTTCGAGGCCTCGATCATCGACGCGCGGATGCGCGCGATGCAGCAGCGGCTGAAACAGGACCGCGCCCTGGACAAGATGATTCCGCAATGACCTCCGCCGTCGCACGCAGCGCCCCCGACGACCTCCCGGCGTGGGTCGCCACCTTGCTGGTGCTGGGGCTGGCCCTGGGCCTGGTATGGCCGTGGGACCCGGGGCCGAGCGCCAAGATGGGCTCGATGTTCGTCAGCGCCTGGAGCTGGGGGCTGCTGCTCGCCGGCACCGCGTGGCTGGGGCTGCGTCCGCGGCTGTCGCTGGCCGGGCTGAGCTTCTGCGCGCTGGCCGCGGTGATCGCGGTGCAGAGCCTGTCGGGTCAGATCGCCTACCCCGGCCAGGGCTGGCTGGCGGTGATCCTGCTGCTGGGCGCCGCGCTGGTCGCCGGACTCGGGCGCAATCTGGCGTGGCGTTCGCGCTGGGTCGAAGTGGCCGCCTGGGCCCTGCTGCTGCAGGGCCTGCTGCAGGTGGTGATCGGGCTGGCCCAGTTCGCCATGTGGCAGCTCCCGGCGCAAAGCCGCTGGCTCGGCACCCACGCTGCGTGGGTCTACCAGCTGATCAGCTATCCGGGCAGCGGCCGCGTGTACGGCAACCTGCGCCAGCCCAACCACTTCGCCACCGCCGTGGCGATGGGCTATGTCGGGCTGGCACTGCTGGCGCCGCGCTGGCGCGCCGGCTGGGTCTGGCTGGTCAGTGCGCTGCTGTGCTGGGCGCTCGAGGCCAGCGGCTCGCGCACCGGCACCGTGCACGTGCTGGCGCTGTCGGTGCTGGTGCTGCTGGCCTGGCCGCGGCCGTGGCGCGACCCGCGCATGGCGGCGCTGCTGGCGGCGCCGTTGCTGTACCTGGGGTGGTGGGAAGCCATGCACCTGGCCGACCGCCTGGGCTGGATCAGCTACCTGGATGCGCTGTCTCGCCAGCTCGACCAGCCGGTGGATGCGCGCGCGATCATCTGGCGCAACGCCTGGGAAGTGTTCCGCATGCATCCGCTGCACGGATGGGGCTGGGGGCAGATCGGCTGGGGCCTGGAGCAGGCCTCGGTGGCCGGACACCTGCATCCGCTGCCGCTGGAGAACATCGACAACGCGCACGACCTGCTGCTGGAGCTGCTGGCCGAGACCGGCCTGGCCGGCACCTTGCCGGTCCTCGCGCTCGGCGCGGGCTGGTTGTGGCGCGTGTTCGCGCCGTGGCGGCGCGGCGCGCAAGGCGCCGACGCGCGCCGCGCCGTGCTGGCCCCGCTGCTGGGCTGCGCCTTCCTCGGCGCGCACAGCCTGGTCGAGTACCCGCTTTGGTACGTGTACTTCCTGCTCGACTTCGCCTTCCTGCTCGGCTGGGCCGAGGGCGCCGCGCACGATGGCCCGCCGCATGGCCGGGCCTTGCCGACGCTGCCGGCGCGGCCCTCGCAGCCGCGCGCCGCGCCGCGCCTGCTCGCCCTGCTGCCCGGGGTGCTGGCGCTGGCGCTGTGCGCGAAGGCGCAGCTGGACTATGTGCGCACCTCGATGATCTATGCCGCCGACAGCGCAGACGGCCGTGCGCTGCGCCGCCAGGCGATGCGCGACGACTGGTTCTTCCTGCCGCTGGCGCAGTTCCCGGATGCCGCATCGGTGCTGCCGGCGCCGGGGGACGACCGGGCGCAGCTGGAGCGCGAACTGGCGCTGCTCAAGCGCTCGTCGCACGCCTGGGGCGACCCCGGGTTGCTGTCGCGGCGCATCATCGTGCTGCTGCGCCTGGGGCGCGACGCCGAGGCGCTGGAGCTGGCGCGCTACACCGCCAGTGCCTTCTGGCGCTACGCGCCGCAGACCGCGCGCAATTTCGCGCCGCTGGCGGACGCCGCCGGACTCGGCGGCAACCCGCAGGTCGCGCGGGTGCTGGACATCCTGCACGCGGCGCCCGTGCTGCGGCGAGTCGCGGTGCCGCGGCACTGAACCGGGGCCTGGGCCGTCGAGGGCTGCGCGCCGTCAAGGCCGCACCCGCGCGGGCGCCCCGGGCGATCCGGGGAACGGGGAAAGCTTCTACACTGGCTGCGCCCGCCGCGCGCCGCGCGGCGACTGCCACCCCGTCCCTGCGCCATGTCCCGAGCCACCAAGATCGTCGCCACCATCGGCCCCGCGAGTTCGTCCCCGGAAATCCTCGAGCGCATGATCCGCGCCGGGGTCGACGTGGTGCGCCTGAACTTCTCCCACGGCAAGGCGCAGGACCACATCGACCGCGCCGCGCTGGTGCGCGAGACCGCCGCGCGCTGCGGCCGCGAGGTGGCGATCATGGCCGACCTGCAGGGCCCGAAGATCCGCGTCGGCCGCTTCGAGCAGGGCAAGGTCATGCTGCAGCCCGGGCAGCGCTTCGCGCTCGACGCGTCGATCGAACTGGGCAACGACGAATGCGTCGGGCTGGACTACAAGGACCTGCCGCGCGACGTGCGCCCGGGCGACCGCCTGCTGCTCAACGACGGCCTGATCGTGCTGGCGGTCGACGCGGTGCAGGGCGCGCGCATCTCCACCACCGTGGTGATCGGCGGCGAACTGTCGAACAACAAGGGCATCAACAAGCAGGGCGGCGGCTTGTCGGCGCCGGCGCTGACCGCCAAGGACATGGACGACATCCGCACCGCGATGTCCTTCCAGGCGGACTACGTGGCGGTGTCGTTCCCGAAGACCGCCACCGACATGGAACTGGCACGGCAGCTGGCCAATGTCGCCGGCCAGGCCTGGGACCACAAGCCCGGGCTGATCGCCAAGATCGAGCGCGCCGAGGCGATACCGCACCTGGAGGAGATCCTGCTGGCTTCCGACGGCATCATGGTGGCGCGCGGCGACCTCGCGGTGGAGGTCGGCAACGCCGCGGTGCCGGCGCTGCAAAAGCGCATGATCCGGCGCGCCCGCGACCTCGACCGGCTGGTGATCACCGCGACCCAGATGATGGAGTCGATGATCTCCAACGCGGTGCCGACCCGTGCCGAGGTGTCGGACGTGGCCAACGCCGTGCTCGACGGCACCGACGCGGTGATGCTGTCGGCGGAGACCGCGGCCGGGCGCTACCCGGTGGAGACGGTCGAGGCGATGGCCAGCATCTGCGTCGAGGCCGAGCGCTTCGAGGAACTCAAGCTGGAGTCCGATTTCATCGACAAGACCTTCACGCGCATCGACCAGACGGTGGCGATGGCCGCGCTGTTCACCGCGCACCACCTGGGTTGCAAGGCCATCGTCGCGCTGACCGAGTCGGGATCCACCGCGCTGTGGATGAGCCGGCACCGCGTGCGCATGCCGATCTTCGCGTTGTCGCCGCGCCAGGCCTCGGTGCGGCGCATGGCGCTGTACCGCAACGTGCGCGCGCTGCACATGGTGTTCTCCAGCGAGCGCGACGAGGCGCTGCGCCAGGCCGAGCGCCACCTGCGCGAGTTCGGCGCACTGGCGCCGGGCGACAGCTACGCCATCACCTGCGGCGAGCCGATCGGCGCGCCCGGCGGCACCAACATGCTCAAGCTGATGCGCGTCGAGGCGGCGCAGGGCTGACCGGGACGGCGCGGCGGGCGGGCCGGCCGGCACCGCCCGTCACCGCGCGGCGGGCTCAGGCGGCGCTGAGCAACTGCAGCCGCGTGCCCCCGGCCAGTTCGATCACGTCGCCGGCGGCCAGCACGACCGGGACGACGCCCAGCGGGGTGCCGTTGATGCGCACGCGCTCCTCGCCTTCGACCTGCGAGAGCTCGTAGCCGCGAGGATTGCGCTGGATCGAGACCACCATGATTCCGCGCTGCCCGAAGGTCGTGCGGGATTTGTCCAGCGCGAGCTCGGTGCCCGCGGATGCGCCGTTGACCACCCGCAGTTTCAACGCCGGCAGGCCGAGTTCCTCCAGGCCCGTGGCGCGCGTACCCGTGCTCGGCATCTGCGTGCCGGCGGTGGTCGAGGCCCCGGCACGCGAGCCGGTCGACGCGAACGCGGAGCCGCCGTAGCTCGACGGCGCGAAGCGCGAACCGGCGAAGGCGGACGCGCGCGCATCCGACAGCAGGCGCAGCGTGTACTTGCCGATGTCCAGGCTGTCGCCCTCGCGGAACGGCGCGCGCTTGACCGGCTTGCCGTTGATGTACGAGCCGTTGGTGCTGCCCAGGTCCTGCACCACGTAGCCGTCACCCTCGCGCAGCAGCACCGCGTGCTCGCCGCTGACCGCCAGGTTGTCGATCACCACGTCGTTGTGCGGGCGCCGACCCAGGGTCACGCGGTCCTTCGTCAGGGCCACTTCCTTGAGCACCTTGTCATCCAGAAAAATGACCAGCTTGGCCATGGCGGACTACCTTTTGAATGGTTGACAGCCTGTGAAGGCCGGACAGGCGGGAATCAGCTTGCGCCGGAATCGGCGTCAGCCAGGCGCAGCCCGATGAGGATGACCGAGATGTTATCGCGTCCCCCGGCCGCATTGGCCTGTTCGACGAGTTCTCGCGCGGCCTGCTGCGGCTCATCGGCGTGCTGCAGCAACACCTGCTCGATGCGCGCGTCGCTGATCATGTCGCTCAGCCCGTCCGAGCAAAGCAGCACGCGATCGCCGTCGCGCATCGCGTGCACGCCGATTTCCGGCTCCAGCAGCGGGTCGACTCCGAGCGCGCGGGTGATCAGGTTGCGCACCGCGTCGCCGGCGGGGTCGTCGGCCTGGATCAGGCCCAGGTCGATGCGTTCCTGCAACAGCGAATGGTCCTTGGTCATGCGCCGCAGCCGCCCGTCGCGCAACAGGTAGGCGCGGGAATCCCCGGCATGCGCGATCACCGCGACCTGCCCGGTGAAGGCCGCCGCGACCAGCGTCGTGCCCATTCCGGTGTAGCGCGGATCCTTGCGCGCGGCGCGGTAGATCTGCGTGTTGACGCGGCGGATCGCGTCATGCATCGCCTGCATCATGTCGGCCGGGCTCAGCACCGGGTACTCGGCCTTCAGGCGGGCCAGCTCGGCGGCGACCTGCGAAGCCGCGGCGCCACTGGCCACCTCGCCGGCGGCGTAGCCTCCCATGCCGTCGGCGAGCACGGCGACCCCGGCCACCGCATCGCAGGCCAACGCATCCTCGTTGTGCTCGCGCATGCGCCCGCGGTCGGTGCAGCTGGCCATGTCGAGCTGCAGCACGGGGCCGTTGCCGGGAACGGACATGGGGGCTCCCCGGCGGCTCAATGCGCGGCGTGCGCGCGCATCCAGCGCCCGCCGAGCCAGACCAGCAGCAGCCCGAGCAGGCCGCCCAGCGCATGCGCATGCTCGCCCAGCGGCTGGCGGCGCAGCCACGGTTGCAGCACCGGGTCGCCTGCGGCCAGCCCGCCGGCGATCCAGCCCAGCAGCATCGCCCCCAGCAGCACGATCACCGGAAAACGCGTGATCAGCCGGATCACCATCGCGCTGCCCCAGACGATGATCGGCACGCTGAGCACGAGGCCGAAGGTCACCAGGGCCCACTCGTGCCGGGTCTGCGCATTGCGCGCCGCGCCGGCGATGGCCACCACGTTGTCCAGGCTCATGATCAGGTCGGCGGTGATCACCGTGCGCACCGCCGCCCACAGGCGCTCGGCCGGCTTGACCTCGGCATGCGTGTCGGTGGGCAGCATCAGGCGCATGCCGATCCACAGCAGCAGCGCGGCGCCGACCAGTTTCAGCCCCGGCAGCTCGAGCAGGCTCACCGCGAACAGGGTCAGCACGATGCGCAATCCGACCGCGCCCACCGTGCCCCAGACAATGGCACGCCGGCGCTGCTCCAGCGGCAGGCCGCGGCTGGCCAGCGCAATGATCACCGCGTTGTCGCCGCCCAGCAGCAGGTCGATCAGCACGATCTGCGCTGCGGCGCTCCAGAAGGCTGCCGTGGCGAGGGATTCCAGGGGCAAGTTCGAACTCCGATTCCGCGCCCGCCGCCTTGCGTCGGCCCGGCTACGCGAACTCGAAGCATAGCGGCAGGCGAGTCGGCCCGACGCACAAAGTGACAAGCGCGACCGGCACCGGCGCAAGACCGCGCGCGTGTCGCGCAGGTACCGAGCCGCTCAGCGGGGACTCAGCGGGCCGTCCCACCAGGGCCCGCCGCCGGGCCGCCCCAAGGCGGGCCCTGCCCCCCCGGGGGGCAGCGAACGCAGTGAGCGGGGGTCGTCCTTGATCGGGCCCTGCCCCCCCGGGGGGCGGCGAACGCAGTGAGCGGGGGTCGTCCCTGATCGGGCCCTGCCCCCCGGGGGGCGGCGAACGCAGTGAGCGGGGGTCGTCCCTGATCGGGCCCTGCCCCCCGGGGGGCGGCGAACGCAGTGAGCGGGGGTCGTCCCTGATCGGGCCCTGCCCCCCGCGGGGGGCGGCGAACGCAGTGAGCGGGGGTCGTCCCACCAGGGCCCGCCGCCGGGCCGCCCCAAGGCGGGCCCTGCCCCCGCGGGGGGCGGCGAACGCAGTGAGCGGGGGTCGTCAACTACCCGAGGGCCTTCTGCATCAGGCGGCCCATTTCGGAGGGATTGCGCGTGACCGTGAAACCGCAGGCTTCCATCACCTGCAACTTGGCCTCGGCGGTGTCGGCGCCGCCGGAGATCAGCGCACCGGCATGGCCCATGCGCTTGCCGGCGGGGGCGGTGACCCCGGCGATGAAGCCGACGATCGGCTTGCGCATGTTGTCCTTGGCCCAGCGCGCGGCCTCGGCCTCGTCGGGGCCGCCGATCTCGCCGATCATGATCACGCCGTCGGTGTCGGGATCATCGTTGAACATCTTCAGCACGTCGATGTGCTTGAGTCCGTTGATGGGGTCGCCGCCGATGCCCACGGCGCTGCTCTGGCCCATGCCGAGTTCGGTGACCTGGGCCACCGCCTCGTAGGTCAGCGTGCCCGAGCGCGACACCACGCCGATGCGCCCCTTGCGGTGGATGTGCCCGGGCATGATGCCGATCTTCACTTCGTCGGGCGTGATGAGACCCGGGCAGTTCGGCCCCAGCAGCAGGGTCTGCTTGCCGCCGGCCGCCTCCTTGGCGCGCATGCGCGCGCGCACTTCCATCATGTCGCGCACCGGGATGCCCTCGGTGATGCAGATGGCCAGGTCGAGGTCGGCCTCCACGGCCTCCCAGATCGCCGCGGCGGCGCCCGCCGGCGGCACGTAGATCACCGACACGGTGGCCCCGGTGGCCGCCTTGGCCTGCGCCACCGTGGCGTGGATCGGGATGCCCTCGAAGTCCTCGCCGGCCTTCTTCGGGTTGACCCCGGCGACGAAACAGGCCTTGCCGTTCGCGTAGTCGCGGCACATGCGGGTGTGGAACTGGCCGGTCTTGCCGGTGATGCCTTGGGTGATGACCTTGGTGTTCTTGTCGATCAGGATGGACATGGGAGATTCCTTGGCTGGCCTGCGCGGCTGCGGCGGTCCGGCGGGGACGAAACCGTGGCGCGGGCGCGACGAATGGGGAACGGTGGGTTCAGGCGGCCGCCGCGACGACCTTCTGCGCGGCCTCGGCCAGCGTCTCGGCGCTGAGGATCGGCAGTCCGGAATCGGCCAGCATGCGCTTGCCCAGGTCCTCGTTGGTGCCCTTCATGCGCACCACCAGCGGCACCTTCAGCGCGACCGCGCGGCTGGCCTCGATCAAACCCTCGGCGATCACGTCGCAACGCATGATGCCTCCGAAGATGTTGACCAGGATCGCCTTGACCTGCGGGTTGTGCAGCATGATCTTGAAGGCTGCCGTCACCTTTTCGGCGGTGGCTCCACCGCCCACGTCCAGGAAGTTGGCCGGCTCGCCGCCGAACAGCTTGATCGTGTCCATCGTCGCCATCGCAAGTCCCGCGCCGTTGACCAGGCAGGCGATGTTGCCGTCGAGCTGGATGTACGACAGGCCGTACTTGGAGGCCTCGATCTCCGCCGGATCCTCTTCGTCGAGGTCGCGCATCGCCACGATGTCCTCGTGGCGGAACAGCGCGTTGTCGTCGAAGTTGAACTTGGCGTCCAGCGCCACCACCGAGCCGTCGCCCTGCAGGATCAGCGGGTTGATCTCGGCCAGCGACGCGTCCTTGTCCCAGAACGCGCGGTACAGCGCCTGCAGCGCCTGCGCGCCCTGCCTGCGGCTGCCCTCGGGCAGGCCGATCTGCTCGCACAGCGCCAGCGCGTCGGACTCCTGCAGGCCCTGCGTCGGCTCGACCCACACCTTGTGGATCTTCTCCGGGGTCTTCGCGGCGACTTCCTCGACGTCCATCCCGCCTTCGCTGGAAGCCATCACGGCCACCTTCTGCGCCGCGCGGTCGATCACCAGGCCCGCGTAGTACTCCTTGCGGATGTCGGCGCCGTCCTCGACCAGCAGCCGGCGCACGGTCTGCCCCTGCGGGCCGGTCTGGTGCGTGACCAGTTGCATGCCCAGCATCTGCCCGGCCAGCTGGCGCACCTCGTCGACCGAACGCGCCAGCTTGACGCCACCGCCCTTGCCACGTCCCCCGGCATGGATCTGCGCCTTCACGACCCACACCGGGCCGCCCAGCTGTTCGGCGGCACGCACCGCCTCGTCGACCGTGAACGCGGGAATGCCGCGCGGCACGGGCACGCCGAATTCGCGCAGGATCTGCTTGCCCTGGTACTCGTGGATCTTCATGTGCTGTTCTCCGAAGGATGTCGCGGTGATCGGGCGCCGGCACCGCCCACCCGGGCAGCGCTCGCGGACGGGCCCTCGCGCAGCCCGGCGTGCCGTGCAAGGCAGGCCGCGCAATGCCCGCGATGCCCGCAATGCCACACCGGTGGCAGTCGAAATTGATGCAGCGCAATACGCAAGTCTAGCAGCGCGCGCGACGGCCGCGGCGCAATGGAAGGCCACGAGCAGACGCCGGAAGACCCCGGGACGCCCCGAGTCTTCTCGTCCTCCCTTGGGGGGGCGGGCCGGGCGAAGCCCGGCCCTGGGGGATGTTCACTCAGTCGTCACAGTCGTCGTGCAGCGACGATTGCGACGATTGCGCGCCGCCCGCGTGCACGCGCATGGCCTCGCGCACGGCCTCGGCGCTGAAGCCGCGGCGTTGCAGGAAGCGCATCTGCCGCGCGCGTTGCGCGGCATCGACGGGCGGCTGCGGGTCATGCCGGCGCAGCAGGCGCAGCGCGCGATCGGCCTCGGGTTCGAGCTCGGACTCGGCCTCGCGCAGCGCGTGCCGCGCCAACTCGTCGTCCAGACCCTGGCGCTTGAGTTCGCCGAGCACGCGCAGGCTGCCGTGGCGCTGCGCCAGGCGCCGCGCCACGGACTGCGCGAAGCGCGCCTCGTCGAGCAGGCCCTGCGCCTGCAGCTCGTCGAGCACGCGGCGCAGCAGTTCGGGCGCCGGCGGCTGCCCGGTGCCGCGCGCATGCGAGAGCTTGCGCTCGAGCTCGGCGCGACCATGCTCGCGCAGCGCCAGCATGCGCAAGGCACGCGCGCGCAGCGCCGCACGCTCGTCGCGCCGCGGGGGAGGCGCGCCGCCGGGCATGGGCCGGATCAGTCCCCGGCCGCCTCGGCGGTGGCCGCGGCGCCCGCGCCGGGCATCGTGCGCACGCCCAGTTCACTGCGCACGGCGTTCTCGATCTCCAGCGCCAGGCCCGGGTTCTCGCGCAGGAACTCGCGCGCGTTGTCCTTGCCCTGGCCGATCTTCTCGCCCTTGTACGCATACCAGGCGCCGGACTTGTCGACGATCTTCGCCGCCACGCCGAGGTCGATGATCTCGCCCTCGCGCGAGATCCCCTCGCCGTACAGGATGTCGAACTCGGCCTGCTTGAACGGCGGCGCGACCTTGTTCTTCACCACCTTGACCTTGGTCTCGGAGCCGATGACCTCCTCGCCCTTCTTGATCGAGCCGATGCGCCGGATGTCCAGGCGCACCGACGCGTAGAACTTCAGCGCGTTGCCGCCGGTGGTGGTTTCCGGGTTGCCGAACATCACGCCGATCTTCATGCGGATCTGGTTGATGAAGATGACCAGGCAGTTGGTGCGCTTGATGGTCCCGGTCAGCTTGCGTAGCGCCTGGCTCATCAGCCGCGCCTGCAGCCCCGGCAGCGAGTCGCCCATCTCGCCCTCGATCTCGGCCTTCGGAGTCAGCGCCGCGACGGAGTCGATGACGATCAGGTCCACCGAGCCGGAGCGCACCAGCGCGTCGGCGATCTCCAGCGCCTGTTCGCCGGTGTCGGGCTGCGAGATCAGCAGGTCCTGCAGGTCGACGCCGAGCTTTTGCGCGTATTGCGAATCCAGCGCGTGCTCCGCGTCGATGAACGCACAGACTCCGCCGAGCTTTTGCATCTGCGCGATGACCTGTAGCGTCAGCGTGGTCTTGCCGGACGACTCCGGGCCGTAGATCTCCACCACGCGGCCGCGCGGCAGGCCGCCGACGCCGAGCGCGATGTCCAGGCCCAGCGACCCGGTGGACACCACCTGCAGGTCCTCGGCGACCTCGCCCTCGCCCAGGCGCATGATCGAGCCCTTGCCGAACTGCTTCTCGATCTGTGCCAGCGCCGCCGCCAGCGCCTTCGCCTTTTCCGCATTCACCATCGTCTTGCCTTGTTCGATTGCCATCGTCGTCCCCGCCTGCGGCGCGCCCATGCGGCACCCGCGTGCCGTGGCCGGCACTGTATCACAGGACTGTATGAAAATACAGGTCTCGCGCGCCGCCCTCCATCCGGACGCCGCGGCGCGCACCGCAGGCACTGTATCCGAAGCGCGAGTCCGGATTCAGGGCAGGGATGCGGCGCGGCGCAGGCGGTCGCGCGCAGCGTCCCAGTCGGCCTGCCCGGGCAATTGCTCGACCCAGATCTGGCGCAGCCCCAGCGCGTCCAGCGCGCGCAGCGCGGCGTACAGGGCCTGCGCGTAGCCCTGCGGATCCGCCGGCAGCGCCAGCCAGTGCGCATGCGCACCGGCAACGGCGGCGCGGCGCGCCAGCACCGCGGTGTGCGCGCAACTGCGCGGCCACTCGGTGTCGATGTCGGCAGCCTCGCGCAGGCGCAGCGGGGTGCGCGGCGCGTAGTGCGAGGCCAGCGCGCCCGGGACCCGCGGCGCCGGCGCCGCGGCGTCGGCCCGCAGGCTGTGCGGTTCCACCCCGAGCACCTCGGCCAGGCGCCCGGCCGACAGCCCGCCCGGACGCAGGATGCGCGGATGCTCCGAGCTGCAGTCGACGATGGTGCTTTCGATGCCGACGCTGCAGGGCCCGCCGTCGAGCACCATCGCGACGGCGTCGCCGAGTTCGGCCCGCACATGCTCGGCCCGCGTCGGGCTGATGCGCCCGAAGCGGTTCGCCGACGGGGCCGCCAGCCCGCCCTGCCCGCCATGCAGCGCGCCCAGCACGGCCTGCGCCAGCGGGTGGTCGGGACAACGCAGCGCGATCGTGTCCTGCCCCGCCGCGCAGACCCGTGCGACACCGTCGCGCCGCGGCAGCACCAGGGTCAGCGGCCCGGGCCAGAAGGCCTCGATCAGGCGCCGCGCGGCCTCCGGCAGCTCGCGCGCCCAGCGCAGCGGGTCGGCGTCGCGGTGCAGGTGCACGATCACCGGATGGTCGGCCGGACGCCCCTTGGCGGCGTAGATCGCGCGCACCGCGGAGTCGTTCGCCGCGTCGGCGGCCAGGCCGTACACCGTCTCGGTGGGCAGCCCGACCAGCCGCCCGGCTTCGAGCAGCCGCACGGCCTCGCGGATCGCATCGTGGTTCATCGGAATTCGTCGGGACTCGCCGGGACTCGCCGCAGCCGCGCGGGTCAGCCGGCCGGCCATTCGTCGGCCCCGGGCAGCCGCAGCCCCAGGCGCTCGCAGGCCTGGCGCGCCGTCTCGCGCACCTCGCGCAGCCCCGGCGCGGTGAAGGTCAGGTGCCCCATCTTGCGGCCGCGCCGCGGCTGCTGCTTGCCGTACAGGTGCAGGTGCGCACCGGGCAGCGCCAGCACCGACGCCCAGTCCGGCTCGCGCACCGCGTCGCCGGCGTCGAACCACAGGTCGCCGAGCAGGTTGAGCATCAGCGCGGCGCTGTGCCGGCGCGGCTGCGGCAGCGGCGCGCCCACCAGGCAACGCCACTGCAGCTCGAACTGCGACACGTCGCAGGAGTCGATCGTGTGGTGCCCCGAGTTGTGCGGACGCGGGGCCATCTCGTTGGCCAGCAGCTCGCCGCCGCGGGTGACGAAGAACTCCACGCACAGCACGCCGACGTAGCCCAGCCCCTTGGCGATTCCGCGCGCCGCGCGCACCGCCTGCTCGGCCAGCGCGTCGTCGATCACGCCGGCGGCCGCGGTGCTGGAGAACAGGATGCCGTCGCGATGCACGTTGCGCTGCGGCTCGAAATGCACGGTGGTGCCGTCGGCGCCGCGCGCCAGCACCACCGACAGCTCGAAATCCAGCTCGAGGCGGCGCTCCAGCACGCAGTCCACGCCGCCCAGCGCGTCCCACGCCGCGCGCAGCTGCTGCGCGTCGTGCACCGACTGCTGGCCCTTGCCGTCGTAGCCCATGCGCGAGGTCTTCAGGATGCCCGGGAACAGCGGCAGCGAGGCCGCGGCGCCGCAGGTCGCCGCGCCGTCGATGCGGGCATGCGGCGCGCAGGCCACGCCCAGGCGCGTGAACAGGGCCTTCTCCTGCGCGCGGTCCTGGCACACCGCCACCGCCGGCGCATGCGGCGCCAGGCGCACATGCTGGTCCAGCCATTGCAGCGCGGCCGCCGGCACGTTCTCGAACTCGATGGTCACGGCGCGCGCGGTGCGCGCGATCCGGTGCAGTCCGTCGGTGTCGTCGTAGTCGCTGGCCACGTTGCGCGTGGTCACCAGCGCCGCCGGCGACGCCGGCTGCGGCTCCAGCACCACCACCTCGTAGCCGGCGGACTGCGCCGACTGCGCGAACATGCGCCCGAGCTGGCCGCCGCCCAGCACCCCCAGCACCGCGCCGGGGGCGATGAATCCGTCGCGCTCCTGGCTCACAGCGACACCCGCATCGCGCTGGCCTGCGCCGTCTGCTCGGCGCGGAAGTCCTCCAGGCGTTGCTGCAGCCCGGGGTCGGCGGCGGCCAGCATCGCCGCGGCGAACAGCGCCGCATTGGCGGCGCCCGCTTCGCCGATGGCGAAGGTGGCCACCGGGACTCCCTTGGGCATCTGCACGATCGACAGCAGCGAATCGCGCCCCTGCAGGTGGCGCCCCGGCACCGGAACGCCGAGCACCGGAACGGTGGTCTTGGCGGCCAGCATGCCCGGCAGGTGCGCCGCGCCTCCGGCACCGGCGATGATCGCCGCCAGGCCGCGCGCACGCGCTTGCGACGCGTACTCGAACATCGCGTCGGGCATGCGGTGCGCCGACACCACGCGCGCCTCGAAGGGGATCTGCAGTCGCTGCAGCATCTGCGCCGCATGCTGCATGACGTCCCAGTCGGAACTCGAACCCATGACGACGCCGACCAAGGCCATTTCGGGACCCCCACGTGAAAAGCACCCCATTTTACCGGCGCCGGTATGCTTCGTGCGTCAGCGCCTGCGGACTGGAAAACGGCGCAGCCGACCCCACCTGGGTGTTTTGGAGAATCATTCGCCATGATCGACGCAACCATTGCCAATTTCGAGACCGAAGTGGTCGAAGCCTCGCGCAGCCTGCCGGTCCTGGTCGACCTGTGGGCGCCGTGGTGCGGGCCCTGTCGCACCCTCGGCCCGATCCTCGAGAAGCTGGAAACCGCCTACGCCGGGCGCTTCAAGCTGGTGAAGATCAACACCGAGGACGAGCAGGACCTGGCCGCGGCCTTCGGCGTGCGCAGCATCCCGATGGTCGTGCTGCTCAAGGACGGGCAGCCGGTGGACGGCTTCGTCGGCGCGTTGCCCGAGGGACAGATCCGCCAGTTCCTCGACCGCCACGTGCCGCCGGCCGACGAGCAGCCCGAGCCGGCCGCCGAGGCCGAGGCCGAGGCCCCGCTGGAGCCGGGCGCCGCGCTGGAGCGCGCGCAGCAGGCGCTGGCCGCCAACCCGGGCGACGACGCGCTGCGCGCAGACTACGTGCTGCAGCTGCTGCTGCACGAGCGCCTGGACGACGCCCGCCGCACCTTCGAGCCGCTGCTGGGCAAGCTGGCGATCGACCCGCGCGCGAGCGCGATCAAGCATTGGATGGACGCCATCGAGGCCGCGGCGCAGGCGCCCGCCGACGAGCTGCTGGCGGCGCGCATCGCCGCCGACCGGCGCGACTTCGACGCCCGCTTCCTGCTCGCGCAGCGCCGCATGGCGCAACGCCAGTGGACGGCGGCGATGGACGAACTGCTGGAAATCCTGATGCGCGACAAGGAGTGGAACGAGCAGGCCGCGCGCAGGGCCTACGTCGCGGTGCTCGAGCTGATGGCTCCGCCGCTGCCGAAGACCGCCGACGGCCAGCCCCCGGCGGTCGACCCCACGGTGGAGTCGTACCGCCGCCGCCTGAGCATGACCGTGCTCAGCTGAGCGGGCGGGGCACCTCGGGCGCGCGCCGCCGCGCGCGCCGGCTACACCGGCTGGGTCAGGCGCTGCAGCGCCTCGCGATAGCGCGCCGCGGTGGCCTCGACCACCTCGGGCGGCAGTGCAGGCGCCGGCGCCTGCTTGTTCCAGCCCGGCACCTGCTCCAGCCAGTCGCGCAGGTACTGCTTGTCGAAACTGGGGGGCGAGATGCCTTCGCGCCATTGGTCGGCAGGCCAGAAACGCGATGAATCGGGGGTCAGCGCCTCGTCCATCCAGACCAGGCGTTCCTGCGCGTCCAGCCCGAACTCGAACTTGGTGTCGGCGAGGATGATCCCGCGCGCCTGCGCATGCGCGGCGGCGCGGCCGTAGATCTCCAGGCTGATGTCGCGGATCTGCGCCGCCACTTCCACGCCGACCATGCGCACCATGTGGCCGAAATCGATGTTCTCGTCGTGCTGGCCGGCCTCGGCCTTCATCGCCGGCGTGAAGATCGGATGCGGCAGGCGTGCCGCCTGCTGCAGCCCGGAGGGCAGCTGGATGTCGCAGACCTTGCCGCCGGCCTGGTAGTCCTTCCAGCCCGATCCGGCGAGGTAGCCGCGCACCACCGCCTCGATGGGCAGCGGGCGCAGGCGCTTGACCACCAGCGCGCGCCCGCGCACCTGCTCGCGCTCGTCGGGCGCCACCACCGACTCGGGGTCGATGCTGGTCAGGTGGTTGGGAATCACGTCCTCCAGCAGGTGGAACCAGAAGCGCGAGATCTCGGTCAGCGTGCGTCCCTTGCCCGGGATGCCCTGGTCCATGATCACGTCGAAGGCCGAGATGCGGTCGCTGGCGACCATCAGCAGCAGGTCGTCGCCGACGGCGTAGTTGTCGCGCACCTTGCCGCGGCCGACCAGCGGGAGGGAACGGATCGAGGTGCTCAGCAGTGGGGTATCGTTCATGCGCTTGCGTCGGGCCTCGGGCCGGGGGCACGCCTGCAAGCGCCTGCACGCCCCGGCCCGCGCGCCCGGGGACGGGGCTGCGGGAGGATTCGCGCCGCGGGCGCGAAAAAGCCTACGCCCGCGACGCCGTGTCGCGGCGCCACGGGCGGCGACGCGACATTGTAGGCAGTCCGGGCCGGCGCGGGACTTCAGGCCTGGGCGGCACGCGCGCGGCGCGCGCGCACGGCGTCGGCCAGCTCGTCCATCAGGCGCAGCGAATCGTCCCAGCCGAGGCAGGCGTCGGTGATGCTCTGGCCGTAGGTCAGGCTCGCCGGATCGTGCTGGCCCGGAGCGAACTTCTGCGCCCCGCCGACCAGGTGGCTCTCGGCCATCACGCCGAAGATGCAGCGCTCACCGGCTCGCAGCTGGGCGCCGATGTCCTGCGCCACCACCAGCTGGCGCTCGTGCTTCTTCTCGCTGTTGGCGTGCGAGCAGTCGATCATCAGGCGGCACTGCAGCGAGGCCGCGTGCAGCTGCTCGCAGGCGGCGCGAACGCTCGGCGCGTCGTAGTTCGGCCGGCTCCCGCCGCGCAGGATCACGTGCGTGTCCTGGTTGCCGCGGGTCTGCACGATCGACACCTGTCCGCTCTTGTGCACCGACAGGAAGGAGTGCGGGCGCCGCGCCGCCAGGATGGCGTCGATGGCGATGCGCAGGTTGCCGTCGGTGCCGTTCTTGAAACCGATCGGCGCCGACAACCCGGAGGCCAGTTCGCGGTGCACCTGGCTCTCCGTGGTGCGCGCGCCGATCGCGCCCCACGAGATCAGGTCGCCGATGTATTGCGGCGAGATCACGTCGAGGAACTCGCTGCCCGCGGGCACGCCGATGCGGTTGAGGTCGATCAGCAGCTCGCGCGCCATGCGCAGTCCGTCGTCGATGCGGTAGCTCTGGTCCAGGTACGGATCGTTGATCAGGCCCTTCCAGCCCACCGTGGTGCGCGGCTTCTCGAAGTACACGCGCATCACCACCTCGAGCTCTGCCGCGTGGCGGCGGCGCTGCTCGAGCAGGCGCTGCGCATAGTCGCGCGCCGCCTTCGGGTCGTGGATCGAGCACGGCCCGATGACCAGCAGCAGCCGGTCGTCCTGCCCCTGCACGATGCGATGCACGGCGCGCCGGGTCTGCCCGATCAGGGTCTCCACCGCGGTGCCGGCGATCGGCAGCTGGCGGATCAGCTGCTCCGGGGCCGGCAGCGGGCGCACGTCCTCGACACGCTCGTCGTCGGTGGACGAGGTGCGCTCGGCGCTGGGCGCGCCGCGGGCGCCCGCGCGTTCGGGGGCGAAATCGGGACTGGCGGGATCGAGCATGGACATCTCCTGGCGCTCCTGGTTCGGGGGTCCGTCGGGGCCCGGGGCGAAAAAAAACCGCCGGGCTCGGCCGGCGGTTTTTTCGGGAATTTCGTGGGGTTCAGCTCAGACTGTGCCCTCTCCCTCCGCCGGCGCGGTGCGAGAACCAAAAAAAGCCGTAAAACCAGAAGCGGGCGCAGGGCATGGCAGGAAGAAGTTTCGCGGCTCAGTATAAGCCTGCCTGCTGCATCGCGCCAAGCAGGGCTTGCCGGCCGCGATGCGCCGCGGCAACGCGGCGCGGCGCTTCGGGCCGGGGCTCAGGCCTTGCGCGGCCACATGCGCCGCAGCGTGTCGTCGCGCAACACCACGCCGTGGAACAGCGCGCCCGCCACGTGCAGTCCGATCGCGCCCAGCAGCACGTAGGCGACCACCTGGTGCACGTTGCCCATCTTGTGCGCCCACACGGCGCCGCTGGCCGCCAGCGCAGGCAGCCCGACCACTCCGGCCAGGTGCACGGTCCAGCCGCGCGACGAGGCATTCGCCCAGCCCAGCAGCGGAAGCACCACGAAGCCCGCGTACAGCAGCACGTGCACCAGCTTGGCCAGGTGCTGTTGCCAGGTCGGCCCCGGCAGCAGCGCCGGCGCGCCGCCGACCCCGCGCCACAGCAGGCGCAGCAGCATCAGCGCCAGGATGGTGGTGCCGACGCCGATGTGCCAGGCGATCAGCCCCACCGGCTGCGTGCCGCGATGCACGTCGGGCATCAGCCAGGCCAGCACGAACTCGACGGCGACCAGCAGCACGATGCTCCAGTGCAGGGCGCGCGACAGCGGGTTGTAGACGACGGCGGACGACGGCATGGAAAGACCTTGGGGGCAGCTTCGATGCCCGCATTCAACCAGAGAAAACTGAGGCAGGACTTAGCTTGGCGGGCCGGGGTCGCGCGCGGCGCAGCCGCCGCGCCCCCGGGCGGTCAGTTGCCGGTCCCGCCGACGGTGACGCGGTCGATGCGCAGCGTCGGCTGGCCGACGCCCACCGGAACGCTCTGCCCTTCCTTGCCGCAGGTCCCGACTCCGGGGTCGAGCTGCATGTCGTTGCCGATCATGCTGACGCGGGTCAGCACGTCCGGACCGTTGCCGATCAGGGTCGCGCCCTTCACCGGGTACTGCAGACGGCCGTTCTCCACCCACCACGCCTCGCTGGCCGAGAACACGAACTTGCCGCTGGTGATGTCGACCTGGCCTCCGCCGAAGTTCACCGCGTACAGCCCGCGGTCCAGGCTGGCGACGATCTCCTGCGGGTCGCGGTCGCCGCCGAGCATGTAGGTATTGGTCATGCGGGGCATCGGCGCGTGCGCGTAGCTCTCGCGGCGCGCGTTCCCGGTGGGCTTGCGCTTCATCAGGCGCGCATTCAGCGAATCCTGCATGTAGTCGACCAGCACCCCGTTGTCGATCAGCACGGTGCGCTCGGTCGGGTGGCCCTCGTCGTCGATGTTCAGCGAACCGCGGCGCCCGGCCAGCGTGCCGTCGTCGAGCACGGTGACGCCCGGGGCCGCCACGCGCTGCCCGATGCGCCCGGCGAAGGCGCTGGAACCCTTGCGGTTGAAGTCCCCCTCGAGCCCGTGGCCGATCGCCTCGTGCAGCAGGATCCCGGGCCAGCCGGAGCCGAGCACCACGCTCATCTCGCCGGCCGGCGCCGGGCGCGACTCCAGGTTCAGCACCGCCTGGCGCACCGCCTCGTCGACGTGGTGGCGCAGCGTGGCCTCGTCGAAGCGGTCCAGCGCGTAGCGCCCGCCGCCGCCCGACGATCCGGTCTCGCGCCGCCCCGCGTGCTCGGCGATCACGCTGACGTTCAGGCGCACCAGCGGGCGCACGTCGGCCGCCAGCAGGCCGTCGGCGCGCATCACCAGCACCACGTCGTACTCGCCGGCCAGACTGGCCATCACCTGCACCACGCGGGAGTCGGCGGAGCGCGCCATCTCGTCGGCGCGCGCCAGCAGCGCCACCTTGGCCGCCGAGTCCAGCGCCTGCAGCGGGTCGAGGCTGTCGTACAGCTGGTGGCCGCCGCCGATGCGCGGCGCCGCGCCCACGCGCACGCGCCCGCGGCCCTGGCGCGCGATCGCGCGCACCGTCGACGCCGCCTCCAGCAGGCGCTGCGCGGAAATGTCGTCCGAATAGGCGAAGGCGGTCTTGTCGCCCTCGATGGCGCGGATGCCGAAACCCTGCTCGATGCCGAAGCTTCCGCTCTTGACCAGTCCCTCCTCGAGGCTCCAGCCCTCCGAGCGGGTGTACTGCAGGTAGATGTCGGCGTCGTCCAGCCGGTGCTCGAAGGCGCTGGCCAGCGCGCGCTGCAGCGTGGACTCGTCGATGCCGTAGGGCTCGAGCAACAACCGCCGCGCCTCTTGCAGGCGCAGCAGTGCGGGTTCGGTGGCGGTGTTCATACCCCGATTGTAGGAGCCGCGGGCCGGCGTTGCGCGGGGTGGCGACCCGTGATTGCGCAAGGGATTCGCGGATTCCGCCCGGGCGTGCAGCGCAGCCGCTGCACGCCCGGGGCTCGCCTGTGGACGCTGGACGGCCGCCCTGCCCAGGACACCACTCCCACATGTCGCGACCCGGGAATTGGCGTGGCCGCAGGCGAGCAGCGCGGCCGCGGTATAGCCTGCAGTCCTGTGGGCGTCGGTGCAGCGGTGGCTCGTACCGGTCCCTTGCACCCGTCCCCCGCCCTTTTCGCAGAACCCATGGGGCGACATCACATCCGCCTTCCTGCTGGGGAGAATCTCGACATGCAAGCACCAAGCTCGGCCGTCGGCGAACCGGAGCGGCAGTTGCCCGGCGTGACAGGCCCCTTCGCCGTGGGCCAGGAGCACGAACTGCCCAGTCCGCTCGAGCTGACTCGCGACGAATTCGAGGCCGCTGGAAGCCGCTTCGCCACCGACGCCATCCGCGACGCCAGGTTGCGCCAGCTCTACCAAAGCAACATCCAGCGCATCTCGCGCGAGGTGCGGGCCGAGGTCGACGCCGGGCGGGTCAGCGTCGTGGAGGGCGCAAGATTCTGCCAGCGCATGCGCAACCACTTGATGGAGGAAACGCGCGCGGCGTCGTCGGCGCAGGGGCGGGCCTACGCGCAAAAGGTCAAGCCGACCGGGCCGACATTGGAATTGCTCCTGGACAGATACGCGAACGGCCTCTTCAAGCGCCCCTTTGCGTCGCTATCCGACCTGCAAAAGAACCAGGTCTATTACTCGATAGTCGAATCGGCCGGACGTGACAACCTGGATGTTTCAGCTCAAACCCGTCGGCTTCGCGTCTTGGGGAAAGTCGGGCTGGTAGCCACCGGCATCATCGGGGTGCACGCCGTGGCAATCGCCGATGAAAAGCCCCGTGAGCTGATTCGACAAGGCTCGACCATAGCCGGCGGCATGGCCGGGGGCGCAATCGCGGGAGGCTTGCTCGTCGCTCCGATTTGCGGCCCAGGTGCAGTGGTCTGCGCTGTCGCGATCGTCCTGCTCGGTAGCGTCGTCGGCAGCGTGGCTGCGGAGACTCTGGAACGGACTGCCGAGGATGAACTGGAGGAATTCGCGCGATGGAATCTACGTTGAGCGAACAGCGCCGACAGGACGTATGGGAAGCCTTGTCCGACGCCTTCATCGACAACGAGGTGAATTATGAATTCATCGCACGTCGGGTCGTCGGAGTGCCAGTCGCAGATCTGAAGGAGATCTTTTTCACGGAAGTGGCTCCGCAATGTGGTCCGAACCTGCTGACCACGATTCCCCCGATCTGGGCTGGCTTTGATCGGGAGAGTCTGTCGACATGCATCCGTGAAATGCAGCAGCGGAATCGCCGATCTCCTTCGGCAAGGATCCGACATCGAATCACGGTTGCGCTTTTCCGCCGCTTCTTCCGACGGACCTGGGCAAGGATCGAGCTTGAGCTGGCCAGGAAAGGCGTACAACTGAACGCATAGCTCGTCGCGCCTCGGCCGATGTTCGACTCTGCGGGCCTCGTCCGGAGACGCTCAGGGGCCAACCGGCGCCACCCAGTCCCCCGACTTGCCGCCGTGCTTCTCCAATAACCGCACGTCGGTGATGACCATGCCGCGATCGACCGCCTTGCACATGTCGTAGACGGTGAGCAGGCCGACCTGGACCGCGGTCAGGGCTTCCATCTCGACGCCGGTGCGGCCGCGGGTCTCGGCGCGTGCGGTGCAGCGCACGGCGCAGGCCTGGGGCTCGATGTCGAGTTCCACCGCGACGCGGGTCAGCGCGATCGGGTGGCACAGCGGGATCAGGTCCGAGGTGCGCTTGGCACCCATGATGGCGGCCAGCCGCGCAACACCGAGCACGTCGCCCTTGTGCGCGTTGCCGGACTGGATCAGCGCCATGGTCTGCGGGCGCATGCGGATGATTCCGCTGGCCACCGCGACGCGCGCGGTCTCGTCCTTCGCGCCGACGTCGACCATGTGGGCCTGCCCGGCGGAGTCGAAATGGGTCAGCGGCGAGTGCTCGGGGGAGGCGGGATCGGACATCGGCGTGGGCGAAACGGGTGGGAAGCGGTCTCAGATCGGCGCCAGCGCGCCGATCGCGTCGCGCAGGCGCTGCGCCTCGGCGCGCGCGGCGGCGGCGAATTCGCGGCCTTCGCCGGCGTACAGGATGCTGCGCGACGCGTTGATCAGGAAGCGGTCGCCGGCCGCGCGCACCGTGGCCTCGAGGTCCCCGCCCTGCGCGCCGACTCCGGGAATCAGCAGCGGCAGTTGCGGCGCGATGCGGCGCACCGCCTCGATGTCGTGGGGGCGGGTCGCGCCGGTGACCAGGCCAAGCTGGCCGTGGCGGTTCCAGTCGCCGGCGGCCAGGCGCGCGACGCGCTCGAACACGCGCTCGGCCGGCGCGCCGGACCTGGCCTGCAGGTCCAGCGCCTGCAAGTCGTCGCTGCCGGGGTTGGAGGTGCGGCACAGCACGAACAGCCCGCGCTCCGGGTACGCCTCCATGTACGGGTCCAGCGAATCGCGCCCGAGGAACGGCGACAGCGTCAGCGCGTCGGCGCCGTAGCGTTCGAAGGCTTCGCGGGCGTAGTGCCGGGCGGTGGATCCGATGTCGCCGCGCTTGGCGTCGAGAATCACCGGGACCCCGGGGGCGCGGTCGTGGATGTGCCGCACCAGACGCTCGAGCTGCGCCTCGGCGCCGACGGCCGAGAAGTGCGCGATCTGCGGCTTGTACGCGCACACCAGGTCGGCGGTAGCGTCGACTACGGCGGCGCAGAAGTCGAAAAGGCGCTGCGCATCGCGCGTCCACGGCGCGGGCAGGCGTTCGGGTTCGGGGTCCAGCCCCAGGCACAGGCGGCTGGAATTGCGCCGGCAGGCGGCGAGCCATTGGTCGAGAAAGGCCATGGCGCGCATTCTAAGGAGCCGTTGCGCCGATTCCCCGCGACGCGGCGGTGGATTCAGTCCGTCGCCTGTCCGAGCAGGTCCTGCGCGCGGCACAGGTCGACCCAGGCCTTGGCCTTGTCCTGCGGCGTGCGCAGCAGATAGGCGGGGTGGTAGCTGACCACCAGCGGGATGCCGCGCCACTCCCAGCTGCGCTGGCGCAGGCGCCCGATCGGCTCGGAACTGCCGGTCAGCGCCTGCGCGGCGAAGCGTCCCAGCGCCAGCAGCAGGCGCGGACGCACGAGCTCGATCTGGCGCTGCAGGATCGGCAGGCATTGCGCGATCTCGTCGGGCTCCGGGTTGCGGTTGCCCGGAGGCCGGCACTTGATCACATTGGCGATGTACACGGTGCTCGCCGGGTCGTCGCCCTGCCGCGCCAGTCCGCAGGCGCGCAGCATGTTGTCGAGCAACTTGCCGGCGGCGCCGACGAAGGGCTCGCCGAGCCGGTCCTCCTCGGCCCCCGGCGCTTCGCCGACCACCATCACGCGGGCCTGTGCGTGCCCCACCCCGACGACCGCGCGCTGGCGCATGGTGCCGAGCTTGCAGGCGCGGCAGTCCTGCGCGAAGGTCTGCAGCTCCTGCCACGACAGCGCGGCGATCTGCTGCAGGCGCTGGGGGCTGGCCGGGGCGGCCGCCACCGGGGCCGGCAGCGGCGCGGAGGGCTCCGGGTCGCGGCGCGGCGCGGCGGGCTTCGGCGCGGGCGGCCTGGCCGGTGCCGGAGTCGACACCGAAGTCGCGGCCGGACCTGCCGCCGAAGCAGCGCCCGCGGACGCGGCCGGCGCGGCCTCCTGTCCGGTGTCGCGACGTGCGGCACGCCGGGCGGCGCCCGGCAGCCGCGGCTGCAACGCGTCGAGTTCCTCGGGTTGCAGCGCGGCGCGCGGCACCCAGGCCTGCTGCAGGCCGAGCGCGTGCAGCACGGCCAGGCGACGGGGATCGAGCAGGGGATGCGGCATCGCGACGTGGCTCCTGCCTTCAGTCGAAGCCGCGGCGCTGGCGCAGCGTGTGCAGCGGCGAGGACATGACGATCGCGTCCTCGCGCGCCGGACGTCCGTCGACCATCGCCGGGTAGTAGCCGCGGCGTCGCGCCACCGCGTGCAGGCCGTAGTGGTCGTACAGGCGCAGCGCGCGTTCGTTGCTCGGACGCACCTCCAGCCACAGCAAGGCCGCGCCGTGCTGCGTGGCGCTCAGCAGCACGCCGTCGAGCAGCTGGTGCCCGAGGCCGCGCCCCTGCAGGCGCGGCTCGACGGTGATGTTCAGCAGGTGCATCTCCTCCACCCCGGCCAGGGCCACGAAATAGCCCTGCAGGCGTCCGTTGTCGTCGCACAGGACCTGCGCCACGTAACCGGCGGCCAGCGAGTCGGCGAAATTGCCGCGACTCCATGCGAATTCATAGGCGCGCAGCTCGATGTCCATCACGGCGTCGAGGTCGTCGGTGTCCATCGTGCGCAAGCCGGCACCGATCACCTGGCTCATTCGGCGGCCTCGGCGCGGCTGCCCGACGCGCGCGCGGCACGCTCGGCACTGGTGAGCGCCACCTTGTCGCGCACGTACAGCGGGCGCGCCTGCGAAGCCTCCACGCTTTCGCCGCGCGCATGCGCGGCGCGCGCCAGCAGCGCCACCGCGGCGGCCTGCGGCGCCGCCGTGCGCGCCGCCTGCAAGGCCTCGTGCCAGCCCTCGCCGAGAGCTTCGCGCAGCGCCTGGGCATGCTCGGCCCAGGCATTGCCGGCCAGCAGCAACTCGCGCGGCGCGGCGCCGAACTCGCGCAGCCAGCAGGCCGCCGCGTCGCGCGGGGACTGCACGCGCGACGGTTGCAGCAGGCGCCAGCTCGCGGGCGCATCCGGCTCGGCCGCGGCCAGCGCCCAGTAGATCTCGCCCATGCGCGCGTCGTCCACCGCCAGCACGCGCGCGGCGCCGGGCCGCGGCTCGGCGGCGGCGGCCACCGCCAGCAGGGTCGGCACCGCCACCACCGGGCAGCCGATTCCGCGCGCCAGGCCCTGCGCCGCGGCGCAGGCCGCGCGCAGACCGGTGAAGGCGCCGGGACCGGCGCCGAATCCGATCAGCCCGACATCGGCGAGGCCGAGCCCGGCCTCGGCGAGCAGTTCGCCCACCAGCGGCAGCAGTCGCTGCGACGCGCGCGCGCCGCCGGGCTCCTCGCGCTGCAGCACGCGGTCGTCGCCCAGGTCCAGCGCCACCGAAAGCCATTCGGTGCTGGAGTCGAAGGCGAGGACGACGAGCGGGGCGGACACGAAGCGAATCAACCGGGTGGAGGGACGAACGGGAGGGACGAGCACGGGCGCTTCGGCGGAACCCGCGCCGAAGCCCGCGTCCGCGCCGCGGGCCAAGGGCATGCCGCCATCCAAAGTGTAGTCGGGCAGGCCACCGCGACAGGCGGCGCGGACGTAGCATGCCGCTTGCCCGTCGCGCTCGCGGGCCATCCGTCCTTCCGTCACCGCCATGCCCCGTTCCCCGTCTTCCGCCGCGCTCGATCCCGCGCGGCGCAGCGCGCTGCGCCGCGGCGCCGGCGCCCTGGCCGCGCTCGCGCTGACGGGGGCCGCGCCGAGCCCCGCGCAGGCGCTGCCGGCGCTGCTCGAACTGCCGCGGCGGGTGCGCCTGGCGCTGCGCGGCGCCGGCATCGACCCCGCGCACTGCAGCTTCGTGCTGCGCGACCTGCGCCTGGGTACGCCGCTGGTGGACTGGCGCTCGGCGGTGCCGCGCAGCCCCGCGTCGGTGCTCAAGCTTGTGCCGATGTACGTGGCGCTGAACCTGCTCGGCCCGGACTACCGCTGGCGCACTCCGGTGTACGCGGTGGGGCCGATCGACTCCGGTGTGCTGGAGGGCGATCTCGGTTTCGTCGGCAGCGGCGACCCGCACCTGGTATCGCAGGATCTGTGGCGCCTGGCCCTGCGCCTGCGCGGCCTCGGGCTGCGGCGCATCGCCGGCAACGTGGTGGTGGACCGCAGCGCATTCGCGCTGCCGCCGCACGACCCGGCGCTGTTCGACGGCAAGCCGCTGCAGCCCTACAACGTCGGCCCCGACGCCTTCCTGCTCGATTTCGGCGCGATGCAGGTGCATCTGCAGGCGCGCGCCGACGGCGTCGGCGTGTGGGTGGAGCCGCCGCTGCGAGGCTTCGCGCCGCAGGCGCCGCAGCTCGCGCCGGGTTCCTGCGGCGACTGGAAGGCGCGCCTGGAAGCCGATTTCAGCCAGCCGCTGACGCCGCGCTTCGCCGGCAGCTACGCCGCCGCCTGCGGCGAACAGAGCTGGAACGTGGCGGCATTGATGCCGCCCGACGAGTTCGTGCGCGCCGTGCTGGGCGCGGTGCTGCAGGAAGTCGGCATCGAATGGAACGGCATCGTCGTGTCCGGCCGCGTGCCCGCGCGCGCCACGCTGCTGACCACCTGGGAGAGCCGTCCGCTGGCCGAACTCGTGCGCGACATCGACAAGTACAGCAACAACGTGATGGCGCAGCAGGTGTTCCTGACGCTGGCGCTGCAGGCCGGGCAGGCGCCGGCCGACTTCGCGCGCGCCGCCGCGGTGACGCGGCAGTGGCTCGCGGCGCACGGACTGGCGATGCCCGATCTGGTGCTGGACAACGGCTGCGGTCTGTCGCGCCGCGCACGCGTCAGCGCCGGCGACCTCGACCGCCTGCTGCGCGCGGCCTGGCGCAGTCCGCTGATGCCCGAGTTCGTCGCGTCGCTGCCGCTGGCCGGCGACGACGGCACGCTGCGCGAGCGACTGCGCGGCGCGGAACTGCGCGGCATGGTGCATGCGAAGACCGGCACGCTGGATGGCGTGCTCAGCCTGGCCGGCTACCTGCAACGCGAGGACGGGCAGCGCAGGAGTTTCGTGGCGCTGGTCAACGACCCGCGCGCCGAAGCGGCGTGGCCCGCGCTGCAGGCCCTGCTGGAACACGCCGCGGACCGCGTCTGAGGCGGCGCGACGCAGCCGCCGGGGGCGCCTGTGTTGCGTTGCAGCATACGCAACGCGCCGACGCCCCGCGCAGCCTCCTCATATGGTCGCCGCTGTCAATCGCGTCAGCGCATGGGTGGTGGCCGGTGATGGGTTTCGGGATCGATCGGGTGATGCGACACGAGCGTTGCAGCGACGATGAATCAGACTCATATCCGCGGA
>JAKAXL010000091.1 GCA_021816585.1 Pseudomonadota bacterium | reverse complement strand
GCCGCGCCGCCTGCGTGCGGTGCACGAGGTCTGCGAGGAGCTGCCCCCGCTGGGCCCCGACTGGATTGCGCTGCTGCGCTTCGCCGCCGAGTACTACCAGCGCCCGCTGGGCGAACTGATGGGCGCCGCGTTGCCGGGCTGGCTGCGCGGCAACCCCGCGGCCGCGGTGCGGCGGCGCCTGCAGGCGGCCGACCAGCGGCGTGCGGCTCGCAGCTACGTCGTCAACGCGGCCGGGCGCGAGGCCCTGGCGCGCGGCCTCGGGCCGCGCAGCACGGCATTGTGGCGCCTCGCGGGAGCATTGGGCGTGGTGCCTCCGGGCGGCGCGCCCGACGCGGCGCCGGACGTCGGTGCCGGGTCGCTGGACGAGGCGCAGGCGCGCCGCCTGCATGCGCGCGGGCCGGCGCTGCTGCGCGAGTGGCGCGCCGCGGGCTGGCTCGACGAGCTGGAACCCGCGCCGCCCGCGCCCCCCGCGCTGCCCGAGCTGCACGAGGAGCAGCGCCACGCGGTGCAGGTGCTGCAGGCGCAGCAGGGATTCGGCGTGCAGCTGCTGTTCGGGGTCACCGGCAGCGGCAAGACCGAGGTCTACCTGCGCGCCGTGCAGCAGGCGCTGCAACGCGATGCGCAGGCGCAGGTGCTGGTGCTCACTCCCGAGATCAATTTGACGCCGCAGCTGCTGCGCAGCTTTTCCGAGCGATTCCCGGGCGAATCCTTCGCGCTGCTGCACAGCGGGCTGGCCGAGGCCGAACGCTTCGACCACTGGGCGGCGGCGCACGCCGGGCGCGCCCGCATCGTGCTGGGTACCCGCCTGGCGGTGCTGGCCAGCCTGCCGCGGCTGGCGCTGGTGGTGGTCGACGAGGAGCACGACCCGTCGTACAAGCAGCAGGAGGGCGCGCGCTACTCCGCACGCGACCTCGCGGTGTGGCGCGCGCGACAGCGCGACGTGCCGGTGCTGCTGGGCTCGGCCACGCCGTCGCTGGAGAGCTGGCAGGCCGCGACCAGCGGACGCTACGGCCTGCTGCGCATGGGCCGGCGCGCCAGCGGCGCGCTGCCGCAGGTGCGCCTGCTGCCCAGCCACCACGACCCGCTGCTGCGTGCCGGAGGGCCGGTCGGGCAGGCCTTGTTCGATGCCGTCATGCAGCGCCTGGTGCATGGCGAGCAGTGCCTGCTGTTCCTGAACCGGCGCGGCTACGCGCCGGTGCTGTGCTGCCCCGACTGCGGCTGGATGTCCGACTGCCCGCACTGCGACGCGCACCTGGTGTTCCACCGTACCGACCGCAGCCTGCGCTGCCACCATTGCGGGCACCGCCAGCCGGTGCCGCGCGCCTGTCCGCAGTGCGGCAGCCTGGACCTGCAGCCGGTCGGGCGCGGTACGCAGCGGGTGCAGGAAGCACTGGCGACGCTGTTCCCGCAGGCGCGCATCGCCCGCATCGACGCCGACACGGCGTCGCGCCGGGGACAGGCCGAGGCCGGTTTCGCGCAGGTGCACGCGGGCGAGGTGGACATCCTGGTGGGAACCCAGATGGTCACGAAGGGCCATGACTTCCAGCGCGTCAGCCTGGTGGCGGCGCTGAACCCCGACGCCGGGCTGTTCAGCCACGACCCGCGCGCGCCGGAGCGCCTGTTCGCGCAACTGGTGCAGGCGGCGGGGCGCGCCGGGCGCGCCGCCGGCTCGACCCTGGGCGCCGAGATGCTGGTGCAGACCGGCTACCCCGAGCATCCGCTGTACCAGGCCCTGCAGCGCAACGACTATCCCGGTTTCGCCGAGCGCGAGCTGGCCGAGCGCCGGCGCGCCGGCATGCCGCCGTTCAGCTTCCAGGCCCTGCTGCGCGCCGAGCACGCGCGCGAGCAGCGGGTGCAGGAATTCGTCGAGCAGGCCGGCGAACTCGCGCAGCACCTGCTGGCGGAGCTGCCCGAAGCCGACGCGCCGACCGTGTACCCGGCGGTTCCGTCGGGGCTGGCGCGGCTGGCCGGGGTGCACCGCCGCCAGATGCTGGTGGAGGCGGCGCGCCGCGGCGCGCTGCACGGTTTCCTGGCGCGCTGGCGCCAGGCGCTTCAGGAACTGCGCAGCGGCGTGCGCTGGGCCGTCGACGTCGACCCCACCGAGTTCTGATCGGGCGGCGGCGCGGCTTCGCCGCGCCACTGCTGCAGCAGCGCATCCCACTGCGGCAGCACCTGCTGCATGCTGCGCTGCTTCACCGGGCCGTAGCCGCCGATGCGCGCAGGCAGCTCCGCCACGCGCAGCGCCAGCGGCAGGTTGTCGGCGTGCAGCCGCGCCAGCAGCTGCTCCACGGTGTCGCGGTAGCGCTGGATCAGCGCGCGCTCGGCGCGTCGTTCCTCGGTGCGGCCGAAGGGATCCAGCCAGCTTGCGCGCAGCACCTTGCCGTGGCGCAGCAGGCGCATCGCGCGGCCCATCCAGGGGCCGAACTCGATCTTGCGCGGCCTGCCGTCGGGACCCATGCGGCTGAGCATCGGCGGCGCCAGGTGGTAGCGCAGCTTGAAGTCGCCGTCGAACTGCTCGCGCAGCGAGCGCTCGAAGGCCGGGTCGGCGTGCAGGCGCGCCACCTCGTATTCGTCCTTGTAGGCCATCAGCTTGAACAGCGTGCGCGCCACGGCCTCGCTCAGGCGCGTCGAACCCAGCGCCGACTCGGCCTTCGCGACGCGCTCGACCAGTTCGCGGTGGGACGCGGCGTAGGCCGCGTTCTGGTAGGCGGTGAGGAATTCGCCGTGCGTGCGCAGCAGTTGCTCCAGCCCGGGGCGGCGCGCGAAGGCGATCACCTGCTCGGTGGAGGCCAGCGCCGCCAGCTGCTGCGGGTTCGCGGCGGCCTGGCGCCCCCATTCGAAGGCGGTCTTGTTCTGCTCGACGGCCACGTCGTTGAGCTCGATGGCACGCAGCAGCGATTCGCGGCGCAGCGGGATCCAGCCCTTCTGCCACGCGAAGCCCAGCATCATCGGGTTGGCGTAGATGCTGTCGCCCAGCAGGCGCCGCGCCAGCGCGTCGGCGTCGAATCCGGCGACCTGCGACGGGCCCGCCGCCTGCTCGAGCGCCTGCCGGCAGGCCGCCTGCGGGAACTCCCATTGCGGCTGGTGCACCAGCGCCGCGGTCGGCGCGCCGTGCGTGTTCAGCGCGACGAAGGTGCGGTCGCGGCGAACCCGCGCCAGGGTCTCGCGGTCGGCGGCGACGATCGGGTCGCAGCCCAGGATCAGCTCGGCCTCGGCCATCGCCACGCGGGTCGTGTGGATCTGCGCCGGGTCGTTGGCGATGAGCACGTGGCTCCAGGTCGCGCCGCCCTTTTGCGCGAGCCCGGCGGCGTCCTGCGTGACGATTCCCTTGCCCTCGATGTGGGCGGCGACTCCGAGCAGTTGCCCGATCGTGATCACCCCGGTGCCGCCGATCCCGGCCACCAGGATGCCGTAGCAGCCGCCGCCGGCGCGGTCGGCCTGCACCGGGTCGGGCACCTGCGGTTCGCCGGGGTCGCCCAGCGACTGCAGGCTCGGCGACGGCAGCGCCGCCGCCTTGCGCGGCTTGCCGCCTTCGACCGTGACGAAACTGGGGCAGAAGCCCTTCAGGCAGGAGAAGTCCTTGTTGCAGCTGCTCTGGTTGATGGTGCGCTTGCGCCCGAATTCGGTTTCCAGCGGCTCCACCGACAGGCAGTTGCTCTGCTCGGAGCAGTCGCCGCAGCCCTCGCACACCAGCGGGTTGATGGCCACGCGCCGGTCCGGCTCCGCCAGCAGGCCGCGCTTGCGCCGGCGCCGCTTCTCGGTGGCGCAGGTCTGGTCGAAGATCAGCACGGTGGTTCCCGCCACCTCGCGCAGCCTGCGCTGCACGGCGTCGAGCTCGTCGCGGTGCAGCACCCTCGTGTGCGGCGCGAGGTCGTGCACGCCGCGGTACTTGTCCGGCTGGTCGCTGAGCACGACGATCTCGCGCACGCCTTCGGCGTGCAGCTCGCGGCTGATCTGCGCCACGCTGAGGTGGCCTTCCACCGGCTGCCCGCCGGTCATCGCCACCGCGTCGTTGTAGAGGATCTTGTAGGTGATGTTGGCGCCGCTGGAAATCGCCTGGCGGATGGCCAGCAGTCCCGAGTGGTAGTAGGTGCCGTCGCCGAGGTTGGCGAACACGTGGTGGTCCTTGCTGAACGGCGCCTGCCCCACCCAGGCCGCCCCTTCGCCGCCCATCTGGCTGAAGGTCGAGGTGTTGCGGTCCATCCAGACCACCATGTAGTGGCAGCCGATGCCGGCCATCGCGCGCGAACCCTCGGGAACGCGCGTGCTGGTGTTGTGCGGGCAGCCCGAGCAGAACCACGGAGGGCGCTTCTCGCTGGGCGGCGCCTCGGCCAGCGCGCGTTCCTTGGCGTCGATCAGCGCCACGCGTTCGCGCAGCCGGCGCTGCAGGTCCTGCGGCGCATCGCGCAGCAGTCCCAGGCGCTCGATGCGCGACGCGATGGCGCGCGCGATCTGCGCCGGGTTCAGGTCGGCCTTCGCCGGCAGCAGCCAGTTGTCGCCGGGGTTGGGCTGGCTCCACTCGCCGCCGCTGCGGTCGCCGGGGAGCTCGTGGAACTTGCCGATCACGTTCGGGCGGACGTCCTCCCGCCAGTTGTACAGCTCTTCCTTGAGCTGGTACTCGATGATCTGGCGCTTCTCTTCGATGACCAGGATTTCCTGCAATCCCGTGGCGAATTCGCGGGTCGCGTGCGCCTCCAGCGGCCACACCACGGCCACCTTGTGCAGGCGCAGCCCGATCTGCGCGCAGGCCTGCTCGTCGAGCCCGAGGTCGGCAAGCGCCTGGCGGGTGTCGTTGTAGGCCTTGCCCGAGGCCATCAGGCCCAGGCGGGCGCGCGGGCTGTCGATCACCGTGTGGTTGAGCCGGTTGGCCCGCACGTAGGCCAGCGCCGCATACCACTTCACGTCCATCAGGCGCGCTTCCTGGCTCAGCGCGTCGTCGGGCCAGCGGATGTGCACGCCGCCGTCGGGCATCGGGAAGTCCTCCGGCAGCACGATGCGCACGCGCTCGGCCGACACGTCGACCGAGGCCGACGACTCGACCACCTCCTGGATGGTCTTCATGCCGGCCCACAGCCCGCTGTAGCGGCTCATCGCCAGCGCATGCAGCCCGAGGTCCAGGATGTCCTGCACGTTGCTGGGGAAGAACACCGGGAAGCCCACGGCCTTGAACACGTGGTCGCTCTGGTGCGCGGCGGTCGAGCTTTTCGCGACGTGGTCGTCGCCGGCCACCGCGATCACCCCGCCGTGGCGCGCGGTGCCCGCCAGGTTGGCGTGCTTGAACACGTCGCCGCAACGGTCGACCCCCGGGCCCTTGCCGTACCAGATGCCGAACACGCCGTCGAAGCGCTTGCTCTGCGGGTACAGGTCGAGCTGCTGCGTGCCCCACAGCGCGGTCGCCGCGAGTTCCTCGTTGACACCGGGCTGGAACACGATGTCGTGGGCGGCCAGCAGCTTGCGTTCCTTCCACAGCGCCTGGTCGTAGCCGCCGAGCGGCGAGCCGCGGTAGCCGCTGATGAACCCGGCGGTGCGCAGCCCCGCCAGCTGGTCGCGCCGGCGCTGCAACAGCGGCAGGCGTACCAGCGCATGGATGCCGCTCATGAAGGCGCGGCCGGATTCCAGCGTGTACTTGTCGTCGAGACGGATGGTCTCCAGGGCCCGGCGGACGGCTTCGGGCAGCGCTGCGTTCATGGCGCCTATCTCCTCATGGTGCGACTCGATGCGCAACGGCCGTCCCCCGCGGCGGTGGCTGCGGGTGGTTCGCGACAGGCGCGGCAGGGTGGCGCTGCGCCGGCCACGGGGCGGGCCTCGTGGGCCCGTCCTGCGGTCGTCTCATGCGGCGATCGTAGTGTGCCGCGGCAGGCTTGCCAACCCGCGGCGTCGCGCCTCTCCCGGGAGACGGGAGGGCCGGCCCGTCAGGGCCTCAGCGCTGCTCCAGGCACAGCACCGCGGAGCCGGGGCTGCGCAGGTTGCTGATGGTCGCCTGGCGGCCCTTGAACCAGACCTGGACTTCGCCGTTGGAGTAGCGCGCGCCGTCGGCGGCCACCGTCTGCTCGAGCTGCAGCACGCCCAGCGCGGTGCTCATGGTCACGCTGACGTCGCCGAAGCTGGCGAGGAAGGAGGTGCCGTCGTTGCAGACGTAGCGCACCGCTCCCGGCGGCACGCTGGCGGCCGGCAGCGAGGCCGGCGACGCCGGCAGCGAAGCCGGTGCCTGCGGGGCCGACGCGGGGGCCGAGGCCGGAGCCGCCGCGGACGCGGGCGCCGAGGCCGAGGCGGGCGCGGATGCCGGCGCCGACGCCGGCAGCGCCGGCAGGCTGGCCGCGCTGGCCGGCGCCAGCGGCTGCACCACGACCCCCGGGGTCGGCTGCAGGCCCTGCGACTGCGCCGGCGGCTGCGACGCCGGCAACACCGGCGCCGGCTGCGCGGCGGGCGCGGAGGCCTGCGGGTGCAGCACGACGATGGGCGCCGGGGTGGTCAGCGAGACGGTCTCGCAGCCGGCGAGCAACCCCAGCGCGCCCAGCGCACCCAGCCACTGCGCGCAGCGCCGCGCCGACGGGCGCGCGCGACGCGGCGCGGGCTGCGCGGCGACCGACGGATCATGCTCGGGGAAGGGCGTCGGGGCGTGCATCGGGACGGACTCCTTGGCGACTGTTGGATGCATTACACCAGATCACCGAACGCCGGTTGGCGTCGAGGTGCTACGCGGCAACAGCAGCCACATGCCGCCCGGCGACTGCATGCGCCCGGCGGCGTCGCCGGCCGCCTCGCCGGTGCCGAAGAACAGGTCGGCGCGCAGCGGGCCGCGGATCGCGCCGCCCACGTCCTGCGCGAACACCATGCGACGCAACGGCCGACCGTCGACCGTGGTCGACAGCCACAGCGGCAGGCCCAGCGGCAGCAGCCGCCGGTCCACCGCGACGCTGCGCAGCGCCGTCAGCGGCACACCCAGCGCCCCGGTGGGGCCGCGCTGCGGGCCGCGCAGCGGCGCCGCGTGGAAGAACACCACGCGCGGGTTGGCGTCGAGCATCTGGCGCACCTGATCCGGGTGCATCTGCGCCCAGGCGCGGATGATCTGCATGGTCACCGTGCCGCGCAGGTCGCCGCGATCGAGCAGCCAGCGCCCGACCGAGCGGTACGGCCAGCCGTTGTCGCCGGCGAAGCTCAGGCGCAGCAGCGAGCCGTCCGGCAGGCGCACCAGCCCGGAGCCCTGCACCTGCAGGAACAGCGCATCCACCGGGTCGCGCAGCCACGCCACGACATGGCGCGACAGCACCTGCTGCGCCTGGGGGTCGCTCGCGATCTGCGCGCGGCTCCAGTAGGGCTCGACGACGCTGCGCCCGTCGGCTTCGTCGACCACGCGGCCGCGACGCACGTCGCCGGGCGCGCTGGTCGGCAGGTCGACGAGGTCGGAGGGCAGGCCCCAGACCGGCACCACGTAGGGCCAGCCGCGGGTCGTCGAGCCGTCGAACACCGGTTCGTAGTAGCCGGTCACCAGCCCCTGCGCGGAGCCGTCGGGCGCGCTCAGGCGCCAGGGCTGGAACCACTGCTCGAAAAAGGCCCGCTGCGCGGCGGGGTCGTTCGCGGCGACCGTCCGCGACGCGGCGCAGGCTTGCGCGAGCAGCGCCACGTGCGCGTCGCAATCGCGTCGCCAGGCTCGCCACAGGCCGGAGAAGTCGTCGTCGTTCCAGCCCGGCAGGCGGTCGAAGGAACTCGGCTGCATCGGCAGCGGGCTGATCTGCCGCGGCGCCACCACGCCGGCCGCTGCCGGGGCGCTCGACGCGGGCACGCTGGCCGCCGGCGCCGGCGCCGGCGCCGGCGCGGGAACGGCCGGCGCGGCGGGGGCGGTCGCAGGC
>JAKAXL010000090.1 GCA_021816585.1 Pseudomonadota bacterium | reverse complement strand
GCCGCGCGGTCGTCGGCGCCGAGGGCGCGGATCGGCACCCGGCCGGTGTCGCGTCGTGCGTCGACGGGACCGGAGGGTACGGCGGGGGCATTTCGTTCGCTCATCATGTTTGTGCACTGCAGCAAATCAACTATAGTGCTGCCTCTCCCGAATGCAAGAGGCCCTGCACGACCGTAGCGGCATCGCCATTTGGAATCCGGATCTTTTCGGATAGAATGGAAAATTCCGGTTTTTGGCCACCGGAAAAAGGCTTTGGGGCCTTGCCAGGGAATTTCGCCTTGCCGGGAAGTTCCCGCGGAGCCCTCGCGGATCTTGCACGTTCTCGCGCCGAAGGCCGCCCGCATGCGCTGTCAAGCCTGTGGGGCGGACCTCGACGCCGGCTCCCCGGTCGCCTGCCCGCCGGATGCCGGGAACTCGGTCGCAAGCCGCAAGCCAGGGCAGAGCCCGCCCGCGCGGCACGCAAGCTTTCGGGAATGCACCCGGGGAATGCACCACGCAGCAAGAGCGGGAAAGACGGCCGTCAACCTGAAGAACCGTAACGACCACCATGAAAACCTTCAGCGCCAAGCCGGCCGAAGTGAAGCATGACTGGTTTGTGATCGATGCCACGGACAAGGTCCTCGGACGTGTCGCCAGCGAAGTGGCACGCCGCCTGCGCGGAAAGCACAAACCCATCTACACGCCTCACGTCGACACCGGCGACTTCATCATCGTCGTCAACTCGTCCAAGCTGCGCGTCACCGGCAACAAGGCCGAGGACAAGGTGTACTACCGCCACTCGGGCTACCCCGGCGGCATCTACGCCACCCGCTTCAAGGACATGCAGGCCCGCCACCCCGGCCGCGCGCTGCAGCTGGCCGTCAAGGGCATGCTGCCCAAGGGGCCGCTGGGCTACGCGATGATCAAGAAACTCAAGGTCTACGCAGGCGCCGAGCATCCGCACGCCGCGCAGCAACCGAAGACCCTGGACCTGTAAAGGATCGGCGATGATCGGCAACTGGAATTACGGCACCGGCCGCCGCAAGAGTTCGGTGGCTCGCGTGTTCATCAAGAAGGGCAGCGGCAACATCACGGTCAACGGCCGTGCGCTGCAGGAGTACTTCGGACGCCAGACCTCCATCATGGTGGTGCGGCAGCCGCTGGTGCTGACCGAGAGCGAAGCCTTGTTCGACATCAAGGTCAACGTGCGCGGCGGCGGCGAATCGGGCCAGGCCGGCGCGGTGCGCCACGGCATCACCCGCGCGCTGATCGATTTCGACGCCGCGCTGAAGCCGGCGCTGTCGAACGCGGGCTTCGTGACCCGCGACGCGCGCGAGGTGGAGCGCAAGAAGGTCGGCCTGCACGGCGCGCGCCGTCGCAAGCAGTTCTCCAAGCGCTGATGCCGTCGGGGCCGGCCGCACCCGGTCGCCGCCCCGCGTCACCTCCCGCGAGAAGCCCGTCCGTACGCGGACGGGCTTTTTTGCGTCCGCCGAGTCTTGCGTGTGCTCCAGGCGGGCCTAATATTGACCCTGCACAAATATCAACACGGATATCGACCGCGGGCACGGCTCCGCGACCGCTGGCGCGGCCGCGGGGCGTCATTGCCGACGCGAGGGGGAAGTGCATGGGAATGTTCGCGTGGCTGCGCCGGCACATCGCCACCGTGCCGGATGCCTCGGACCCGTCGGCGCACGCCGACAGCACCTTCGACGAAGCCGGACCGCAGACCCGCTTCGGGATGCGGCCGGGTGCGACCGTCGCCGGGCTGGATTTCTACCAGGCCATCGAATTCCAGCGTCGCTGGAAGCTGCGCCTCGGCGCCTATGTGCGCGGCGAAGCACGCCCGCGCCAGCCGTGGCGCGACATCGCCCGCGACGACCGCTGCGAGCTGGGACGCTGGCTGCATGAGGCCGCGCAGCTCGACCCGCGCCACGAGCCGCTGCTGCAGCAACTGCGCGAACAGCATGCGCGACTGCACCACGCGGCGGCCGAGATCGTCCGTCTGGCGGACTCCGGGCAGCGCGATACCGCGTTGCAGGCGCTGCGCCACGGCGCCTTCGCGCACGCCTCCCATGCCACCGTGGCCCGCCTGAGCGAGCTGTTCGCGGCACTCAACGACGCGCCGACGCCCGAATCGCGGCCGCACTGAGCGCCGGCGCGGCGCCGCACGCGCGGCGGCTTGCCGTTACCATTTCCCCTCGGACCCGCGCGCATTCGCGCCGCACGACGGCGCGCCGCGGCACGGGCACCCATACCGCGACATCCGCGGACTTTCGCGAGGGCAACGGACCATGTCGGGTCTGAAGGTTGGAATCGTCGGCGGCACCGGCTACACGGGTGTCGAGTTGCTGCGCCTGCTGCTGGCGCACCCCGGGGTCGAGTTGCGCGCCATCACGTCGCGCAAGGAGGCCGGGCTGGCCGTCAGCGAGCTGTACAGCAGCCTGCGCGGGCACACCGACCTGCGATTCACGACCCCCGACGAGGCGCCGCTGCGCGACTGCGACGTGGTGTACTTCGCCACCCCGCACGGCGTGGCGATGCAGCAGGCGCGCGAGCTGCTCGACGCCGGCGTGCGCATCGTCGACCTCGCCGCCGACTTCCGGCTGCGCGACACCGCGCTGTTCGAACGCTGGTACGGCATGCCGCACGCTTGCCCGGACATCCTGGCCGAAGCCGCCTACGGGCTGCCCGAACTCAACCGCGAGGCGATCCGCGGCGCGCGCGTGGTGGCCAACCCGGGCTGCTACCCGACCACCGTGCAGATCGGCCTCGCGCCGCTGCTGCGCCACGGCCTGGTGGACCCCGGGCACCTGATCGCCAGTTGCGCATCCGGAGTCTCCGGCGCCGGGCGCAAGGCGGAGATCGGCTACCTCTACGCGGAGGCCTCGGACAACTTCAAGGCCTATGGGGTCAAGGGCCACCGCCACGGCCCCGAGATCGAGCAGGAGCTGCGCCGCCTCGCCGGCTTCGCCGACTCCGACCAGCGGCTGCGTTGCGTGTTCCTGCCGCACCTCGTGCCGATGGTCCGCGGCATGCACAGCAGCCTGTTCGCGCGCCTGAACGACGCCGGCCAGGCCACCGACCTGCAGGCCCTGTTCGAGCGCTTCTACGCCGACGAGCCCTTCGTCGACGTGCTGCCCGCCGCAAGCGCCCCGGAGACCCGCAGCGTGCGCGGCACCAACCTGCTGCGCGTCGCCGTGCACCGGCCGCAGCCCGACACCGTGACCGTGCTGGTCGTGCAGGACAACCTGACCAAGGGCGCCTCGGGGCAGGCGGTGCAGAACATGAATCTGATGTTCGGGCTGGCCGAGACCACGGGCCTGCAGGGAATCGGGCTGCTTCCCTGACTCCCGGGTCGCGCGCGGGGATTCGCCGGCAGGATCGGCGACCCCGGCCTAAAATAGGGTCTTCAACAGGAGAACGCCCATGAGCGCAGTGTTGCCAGACACCCAGACGGTCGCTGCCGCCGACCCGCTTCTGTTCACCGAAAGCGCGGCGAACAAGGTCAGGGAACTGATCGACGAGGAAGGCAACCCGGAGCTGAAGCTGCGCGTGTTCGTGCAGGGCGGGGGTTGCTCGGGCTTCCAGTACGGTTTCACCTTCGACGAGGCGGTCAACGAGGACGACACCCGGATGGTCAGGGGTGGCGTGACCCTGCTGATCGACGCGATGAGCCTGCAGTATCTGGTCGGCGCCGAGATCGACTACAAGGAAGGCCTGGACGGCGCGCAGTTCGTGATCAAGAACCCGAACGCCACCACCACCTGCGGCTGCGGCTCGTCGTTCTCGACCTGAGCGCTCAGGCCGGGTAGACCGCGCCCAGCACGCGCGGCCCGCGCGCGCCGGTGACCGCCGGCAGGTTGCCGGGCAATCCGTCGAGGGTGCGCGCCGCCAGCCAGGCGAAGGCGGCGGCCTCCACCTGCTGCGGCTGCAGGCCGCGCGACTCGGTGCCTGCGATCTCGCAGGCGCCGACGAGCCGGCGAATCCGCTGCAGCAGGTCCGAGTTGGCCGCGCCGCCCCCGCACACCAGCAGTTCGCGCGCCGCGGGCATGTGGCGCAGCAGGTCGGCCGCCACCACCTCGGCGACCATCTGCGCCAGCGTGGCCTGCACGTCGCGCGCATCGGCGGCCTGGAAACCCTGCAGCATGCGCTGCAGCCATGCCGGGTCGAAATGATCGCGCCCGGTGCTCTTGGGCACCGGGGCCGCGAAGTAGGCGTCGTCGAGCAGGCGCCGCAGCAACCCGTCCAGCACGCGCCCGCCCGCGGCCCATTCGCCGCCGGCGTCGAAATCACGCTGCAGGTGGCGCTGCGCCCACAGGTCGAGCAGGGCGTTGCCCGGCCCGCAATCGAAGCCCAGCACGCGCCCGTCGGCATGCAGCAGGCTCAGGTTGGCGATCCCACCCAGGTTGAGCACCGCCAGGTCGCATCCTTCGCGCCCGAACACCGCGCGGTGGAAGGCCGGTACGAGCGGCGCACCCTGCCCTCCGGCGGCGATGTCGCGGCTGCGGAAATCGGCCACCACGGTGATCCCGCAGGCCTCGGCCAGCCACGCCGGGGCGCCGAGCTGCAAGGTGTAGCCGGCGTCGGGGCGGTGGCGCACGGTCTGGCCGTGGGCGCCCACCGCGTCGACCTCGGCGGCGGCGACGCCGGCCTCCTGCAACAAGCGTCGCACGGCCTGCGCATACAGTCGTGCCAGTTCGACTCCGGCCCGTTGCGCTCGATGCAGTTCGTCGGGCGTGGCGTGGTTGAGCGCCGCGAACTCGGCGCGAAGCGCCGCCGGCATCGGCAGTTGCACATGCCCGAGCACGCGCAGCGGCTGCCCGGGCTGCAAGGCCAGCAGCACCGCGTCGATACCGTCGAGCGAGGTACCCGACATCAGCCCCGCGAACAGCCGGCGCCCCGCCATGGCCACGCGCCTCGCGCAGGAAGCGGCCTGCTGCGGCCTTCTCAGGCGCGCGGCGCGGCCTTGGCCGCGCTGGCCAGTTCAGGCTGCGGCAGCAGCGCCAGCAGGCGGGTGCGCGGCGCGGTGCTGGCGAGGAAGCTCGCGCGCAACTCGGGCGGCAGCTTCGTGCCGTGAGGCGTGTAGTGCGCGATGTTCAGCGGGTTCACGGGGTCGCCATGCACGAAGAACTGGAAATACAGGTGCGGCCCGGTGGACCACCCGGTATTGCCGGAAAGCGCGACGACCTCGCCCTGCTTGACCGGTTCGCCCACATGCACCTCGAACTTGCTCAGGTGCGCGTAGATGGTCGCGAAACCACCCGGGTGCACGACCTTCACGTACTTGCCGTAGCCGGTTCCCCAGCCCGCGTAGGCCACGCGCCCGTTGGCGATCGTGCGCACCGGCGTCCCCACCGGGATCGCCAGATCGATCCCCTTGTGGAACTCGGGTTTGTGGAAGATCGGGCTGATGCGCCAGCCGTAGCCGGAGGTCAGGCGGTCGTAGGGCAGCGGCGACAACAGGAAGGTGCGCGCCAGACTGCTGCCGTCGGGGGCGTAGTAGGCGGCGGCCTGCGGGTGTCCCGGGGGATCGAACCACACGGCGCTGCGCTCGCGGCCGTCGACCGACAACTGCACGGCCAGGATGCGCCCGACGCGAAGCACATGGTCGCCGGCCGTGTAGACACGCCAGGCCACGGTGAAATGGTCTCCGGCGTGCAGGTCCCGACGGAAGTCCACCTCGCCACCGAACAGATCGACGAGTTGCGAAGCCACCGCGTCGGGCACCCCGGCGCGGTCGGTGGCCGCGAACAGGGTGCTGCGGACCACCCCGCTGGCCATGCGGATCTGCGGCTGCGCCGCCTGCACCCGCAGGTGGTCCTCGAAACCCCCGCCGGCGCGCGCGCTGATGCGCAGCAGGCGCAGTTGCATCGCAGAGTCCTCGCCGTGCGCCGACTTCGCGCCGGAGGCATGCGGGCTCTCGGCGACCGGCAGCACCGCCTGCAGCTGGCGCAGACGGCCCAGCGAATCGACCTCGGCGCTGACCATCGTGCCGCGCTGGCGCAGCAGCTGCTGCAGCGCGCCGTCATGCGCCAGCTGGCGCAGTTGCGCCGGATCGGTGACCTGCAGGCGCCGCAGCAGCGAGCCGGCGGAATCCGCGGCGTCGACGAAGGCGGTCGTGTACAGCAGCCGCGGCTGGCTGTCGAGCGCGTCGACCTGTGTCGACACGTCGATGGAAACCGCCTGCCGCACGACGCTGGGCGCCGGCAACGGCGGCTGCGGTCCGTACTCGACCAGCGCGAAAGCGCTGACGCTGCTCAGCAGCAACAGTCCGCCGACGCCGCTGGCGACACGGCCCGGATGGGCTTCCACCGCCTCGCGCACGCGCAACACCGCGTTGCGCAGGCGGGAGCCGGCCTGGATCAGAAACGACATGCGCACTCCTGGCTTCACGAGTCGCGAACAATCCCGACAAACAACAACCCCTGCCCCGCGGCCGCAGCCCGCGCGCCAGGCGCGGGAGTCGGCCGAGGCCGGGTCCAATACACTTCATGCTGCGGGCCGCGAGCGCAGCTTGCGCGCACGCAGGGGGCGAACCCCGGGGCGCCCTTGTGGCCGGCGCCCCGCCGCGTCCCAGGCATGGCCCGCAAAGGATGCCGGGCCGCTACGGTGCCGCAGCCGTTCCTGCGCCATGTCCCTGGAGGCTGCCGAGTTTAGCAGCAGCCGGCGAGTGATTTGTCAAAAATTCCATGTCCCTGACGTCATATTCTGATACGGATTCGCGGATTTCCGGCCAGCTTCCCGAATCGATCCGGCACGCGCTGGAGGTGACGCGCCGCGGCTGCGCCGAACTGCTGGTGGAATCCGACTGGATCGTCAAGCTGCAGCGCAGCGAGCAGACGGGCAAGCCGCTACGCATCAAGCTCGGCCTCGACCCGACGGCGCCGGACATCCACCTCGGCCACACCGTGGTGCTGAACAAGCTGCGCCAGTTGCAGGACCTGGGCCACACGGTGATCTTCCTGATCGGGGATTTCACCTCGCGCATCGGCGACCCGTCGGGTCGCAACACGACGCGCCCGCCGCTGACCATCGAGCAGATCCGCGGCAACGCGCAGACCTATTACGCGCAGGCCAGCCTGGTGCTCGATCCGCAGCGCACGGAGATTCGTTACAACTCGGAATGGAGCGAGGCGCTGGGCGCCGACGGCATGATTCGTCTGGCGGCGCGCTACACGCTGGCGCGATTGCTGGAACGCGAAGACTTCACCCAGCGTTTCCGCGCCAACATTCCCATTGCCATGCACGAGTTGCTGTACCCGCTGATGCAGGGATACGACTCGGTGGCGCTGCAAAGCGACCTCGAACTCGGCGGAACCGACCAGAAGTTCAACCTGCTGGTCGGCCGCGACCTGCAGAAGGAATACGGCCAGGAGCCGCAATGCATCCTGACCATGCCGCTGCTCGAGGGCCTCGACGGCGTGGACAAGATGTCCAAGTCCAAGGGCAACTACATCGGCATCCAGGAAGCTCCGGCCGGCATGTACGCCAAGCTGCTGTCGATCAGCGACGAACTCATGTGGCGCTACTACGAACTGCTGTCGTTCCAGCCGCTGCAGGACATCGCGCGGCTGCGCGCCGAGGTCGAGGCCGGGCGCAACCCGAAGGAGGCCAAGGTGCTGCTGGCGCGCGAGATCGTCACCCGCTTCCACGACGCCGCCGCGGCCGACGCGGCGCAGGCGGACTTCGAACTGCGCGCGCGCGGCGGCGTGCCGGACGACATCCCGGAGTTGCGCCTGAGCCTTCCCGACGGCGGGCTGGCCCTGCCGGCGGCGCTGAAGCAGGCAGGACTGGTGCCGTCGACCGCGGAGGCGCTGCGCATGATCGAGCAGCGCGGGGTGCGCGTCGACGGCGGCGTGGCCGAGGACCGCAACCTGCGCCTGCAGGCCGGCAGCTACGTGCTGCAGGTGGGCAAGCGCAAGTTCGCGCGCGTGCTGCTGGGCTAGG
>JAKAXL010000089.1 GCA_021816585.1 Pseudomonadota bacterium | reverse complement strand
GAGGTGCTGCCGCAACTGCTCGAGCTGCTGCGGCAGCGCGGTCTGCGCGCGGTCGCGCTGCCGCCCCCCGACGAGGCCCGCTGAGCGACCCGGCGGGGCTTGCGCGCGCCGCCGCGGCGCGGCTTCGATACAGTAGCGACGCATCATGGCTTCCACCGCACCCTTCCCGCCGCGGCTGCGCCTGGCCCACGCCAGCGCGGTCAGCTGCCTCGGCGCCGGCCTGGCCGCGCACGCGCAGGCGCTGCGCGACGCCGGCTCGGGGCTTGCGCGCTGCGGCTTCGACACCGTGGAGCTGCCCACCTGGGTGGGCGAGGTCGCGGGGGTCGACGCGTTGCGCCTGCCGGACGGGCTCGCCGAGTTCGACTGCCGCAACAACCGGCTGGCCGAGATGGCGCTGCGCCAGGACGGCTTCGCCGAGGCCGTGCGGCGCGCGGTGGCGCGTCACGGCGCGTCGCGCGTGGGCCTGTTCGTCGGCACCAGCACCTCGGGCATCCTGCAGACCGAGCAGGCCTACCGCCGGCGCGACGAGCGCGGCGCGCTGCCGCCCGACTTCCACTACGCGGGCACGCACAGCGCGGCGTCGCTGGCCGCCTACCTGGCCCGGCGCCTCGGGCTGCAGGGGCCGGCGGGCGTGATCTCGTCGGCCTGCTCGTCCAGCGCCAAGGTGTTCGCGACCGCGCAGCGCATGATCGCCACGGGACTCGTGGACTGCGCGGTGGTCGGCGGGGTCGACAGCCTGTGCCTGACCACGCTGTACGGCTTCAACGCGCTGGAGCTGCTGTCGCCGCAGCCCTGCCGCCCCTTCGATGCGGCGCGCAACGGCCTGTCGCTGGGGGAGGCGGCTGCCTTCGTGCTGCTGGAGCGCGCCACCCCCGACGCCGCGGACGACGACGTGCTGCTGCTCGGAGCCGGCGAGTCCAGCGACGCCCACCACATGTCGGCGCCGCGCCCCGACGGGCTCGGCGCGCGCATCGCGATGCAGCAGGCGCTGGAGCAGGCCGGCGTGCCGCCGCACCGCGTCGACTACATCAACCTGCACGGCACCGCGACCCCGAGCAACGATTCCAGCGAAGGGCGTGCGGTCGCCGAGCTGTTCGGCGCCGGCGTCGCCTGCAGTTCCACGAAGGGCGCCACCGGTCACACTCTCGGAGCGGCCGGCGGGCTGGAGGCGGTGCTGTGCCTGCTGGCCCTGCGCGAAGGGCTGCTGCCGGGCAGCCCCGGCACCGGCGCGCTCGACCCCGCCATTGCCGGCGCGGGCGCACTCGACTACCGCACCCGCCCGCAAGCCGCGCGCGTCGGACTCGCGCTGAGCAACTCCTTCGGTTTCGGCGGCACCAACTGCAGTCTGCTGCTGGGGCGGGTGGATGCGTGGGGGTCGCGCCCATGATTTCACTAGTCGCGCGGATCGGGGGGATCGGGCTGCTCGGCCCGGGGCTGGGCGACTGGGCGGCGGCGGCCGCCGTGCTGCGCGGCTCGCGCGAGCACGAGCCGCGGCGCACCGAGCTGCCGGCGCCGCAGCTGCTGCCGGCGGCCGAGCGCCGTCGCGCCACCGCCGCCGTCAAACTCACGCTGGCCAGCGGCCTGCAGGCGCTGGCGATGGCGCAGCGCAGTGCCGATGCGCTGCGCACGGTGTTCGCCACCACCGGGGGCGACGGGCTGAACTGCCATGCACTGTGCGAGACCCTGGCCTCCTCCGAGCGCCTGGTGTCGCCCACGCGGTTCCACAACTCGGTGCACAACGCCGCGTCCGGCTACTGGGGAATCGCCACCCACTCGATGGCGCCGTCGACGGTGATCTGCGCGGCGAACGACGGCAGTTTCGCGGCCGGGCTGCTGGAGGCGCTGGCCCAGGTGGCCACCAGCGGCGACGAGGTGCTGCTGCTGAGCTACGACACCGACTACCCCGAGCCGCTGCGCAGCGTGCGGCCGATCCCGGACGGCTTCGCGGTGGCGCTGCTGCTGGCGCCCGACGGTGCGCACGCGCAGGACGCGGGGCTGGCACGCATCGAGCTCGACCCCGCCGCGCCGCTCACCGACGCGCCCGCCGACAGCCTGCCGCAGCCGCGGCTGGAGGCGATGCGCCGCGCCTTTCCCGCCGCCCGCGCGCTGCCGCTGCTGCGGCGCATCGCGCTGCGCGAGTCGGGCAGCGTGGCCCTCGACTACCTGTCCGACCGGCGCCTGCTGCTGCGCCTGCAGGCATGCTGAACCCGGCGGGGCCCGGACTCGATCACGCGTGGATCGCGTCGCGCCTGCCCCATGGCGGGCGCATGTGCCTGCTCGAGCGCGTGCTGGCGTGGGACGCCGAGCAGGTCGTGTGCGAGGCCGACAACCACCGCGACCCGCAACACCCGTTGCGTCAGTTCGGGCGCCTGGGCGCCGCCTGCGGGGTGGAATACGCCGCGCAGGCCATGGCCGTGCACTGCGTGCTGGCCGATGAGGGCCCCGGCGCGGCCGCCGCGTCGCGCTCGGGCATGCTGGTCGGCGTGCGCGACCTGCGGCTGCGCGTGGCGCGGCTGGACGATGTCGCCGGGCCGCTGCAGGTGCGCGCCGAACGCCTGGGAGCCGGCGAGGAGCTGCTGCTGTACGCTTTCAGCGTGTACGCCGGGCCGCGACTGCTGCTCGACGGAAGGGCCTCGATCCTGCTCGGCCGCGGCGCCGCGCCGCCGCTTGCCGCCTCGCCATGAACTCCGACCTCGACTCCTCCCGACCCCTGCCGCGCCGCGCGCTGGTCACCGGCGGCAGCGGCGGCATCGGCGCCGCCGTGTGCGCCGCGCTGGCGGCCTCCGGGCTGCACGTGATCGTGCACGCCAATACTCGTCTCGACCACGCGCAGGTGCTGGCCGGGCAATTGCGCGCCGAAGGCGGCGAGGCCGAGGCGGTGGCCTTCGACCTGCGCGACGCGCAGGCTACCCGGCAGGCACTCGCCGCCCTGCTCGAGGACGGCCCGATCCAGGTGCTGGTGAACAACGCCGGGGTGCACGACGACGCGGTGTTTCCCGGCATGCGCGAGGAGCAGTGGGACCGCGTGATCGATGTCTCGCTCAACGGCTTCTACCGCGTCACGCAGCCGTTGATGCTGCCGATGATCCGCACGCGCTGGGGGCGCGTCATCACCATCACCTCGGTGTCGGCGATCCTCGGCAACCGCGGGCAGGTGAACTACGCGGCGGCCAAGGGCGCGCTGCACGCGGCCACGCGCTCGCTGGCGCTGGAGGTGGCCAGCCGCGGAATCACCGTCAACGCGGTGGCGCCGGGAATCATCGACACCCCGATGAGCGAAGGCCGCTTCGACCGCGAGACCATCGCCCGCCTGGTGCCGGCGCAGCGCGCCGGCACGCCCGCCGAGGTGGCCGACCTGGTGGCCTTCCTGGCCTCCGAGCGCGCCGGCTACATCAACGGGCAGGTGATCTCGATCAACGGCGCGATGGCCTGAAGCCGCGGGTTTCAGCGCGTGCGCGGCGCTCGCCGCAGCAGGCGCCACAGCAGGCGCCACAGCAGCAGCGGCAGGCGCAGCACGAAGCCGAGGAACAGGCGTGTGTGCATCCAGGTCAGCAGCGTGTTGTCGCGCAGGTAGCGAAAGTGCGAGACGCCGCCTTCGTCGGCGCGCAGGTAGCGCACCGGGGCCGGCAGATTGCGCGCCGGCACTCCGGCCCAGCTCAGGCGCACCACGGCTTCCGGGTCGAAGTCGAAACGCCGCATCCAGCGCTGTCCGCGCATCACCCGGCGCAGCGGCGCGATGGGATAGACGCGGAACCCGTACAGCGAGTCGCCGATCCCCGCCCCCAGGGTCTCCAGCCGCGCCCAGGCGTTGGAGATCTTGCGCCCCTGCACGCGCAGCGCCGGGGCGTCGTCGGCGAACACCGGCCTGCCCAGCACCATCGCGCGCGGGTGCTCGATCGACTCGCGCATGAAGCCGGCGATGCACGCGGCGGGGTGCTGGCCGTCCGAGTCCATGGTCAGCGCATGGGTGAAGCCGGCGGCATGCGCCGCGTCCAGCCCCGCCAGCACCGCGCTGCCCTTGCCCTGGTTGCGCGCAAGCACGATCAGCCGCAGCTGCGGGTCGTCGCGGGCCATCCCGGCCAGGCCCTGCGCGGTGCCGTCGTCGCTGCCGTCGATCACCACCCAGACCGGGGCCCAGCGCGCGCGCGCCTCGCGCACCGTCTCGTAGACCGCCGGACCCGGGTTGTAGCTGGGGATGAGCACCAGGTGGGTGGTGCTGGGGATCGGGCCCGTGGAGGTCTCAGGCGGTGGGGTCATCGTGCGGGCGGCGGGCCGGGGGTGCTGCGACGGAGGCGGTTTCACGCAGCGCCTGGCGCAGGCTGGCGTCGAGCTGGGCGACGAATTCCTGCGCGTCGGCCGGAGGCTGCAGGCGCGGCCCCAGGCGCACACGATAGCGCACCGGCAGGCGCGGGATGTCGCGCGGGCTCCAGCGCTTGCCGAGGAAGTCCGAGTCGGACTCGATGAGCACGGTCTGCACCGCGACCCCGGCGCGCTTGGCGATCAGCCCGACCATGCCCGTGACGGGTCCGATCGGGCTGCGCTCGCTGCGCGTGCCTTCCGGGAAGAACAGCAGCTGGCCGCCGCCGCGCAGCTCGGCCACGGCCAGCTCGACCATGCGCCGCAGGTCCTCGTTGCCGATGTAGCCGGCCAGGCGCGCGCCGGCGCCGAGCATCGGGTTGCCGAGCAGGCTCGACTTCATCACGCAGCTCAGCCCCGGCAGGCGCGAGATCAGCAGCACGGCGTCGATCAGGCTCGGATGGTTGGGCGCGACGATCAGCGGCCCCTGGCCGCGCAGCGCGTCCAGCGCCGACAGATCGAAGCGGCATGCCCCGCTGCGCTGCAGGACCCAGAGGTAGGCCTGGAAGCCCCGGCGATTCGCCCAGCGCCCGAAGAGATGCGCGGTACGCCCCGGCAGCAAGGGGCGCAGCAGCAGCGCCAGCGGGGTCCACGCCAGGCCCATGAGCCCGAACAGGGCCAGTCCGGTTCCGGTGAGCGCCGCGTCGCGCACGCGGGCCAGTGCCGTTCGTCGCATCAGCCGGCCGCGTCGGCGCCGGGGGCCGGCCCTTCGAGCGTCCCGTCGACCTGCCTGCGGCGCATCGCGCGCGCACGCAGGCTGCGCCGCGGGTGACGCAGCGCGTCGAGGTAGAAGATGGCCTGCAGTGCGCGCACCGAGGGCCAGATCGGGGTGTCGCCGTAGATGTCGCCGGCCAGCACCGACAGCAGCGCCTCCTGGACGCGCAGCACGTTGCGCGGCCCCATGAACAGGTCGCGCATGCTGGGGTGGTTGACCCGGTAGATGAACCAGGAGAAGGCCCGCGGCCCGGCGCGCATCGCGCGGTCGAAGGCCTTCATCGCGCGCGGCTGCGCCGCCGGGTCGCGCAGGCTGGCGACGAGCGCCTCGGCCGCGCACACCCCGCCCTGCATCGCCAGCATGACCCCGCTGGAGAACACCGGGTCGATGAAGGCGTAGGCGTCGCCCACCAGCAGGTAGCCCGGGCCGTGCGTGCGCTCGCAGCTGTAGGAGTAGTTGCCGGTGGCCTGCACCTCGCCGATGCGGGTGGCGCCGGCCAGCCGCGCCGACAGCGCCGGGCACAGCGCCAGGGTGTCGTCGAAGAACTGCGCCAGCGGCTTGTCGCGGGTCTTGAAGTAGTAGGGCCAGGCCACCGCGCCGACGCTGGTGGTTCCGTCGGCCAGCGGGATGAACCAGAACCAGCCGTGGTCGAACCAGAAGATCGAGATGTTGCCCTCGGCGCGCCCGGGAAGGCGGGTGGCGGCGCTGAAGTGGGCATACATCGCGGCGCTGTTGTGCCGGGGGTTGCGGCGCTTCGTGCGCAGGCGCTTGCCGACGAAGGTGTCGCGCCCGGAGGCGTCGACCACGTAGCGCGCGCGCCACCGCGAGTGCGTGCCGTCGTCGTGCACGGCCGTCACCTCGGCGCCGCCCGCCGCTTCGTCGAGGCGCAGATCGCGTGCCTCGCAGCCCTCCAGCACCAGCGCGCCGCGGGACTCGGCATTGCGCAGCAGGATGTGGTCGAACTCGGAGCGCCGCACCTGGTAGGCCATCGGCATGGTCTTGTCCCAGGCGTCGGCGAACTCGAAGGTCTGGGTGCCCGGCGTATGCCACGGCGAGACGAATTCCGCGCCCCACTTGCGCATGCCGATCGCGCGCACCTGATCGGCCACGCCGAGGCGCTCGAACAGCGGCAGGTTGGCCGGCAGCAGCGACTCGCCGATGTGAAAGCGCGGGTGGCGGGCCTTCTCCAGCAGGGTCACGCGCACGCCCTGCTGCGCGAGCAGCGCGGCGGCGGTCGAGCCGGCGGGGCCGCCGCCGATCACGAGCACGTCGCAGTCCCGGGTTTCGGGGCGCGACGCGCAAGCCGGCTGGGTCTGGGCGGTCATGGATGCGCTGTTCGCGGTGCGGTGGCGGGATTCGCGCGGGGCCGGCGCCGGCCGGCGCCCCACGCGGGCGCCCGCGCGGCGAGGCTCGCACGCGGCTGCTGGCGCATTCTAGGAACACGCCGCGCCCGACGCGCGCGCTCAGGGTCTCGCGGCGCGGCCCCCTGGGGTATTTCAACAGCCTGCCAGCCCCGACAGGATGTCCTGCGACGACGCCGCGAGCTGCTTTTCCAGATCCAGCAACGACGCGGCGAGCTGCGGCACCTGCTCGTGGCGTCCGGCATGCGCGCACTGCAGCAATTCGCGCGCGAGTTCGTGCAGCCGGGCATGCGGCGCCGCCAGCGCCTGGAAGCCCGGCGACAGGCCGAACTGGGCACGCCCCTGTCCGTCGTACCAGCGTCCGAACACGCAGTGATGCTCGTCGCTCAGGTCCTGCGGCTTGAGCGTCGGCTGCTCGCGATCGGCCTCGTCCAGGGTCCTCACCACCAGGTTGCGGTGATCCTCCTCGGCCGACTTGAACAGCAGACGCGTGGCGATGGTCTGCATCGCGCCGACCTGCTGGCGCAGCCTGCCGACCACGGTCTCGACGGTGCCCAGTTCCTGCGCCGAAGCCTCGCTGGTGGCCTGGATCGTGGCGGAGGCCGTGGTGATGGCTTCGATGCTGTGCTCGATGTTGCCGGTGGCGTCCTGCACGCGGCGCGCCAGGTTGCGCACTTCGTCGGCGACCACCGCGAAGCTGCGTCCGGCCTCGCCGGCGCGCGCCGCCTCGATGGCGGCGTTCAGCGCCAGCAGGTTGGTCTGCTGCGAGATCTGCCGGATGGCCTCCACCAGCGTGCCGATGGACTGCACGTCGCTGCCCAGCGCGTCGATGCCGTCGACGTTGCCGTGGATCACCTTCTCGACCCGGCGCAGCGCCTCCTCGACCTCGCGCATCGACGCGGCCACCTCGGCCTCGGCGTGCATCAGCGAGTCCAGCGTCTGCTCCAGGCGTTCGTTGAGCCGCACCGCCTCGCGGCGCGCGGAAATGTTGCGCAGGCTCGCATGCAGGGCCAGCACCCGCCCGCCGGCATCGCGGATCGAGCTGACGGTGATCGAGAACAGGAAGGACCCCATCTCGCGATGCTGCGCCCAGCGGGCCGCACGGCCTTGCGCCACGTCGTCGAGGTGGCGCTGCGTGTCGGCTTCGCCGCCGAACAGCCGCAGCGGCTGGCCGACGATGCGGCTGGCGTCGACCCCGCCCAGCGCGTCGCGGAACATCGCCGCGAAGCGCCCGAAGGTGTCGCGTGCCGCCGAGTTGGCCCAAACGATCGGCATGCCCGCATCGGGTTCGGCCAGCAGGTCGAGGGTCTCGAGACCGTCCAGGGCCTGGGCGAGGAGTTGTTGGAGTTCCTGGTTCATGGTCGAGCGGCCGAGGCGGGCGGTCGTGCAATCGGCGAGTGGGGCGGGCTTGCGGGGCGCGGGACGCCCCGGCGGGAGCCGCGACGCAGTGGGTGTCGCGCCGTGGGCGGCGGCGCGATCGGGAGGGCAGCCTGGTGCGGATTCAGCGCCGGTGCGGCGGCTTGCGGAACAGCTGGTCGGCGATCTGCTTTTG
>JAKAXL010000003.1 GCA_021816585.1 Pseudomonadota bacterium | reverse complement strand
ATGCGGCGCCTCGGCATGGGCAAGCCTGGCCAACACCGAGGTCTGACGGGTGGCGTGGTGGAAATGACGATCGATCGTGGTCCCGGGTCTCGCGTTGACTACACGCAACGTGGCCTGGATCTGATACTGCTTTTGATCGGTGGCGACAAGTCCTCGCAGCATGAGGATATCCGAACCGCCCTGCGAATAGCGAAGGACCTGGAGTGACTATGTCCGTCAAGACGATACCATGGGATTCAGCCGATCACCTCCGGTCTGACGAGGATCGGGTCGCCTACCTGAACGCGGCGCTTGATGAGGCTGGGGACGACCCCGCCTTCATTACCCAGGTCCTGGGCGATATCGCGCGATCGCATGGCATGGAACGCGTGGCACGTGAGACAGGCATGTCCCGGCAAGGCTTGTACAAGGCGCTTTCCGCGGAGGGTAATCCCGAGCTTTCGACGCTCTTGAAAGTGTTGCGCGCATTGGGAATGAAGCTGCACGCGGAATCTGCGTAGACGGTCATCGTGCAGAGGCCCAGAGCGCGGTTCCGGCTCGTCACCTGCACAGAGCTGCAATGACTGCGCAGGGCCGGCAGCAGCCTCTCGTACTGAGGACGTGGGCGATGGCCGATTGGCGGACGGCCCATACAGCACAAGGCGGCCGCGCGTGGTCGGCACGAAGCGTTGGAGGGATGGCTGCGTGGAACCCGTGGCCGGCTGCACGAACGTGGTCACGACAGCGGACGATGCGCCCGCCCCTCCCCCAGACGCCAAAAAGCCCGAGTGGCGTGAACCACTCGGGCCTTGAAACTGGCGCCCCCTGGATCTGCTCACTCTCGCCACGAGTTGGCGCAAGGTGCGAGTTGGAAGGTCGTGCTCGCGTTGAAGCCGGTTCGGCAGCGCCGACGACTCCACACGCGAAACCAGGCTTACACCGACGTCGCATGCTGACGAATTGCGGCCAGGAACTGGGCTCCGATGCGGTCCTTGGCCAGTTCAGTGTCGTAGTGCGCCTGCAAGTTCATCCAGCTCTGCGCATCGGTCCCGAAGTACGCCGCCAGGCGCACGGCCGTGTCAGCCGTGATCGCGCGCTGGCCCTTGACGATCTCATGGATGCGCCGCGGCGGCACGCCAATGGCCTTGGCCAGTGCGTATGGGGTCAAGCCCATGGGCGTGAGCCACTCCTCGAGCAGGATTTCACCGGGAGTCGACAGCGGAACTTCGCGTGGCATGGCCTCTTCCGGTTGCGATCAGCCCTCGTCGACGACCTCGCCGGAATCCATCGCCCCTTCGCTATCGGCGAAGTTCAGGATGCGCACCGTGCCCTCCGGAAAACGCGCCGTGATCTCCAACTCGCCCCCCATGGCCCGGATATGGCTTCGCAGTGTGGAGATGTACATGTCGGTGCGCTTTTCCAGCTTGGCAATGGCTGGCTGCTGCACGTGCAGCAGCGTGGCGAGCATCTGCTGGGAGAGTCCGCGAGCCTGGCGAAGCTCGTCCAGGGGCATTTCGGCAAGCATCTCGCGCGCCTTGTCGCGCGCCCTGGCTTGCGCCCGCGGCGTCATGGGCGAACGCAATTCCTCGAACTTTCTGGCCATGATGATTCCCTTGGTCCGACGTCTCCATCCCCTCGTGCACCGTGCTGCAACGGGCATCCCAAACACCTCGTACCACCGATCGTTGCCCGTTTTGTCGCCGCCGATCAGCAGGATCGCCGTCCTGCTCGGATCGAATGCATACAAGGTTCTGTAGGGCCTCTTCTGATGCTGGATCCTCAGCTCACTTCCGTCAATGGAATACCCATGCCGGCTGCGCGACCTTCGCGCACCGAGCGCTTGCCGCGCCATCTCGCATTCCGATCAAGCGAGATGCGAAGCCCCCACGCCACGGCTCGGGCTCCGGTGGAAAGGCCCGATCCCCCCAGGATCAGCATGGAACTCGCGAGCCCCATGAGACTCCAAGCAATCCGCGGCAGTGCGCTCCATGGCTGCCGTCCAGCCCTGAAACCGAACACGATTCCCACGAGCATCAGCACCCTTCGATGACGTGGGGCCCCTGCCCATGGCACATCTGCTGTCCGTCGATCCCTTCGACCGCCACGCCGTCGAGCGTCTGTTCGCGGTGGCGCGTGGCGCGGAGCCGGTTGCGCGGCGCCGCAAGGTCTGCAGAGCGCTCGAGGGCGCGGTACTGGGCAATCTGTTTTTCGAGGCCAGCACGCGTACGCGTATCAGTTTCGCAGCGGCCTTTTGCAGGCTCGGCGGCTCGGTGTGCGACACGACCGGGTTCACCTTCTCGTCCATGGCCAAGGGAGAGTCGATTCAGGACACCAGCCGGGTCATCAGCGGCTATGTGGACGCGTTGGTGGTACGACACCCTGAGCGCGGCGCAGTCGCGCAATTCGCGCAGGCGACCAATATCCCGGTAGTCAATGGCGGGGATGGTCCGGGTGAGCATCCGAGCCAGGCACTGCTCGACCTCTACACCATCGGCAACGAGTTCGCCCGTCTCGGCAAGCGCCTCGATGGAGCCCATGTCGCGCTGATCGGCGACCTCAAGCACGGCCGCACGGTCCACTCGTTGATCAAGCTGCTGTCCCTGTACCGCGGCCTGCGCTTCACCCTGATCGCACCGGCCGGGCTGGAGATGCCTGCCGAGTTGTGCGAGGCGGTCGGCGCGCGCGACCACCACATCGAAACGCGGCAGGTCCTGCGCCAGCCCTTGAAGGATCTCGACGTCGCCTATGCCACCCGCATCCAGCGCGAGCGCTTCACGGGCGAGCAGCCCGAGGGCTACACCGCCGACTTCCGGGTCGACAAGGCCTTTCTCGACGAGTGCTGCGGTGAGACCACGGTGCTCATGCATCCGCTTCCCCGGGACAGTACGGCGGGCGCAAACGATCTGAGCACCGATCTCGACGCGGATCCCCGCCTGGCCATCTTCCGTCAGTCGGACAGCGGCGTGGCCGTCCGCATGGCTATCTTCGCGACGCTGCTCGGGGCGGAGCGCCAGTTGCAGGGGCCGCTGCGAGATGTGACTTGGCGCACTCCGAGCGCCATCGGCCCGAACGATGCCTGCAGCGACATGCCGAGCGCAAGCATCGGCGCATGAACGAGACACCGGCCCTGCGACACGAGACGCTGGGATATCCGCGATCGAACCGCGAAGGGGCGCTTCCCATCATGACCCCAGAGGCGAAAAAGCCCGAGTGACGTGAACCACTCGGGCTTTGCAATCTGGCGTCCCCTAGTGCCCTGTCCCGCTAATAACTGTCATTTCGTTCGTGTGCCTGCGGGAGCGATCGTCGGTTGCCCGCACAGGGTCAAGACTGGCCGTCTTGACCCTGTGCGGGCGGCCGGCGAGGGCCCCGCAGGCGCCGAACCCTTCGGGCTGGGCCGTATCGGGGCGCATGCTGCGTAGCGGCCACGGGGCCAGGCGTGCAGCCTGGACCCGCGCCCGCGCCTTGCCTGCGCCCCGATACGGCCCAGCGAAATGCCAGTTATTAGCAGGACAGGGCACTAGATCTGCACTTTCTCACCACGAGTTGCCGCAAGGTGCGGTCTCACGCCCCCGCGGGCTTGGCCGTCAGTTCGATGTGCAGCGCCTTCATCACCGCCAACGTCGTCTTGAGGGTCGGATTGCCGCGCGCACTGAATGATCGATAGAGTTGTTCCCGCGACAGCCCGGTTTCACGCGCGATCTCGCTCATGCCTCTTGCTCGCGCAACAACGCCCAGCGCTTGGGCGATATACCCGGCGTCGCCGGACTCGAACGCATCGCCCATGAAGGCCGCGATGGCCTCGTCGGAATCCAGCAACTCGGCCGGATCGAAATTCGTCAGTCGATCGCTCATCGGTGTTCACTCCCCGTCACGCGCCAGGCGCTTCGCCGCTTCGATGTCCCGCGCCTGGGAGCCCTTGTCGCCACCGCAGAGCAGGATCACCAGCGTCGTGCCTCGCTGCTGGAAGTACACGCGGTAACCGGGCCCGTAGTGGATGCGGAGCTCGCTGATTCCCTCGCCGACCGGCGCAACATCGCCGGCGAGACCATAAGCCAATCGGTTCAAACGCGCGGCAACCATGGCGCGGGCTCGAGCGTCACGCAGCTTTGTCCACCATGTCCGAAAGACGCTCGTTTGCCGTAGTTCGAGCATGCCCGCATTGTAGTTCAAAAACTACACGCTGGCGAAGCCCACAATGTCGGCAGGTGATGCACCGCTCCCCTGGGAGGATGCGCCTGACTTTGCAAACTGGCGTCCCCTGGATCTGCACTCTCTCGCCACGAGTTGGCGCGGCGTGCGAACTGGACCGCCGTCCTCGCGGTGAAGCCGTCGCGCAGGCGCTCTCGCGACGCCTCGGATCAGCCTGCTGAATGATCGGGCTGTGCGGTCACGTGCAGGATCAGTCCCGCATGGCGTTGAAGATGGCTGATGACGTTGAACAGATTGCGCGCCTGCGGATTGCCCGAGGGGCCGAACATGCGAATCAGGCTCTTCGGCGACGAGCCGACCTCGGCGCCGAGTCGCTCGAAGCCCACGGTGGCCTTGATGTAGTCGCGCAGGATCGCCCGTCCGCTGTCCACGTCGCCACTCAGCATGGCTTCGATGGCCTCCTCGAGCAGGGCGTCCCGGAATCCCGGATCGGCTTGCACACGTGCCAGCACCGTTTGCTTGAAGTCTCGTGTCAGAGCCATGGTTCATCTCCCCGTTCGCTTGCGCCGCTTGTACGCTTTCCAGCACGCCTGCGCAGCCTCGATGTCACGCTGCTGCCGCCTCTTCGTCCCGCCACCCAGCAGAACGACCACGACGTCTCCGTCGCGCCCGAAGTACACCCGATAGCCCGGGCCAAAGTTCAGCCGAACCTCCAGCACGCCTTCGCCGACGCCCTTGACGTTGGACAGATTGCCCTAGCCGATTCGCCCGAGCACGACAGTGACCTTCGCCGCAGCCGCGGCATCCAGGCGCGTGAACCAGTCCCCAAACGGGCTGGTACCGTCCTCTTCCAGGTACTCGCGCAGACTCAGCATACGCAAAAGTACCATGTACGTTACCTATACGCAGGACCGCCAGCAAAGCCCCTCACGAGAAAGCGCAGGGCCGCCCCAAGTTTTCTCGATCCCCACGTGGAGTGGGCTGGGCGCAGCCCGCCCTCAGGCCGCCGGCCACAGGTCCGAGTAGCAAGGCATCAGGTCCTGGTCGATCATGCGGCTGTCAGTGCGGCTGCGTCGTCTTGGAAGTCGAGCGCGGTCTGCTCATCGGCCGAAGCAGGCGCTGGCCCCGGCTATGCCAATGACAGCCATGGCGCACCCAGCGGCAGCTGAGGTCGTCAGCATCCTGCGATGGCCGACTCGGACCGCGCGTCAGATGCGATGACAACGTTGCCTCTCGGGTTTCCTTCGAGCCCTGTGGACACACCGCGCAGGACGCCTTACAGTTCGCCTATTTGTAAGGAAGCGTCATGGCGGAATCCACGATAACGGCCAAAGGGCAGACCACCGTACCGGCAGACATCCGGGCAGTGATGCATGCCAAGCCGGGGACGCGATTGGTGTGGTCAGCCATGCCCGACGGAACCATCATCGTGCGCGCCAAGACTCAATCCATCCGTGACATGGCTGGCATGCTCAAGGCCCCCAAGGGCAAGCACATCGCCATCGACGACATGAACCCCTGGCGCTGATGCCCGCGCTCGACACCAATGTTCTGGTCCGCTACCTCGTCCAGGACGACCCAGCGCAATTCGCTGCGGCGAAGCGACTCATCGGTCGCTGCCTGGACGAAGGCTTGTCGCTATTCGTCCCCGTAACGGTCGTTCTGGAGCTCGAGTGGGTGTTGCGGTCCAACTTCGGATTCGCCAAGGGCGACGTCTTGCGGGCGCTTTCGAGTTTGTTTTCGGCATCCGAGCTGACCTTGGAATCGGAACGGGCTCTCGAGGTCGCACTCCAACTGTTTCGTGAAGGCACGGCTGAGTTTGCCGACTGCCTGCACATCGCACTGGCGACGCAGGCAAGCGAGCAGCCGCTGTGGACCTTTGACAAAGGTGCCGCCAAGGTCAGCGGCGCTCGGCTTCTGGCCAAGATCTGAGCAGGCGATGGGTGATCGCCATGGCGACCTGGCGAGGTGGCGCAGGTCGCGGATCGCACAGAAGCGATCATGCCAGCCAACGATGCGCCAGCCCCCCAGACGCCAAAAAGCCCGAGTGGCGTGAACCACTCGGGCCTTGAAACTGGCGTCCCCTGGATCTGAACTCTCTTGTCACCACGAGCTGGCCGAAGGTGCGAGCTGGGAGGTCATACTCGCGTTGAAGCCGGTTCGGCAGCGCCGACGACTCCATACGCAAAACCGGGCTTACACCGACGTCGCATGCTGACGAATCGCGGCCGGAAACGCGGCTCCGATGCGGTCCTTTGGCCAGTTCAGTGTCGTAGTGGCACTTGTCGCGAGTGTGTTTGACAACGGTGGCTACATGAGGAGCATGGGTCCACGCTGCAGTCATGCGCCTGAAACGGACCTTGAGCACACCTCGAGGCAATGATCGCACTGCCCTTGTCAGTGGTCGCTGCAATCGTCAGCACCAGGACTGCCCGCTTCCAACGCCAGATCCAATGACACTCCCGATGTGGTGATGGGGGGACGCATGCGCCATGCCCATCGTCGATCATCCGCTCGCGGGGCGTCCGGCTTCAACGACTTGCCAGGATATCGTCTGGTCACGATGTCCACGCCGCCATGCCATGCATGAACTCATGCAAAGCATGCAATTCCCCCCCGAATCGGCGCTCAACATAATCACCTCGCTCGCATCCCCGGCGCATGCTGGATGGAGCCCTTCCGTCCACGCGTGGAGCCGGAGCCAGTCAAACCAAACAATGCGATCAGGAGACTCATGTCTAATTCCAGCATCAGCGAGCGGATGGATCGGTTGCCGATCACCCGGCCCCACCGGATTGCCATTTTCGCCCTCGCATTCGCCTACTTTTTCGAACTCGCCGACCTCAATACCTTCGCCTTCGCGGCGCCCGGGGTCATGCAGGCCTGGCACATCGCCGTCGGTTCGGTGGCGCTCATCACCTCCGCAAGCTTCGGCGGCATGTTCCTCGGTGCCATATCGGCAGGCTGGCTGGCCGACTCGATCGGGCGCAAGCGTGCGCTGATCGTCACCGTGCTCTGCTACGCCCTGTTCTCGCTGCTCAACGCGGCATCGTGGGGCGTGGCTTCGCTGGCCACGTTCCGGTTCCTCACCGGCGTCGGCCTGTCCGGCATGACTGTGACGGCCAATACCTATGTCAGCGAGTTCTTCCCCGCCAATGTGCGCGGCAAGTACATGGGGCGCATCATGACCGTCGGACTCGTCGGCATTCCGGCCACGGCGTGGTTTGCCCGCACCTTCGTGCCCATGGCCCCGTGGGGCTGGCGTGCCGTGTTCGTCTGGGGAAGCCTGGGCTTGTTCGCGCTGATCCTCATCGCGCGCATGAAGGAGTCCCCGCGCTGGCTGCTGCGTCGCAACCGCGAGGCGCAGGCGCTGCAGATCGTCGAGGAACTCGAGGCATTGGCCGCGTCGCGCCCGGTTCCCGCCATTGTGTCCGGCGTGCACGTTCATCGCGAACCCATTGACTATGGCCGGCGGGTGCCCCTGGCGCGGCTGTTCGAGCCCGCGGAGCGAAACCGCACGTTCATCCTGCTGCTGGTATGGATCTTCCAGACCCTCGGCTTCTATGGATTCGTCGCATGGGTTCCCACGCTGCTGGTCAAGCATGGCTTCTCGGTCGTCCATTCCCTGACCTACGCCAGCGTGATCGCGGTTTGCAATCCCCTGGGCGCGATCGCCGCCTCGTACTTGGTGGAGCGCTTCGAGCGCCGCTGGTTCATCGCCATCGTCGGCGTGCTCATCGCGGCATTCGGACTGGGCTTCGGCCTGTCCTTCCACCCGACCGCGATCGTGGTCTTCGGTGCGCTGGTCATGCTCAGCATCCAGGCCATGGCGGTCGCCCTGTACACCTATACGCCGGAGATGTTCCCGACCGACGTGCGCTCCACCGGCATGGGCCTGACCTACGGCGTGGGCCGTCTGGCCAACGTACTGGGGCCCTTCGTGGTCAGTGCCTTGTTCGTGGCCCATGGATACGGTAGTGTGTTCGTCTACATCGCCGCGTGCTGGCTTGCCGTGTCCGCGGTGGTCGGCCTGTTCGGGACTTCCACGACCGGCCGTTCCCTCGAGATGTTGCACGGCAGCGCCGCGGCCACGCAGGAGGCCGTGCGATGAACCAGTTGACCGAATGGATCGGTCGCAGCGAAACCCGTGACGACGTGGTCACCGCCGCGCCTGTGCGCGGCCTGACGGCCACGCTGGACCGGGAGCCTGGCGAGCTTCGAGCCGACATGGCGCTGCCCCCGCTGTGGCATTGGCTGTACTTCCTGCCCACCGAGCGCCAGAGCGACATCGGTGCCGACGGCCACGCCAGGCGCGGCGGCTTCCTGCCGCCGGTGCCCCTGCCTCGGCGGATGTGGGCGGGAAGCGAGTTCGAGTTTCGCGCGCCGGTGCGGGTTGGGGATTCGGTACGTCGCACGAGCACGATCGCCGACGTGACCCACAAGCAGGGTCGCACCGGCCCCCTCGTGTTCGTGAGGGTTCGGCACGAGATCCGCTGCAATGGCGCCTCCGACCCGGCCATCGTCGAGTTTCACGACATCGTCTATCGCCAGGCACGCCAGCCGGGCGACGTGGACCCCGAGCCGGTCGCGGCTCCCGCGGCTGCCTGGAAACGGGTGATCGTGCCCGACGACGTACTGCTGTTCCGCTACTCGGCTCTGACCTTCAACGGCCATCGCATCCACTACGACCGCAAGTACGTCACCGAGGTCGAGGGCTACCCGGGCCTGGTCGTGCATGGCCCGCTGATCGCCACGCTGCTGCTGGACCTGCTGCGCCGGGAGCTTCCCGGGGCCGACGTGGCCACCTTCCGCTTTCGAGCGCTGCGGCCGACCTTCGATCTGCATTCCTTCGCGGTCTGCGGTGCGCCCGAGAGCGAGTCGCGCACGGTGCGTCTGTGGGGCCAGGATCACGAAGGCTGGCTGACCATGGATGCCGTCGCCACGCTGCGATGAGTCGTCACCATTGAACATCCTTCCCATGCAACCTCTGCAAGGTCTCACGGTCGTCACCCTCGAGCATGCGATCGCCGCGCCGCTGGCCACCCGGCATCTGGCCGATCTCGGGGCGCGGGTCATCAAGATCGAGCGCCCGGGTGCGGGCGACTTCGCGCGGGGCTACGACGCACGCGTGCGGGGCCTGGCTTCGCATTTCGTCTGGGCCAACCGCAGCAAGGAAAGCCTTACGCTGGACGTCAAGCATCCGGCGGCGCGAGACGTGCTCCAGCGCCTGGTGCTGGAGAAGGCCGACGTGGTCGTGCAGAACCTGGCGCCTGGGGCAAGCACGCGCCTGGGGCTGGACCATGCGACGCTGGCCGGAATCAAGCCGTCGATCATCGTGTGCGACATTTCCGGCTACGGGGCGGACGGGCCGTATCGGGACCGCAAAGCCTATGATCTGCTGATCCAGAGCGAGGCAGGTTTCGTGTCGGTCACCGGCACACCCGACGAGCCCTGCAAGGCCGGACCGTCGATCGCCGACATCTCCGCCGGCATGTACGCCTATTCGAGCATTCTGGCGGCCCTGCTGGAGCGTGGGCGCAGCGGCCGCGGACGGCGCCTGGACATCTCCATGCTCGAGTCGCTCACCGAGTGGATGTCCTATCCCCTGTATTACGCGTTCGAGGGAGCGACGCCGCCGCCGCGTACCGGGGCCGCGCACGCCACGATCTATCCCTACGGGCCGTTCCCCACGGGCGCGGATGGGGCGAGTGTCATGCTCGGCCTGCAGAACGAGCGCGAGTGGGCGAGTTTCTGCGACAAGGTCCTGCTGCAACCCGGGCTGGCCTCGGACCCGCGATTCAACGGCAATGCACGTCGCGTCGCCTCGCGAGAGGCCTTGCGCCAGATCATCGTCGGAGCCTTTCGCGAACTGACCGCGCCGCAGGTGGTGGAGCGCCTGCAGCAGGCGCAGATCGCGAACGCCCGGGTGAACACCATGCAGGAAGTCTGGGCACATCCCCAGTTGCAGGCGAGGGGGCGCTGGCGCGAGATCGATTCGCCCGTGGGCGCCCTGCCGGCCTTGCTGCCGCCCGGCAGCTGGGACGATGGGGATCCGCGCATGGACCCGGTTCCCGCGCTGGGCGAACATACCGATGCCATCCTGGGCGAACTCGGCCTGGACAGCGCCGCGATCGGGGCGCTGCGCGCGGCGAACGCCATATGAACCATCCCGCGCGCAGCTATCTGTTCGTGCCCGGAAACCGACCGGAGCGCTTCGACAAGGCCGTCGCCAGTGCTGCCGATGTGGTCGTCGTCGACCTCGAGGACGCGGTCGATTCCGAGGCCAAGACCGAAGCCCGGGTGCATGTCGCGCGCTGGGCTGCGGGGCGCGATGCGCGGACCCTGGAGCGCCTGGCGCTGCGCATCAACGACGCAGGGTCGGAGTGCTTTGGCGAGGACCTGCGCCTGCTCCGCGATTCGGGCATCCGTCTGGTCATGCTCCCGAAAGCCGAGCATCCGGAACAGGTGGCACGTGTGCGCGACGCGCATGCCGACGCGCTCGTGCTGCCCTTGTTGGAGACCGCGCGGGGCCTCGACGCCTGCGGCGGCATCGCCGCGGCGACCGGCGTGCAACGGCTGGTCTTCGGAACGCTGGATTTCGCCTTCGATCTGGAACTGGACATCGACGAGGATCCGCAGCCCCTGGCCGAGGCGGCCGCGCAAATCGTGCGGGCGTCGCGCATCGCAGGACTTCAGGCCCCCGTCGCGGGTGTGACGCCCCAATTGCGCGACGAGCCTCGGCTGCTGTCGGACTGGTCCTGGTTCAGGCGCCGCGGATTCGGCGCCAAGTTGTGCATACATCCCAGCCAGGTCGGTCCGGTGCACGCGGGCCTCGCCCCCGATGCCGCGGCAGTGGACTGGGCACGTCGAGTCGTGGCCGCCGATGCGCAAGGCGCGGGCGCCGCCAGCGTCGACGGCCGCATGGTGGACCGTCCCGTAGTGCTCCAGGCCTGGCGCATCCTGCGCCGAGCCGGGCTTTGATCTTTCTTCCCTCTACCTCATTCGCACCATGGCCTCTTCCATCATCGATTCCACCATCTTCCAGGGAATCTTCAGCAGCGACGAAATGCGGCAGGTGTGGTCCGACGAAAACCGCACCCAGAAGTACCTGGACATCGAGAAGGCGCTGGCCGTCGTGCAGGCGCGCCTGGGCCTGATCCCCCAGGAAGCGGCCGAGGAAATCGTCCGTCATTGCCACATCGAGCAGATCGATATGGCCAAGCTGCGCGAGCAGACCGAGCGAATCGGCTATCCGGTGCTCGGCGTGGTCTCTCAGCTCAACGCCTTGTGCCGCGACAAGCTGGGCGAGTACTGCCACTGGGGGGCCACCACCCAGGACATCACCGATACCGCCACGGTGCTGCAGATTCGCGAGGCATTGGCCATCGTCGATCGCGAGCTGGCGGGCATCTCGGCCGCCATGGCGCACCTGGCCCGCGAGTATCGGGACACGCCGATGATCGGGCGCAGCAATCTGCAGCAGGCCATTCCCGTGACCTTCGGCTACAAGATGGCGGGGCTGCTGTCCGCCATCGAGCGCCATCGCGAGCGCCTGGGCCAGCTCAAGGAACGCGTGCTCGTGGGCGAGTTCGCGGGCGCGGCGGGCACGCTGGCCTCGCTGGAGCGGGGCGCCATGGAAACGCAGGCCGGGCTGTGCGCGGAACTCGGGCTGCGCCAGCCGCTGATCGCCTGGCACACCATTCGCGACAACATCGCCGAGGTGGGGGCGTTCCTCGGACTGGTGGGCGGAACCCTCGGCAAGCTCAGCATGGACGTGAAGCTGATGATGCAGACTGAAGTGGGGGAGGTCTACGAGCCCTACCACCACGGGCGCGGCTCCTCGTCGACCATGCCGCAAAAGCGCAATCCCATCGCCAGTTGCTACATCCACGCGGCCATCAGCGTGGTGCGCCAGCACGCGGCGTCCCTGATGGACGCCATGGTCGCGGACCACGAGCGTTCCACCGGCCCCTGGGAAATCGAATGGATCGTGTTGCCGGAGGCGTTCTGCCTCATGGCCGGGGCGCTGCGTCAGAGCCGGCAGGTAGTGGAGGGCATGCAGGTCGATCCCGCGGCCATGCGGCGCAACCTCGAGCTGACCGATGGCCTGGTGATGAGCGAGGCGGTGATGATGGGCCTGGGCCAATACATCGGGCGCGAGTACGCGCACGATCTGGTCTACGATCTGTGCCGACAGGCCATCGCGGAGGGCAAGCCCTTGCTCGAACTGCTGTGCGCGCATCCGGAGATCTCCCCGCATGTCGATCGAGCCGGTCTCGAGCGCATGCTCGATCCCGCAAATTACCTGGGCCAGTCCATGGTGATGGTCGATCGGGTGCTGGCGAGCCTGCGCTGAGGCACGCCCCCGGGCGTGCCTCAGGGCGTCTTTCGCCTGGGGCGCGCCGACGTGGCTGCCTTCGCCTTGTCGGCCTTCGCTTGCGGGTGCCCGGCCGAGACGAAGTCGTAGATCTGCTGGGCCTCGGGCGAGAGTTGCCGCCCTTTGCGCTTGATGAGCCCGATGCCACGGGTGACCTCGGGTTCCCCCAGAGGCAAGCTCATCAGTAGCGGGTGCTCGTACTGCGGCATGGCCAGCGACGGAACCGCGGCCACGCCAAGCCCGGCTTCGACCAAGCCGAGCATGGTGGTGACGTGCTGCGCCTCGTAGACCGGGCGCAGGCGCGTGGAGGTTCCCGCCAGCGCCTGGTCGAGCAGCAGCCGGTTGCCCGAGGACTTGGCGGTGAGGATGAAGTCGTGCCCCTCCAGGTCACGCCATGTGACCTTGCGCAATGAGGCCAGGGGGTGGTCGCGCCGGCAGGCGATGACGAATCGCTCCGTCAGCAAGGGACGGTAGTCGATTTCGGGTTCCGAGCCTCCGAGGAAATTGATCCCGAAATCCGCCTCTCCGCTGGCGACCCCGGCCAGCACCTCGTTGGCGCTCGCGTCGAACACGCGTACCCGCAGCTTGGGGTACTTCGCCCTGTAGCGCTGAATGACATTGGAGAGGAAGTAATACACCGTCGACGGAACACAGGCAATGCACACCTCGCCCATGCGCCCGGTACCGACCCCGCGCACGGTCAGCAGGGTCTCGTCGAGCCCGTCCAGCAATGTGCTTATGCTTCGTGCGAACTCGCGGCCCACGGCGGTGAGCTTCACCTCACGCGTGGTCCGTTCGAGAAGTCGGATGCCCAGAGCCTGCTCCAGCTTGTCGATACGCCGGCTGAATGCGGGTTGGGAGATGTGAACGGCTTCGGCTGCCTTGCGGAAATTTCCCAATTCGGCGACAGCTCGGAACGCGATCAGATCGTGAAGTTCGAAGTTGACGGACATGATCTGATTCGATTGCAGGTCGTTCGTCTCAAGCGGATACCTGATAGAGCCGCCCCGTGGGTGGCGGGTCTGCACACGAAAGCTGTCCCGCGCAATCGCATTGCCGGTCCCCAGGTGCAGCAAGTGTAAGGCGCAGCCCACTCGTGGGAAGCCCCCGGTCAGCGTGCAGGTGCATTCGGCGACCGCTGCCTGATCCATGGCGACCGCAGCCACGAGGACCGTCTAGAGGCAGCTTCGGCCGAGTGGGCTGCTGCCGGTTCCACGGACACCAGCCTAAGCTCCTTGCGCTCAGTCGAACGGCGCGGCGCCGCTAACCGCATCGTTGCGGCCGCTGCGACATACCATGTCCAACTCCCGCTTTGGCCGATTGGCGGACGATCCACTGTGTCACACGGCGCCCGATCGCCGCCGGCAGGAAGTGCCGGAAGGCTTGCTACGTGGAACAGGTCGCGGAGCGTGCAGCAGTGATCATGCCAGCCAACGATGCGCCGGCCCCCCAGACGCCAAAAAGCCCGAGTGGCGTGAACCACTCGGGCCTTGAAACTGGCGTCCCCTAGGGGATTCGAACCCCTGTTATCGCCGTGAAAGGGCGGTGTCCTAGGCCTCTAGACGAAGGGGACAGGACGTACTGCTGGTCGTACTGCTGGTACTGCCGTGATGCTTTCTTCTCGCAAGCTTCTCGACTTCTTTGCCTGGTTTGGTGGAGGTAAGCGGGATCGAACCGCTGACCTCTTGCATGCCATGCAAGCGCTCTCCCAGCTGAGCTATACCCCCGCAAGCAAAGACCAACATGGTAGCCGATAAGGCGCGAAGTGCGCAAGCCCCGTGGGGTGGGCGGCACGCACTTCGCGCGGTCCGGGCATGCCGCCGGCGCAACGGCCGGCGGGTCGGGAAGCGAGGGTCGCGGGCGCGTCAATGACGCGTCGTGCCCTCCGAGGCGGGGGCCGGCTCGCCGCCGGACGCGGCCGCCGAGGCGGCGGGGGCCGGGGCTTCCTCGGGGAGCGGCTGCGGGGCGTGCTCCAGCGCCACCTCGAGCACCTTGTCGATCCACCTGACGGGGATGATCTCGAGGCTGTTCTTGATGTTCTCGGGCAGCTCCTGCAGGTCCTTGACGTTCTCCTCCGGGATCAGCACGGTCTTGATTCCGCCACGGTGCGCGGCCAGCAGCTTCTCCTTCAGGCCGCCGATCTCCAGCACCTCGCCGCGCAGCGTGATCTCGCCGGTCATCGCCACGTCGGCACGCACCGGAATTCCGGTCAGCGCCGAGACGATCGCGGTGGTCATCGCGATGCCCGCGCTGGGGCCGTCCTTGGGCGTCGCGCCCTCGGGCACGTGCACGTGCAGGTCGCTCTTCTCGAAGGCCTCGTCCTTGATGCCCAGGCGCTTGGAGCGAACCCGCGCCACGGTGCGGGCGGCTTCCACCGACTCCTTCATCACGTCGCCCAGCGAACCGGTGCGGATGATGTTGCCCTTGCCCGGCATGCGCGTGGCCTCGACCGTCAGCAGCTCGCCGCCGACCTCGGTCCACGCCAGACCGACCACCTGGCCGACCTGGTTCTCGCGCCCGGCCAGGCCGAAGTTGAAGCGGCGCACCGAAAGGAAGTCGTTCAGGTTGTCCAGGGTCACGACGACCTTGCCCGAATACTTCTTCAGCAGCTGGCCCTTCACCGCCTTGCGGCAGATCTTGGAGATCTCGCGCTCCAGCGAGCGCACCCCGGCTTCACGCGTGTAGTAGCGCACGATGCCGCGGATGGCTTCCTCGGTGACCTCGAGCTCGTTGTCCTTCACGCCGTTGTTGCGCATCTGCTTGGGCAGCAGGTAGCGCTGGGCGATGTTGACCTTCTCGTCCTCGGTGTAGCCCGACAGGCGGATGACCTCCATGCGGTCGAGCAGCGCCGGCGGGATGTTCAGCGAGTTGCTGGTGGCCACGAACATCACGTCCGACAGGTCGAAGTCGACCTCGACGTAGTGGTCGCTGAAGGTGTGGTTCTGCTCGGGGTCGAGCACTTCCAGCAGCGCCGACGAAGGGTCGCCGCGGAAATCCATGCCGAGCTTGTCCACTTCGTCGAGCAGGAACAGCGGGTTGCGCACGCCGACCTTGCCCAGGCTTTGCAGGATCTTGCCCGGCATCGAGCCGATGTAGGTGCGACGATGCCCGCGGATCTCCGCCTCGTCGCGCACGCCGCCCAGCGCCATGCGCACGAACTTGCGTCCGGTGGCGCGCGCCACGCTCTGGCCCAGCGAGGTCTTGCCCACCCCGGGCGGCCCCACCAGGCACAGGATCGGCGCCTTGACCTTGTCCACGCGCTGCTGCACCGCGAGGTACTCGAGGATGCGTTCCTTCACGCGCTCGAGGCCGTAGTGGTCCTCGTCGAGCACCTGCTCGGCGAAGCCGAGATCGTGCCGGACCTTGGACTTCTTCGCCCACGGCAGCGCCACCAGGGTGTCCAGGTAGTTGCGCACGACGGTGGCCTCGGCCGACATCGGCGACATCAGCTTGAGCTTCTTCAGCTCGGCGTCGGCCTTCTTGCGCGCGTCCTTGGGCATGTGCGCGGCCTTGATCTTCTTCTCCAGCTCCTCGATGTCGGCGCCTTCCTCGCCTTCGCCGAGTTCCTTCTGGATGGCCTTGACCTGCTCGTTGAGGTAGTACTCGCGCTGGCTCTTCTCCATCTGGCGCTTGACGCGGCCGCGGATGCGCTTTTCCACCTGCAGGATGTCGACCTCGCGCTCGAGCTGCTCGAGCAGGTTCTCCAGGCGCGCGTGCACGTCCGCCAGCTCCAGCACGGTCTGCTTGTGCTCGAGCTTGAGCGGCAGGTGCGCGGCGATGGTGTCGGCCAGGCGACCCGGGTCGTCGATGCCGGAGATCGAGGTCAGGATCTCGGGCGGGATCTTCTTGTTGAGCTTGACGTACTGGTCGAACTGAGTGACCACGGCGCGCCGCAGCGCCTCCGACTCGGCGGTGGACTCGGGGCCGTCGTCGACGAGTTCGACGTCGCAGACGAAGAAGTCGCCGTTGTCCTCGACGCGCGCCGCCTTGGCGCGCTGCACGCCTTCGACCAGCACCTTCACGGTGCCGTCGGGAAGCTTGAGCATCTGCAGGATGGTCGACATGCAACCCATCTCGAACAGATCCTCGGGCTTGGGTTCGTCCTTGGCGGCGGTTTTCTGGGCCACCAGCATGATCTGCTTGCCGGCTTCCATCGCCGACTCGAGGGCGCGGATGGACTTGGGCCGGCCGACGAACAGCGGGATGACCATGTGCGGAAACACGACGACGTCCCGCAGCGGCAGCAAGGGAACCGCGGTGGTGGCGGTGGGTTCCGCCGTGGTGGTGAGTTGGGATTCAGCCATGGTGGCCCCCTGAAAAGTCATGCTGCACAAATGGGGCGCCGGGCGTGGATTGCAAGCCCGCGGGTGCGGCACCCCGTGGAATAGCCGGTATGCAGCCCGTTGCCGCACGCGCTGCACGCGTGCCGCGACGGGCTGCGGACGCTCGGCGGACGGCGCCGCCGCGCGCCCGCGAACTCAGGCGCCCGCCGCTTGCGCCTTGTCCTCGAAGGTCAGCAGGGGCTTGCCGCTGCCGACGATGGTGTTCTCGTCCAGGGTGACCGCGGTCACGCCCTTCAGGTTGGGGATCTCGAACATGGTTTCAAGCAGCGCCTGCTCGACGATCGAGCGCAGGCCGCGCGCTCCGGTGCGGCGCTGCAGCGCCTTGCGCGCGATGGCCTCGAGCGCCGACGGGCGGAACTCGAGCTGCACCCCGTCCATCTCGAACAGCTTCTGGTACTGCTTGACCAGCGCGTTGCGCGGCTCGGTGAGGATCTGCACCAGCGCCGCCTCGTCGAGTTCGGACAGCGTGGCGGCCACCGGCAGGCGCCCGACCAGTTCGGGAATCAGGCCGAACTTGATCAGGTCCTCGGGTTCGATCTGCTCGAAGGTCTTCGACAGGCTCTGCTCGGATTTGCTGCGCACCGTCGCGGCGAATCCGATGCCGGATTTCTCGGAACGGTTCTGGATGATTTTTTCCAGGCCGTCGAAGGCGCCGCCGCAGATGAACAGGATATTCGTCGTATCTACTTGAATGAAATCCTGGTTCGGGTGCTTGCGGCCGCCTTGCGGAGGCACCGAGGCCATGGTCCCCTCGATCAGCTTGAGCAGCGCCTGCTGCACGCCCTCGCCCGACACGTCGCGGGTGATCGACGGGTTCTCGGACTTGCGCGAGATCTTGTCGATCTCGTCGATGTAGACGATTCCGCGCTGCGCCTTGTCGATCTCGTAGTTGCAGCTCTGCAGCAGCTTCTGGATGATGTTCTCGACGTCCTCGCCGACATAGCCGGCCTCCGTCAGCGTGGTCGCGTCGGCGATCACGAAAGGCACGTTGAGCACGCGCGCGAGGGTCTGCGCCAGCAGGGTCTTGCCGGAGCCGGTGGGGCCGATGAGCAGGATGTTGCTCTTGCTCAGCTCGACCTCGCCGGGCTTGGCGCCGTGCTGCAGGCGCTTGTAGTGGTTGTACACCGCGACCGACAGGATGCGCTTGGCCGACTCCTGGCCGATCACGTACTGGTCGAGGACGTCCTTGATCTCCTGCGGGATCGGCAGCTCGGAGCGCCCCTGGCGCTCGGCCTTGTCCGCGGCGACGGCCTCGTCGCGGATGATCTCGTTGCACAGGTCGATGCACTCGTCGCAGATGAACACCGACGGGCCGGCGATGAGCTTCTTCACCTCGTGCTGGCTCTTGCCGCAGAAGGAGCAGTACAGGATCTTCTCGCCGGTGGGTGTCTTTTTCTCAGCCATGGCTCGCTACTCGGAAACGGATAAGGACTCGACCCGGACGCTGTGTCAGCTGCGGTTGGCGATGACCTCGTCGAGCAGGCCGTATTCCTTGGCCTGGTCGGCCGACATGAAGAAATCCCGCTCGGTATCGAGGGCGATTTTCTCCAGCGACTGGCCGGTACGCTCGGAAAGGATGTGATTGAGACGTTCGCGCAGATACAGGATCTCGCGCGCCTGGATCTCGATGTCGGTGGCCTGCCCCTGCGCGCCGCCCAGCGGCTGGTGGATCATCACCCGCGAATTCGGCAGGGAGTAGCGCTTGCCCTTGGCGCCGGCGGCCAGCAGGAAGGCGCCCATGCTCGCCGCCAGCCCGATGCACAGCGTGGACACGTCGGGCTTGATGAACTGCATGGTGTCGAAGATGGCCATTCCAGCGGACACGGAACCACCGGGGGAATTGATGTAAAGCGAAATATCCTTGTCCGGATTCTCGGATTCAAGGAACAAAAGTTGCGCCACGACCAGATTTGCCGTGTGATCGTCGATGGGACCGACGAGAAAGATCACCCGCTCGCGCAGCAGGCGCGAATAGATGTCGTAGGCGCGCTCGCCGCGGCCGCTTTGCTCGATGACGATCGGCACCATGCCGAGATTTCGGGTTTCCAGGGCGCTCATGGCTATGGGTTGCGATGGGATGAGTCTAGGTTAGCATGCCCCTGCCCTGTCGTCCGCAGGGTTCGCGGCAGCCGTCACGCATATTGACCTGTATGTCACAAGGGGCTTTGCCGGGCCCAACGAAAAACCGCCCGGCCGCCCCCCATCCACGGGGCACGGACCGGACGGCCGGAGGGCGGGTCGGGCGCAGCCCGGCCCGGGGGCCCTTGCCAGCGTCAGGCGGGTGCCTGCATCAGTTCGTCGAAACCCAGCGCGCGCTCGCTGGTGCGCGCCTGCGAGAACACGTAGTCGGCGACGTTGTTCTCGATCACGATCGACTCCACCTGGGACAGGCGCTGCGGGTCGCCGTAGTACCAGCGCACGACCTCCTGCGGGTCCTCGTAGCTCGACGCCAGGTTCTCGACGTGGGCGCGGATCTGCTCGGGCTTGGCGTGCAGCTCCTGCTCCTTGACCAGCTCGGCCACGATCAGCCCCAGGCGCACGCGGCGCTCGGCCTGCTCGCGGAACATGTCGGGGGCGATCGGCAGCTTGTCGGCGTCCTTCATGCCGCGCGCCTGCAGGTCCTGGCGGGCGCCGGCGATCAGTTGCTCGATCTCCTCGTCGACCACGCCCGACGGCAGGTCGACCGGGTTGACCTTCAGCAGCGCTTCCATCGCCGCGTTGCGGTTGCGCGAGCTCAGGCGCGCCTTGACCTCGCGCTCCAGGTTGCGGCGGATGTCGTCGCGCAGCCGCGCCACGTCGCCGTCGGGCACGCCCAGTTCCTTGGCGAACTCGGCGTTCATCTCGGGCAGCTGCGGCGCCTCGACCTTGATCACGCGCACGCTGAAGCGCGCGGTCTTGCCGGCGACCTCGCGCCCCTGGTAGTCCTCGGGGAAGTGCAGGTCGAAGGCGGTCTCCTCGCCGGCCTTGCGTGCGTTCACGCCGGTCTCGAACTCGGGCAGCATGCGGCCCTCGCCGAGCACGAAGGCGAAGCCCTCGGCGCTTCCGCCGGGGAAGGCGACGTCGTCGATGGTGCCGGCGAAGTCCACGGTGACGCGGTCGCCGTCGCGCGCCGCGCCGTCGGCGGCGTCGCGCTCGACGAAGCTGCGGCGCTGACGGCGCAGCACGTCGACCGTCTTGTCGACCGCGGCGTCGTCGACCTCGCAGGAGGCGCGCTCGACCTCGACGCCCGACAGATCACCCAGCGCGATGTCGGGATAGACCTCGAACTCGGCGTCGAAGGAGAAGGCGTCGGCGCCCTCGCCCGCCTCGTGCGGCGTGAAGCGCGGCATGCCGGCCACGCGCACGTGCGCCGCGCGCACCGCGTCGAAGAACACCTGGCCGACCTTGTCCTGCAGCACCTCGGCTTCCACCGACGCACCGTAGCGCTTCTGCAGCACGGCCAGCGGGACCTTGCCCGGGCGGAACCCCGAAACCCGCGCCGTGCGCGACATGTTCTTCAGTCGAACCGCGACTTCGCTCTGCAAGTCGGACTTGGGCACCGAGACGGTGATGCGGCGTTGCAGCTTATCCAGGGTTTCTACGGCAGTCATGGAAAAATCCGTTGTTCGATCAGAGATTCGGCCGGCGGCGTCGTGGTGCGAGGGGGGGGACTCGAACCCCCACGCCTGTGAGGGCGTCAGGACCTAAACCTGGTGCGTCTACCAATTTCGCCACCCTCGCGGTCGATGGGGCGCAGCACGGCGCAGCAACCGTCCGCGGCGCGATGCGGCAAACGCCGGCGAAAAAAGCATTCTATCCTTGCACGCCGCCGCGCCCCCGACGTCCGCTCGGCGCGCTGCGATCCCGCCCACCCATGCCTTCCACCGATCCCCTGCAGCAAGACCTCGCCCCGCGCGGAAGCGCGTGGTTCTACGCCACGCTGCACCTGCGCCCGGTGCCGCGGCGCCGGCTGCTGCTGCTGCAGTCGTGGTGGCGCGCGGTGCGCACGATCCCGGGCTCGGTGTCGGATCCGATCGTCGCCACCGCCAAGCTGGGGTGGTGGCAGGCCCAGCTGCACGCGGTCGACGGCGCCGGTGCCGGCGCCGACCATCCGCTGCTGCGCGAGCTGCAGCCGGCGCTGCGCGAGGCGCCGGGCGCGTCGGAGCTGCTGCGCCAGGCGCTGGACACGGTGCAACCCGGCGCCCCGGCGTCGCGCGACGACTGGGACGCGCTGCATGCCGAGCTGCTGCGCGGCAGCGGCAGCGTGGCGCGCGTGGCGATGCGCCTGGCCGGCTGCCGCGAACAGCCGGGGCAGCACTACGCCGCCGAGCTCGCCGCCGCGCTGGAGCTGGTGATGCTGCTGCGCGACGTCGGGCGCGACGCGCGCGAGGACGTGGTGCGCCTGCCGCGCTCGCTGCTGCGCGCCCACGGGCTCGACGAGCACGCCATGACCGCGCTGCACGACACGCCCGCGCTGCGCGCCGCGCTGCGCGAGGCCGCGCAGCACGCGCGCGGGCGCCTGCGCGCGGCCGACGCGCTGCGCCCGCCGGGCATGGGTCGCGCCGGGCGCGTGCCGGGCGCGCTGGGCCGCATGGGGCACGCCCTGCTCGACGAGATCGAGGCCGCCGACTACGCGCTGCTGCAGCAGCGCATCAGCCTGCCGCCGCTGCGCCTGCTGTGGGCGTCGTGGCGCGCTGGCTGGACGCGCTAGGAGCCTGGCGCAAGCGCCGGGGCGGCGAGCCCCCCGCGGCCCGGATCAGGCGCCGTCGACGATGCGCCGCAGCGCGCTGGGCAGCTCGACGCTGCGGCGCAGCGCGTGGTCGATCCACACCACCTTCGCCCCGCCCTCGGCGTACACCGTGTCGGCTTCGTCGTCGCGCAGCAGTTCGTAGAAGGTGTCGAAGCTGCTGCGCCCCGGACTGGCCGCGTACAGGCGCACCCGCACCGCGCCCGGGTAGCGCAGCTCGCGCAGGAAGTTGCAGAAGGCGTTGACCACCACCGGGCCCTGGCCCGCGGGCGGTGCGTCGGGGCCGCCGGCGGCGCGCGCCAGCAGGCCTTCCATCCAGTCCATGCGGGCGATTTCCATGTAGCGGAAGTACAGCGTGTTGTTGACATGGCCCATTGCGTCCATGTCGCCCCAGCGCATCGGCACGACGGTGTCGAACACGAGACGGCGCTGCCCGGGAAGCTCGAACTGCATCGCGCGCCCCCTCAGACGCCGAAGCCGTCGTCGGCGGCGATCACCGCGCCGTTGACGAAATGGCTCTGGCCGCTGGCCAGCATCAGCAGCACGGGGTCCAGGTCCTCGGGGCGGCCCACGCGCTTGCGCGGCAGCATCTCGATGAGCTTGCGCCCGGCCTCGGTGTCCCAGTGCTCGTGGTTCATCTCGGTGTCGATGTAGCCGGGGCAGATGGCGTTGACGTTGATGCCGTGGCGCCCCCACTCCAGCGCCATGGCGCGGGTCATGTGCACCGCCGCGGCCTTGCTCATCGCGTACACGCCGATCTGCGGGATCACGCGCAGCCCGGCCATCGAGGCGATGTTGATGATGCGCCCGCCGGCCCAGGTGCCCGGGGCGGCCCCGCGCGAACGCGCGATCATGCGCCGCGCCACCTCCTGCGCGACGAAGAAGGCGCCGCGCACGTTGGTGTCGAACATGAGGTCGAAGTCCTCGGGGCGCACGTCGAGCAGCTTCGAGGCCACCGAGACCCCGGCGTTGTTGACCAGGATGTCGATGTTGCCGACCTCGGTCTCGGCATGCGCGACGGCGCTGCGGATGCTCGCCGGATCGTCGACGTCGAGCGCGACGACGTGGGCGTCGCCGCCGGCACCCTCGATGCACGCGCGCAGCTCCTTCAGGCGTTCGGCGCGCCGGCTGGCCAGCACCACCGCGGCGCCGGCGCCCGCCAGCGTGCGCGCGAACTGCCAGCCCAGCCCGCTGGAGGCGCCGGTGACGAGCGCGACGCGCCCGGAGAGATCGATCGTGTAGGCCATGGGATGTGTCTGGATGGAACGGGAGTTGTCGTGGGCGCCCGCGCACCGGGGCCGGCGCGGACGGCGCGGGCGGCGGCGGGGCGAGCACCCGATGCTACGCGCGCCGACTCCACGCAACAATGCGCCGCGGCTCGTCGCGGCGTGGCGCGGTGGATTTGTCGATAATGTCGCCATGTCCGAGAGAACCATTCCACTGGTCGACCACCGCTACGCCAACAGCGTGCCGCAAGTGCCCGCGGTGGCGCCCCCCGCCGGCAGCCTGGTCAGCGACCGGCTCGGGCGGCCGCTGCACGACCTGCGGATCTCGGTCACCGACCGCTGCAACTTCCGCTGCACCTACTGCATGCCGAAGGAGATCTTCGACACCGGCTACGAGTTCGTGCGCCACGACGAACTGCTGCGCTTCGAGGAGATCGAGCGGGTGGCGCGCGCCTTCGTCGAGCTGGGGGTGCGCAAGCTGCGCATCACCGGCGGCGAACCGCTGCTGCGCCGCGGACTGGAGAACCTGGTGGGCATGCTGGCGCGCCTGCGCGGCGCCGACGGCGAGCCGGTCGAACTCACCATGACCACCAACGCGTCGGCGCTGGCACGCAAGGCGCAGCTGCTGCGCGACGCCGGGCTGCACCGCGTCACGGTGAGCCTGGACGCCATCGACGACGCGGTGTTCCGGCGCATGAACGACGTCGACTTCCCGGTGTCGACGGTGCTCGGCGGGATCGCCGCCGCGCAGCGTGCCGGGTTGAACCCGGTGAAGGTCAACATGGTGGTGCAGCGCGGGGTCAACGACCACCAGGTGCTGCCGATGATCGAGCATTTCCGCGGCAGCGGGGTGGTGCTGCGCTTCATCGAGTTCATGGACGTGGGCACCACCAACGGCTGGCGCATGGACCAGGTGGTGCCGGCCGCCGAACTGCTCGAGCGCATCGGCAGCCGCCATGCGATGCACGCGCTGGACCCCAGCGCGCCGGGAGAGACCGCCGAGCGCTGGCTGCTCGACGACGGCAGCCTGGAACTCGGCCTGATCTCCAGCGTCACGCGCGCCTTCTGCCGCGACTGCAACCGCGCGCGGCTGTCGATGGAGGGCAAGCTGTACCTGTGCCTGTTCGCCACCCACGGCCACGACCTGCGCGCGCTGCTGCGCGGCGACGAGCGCCTGGGCGTCCAGGCCGTCGACGACGAGGCGCTGCGCGGCGCCATCGCGCAGGTGTGGAGCGCGCGCAGCGACCGCTACTCGGAGCTGCGCGGCAACGCCGCCCCCGACACCGGCGCGCCGCCCGCGCGCCGCGTCGAGATGTCCTACATCGGCGGCTGAGGCAGCCGCCACGACAGGCACGGGGCGCAGGCGCGGCATGGGCGAATCCCCGCGGCACGCGCAACCGGCGCCCTCGATCGCGCGCGAGCGGATCACCGGGCTGCTGCTGGCCGGCGGACGCGGCTCGCGCATGGGCGGCGCCGACAAGGGGTGGCTGATGCTGCACGGGCGACCGCTGGCCGAGCATGTGCTGCAGCGCCTGCGCCCGCAGGTCGGCGCGCTGCTGATCAGCGCCAACCGCCACCTCGAGGACTACGCCGCGCTGGGCGCGCCGGTGCTGCCCGACCCCGACGACGCGGCCTACGCCGGCCCGCTGGCCGGCATCGCCGCCGGGCTGAGCGCCTGCACCACGCCGTGGCTGCTCAGCGCGCCCTGCGACAGCCCCTTCCTGCCCACCGATCTGGCGCAGCGCCTGGGTCGGGCCGCCGTCGCCGAGGGCCGCCGGGCCGCCGTGGCGCGCGCCGGCGGGCGCGTGCAGCCGGTGTTCGCGCTGCTGCACCGGGACCTGCTGCCGGCGTTGCAGGCCTTCCTGGCGGGCGAGGACCGCCGCGTCGAGTCCTGGCTGAACCAGGTCGGATTCGCGCAGGTCGAGTTCGACGACCCCGCCTGTTTCGACAACATCAACCTGCCGCGCGAGCTCGAGGCCCTGCGCGCACAGCCCGATGCGAGCGCCTGAGGCGCCGCCGCCCCCGTCCATGCCTGCCCTGCCCCCCCGCGGCGCCGACGCCGCCGCATCCCCGATCAGCGTGGAGCGCGCGCGCGAACTGCTGCGCCTGCTGCCCGCGCCGACGCTGCAGTTGCAGACCGTGCCCCTGCACGAGGCGCTGCAGCGCGTGCTCGGCGCCGACCTCGTCGCGCCGTTCGACGTGCCGGCGCACGACAACGCCGCGATGGACGGCTACGCGCTGCGCGCGGCCGAGCTGCACGCGCTGGCGCCGACACGCCTGCGCGTGGCCGGCAGCGGACTGGCCGGCCACGCCTTCGAAGGCGAGCTGGCGCCGGGCGGCTGCGTGCGCATCATGACCGGCGCGGTGCTGCCGTCGGACTGCGACACCGTGGTGCCGCAGGAGTCCTGCCGCGCCGCCGACGGCGTGGTCGAGATCGAGCCCGGCACGGTACGCGCCGGGGCCAACGTGCGCAGGCGCGGCGAGGACCTCGCCGCGGGGCGCCCGGCGCTGCACGCCGGCCGGGTGCTGCGCGCGGCCGACCTCGGGCTGGCGGCCTCGCTCGGGGTGGGCGAGCTGACGGTGCGGCGGCGCCTGAAGGTGGCCTTCCTGTCCAGCGGCGACGAGCTGCGCTCGCTCGGGCAGCCGCTCGACGCCGGCTGCATCTACGACAGCAACCGCCACACGCTGTGGGCGATGCTGGCGCGCCTGGGCTGCGAGCCCATCGACCTCGGGCTGGTGGCCGACGACCCGCGCCTGCTGGAGGCCGCGCTGCTGCGCGGCTGCGAGCAGGCCGACGTGGTCGTCAGTTCGGGCGGGGTCGGGGTCGGCGACGCCGACCACCTCGGGCGCACGCTGGGGCGCCTGGGCGACGTGGCCTTCTGGCAGGTCGCGATGCGCCCCGGGCGCCCGCTGGCCTGCGGCGAACTGCGCTGCGCCGACGGCCGGCGCACGCCGCTGATCGGGCTGCCGGGCAACCCGGTCGCGGTGATGGTGGGCTTTTACGTGCTGGTGCGCGAGCTGCTGCTGCGCCTGATGGGAGCCGGCGTACAGCCGTTGCCGCTGCTGCGCGTGGCCGCGGCGCAGCCGTTTCGCAAGCGCCCGGGGCGCAGCGAGTTCCAGCGCGCCAGCCTGCGCCGCGGCGCCGACGGCGGCTGGCTGGCGGTGAGCACCGGCAACCAGGGCTCGGGCGTGCTGCACTCGATGAGCCAGGCCGACGGGCTGGTGGTGCTGCACCACGACCAGGGCGAGGTCGCGGCCGGCGAGCAGGTCGACTTCCTGCCCTTCGACGGGCTGGCCTGATGCCGCCCGGCCCCCGGGCAGGCCGGGGGATGCGCCGGGTCTGGCAGGCTGCTAGAAGATCTGGTTGATCAGGTCCTCGCCGAGGCCGATCCCGGCGCCCATCGCCACGGCCTGGCCGAAGCCGGAGCCGAGCAGGCCGTGCAGCATCGAGCCGAAACCTCCGGACTGCTGCTGCGGCGGGTAGCCGCCCTGCGGGTAGCCCTGCTGCGGATAGCCGGGGGCCGCGGGCGGGTATCCGGCGGCTTGCTGTACCGGCTGCACCGCGCCGCCCTGCAGGCGATCGTGCTCGGCCTGCCACATGCCGTGGATGGCCTGCAGCAGCGCGTTCATCTGCTGCTGCTGCGCCTGCACCGCGAGCGCCAGCTCGCGCAGGTCCAGCTGCCACTCGCGCGCGTCGGCGTTGCCGCCCTGCGCGGCGGCCTGCAGCTTGCCGGCCAGGTTCTGCAGTTCCTGCGCGATGGTCTGGTCCTGCGACTGCAGCTGGGCATAGGCCTGGTCGATGGTCGGTACGTCCATTTCATGCCTCCTTGGCGTGGTTGATCGAGTAGCGCGGGATCTCGATGGTCACGTCCTGGTCGCCGACGATGGCCTGGCACGACAGGCGCGACGTGGGCTCCAGGCCCCAGGCGCGGTCGAGCAGGTCCTCCTCGCTCTCGTCAGGCTCGCCCAGCGAGTCGTAGCCCTTGCGCACGACCACATGGCAGGTGGTGCAGGCACAGGCCATCTCGCAGGCGTGTTCGATGGCCACTCCATGCTCGAGCAGCGCCTCGCAGACCGAGGTGCCGCGTTCGGCCTCGAAGCTCGCGCCCTGCGGGCAGTACTCCTGGTGCGGCAGCACGGTGATCACGGGCATGTCTTCATTCTCCGTCAGATCCGCGCTCGCGGGACAGGCTGTCGATGCTGCGTCCGGTCAACGCGAGCTGGATGCTGCGGTTCATGCGCTGCGCAGCGAAGGGTTCGGTGATCCGCGCCAGACGGTCGGCGGCGTCGCGGATGCGCAGATGGTCGTCGCCGCGCGCGGCCTGCGCCAGTTCGGCCATCGCGGCGTGGATGGCGTCGCGCCCGGCCTGCGTCAGCAGGTCGGAATCGGCGTGCATCGCGGCGCGCGTGGCGTCGAGCAGGCGCTCGGCCTCCACCTGCTGCTCGCGCAGCGTGCGCGCGCTGGCGTCGGCGTCGGCGCTGCTGAAGGCCGTGCGCAGCATGTCGGCGATCTGCTGGTCGTCCAGGCCGTAGCTGGGGCGCACCTCGACATGCGCCTGCACGCCGCTGCTGGCCTCGCGCGCGCTGACCTCGAGCAGGCCGTCGGCGTCGACCTGGAAGGTCACCAGCACACGCGCCGCGCCGGCCGGCATCGGCGGAATCCCGCGCAGCTCGAAGCGCGCCAGCGAGCGGCAGTCCGACACCAGCTCGCGCTCGCCCTGCACGACGTGGATGGACATCGCGGTCTGCCCGTCCTTGAAGGTGGTGAATTCCTGCGCGCGCGCGGTCGGGATGGTGCTGTTGCGCGGGATGATGCGCTCGACCAGCCCGCCCATGGTCTCGAGGCCCAGCGACAGCGCGATGACATCGAGCAGCAGCGTGTCGTCGTCGCCGCCGTTGCCGGCCAGCGCGTGCGCCTGGCGCGCCGCGCCGATGGCCACGACCTGGTCGGGGTCGAGGTCGGTGATGGGCTCGCGTCCGAAAAAGTCGCGCACCGTGTCGCGCACCACCGGCATGCGCGTGGAGCCGCCCACCAGCACGATGCCGGACATGTCCTGCGCGGCGACTCCGGCGTCGTCGAGCACCTGCCGCAGCAACTGCACGGTGCGCGCGGTGAGCTCGCCGGTGCAGGCCGCGAGATCGTCGCGCGTGAACTCGGTGTCGAGTCGCGCGCCGGAGCCCAGTCGCACGTCGACGCGCACCGCGGCCTGCCCGCTCAGGGCCTCCTTGGCCTGGCGCGCGGCACGCTGCAGCTGCGCCTGCGCCACGGCGTCGAGCTCGCGGAGTCCGCCGCGGCGCGCCAGCTCGGCGGCCACGCGGCGGTCGTAGTCGTCGCCGCCCAGCGCGGTGTCGCCGCCGGTGGCCATGACCTCGAACACGCCGCGGCTCAGCCGCAGCACCGACACGTCGAAGGTGCCGCCGCCGAGGTCGTACACGGCCCACACGCCGGAGGCGTTGCGGTCGAGGCCGTAGGCCAGCGCGGCCGCGGTCGGCTCGTTGATCAGGCGCAGCACCTGCAGCCCGGCCAGCCGTGCCGCGTCCTTCGTCGCCTGGCGCTGCGCGTCGTCGAAGTACGCCGGCACGGTGATGACCGCGCCGACCGGCTCCACCCCCAGCGCGTGGCGCGCGCGCCCGGCCAGCTCGCGCAGGATCTGCGCCGACACCTCGACGGGGGTCTGCAGGCCGGCCGCGGTGTTCAGCGCGACCATGCCGGGCCGGTCCTCGAAGTGGTAGGCGCGGTGCTGGGAGGGCTCGAGGTCGGCGAGTTCGCGCCCCATCATGCGCTTGACCGACACGATGGTGTTGTAGGGGTCGGCGGTCTGGCCGGCCAGCGCGTCCCAGCCGATCACCGGCTGCGCGCCGGCGAGGTAGCGCACCGCCGACGGCAGCAGCACGCGGCCCTGCTCGTCGGGGAGGCATTCGGCGACGCCGCTACGCACCACGGCGACCAGCGAATGCGTGGTGCCGAGGTCGATGCCGATGGCGACGCGGTGGCGGTGGGGATCGGGGGACTGACCGGGTTCGGAGATCTGGAGCAGGGCCATGCTGGAATCGGCGCGCCGCTCGGCGCGCGCCCGTGAAGGGTCGAAAGACAGGATTGTGCGTGCAGCGCGCCGCGCGTGCTGCCGAAGCGATGCGCGCGGTGCCGGCAAGCTGCGTTCCCGGCGCACCGGCCGGCAGCCGCCGTGTCACTTCAATGCGTGGCGCGCGGACCGAGGTCGCGCCGGAACTTGTCGAGGAACATCAGCACCCGCACTTCGCAAGCCGCCTGCCGCGCCGCGGCGGCGTCCGCGGGGTCGGAGTCGAGCAGTCGCGCCAGCTCGAGCAGCAAGCCGGCGCGGTGCTGCTCGACCTGCCGCGCCAGCTGCTGCAGCTGGCCGGCGTCGCCGCTGTCGCGGGCCTCGTCGAGCTGTTCGCGCCACTGCATCTGCTGGTCGAGGAACTCGCGCGGCATCGCCGTGTTGCGTTCGGCGTCGATCGGCACGCCGCGCAGTTCGCACAGGTAGGCCGCGCGGCTCAGCGGGTCGAGCAGCGTGCGATACGCGGTGTTGACCAGCGTCGACCACTGCATCGCCAGCCTCGCCTGCGCCGCGCCGGCGCCGGCGAAGCGGTCCGGATGCACCAGCGCCTGCGTGCGGCGCCAGGCCTGGCTCAGCGCCTCGGTGTCGAGGTCGAAGCGCCGGGGCAGCCCGAACAGCGCGAAGTGGTCGCCACGGAAGTCGATCGCCGCGGCACCGTCGGGCCGCGGCGTCCCGGGGACGCGATCGTGAACGGCGGTGTCCAACTCAGACCCGGAACGATTCGCCGCAACCGCAACGGTCGCGCTCGTTGGGGTTGCTGAACTTGAAACCCTGCTGCAGGCCTTCGCGCACGAAGTCGAGTTCGGTGCCGTCGAGATAGCTCAGGCTGCGCGGATCGACGAGGATCTTCACGCCGTGGCTCTCGAACACCTGGTCCTCGGGGGCGACGTCGTCGGCGTATTCGAGCTTGTAGGCCAGCCCCGAGCAACCGGTGGTCTTGACCCCCAGGCGCACGCCGACGCCCTTGCCGCGCTGGCTCAGGTATCTGGACACGTGCCTCGCGGCGCTTTCGGTCAGGGTGATCGACATCGTGGATGACTCCGTGTTCAGGCAGCGGCCTGGTCGCGCGCCGGCGCCTGCGCCGCCTGCTCCGCGACGCCGTGGCGTTCCTGGTAGTCCTTCACCGCGGCCTTGATCGCGTCCTCGGCGAGGATCGAGCAGTGGATCTTCACCGGAGGCAGCGCCAGTTCCTCGGCGATGTGGGTGTTGCGGATCTTCAGCGCGTCGTCGAGGCTCTTGCCCTTGACCCACTCGGTGACCAGCGACGACGACGCGATCGCCGAGCCGCAGCCGTAGGTCTTGAAGCGCGCGTCCTCGATGATGCCCTGCTCGTTGACCTTGATCTGCAGCTTCATCACGTCGCCGCAGGCCGGGGCGCCGACCATGCCGGTGCCCACCGCGGGGTCGTCCTTGGAGAAGGAGCCGACGTTGCGCGGGTTTTCATAGTGATCGATGACTTTGTCGCTGTAGGCCATGATTGCTCCTGATTCGGTTGCCGGCGTGCCGCGGGCTGCGGCGGGCCGTTCGCGGTGGGTGGGCCAGTGTCAGTGCGCCGCCCACTGGATGGTGTTGAGGTCGATCCCGTCCTGGTGCATTTCCCACAGCGGGGACAGTTCGCGCAGCTTGGCCACCTTCTCGCGCAGCAGCGCCACCGCCTGGTCGATCTGCTCCTCGGTGGTGAAGCGGCCGATGGTCATGCGCAGCGAGGAATGCGCCAGCTCGTCGCTGCGCCCCAGCGCGCGCAGCACGTAGGAGGGTTCCAGGCTGGCCGAGGTGCAGGCGGAGCCGCTGGACACCGCGATGCCCTTGAGGGCCATGATCAGCGATTCGCCCTCGACGAAGTTGAAGCTGGCGTTGACGTTGTGCGGCACGCGCTGCTCGAGGTTGCCGTTGATGTAGACCTCGTCGATGTCGCGCAGCCCGTCGAGCAGGCGCCGCTGCAGCATGCGCACGCGCTCGATCTCGGCGCCCATCTCGACGCGGGCGATGCGGTAAGCCTCGCCCATGCCGACGATCTGGTGGGTCGGCAGCGTGCCCGAGCGCATGCCGCGCTCGTGGCCGCCTCCGTGCATCTGCGCCTCGATGCGCACCCGCGGCTTGCGCCGCACGAACAGCGCCCCGATGCCCTTCGGGCCGTAGGTCTTGTGCGAGGCCAGGCTCATCAGGTCGATCGGGCTGTTGCGCAGGTCGATGGTGACCTTGCCGGTGGCCTGCGCGGCGTCCACGTGCAGCAGGATGCCGCGCTCGCGGCACAGCGCTCCGATGGCGCCGACGTCCTGGATCACGCCGATCTCGTTGTTGACCAGCAGCACCGACGCCAGGATCGTGTCGGGGCGCAGGGTCTGCTTGAAGCGCTCGAGGTCGAGCAGGCCGTCGGGCTGGACGTCGAGATAGCTGACTTCGAAACCCTGGCGCTCGAGTTCGCGACAGGTGTCCAGCGTGGCCTTGTGCTCGGTGCGCAGGGTCACGATGTGCTTGCCGCGCCCCTGGTAAAAATGGGCCGCGCCCTTCAGCGCGAGGTTGATCGATTCGGTCGCGCCGGAGGTCCACACCAGTTCGCGGGGATCGCAGTGCACCAGCTCGGCCACCTGCGAGCGCGCGCGCTCCACCGCCTCCTCCGCTTCCCAGCCCCAGGCATGGCTGCGCGACGCCGGGTTGCCGAAGTGCTCGTACAGCCACGGAATCATCGCGTCGACGACGCGCGGGTCGACCGGCGTGGTCGCGCCGTAGTCCATGTAGATCGGGAAGTGCGGGGTGGTGGACATGATCGTTGACGCGTCGTACATCCTGAAAAAGGTTCGAGAAACATGCATCGCCGGGTTCGCATCGCCCGGCCCGCCGGAACCCGGCGGGCCGGGCGGCGCATGCCGCCGGCCTGCCCGGTCCCGGCTCAGGCCAGGTTCTGCGCCAGGTTGAACACCGAATTCGGCGCCCTCACCTTCGCCGGCTTGGCCATCGGCATCGGTGACACCGGCTTGCGGATCACCGCGGTCTGCTCGATCGACACCCCCTGCGCCAGGTTCTGCTCGACCATGGTCTTCAGGTTCACCGAGTCGAGGAACTCGACCATGCGGGTGTTCAGCGCCGACCACAGGTCGTGGGTCATGCAGCGTCCGTCGCCGCCCTCGCCGTGGCAGTTCGACTTGCCGCCGCACTGCGTGGCGTCCAGCGGCTCGTCGACGGCGATGATCACGTCGGCGATCGAGATATCCTCGGGGCGCCGGGCCAGGCTGTAGCCTCCGCCGGGTCCGCGCACCGACTCCACCAGTTCGTGCCGGCGCAGCTTGCCGAACAGCTGCTCCAGGTACGACAGCGAGATGTGCTGGCGCTGGCTGATGCTGGCCAGGGTCACCGGGCCGAGGTGCTGTCGCATCGCGACGTCGATCATCGCGGTGACGGCGAAACGTCCTTTGGTCGTCAGTCTCATGGTGCTCTCCAAGTACGCGGGTGCAGCCGCCTGCAGACCCCTTGGCGATCGTGTCGCCGGCTGCGCGGAACGGTGCCGCCCAATACCTGACGAATTCAGTCGGGATTGTAGAAAACCCTACTAAATTCGTCAACTTCCCGGCAGGTCACGGTTGGCAGCAGATGGACACCTGCCGTCACGTTTGCCGAGGTCGAATTCCTAGGAGTCCGGACATGCCCACAGGTTCCCAGCGGGAATGGAGGAATTCATAACTTATTGTGGAATAAAGGTTTTTTAGCCCTCCTGCGATCTGCGGAAACGCAATCCAAGGCGCGTATCGACCGGTTGCGCCACCGGGATACAATGGAATCAACCGGAAATTTCAATGAGACTGACCCTCCGACAGCTCGACGTGATGGTCGCCATCGCGCGCACCGGCAGCACCACCGAGGCCGGCAGGCAGCTGTCGCTGTCGCAATCGGCGGTCAGCGCGGCGCTGGCGGAACTGGAGACCCAGTTCGACACCAAGGTGTTCGATCGCGTGGGCAAGCGGGTCGTGCTCAACGACTGCGGACGCCTGCTGCTGCCGCGCGCCCTGGCGGTGCTCGACCAGATGCGCGAGATCGAGCACCTGTTCGAGGACGGCGCCGGGGCTTTGCGCGTGGGCGCCAGCACCACGGTGGGCAACTACATGATGCCGTCGGTGCTGGGGGCGTTCCAGCGCCGCTGGCCGATGACCCGGATCGAACTGGAGGTCGGCAATACGCGCGAGGTGGTCGATGCGGTTGCCGCATACCGCGTCGACATCGGCTTCATCGAGGGTCCCTGCCACCATCCCGAACTGACGGTGCACGCCTGGATGGACGACGAACTCTGCGTGGTCGCCGCGCCCAGCCACCCGGCAGCGCTCGCCGGCGCGCCGCCGGCCGCGCTTGCCGCGGCGCGCTGGATCCTGCGCGAGCCCGGCTCCGGCACCCGCGACATCGTGGAATCGATCCTGCTGCCGCACCTGGGCGTGTTCGCCTCGACCATGCACCTGGGCAACTCGGAGGCCATCAAGCGCGCGGTGGCCGAGGGCATGGGGGTGAGCTGCCTGTCGCTGCGCGTGGTGCAGGACTGGCTGGACAATGGGCGCCTGCAACGCGTCGACGCGGGACTGCCGCGGCTGCGCCGCACGCTGTTTCGCATCCATCCGCGGCGCAAGGTGCTGTCGGTGCCGCTGCAACGCTTCGTCGAGCACTGCGGGACCTGGCACTGACGGCGCCGCGCCTGGCGCCCGCGCGCGGGGCGCCACGATGCCGCGCATCGACTCCACCGCGGGTTCCCCCGATCCGCGTTCCCCCTTCACCCGAGGAATCCACGGTTTCATGTCCGCAACGACACCCCCTACTGTCCCCTCCGCGGCACCGGTCGTCGAGCCGCGCCTGACCTCGCTGTCGCACGGCGGCGGTTGCGGCTGCAAGATCGCGCCGGGGCTGCTGTCCGACATCCTGCGCCAGCACATGCCGCTGGTCGCGCCGCCGCAGCTGATGGTGGGCACCGAGACCTCCGACGATGCCGCGGTCTGGCGCCTCAGCGACAGCCAGGCGCTGGTGGCCACCACCGACTTCTTCATGCCGATCGTCGACGACCCGCGCGACTTCGGCGACATCGCCGCCACCAACGCGATCTCCGACGTGTACGCGATGGGCGCGCGCCCGCTGCTGGCGCTGGCGCTGGTGGGCATGCCGATCGGCGTGCTCGGTCCGCAGACCATCGGCAAGATCCTGCGCGGCGGCCAGGAGGCCTGCGCGCGCGCCGGCATCCCGATCGCCGGCGGACATTCGATCGACTCGGTGGAGCCGATCTACGGGCTGGCGGTGATCGGGCTGGGACATCCCGAGCGCATCCGCCGCAACCGCGACGCGCGCGACGGCGACCTGCTGGTGCTGGGCAAGGGGCTGGGCGTGGGCATCCTGTCGGCGGCGCTGAAGAAGGACCGTCTCGACGCGGCCGGCTACCGCACCATGCTGGGGGCGACGACCCGCCTGAACACGCCGGGGCCGCTGCTGGCCGAGATCGACGGCGTGCACGCGATCACCGACGTCACCGGCTTCGGGCTGCTCGGCCATGCGCTGGAGCTGTGCCGCGGCGCCGGCCTCGGCGCGAGCATCCGCGCCGACGCGGTCCCGCTGCTGCCGCAGGTGCGCGAGCTGGCCCGAGCCGGCCTGCTCACGGGTGCGTCGGGGCGCAACTGGAACAGCTACCGCGACGAGGTCGAACTACGCTGCGCGGACGAGCTGGCGCAGGCCCTGTTCACCGATCCGCAGACCGCCGGCGGCCTGCTCGTGAGCTGCTCCCCCGAAGCGCTGCCGCGTGTGCTCGACGTGTTCCGCGCCGAGGGCTTCGACGACGCCGCCCCGATCGGCAGCATGCACGCCGGCAGCCCGCGCCTGCGCGTGGAGTAGCCCCGCCGAGCCGCCCCAAGGCGGGCTTGGCCCCCGCGGGGGGCGGCGAACGCAGTGAGCGGGGGCTCAACAACCCCTCTTCCTGCACAGGCCTGGCGCCGGGCCGCCCCAAGCCAGGCCTGAGCCCCCTCGGGGGGCGGCGAACGCAGTGAGCGGGGGCCGTCCTCCCCCAGGCCTGAGCCCCCTCGGGGGGCGGCGAACGCAGTGAGCGGGGGCCCAACCTTACGCCGCGAGGCTTTCGCTGGGCGCGGGGGTTTCGGCCTGCGGGGGCAGGCAGGCGCATTGCAGGTTGCGGTCGCCCCACACGTTGTCGACGCGGCCCACCGGCACCCAGTACTTGTGCTGGCGCAGCTGCGCCACCGGGAACGCCGCCTGCTCGCGCGTGTAGGCATGGTCCCAGGACTCGTCGAGCACCACGGCGGCGGTGAACGGCGCCGCCTTCAGCGGGTTGTCCTGGCGCGGCCAATCGCCGCGCTCGACACGCGCGATCTCGCCGCGGATCGCCACCATCGCATCGACGAAGCGGTCGAGTTCGGCCAGCGACTCGCTCTCGGTGGGCTCGATCATCAGCGTGCCGGGCACCGGGAAGCTCATGGTCGGCGCGTGGAAACCGTAGTCGATCAGGCGCTTGGCGACGTCCTCGTTGGTGATGCCGCTGCTGTCCTTGAGCCCGCGCAGGTCGATGATGCACTCGTGCGCGACGTAGCCGCCGTCGCCGCTGTACAGCACCGGGAAATGCTGCTGCAGGCGCCGCGCCAGGTAGTTGGCGCCGAGGATGGCCACCGCGCTGGCCTGGCGCAGGCCGTGCTCGCCCATCATGCGCATGTACATCCACGCGATCGGCAGCACCGAGGCGTTGCCCAGCGGCGCCGCGCTGACGGCGCCCACCGCGCCCGCCCCCTCGCCGCCGCCGGCATGCGCGGGCAGGAACGGCGCCAGATGCGCGCGCACCGCCACCGGGCCGACGCCGGGGCCGCCGCCGCCGTGGGGGATGCAGAAGGTCTTGTGCAGGTTCAGGTGCGACACGTCGGCGCCGAACTGCGGCGGGCTGACCAGCCCGACCATGGCGTTCATGTTGGCGCCGTCGACGTAGACCTGGCCGCCGTGCTCGTGCACGATGTCGCAGATCTCGCGCACCCGCGGCTCGAACACGCCGTGGGTCGACGGGTAGGTGATCATGCACGCGGCCAGCTCGGCCGCGTGCTGGCGCGCCTTCGCGCGCAGGTCGTCGAGGTCGACGCTGCCACCGGCGTCGCAGGCCACCACCACGACCCGCATTCCGGCCATGTGGGCGGAGGCCGGATTGGTGCCGTGCGCCGACGACGGGATCAGGCACACATCACGCGCGCCGTCGCCGCGGCTGTGATGCCAGGCGCGAATGGCCAGCAGGCCGGCGTACTCTCCCTGCGAACCCGCGTTGGGCTGCAGGCTGACGGCGTCGTAGCCGGTGGCCTGCTGCAGCCATTGCCGCAGGTCGGAGGCCAGGCGCTCGTAGCCGCGGCGCTGCTCGGCCGGGGCGAAGGGGTGGACCGCCGCGAACTCGGGCCAGCCGATGGGTTCCATCTCGCTGGTCGCGTTGAGCTTCATGGTGCACGAGCCCAGCGGGATCATCGCGCGGTCGAGCGCGATGTCCTTGTCGGCGAGGCGGCGCAGGTAGCGCAGCATCTCGGTCTCGCTGCGATGCGCATGGAACACCGGGTGGCTCAGGTACGCGCTGCGGCGGCCGAGCTGCGCCGGCCAGCGCGCCTGCACGCCGCCGACCAGGGCCTCGAACACGCGCGCGTCCGGCGCGGCGACTCCGCGCGCCTGCGCGAACGCGCCGAGCAGCGCCAGCAGGTCGCCGCGTTCGACGGTTTCGTCGAGGGTGATGCCCACGCTGTCCGCGCCGGCGCGGCGCAGGTTGATGCCGGCGGCCACGCTGGCCGCATGCACGGCTTCGGTGTCGGCGCCGGTGCGCACGGTCAGCGTGTCGAAATAGCTGGTGTGCCGCAGCTGCCAGCCCTGCGCCTGCAGCGCATCGGCGAGCCGCGCGGTGAAGGCGTGCACGCGCTGCGCGATGCGCAGCAGGCCCTCGGGTCCGTGGTAGACGGCGTACATCGACGCCAGCACGGCGGGCAGCACCTGCGCGGTGCAGATGTTGCTGGTGGCCTTCTCGCGACGGATATGCTGCTCACGCGTCTGCAGCGCCAGGCGCAGGCCGCTGTTGCCCTGGGCGTCCACGCTGGCGCCGACCAGGCGCCCGGGGAGCTGGCGCTTGAGCGCGTCGCGCACCGCCAGGTACGCCGCGTGCGGTCCGCCGCAGCCCAGCGGCAGGCCGAAGCGCTGTGTGTTGCCGACCGCGATGTCGGCGCCCAGCTCGCCCGGCGGCACCAGCACCGTCAGCGCCAGGATGTCGGCGGCGACGATGACCGTGGTGCCGCGTGCGCGCAGGCCCCCGATGAGCGCGCGCAGGTCGTGCACCCCGCCGTCGACCCCGGGGTATTGCAGCAGCACCGCGAAATGCTCGCCGTCGGCGGCGCGCGCCGCGGGCCCCACCTCGACGCGCAGCCCGATCGGCTCGGCGCGCGTGCGCAGCACCTCCAGGCTCTGCGGCAGCACGTCGTCGGCCACGAACACGCTGTCGCTCGCATGCTCCGACACGCGGCGCGCCAGCGTCACCGCCTCCGCCGCGGCGGTGGCCTCGTCGAGCATCGAGGCGTTGGCCACGTCCAGACCGGTGAGGTCGGCGATCATGGTCTGGAAGTTCAGCAGAGCCTCCAGACGGCCCTGGCTGATCTCGGGCTGGTACGGGGTGTACGCGGTGTACCAGGCCGGGTTCTCGAGCACGTTGCGCCGGATCACCCCGGGCATGTGGGCGTTCGCGTACCCCTGGCCGATGAAGCTGCGCAGCACCTGGTTGCCGCGCGCGATCTCGCGCAGTTCCTGCAGCGCTTCCTGTTCCCCGACCACCGGCGGCAGGCGCATCGTGTCGTCGCGCCGGATCGACTGCGGGATCACCGAGCGCAGCAGCGAATCCACGCTGTCGTGGCCGAGCAGGCCGAGCATATGGGCCTGTTCCTGCTCGTCAGGGCCGATGTGGCGCCGCAGGAAAGCCTCGCGATCCTCGAGTTCGGCCAGACCGGGAAGGTGGGTGGTTTGCGAAGAAGTCATGATGCTCTCGCTTGCGATGCGCCCCGTGCGCACGATGCGCGGTACGGGACGCCAGACGGGATGCCGGTGGAAAGGGCCCCCGCGACGGGGCGCCCGGATGCGTGTCCCGCGCGCGGGCTCAGGCGCTTTCGAGCAGGCGGTCGTAGGCGGCCTGGTCGAGCAGCTCGTCGAGCTGTCCGGGCTGCGTCGGACGCACGCGGAAGAACCAGCCGCTGCCTTGCGGATCGGTGTTGGCCAGCGCCGGATCGGCGACCAGCGCGTCGTTGACGGCGACGATCTCTCCGGCCACCGGCATGTACACGTCGGCCGCCGCCTTCACCGACTCGACGACGCCGGCGGCGTCCTTCTGCTCGTAGCTGCGGCCGACCGCCGGCAGCTCGACGAACACCACGTCGCCCAGCGCATCCTGCGCGTGCACAGTGATTCCGACGGTGGCCGTGCCATCGTCCTCGATGCGGACCCATTCGTGGTCGGTGGTGAATTTGGTGGTCATGACGAACTCCGGATCAGGGTGGTTCAAGGGGTGCCGGTGCCGGCTGGACGCGGCGCGGGAATCGGGGGGCTGCCTGACGGCGTGCGGGCTGCGCCCGCTCAGCCGCGTGCGTAGCGATGGGGGACGAAGGGCATGTCGACGACCTGCATCGGCAGACGCTTGTCGCGCACCAGCGCATGCAGCTCGGTGCCCGGTGCGGCACAGGCGGAATCGACATAGGCCATCGCGATCGCCGCGTCGGCGCTGGGGGTCAGCGCACCGCTGGTGACGCTGCCGACGACGCGGTCCTGCGCGTCGCGCAGTTCGGCGCCTTCACGCACCGGCGCACGCTGCACGCCGCGCAACCCGACGCGCACGCGCCGCACCAGCGACGGGTCGTCGAGCTGTGCCAGCACGATCTCGGCACCCGGGAATCCGCCGGCACGCGCGCCGGCGCTGCGGCGCACCTTCTGGATGGCCCACTGCAGGCGCGCCTGCACCGGGGTCGTGGCGGTGTCCATGTCGTGCCCGTACAGGCACAGCCCGGCCTCCAGGCGCAGCGTGTCGCGCGCGCCCAGCCCGGCCGGCAGCACGCCCGGCAGCTTCAGCAGCGCCCTTGCCAGCGCCACCGCATGCTCGGCCGGCACCGAGATCTCGAAACCGTCCTCGCCGGTGTAGCCGCTGCGGCTGAGGAACACCTCGGCGTCGCCGACGCCGGGGGGCAGCCGCGCCCACGCGACGTCCATGAAACGCAGCGTCGCCAGCTGCGGCAGCAGGGACTGCAGCGCCGGCGCGGCGCCCGGCCCCTGCAGCGCCAGCAGCGCGTGGCGCGGCAACGCCTCGATGTCGCAGCGCGAACCGACGTGCCCGCGCAGCCACTCCAGGTCGTGCTGCTTGCGCGCGGCGTTGACGACGACGAAGTATTCGTTGCCGCCGCCGCTCGAGCGTGTGCGATGCGACACCATCAGGTCGTCGAGGATGCCTCCGCCGGCGTCGAGCAGGAAGCCGTAGCGCTGGCGCCCCGGGGCCAGGCCCAGCAGGTCGACCGGAATCAGGCTCTCCAGCGCGGCGGCCGCCTGCTCGCCGCGCACGCGCAGCTGTCCCATGTGGGAGACGTCGAACAGCGACGCGGCCTGGCGGGTGTGGCGGTGCTCGGCGACGATGCCCGTGGAGTACTGCAGGGGCATCGAATAGCCGGCGAACGGCACCATGCGGGCGCCGAGTTCCAGATGCAGTTCGTGCAGCGGCGTGTGCTGCAGCTCCGCCGCTGCGGGGGGGGTGGCGTTGGACACTCGAGGCTCCTCGGATCACAGATCGCGCCGCGGACCGCCCCGGCGCTCCCGTCCCCGCTGTCCTTGGTACCTGAGAGATTGACCCGGCCTGCGCCGGGCTTGCCCCTTCGGTGGACGCCGCGTTGCGGCGCCGCTCTCCAGTGAGGTGGACCCCGCGAGGGGCCGCGTCAGTCCTTGGGCCTGCGCGGTACGCACGCCGCGCGCGTCCTTCGGACCGCGCCGCGCACTTACGCCTTCGGCGGCCTGCCGCGCGCTGCTCGATGGCCCAGCTGCTCGATGGCCCAGCTGCTCAATGGCCCGATTGGCCCGATTGGCCCGATTGCCTCGATTGCCCGCGCGCGCCAGGCACTCTCCTGACGGCGCGAAGTGTATCCCAATCCGCGCGCCGTGCCGACGCCGCGGCATGGCGCGCCCGCATCAGTTCCCGCCGCCGCCGTCGCGCCTGTCCCCGGGGGGCGCGCGCATGCCCAGGTTGCGGCGCGCCCGCTCGGTGCGTTCTGTCTTGCGCTTTTCAATGCGTGACATGGCGCGTCGCTGCGACACGCCCAGCATCGGGTCGATGACTTCCCACCACGCGAACAGCACGCCGAGCGGGACGAAGATCCACCACCACGAAAGCGTGGCGAAGGGTCCGATGCCGCCGAGCTTCAGCCCGAGTAGCAAGATTGCAACAATCAGGATCCACATCGAGCCTCTCCCTGGGGTCGGATCAAGTTTGCATGCGTTGCCGAGTCACAGCCGCTTGCAACGGCCGCGTACGCGCCCCGGCGTCGGGTAGCATATCCTTTGCTGCTGCGACGGGCGCGTTTTTTCAGGATCGGCGGTCAACGAGCCCGCGCGCAGGTGCGTTATCTCGCACAGCGCCAACGCTTCGCTCAACCTTGGAGATCGAGAATGAAGAAAGTCGTCATTGGGATCGGCCTTGCCGTGGCTGCCATGTCGCAGGTGTATGCCGCCGACATGCTGGCCCTGGCCAAGTCGAAGAACTGCCTGGCCTGCCACTCCGTCGACAAGAAGCTGGTCGGCCCGTCGTATCAGGACGTGGCTGCCAAGTACGCCGGCAAGCCGGGTGCCGAGGCCACGCTGGTGAACGCGGTGCTGCATGGCGTGTCGGGCGTGTGGGGTCCGGTGCCGATGCCGGCCAACCCGCAGGTCACGCCGGCGCAGGCCAAGGAACTGGTGACCTGGATCCTGAGCCTGAAGAAGTAATTCGCAGACCACCTTCCGGCGCCGCCGCGGGCGCGCCGGAACAGGCTGCAGGCAGGACGGGAGCGCACGATCCCGTTTTGTTTTGCGCTTCGCGCGCGGGCACGCCGCGTGCGCAGGGATCAGCCCGGGTCGCGCTCGACCCACTGCATCGCGCTGCGGATGAGCTCGCTGGCGGTGCGCAGATTGAGCTTCTTCTTGATCTTCTCGCGGTGGGTCTCGACGGTCTTCACGCTGAGATGGATCTGCGAGGCGATCTGCGCCGGCCTGAGTCCGCGCCCGATCAGCTCGAACACCGCGAGTTCGCGATCCGTCAGCGCCGCGGCCACGTCGGCCACATCGGCGACCGCGCGTCCCTCGCGCGCGCCGCCGAGCGCCTGCCCGGCCATCGCGCTGCTCAACCAGATCCGCCCCGCGAGGCACTGGCGCACGGCGTCGACGACGTCGCGCCCGGCCTGCTCCTTGCCGACGTAGCCGCAGGCCCCGGCGGCCAGCGCGCGCAGTGCGAACAGCTTCTCGTCGTGCATCGAGCACACCAGCACGCGCAGGCCTTCGCGCTGCGCCAGCAGGCGCTTGATGAGTTCCAGGCCGTTGCCGTCGCCCAGCGACAGATCGGTGATCACCAGGTCGGGCTGCAGCTTGCGTGCCGCGCCCAGCGCCTCGGCCAGCGAGGCCGCCTCGCCGCAGACCTGGAGGTCGCTTTCCGCCTCCAGCAGGCCGCGCAGTCCCATGCGCACCAGCGGATGGTCGTCGACGATGAGGATGCGATGGACGGAGACGGACGCGGTCGCGCCGGCTTGCGGCTCGGAAGGGCTCATGACGGGGCGGCGGACGTGGCGCCCGCGAACCGGGTTGCCGCGGCGGCGCACGCACCCCACCTTAGCCCATCGGCGGCGAAACGCAAGACCCCGGCCCGACCACGCCCCGGCCCGGCCGAGCGCCGCGCGCGCCTCAGGCCGCCACCGGCTGCGGACGCAGCGCCCGCGCCAGCACGCGCGCTCCACCGTCCGTCGCGACTCTCGGCACCGGGGGTGCGGCAGGCACCGTGTGATGCACCGGCGGCGACGCGCTGGTGTCGAGCAGATCCACCAGCGCCTGGCGATCGACGATGCGCACATGGCGCCGCGCCAGCTCGATGAGCCCGGAGCGGTGCAGCTCGGTGAACACGCGACTGACCGTCTCCAGCCTGAAGCCCAGATATTCGCCGATGTCCTCGCGGCTCATGCGAAGGGTGAACTCGTCGCCGGCCAGCCCGCGCTGGGCGTAGCGCTGGGCCAGCTCCAGCAGGAAGCGCACCAGGCGCTCGCGCACGTGCATGCTGCCGAGCGCGAACTGCTGGCCCTGCGCACGCACCAGCGCCTGCGCCATCGCGCGGCACAGATGGCGCTGCAGCGCCGGCACGCGCGCCGCAAGCAGCTCCAGCTTCGGCAGCTCGATCTCGCACACCTGCGACGGCTCGAGCGCCACCACGTCGGCGGCATAGCTGCCGCCCACGCCTTCCAGCCCGAGCCAGTCGCCGGCTTCGTGGAAACCGACGATGCGCTGGCGCCCGTCGGCCAGCCCGAGCAGCGACTTGAAGGCCCCGTGATGCACCACGTACACGCGCGACGCCGCCTGCCCCGCGCGCAGCAGGCGCGCGCCCTTGGCGATGCGCTGCGACGCGCCGATCAGCTCGGGAAGCGCCGAGACCTGCTCGCCCAGCACCGCCGGCAGACAGTTGCGGCGGTGGAAGCACATGGCGCAGGCGTCGGCCCCGTGCGCCGCCTGCGGTCTGGCCGGAACGACCGGGACATGCGTCGCGGGTTCGCGCCTCAGCAGTTCCACGGCCATCATGCCCGCTCGGATGGACGGCGATTCGGCGCTGCGGTTGATCGGATCCATGGTCTTCTCCGCAAGGTTGGCGTGAGGGGGGTCGCGGCGCGTGGCGAGTCCTGTCGCGCCCGTGCCCGACCCGATGCGAACCATCCTAGTAACAATGTGCAACAACTTCCATCGGTGAGTCACCGATCTACCCCTAGGGGCTTCACCCCGCACGGTCCCGCGTCCTGCCACGGCTATGCTGGCGGTTTCGCGCCGCGCGCCGCGCGCCGCGCGACCCGGCCACTGTCCTGTCGCCCATGCCCGCTGCCGCGCCCACCCCCGATCCGCCGCCGACCGCCGATGCCCGCCTGCCACGCACGGCGTGGGCGCTGGGCTGGGTGAGCCTGTTCATGGACATGTCCTCCGAACTCGTGCACGCGGTGCTGCCGGTCTACATGAGCTCGGTGCTGGGCCTGAGCCTGCTGACCATCGGACTCGTCGAGGGGGTCGCCGAGGCCACGGCGTCGCTGCTCAAGCTGGTGTCGGGAGCCTGGTCGGACCGTCTCGGGCGGCGCAAATCGCTGGCCGTGCTGGGATACGGGCTGTCGGCGCTGACCAAGCCGCTGTTTCCGTTGGCATCCGGGGCGGCGGAGCTGATCGCGGCGCGCCTGCTGGACCGCGTCGGCAAGGGCATCCGCGGCGCGCCGCGCGACGCGCTGCTGGCCGACGCGACACCGCCCGAGTTGCGCAACGCGGCCTACGGACTGCGCCAGAGCATGGACACGGTGGGCGCCTTCCTCGGGCCGCTGGCGGCGATCGTGCTGCTGGGCTGGATGCCCGGCCACCTGCGCGGCGTGCTGTGGTTCGGCGTGCTGCCGGCGCTGCTCGCGGTCGGCGTGCTGGTGCTGGCGGTGCGCGAGCCGCCGACGCGCCTCGACCCCGGCGCGCCGGCCGGCGCCCGCCCGGCCGCGCGTCGGCTGCCGCGCCTGTACGAGGCCCGGCACCTGCCGCGGGCGTACTGGATGGTCGTGCTGACTGCCGGGATCTTCACACTGGCGCGCCTGTCCGAGGCCTTCCTGGTGCTGCGGGGCAGGCAGCTCGGACTATCGCTGCACTGGGTTCCGCTGGTCACGCTCGGATTCAGCCTGGTGTACGCCCTCAGCGCCTATCCGGCCGGGCTGCTCGCACAGCGACGCGGCCGCGCCCCGCTGCTGGCCGCCGGCATGGCCGTGCTGCTGGCCTCGATGCTCGCGCTGGCCGCCGGCGGCCTGCCCGGGCTGTGGCTGGGCGTGGCGCTGTACGGCCTGCACCTGGGCCTGACCCAGGGCGTGTTCGCGGCCGCCATCGCGGCCACCGCACCGGCCGAGCTGCGCGGCAGCGCCTTCGGCGCGTATTACCTGGTCACCGGCGTGCTGCAGTTGCTCGCCGGCCTCGGCGCGGGGTGGCTGTGGCAGGACTTCGGCGCCACCGCGGCCTTCGGCGCCGGGGCGCTGCTCGCCGCGGCGGCGCTGGCCATGAGCCTGCTGGCGCGCGCCTGGAACGGACCGCCGCAGGCCTGAACGTGGATGCGGCGTCGCGGCTGCCGCGGCAGGCGACGCGATGCCGGTGCCTCAGGGGGCGCTGCTCGCACTGCGCGCCGGCTGCTCGCGCACCACGTCGAGCCAGGCGCGCGCGGCGTGCGACAGATAGGCCCCGCGCAGCCAGGCGAGGTCGATGCGCCACGGGATCTCCGGTTCCACCAGCGCCGACACCGAGAAGTCGCCGCGCTCGAGATGGCGCAGCTCGGACGCCGGCAGCAGCGCGACCCCGACACCGCTGCGCACGAGTTCGCGGATGAAGCCGATCTGCCCGCTGCGACCGGCGATGTTGGGCGTGAAGCCGCATTGCCGGCAGGCCTCGTCGATGCGCTCGTTGAGCATGTACGGTGCCAGGAACAGGATCAGCGGCTCATCGGCGAGTTCGGACAGCCGGACCACCGGGTAGCGGCTCCAGCGCGACCGCGCGGGTGCGAGCAGCGCCAGGCGGTCGTCGATCAGCATCAGATGCTCGTAGCGCCGATCGTCCAGCGGCGCCAGCAGCCCCCCCAGCTCGAGTTCGCCGGCCAGCATCGCCGCCTCGATGGCCTTCGAGCCGTCCTCGTACAGGCGCAGTTCGATTCCGGGGTGGCGCAGCTTGAAGGCGTGCATCAGCGGGACGAACAGCTGCGGGCCCAGCGGCGGGATGCCGATGCGCAGCTCGCCGCGCCGTGCCTGCCCCAGCTCGGACAGGCCGGCGCGCAGGCTGGCGGCCTCGAGCACCATGCGCTCGGCGTGCGGCAGCACGAGCTGCCCGGCGTCCGTCAACTGCACGCGGCGCGTGCCGCGATGCAGCAGGGCCTGCCCCAGCTCGCGCTCGAGCTGGGCCACCAGCTTGCTGACCTGGGGCTGCGTGGTCTCCATGCGGTCGGCAGCGGCGGTGAAACCGCCGCAGCGCACCACCTGCACCAGCGCCTCCAGCGTGCGCAGATCCATGGCCTCGACTCCATTCCGTTCTGGAATGGATTTTATCCTCGGACGGCATTCAAGGAATGATGTTCCTCGCCTACAGTAGGCCTCATCGCCTGTCGCAGCGCACCATTCCCCGCTCCCGCCATGTCCGCCCGCCTCGATCCCCCCCGCGCCCCGGCTTCGACCGCGCCGCTGCGCGCCACGCTGCAGGTGCTGTTCTTCATCGGCGTCTGGTGCATCGCGCAGCGGGCGCTGGAGCTGTTGCACTGGCCGCTGCCGGCTGCCGTGCTGGGTCTGTTCGCGGTGCTGGCCCTGCTGCTCGGCGGCGTGCTGCCGGAGCGGGGCCTGGCCGACGGCGCGCAGTGGCTGCTGGGGGAAATGCTGCTGTTCTTCATCCCGCCGCTGCTTGCGGTCGTGCGATTCGGGCCGCTGCTCGCGCAAAGCGGCTGGCGCCTGCTGGCGGCGATCGCGCTGGGCAGCCTGCTGGTGCTGAGCGGCACCGGGCTGGTGGTCGAGCGCGCGCTGCGCTGGGAGCGCGCCCGCCAGCAGCGCATCGCCGCCCGCGCCCGGGCAGGGGCCTGCTCGTGAACCTGCTCGATGCCCACCCCTCGCTGGCCAGCCTGCTGTGCCTGGTGGCCACGCTGGCCTGTTACGCGGTGGCCCGCCTGCTGTACCGTCGCCACCGTCGAGCCTGGCTGCAGCCGCTCGTGACGGCGCCGCTGGTGCTGCTCGCGCTGCTGCTGTGCAGCGGAATCGGCTATGGCGTGTACCTGCACGACACGCGCTGGCTGATGTGGATGATGGGCCCGGCCACGGTGGCCTATGCGTTCCCCATCTACCAGCGGCGAGCGCTGCTGCGCCGCTATCCGCTGAGCCTGAGCAGCGGCGTGCTCACCGGACTGCTGCTGGGCCTGCTGGGCTCGTGGCTGCTGGCGCGCCTGTTCGATCTGCCGCAGCCGGTGGCGCGCAGCCTGCTGACGCGCTCGGTGTCGACGCCGTTCGCGATGGCCGCGTCGGGGTATTTCGGCGGCAGCCCCGACATCAGCGCGCTGTGCGTGCTGGGCACCGGGGTGTTCGGCCTGCTGGTCGGCGAGGCCGTGCAGGGCTGGCTCGGGCTGCGCTCGGCGTTGTCGCGCGGCGCATCGCTGGGGGCGGCGGCGCATGCCGCCGGCACCGCGAAGGCCTATGAACTCGATCCGGAGATCGGCGCCGTGTCCAGTCTGACCATGGTGTTCACCGGGATCTCCATGGTGCTGCTGGCGCCGTGGATCGGTCATCTGTTCGCCTGACGTCGCGCGGGCTCCGGGGCCTGCAGGCGGGTGCGACGAATCCGACTGCCCTGAAGGGCTATTGTGCGTGCAGGCGTCGCGCCTGTCGGCGAAAATCGCCCCGCATGCGTTTGAATCCGGGTTGAACCTTCATTCGCCGTCAATCACCAAGAGGCCCACGATGCAAAGCCCGACCCCGCCCCAAGCCGGCGGCAGCCCGATCCCGAAAGCCGCCTGGATCGCCATGGGCACGATAGGCGCCCTGATCGTCGTGCTGCTGGCCGCGGTGCTGTACAAGCTCAGCGTTCCTGCGGCGGCCCCGGCGGGCGCCGGCGCCCAGGCTTCGCCGCAGGCTGCCGCGTCCGGCGCGATGGGCAGCGCGCCGCCCCCGGCCACGCAGTCGGCGGTGGCGGTCACCGGCACGCTGCCGGCGCGCCAGTCCAGCACCTTCCCGCCGCTGCAGCGCAGCGCGGCGCCTGCCACCCCGCATGAGTCCTCGCGCAGCCAGGGCGGCACCGCGCCGAGCGGCTTCGAGCCGCAGACCTTCGCGCCGCAGTCGCCCGCGCTGGCGACCGCCCCGGCCGCTCCGGTGTGCAGCGATTGCGGCACCGTGGTGGCCGTCACGCCGGTGCAGGTGCAGGGCCAGGCCAACGGCGTCGGTGCCGTGGTGGGCGGCCTGGTCGGCGGGCTGCTGGGCAATCAGGTCGGCGGCGGCAACGGACGCACGGCGGCTACCGTGATCGGTGCGGTCGGCGGGGGACTGGCGGGCAACGAGGTGCAAAAGCGCATCGACGCGAAGACCGTCTACCGCGTGCAGATCCGCATGGACGACGGCGCCACGCGCGACATCACGCTGGGCAGCGCACCGCCGGTGGGACAGCGCGTGCGGGTGCAGGCGAACGGAGCGGTCAGCCCGATGTGAACCCGGGGGTCATCACCGCGCGGGTGCGCGCGGTGATGGCCGAAGGCGCTGGATAACTGGGAAATTTTTCCAGGTTTTGGCGCCTGCGCTACCATCGTTCGCTTCGAGGATCCGCCGCTTGCCGGCCGTGACCTGCCCGACCCCATGGGACGTTCGCCCCTACGACCGCCCGAGACCGCTGCCGGCGAGACGTCGGCGCCACCGGCGCAGGATGTGCTGCGCGCGCTCGCGCAGGTACTGGCGCCACTGGTGCGCCTGCTGCTGGCCAGCGGCATCGACTACACACGCCTGAGTGTCGAGCTCAAGCCGCTGTTCATCGAGCAGGCTCGACTGGAACTGCTGCGCCACGGCCAGCGCCAGACCGACTCGGCGATCAGCGTGCTCAGCGGGGTGCACCGCAAGGACGTCAGGGCATGGCGTGACGGCGCGCTGCAGCAGCGCGCCGCGCACGAGGCGTCGGCGAGTTCGCAACTGGTCGCGCGCTGGCTGGCCAGCGAGTCGCTGTGCGACGAGCACGGGCGCCCCCGGGCACTGCCGCGCCTGGGCGCGCAGGACTCCTTCGAGGCGCTGGCGCGCGCGGTCACGCAGGATGTGCATCCCTTCACGCTGCTGGGAGAACTGCTGCGTCTGGGACTGGTGCACATCGAGCAGCGCGACGGCGAGGACTGGGTGCTGCCCAAGGCCGATGGCTACGTGCCTGCAGCGGGTTCGCGCGAACTGGTGGAGTTGTTCGGCTCCAACGTCGCCGACCACGCCGCCACCGCGGTGGCGAACCTGCTGGGCGAGGGACCGCGCGTCGAGCAGAGCGTGTACGCCGACGGGCTGAGTGCGCAGTCCGCGGCGCGCCTGGGCGAACTGGCCCGTACGCTGTGGACGCAGGCGCGCCGGCAGATGATCCGCGAGGCCAGCCGATGCTTCGAGGCCGACCGCGGACGCGCCGACGCCACGCATCGCATGCGCTTCGGCGCTTACTACTGGGCGCAGCCGCAGGGCCCGGAGGCGCCTGCGGACGGCCACGATTCGCGCGGAGACGCCACGTGACGGGCACGCCGAGCCGGCGCCGCGAACGCCTGCGCCTGGCGTGCGCGGCCTTGCTGTTGTCGGTGCTCGGCTCCTGTGGCGGGGGCGGCCAGGCGGCGCAGGACGGTACCGCCACCGGCAGCGGCGGCACCGGCATTTCGGTGGGCACCGTGACCGGATTCGGCAGTGTGCTCATCGAAGGCCACGCCTACGACAGCGCGGCGCCGCGCTACTTCAACGACGACGATCCCGGCACGGCCGAGCCGGCCACCGCGGTCAGCCTGGGGCAGCGGCTGCAGCTGCTGACCGGCGCATCGGCGAGCGCGGCGCTGATCGAGCCGGACCTGGTCGGCCCGGTGCAGTCGGTGTCGGGGTCCGGCGACAGCTTCACGGTCAACGGCCTGCAGGTGCGGGTGAATACCGATCCGGCCGCCGGACCGGTGACCTTCTATTCCGGGCTGCCCGGTTTTTCCGGGCTGCGCGCGGGGAGCATGGTGGTCGAGGCCGACGGCGCCTTCGGCGTGGACGCGCAAGGGCATCCTTACCTGCAGGCCACGCGCATCGCACAACTCCCCGCAGCGACCCAGGCCGTGCGGCTGACCGGACTGGTCTCCGGGCTCGACGCCGGCAGCTTCGAACTGGACGGCGTGCGCGTGCTCCTGCACGGCACGACCCCCCTCTATCCGGCCGGCAGTGCGCTGCGCGACGGCGAACTGGTCAACGTCTGGAGCCCCACCGCGATCCGCGGCGGCCGGCTCGACGCCGGCATGGTGCGCGTGCGCAGCCTGCTCGGCGCCTCGGGCAGCGCGCGCATCGGCGGGCTGCTCTACACCTCGCCGTCCGGCGCAACCAGCGTGGCGGGAATCAGCATCGTCCCGGCGGACGCGCTCGCGGCGTCGCAGATGCATGCGCTTGCCGCCGGCCGCTACGTGGTCGTGCAGGGGCGCGTCGCCCCCGGCGCGGGCTACGTGCTGGCCGACGCCGTGCAGGCCTGCCCGGCGCAGCCGGCGCAGATCCGTCTGAGCGGCAATATCACCGGCTTTGTCGACGACGCGCATTTCCTGGTGCGCGGGGTTCCCGTCGACGCCTCGGCAGCCGCCCTGGGCGCCCGGTTGGGCAACGGCGTCTTCGTGCAACTGCAGGGAGGCGTCGATCCCTCGGCGCCCAACACCGTGCTCGCGTCGAGCCTGCACGTGCTCGCCGCGGCACCGCGGGGCGGCACCGTGGACCTGCGTGGCACGGTCAGCCAGTACCAGGCGGCCAGTGGCAGCTTCGTGCTGAGCTGGCACGATGACGGCGTGACCATGGCCTCGATGGTCGCACTGGCGCCGAACGCGGTATCGAGCGGCCGCGGCAGTCTGGACGACGGCGCTTACGTGCAGATCGAGGCCACCCAGGTCGCGGGCATGCTGCAGGCCTACAGCATCGCGCTGCTGTCGGCCCCGCACGACGCCAGGGGCCTGGACACCGAAGGCAGGGCCTACGGCCTCGGCGCCACGAGCCTGCGGCTCAACGGCCTGAGCATCCAGCTCAACGGCGTCGTGCCGCAGGGCGGCGCATTGTCCGACGGCGCGAGGATCGACGTGCGTTTCGTGCAGGACGCCGCCGGCCAGAAGCTGGCGCAGAGCATCACGGTCGAGCCCTGACGGGCGCCCCGTGCACGGCCCGCGCTGCGCCGCGGAACATGCATCTACAATACCGCTTCAGGATCCGCCGCGCCCGCGGCGGGCAGTCGCCGCGGAGGACACGGCCATGAACATCCCGCTGCAGGGCTCCGCGGCGCACGGCGCCGGCTTCGAGGTCCCGCTGGAAATGCTGCAGGCCTGCCATGGCCGGGTGCAGCAGCAGTGTGAACTGTTGCAGCGCCTGCTCGGCCATGTGCGCGAGCATGGAGCCGACGCGCAGGCGCTCGATGCCGTGCAGCGCATCCGGCGCTACTTCGACACCGCCGCGCGCGACCACCACGCGGACGAGGAACAGGACCTGTTCCCCGCGCTGCTCGAAGCCATGGCGGGATCGGACGCGGTGTGCATACGCAACATGATGCGGCGCGTGCAAGCCGAGCACCGCGAGCTGGAAACGCGGTGGCTGGCGCTGCGCGAGGCGCTGCAGGCGCTGCAGGCCGGCGACGTGGCGGCCCTGCGGGAGGCGCTGGTGCAGGACTTCATCGCCGCCTACACCGCGCACATCGACTATGAGCAGGCGGAGGTGCTGCCGATGGCCGAACGCCTGCTCGACGACGAGCAGCTGCAGCGCATCGGGCGTGCGATGCGCGAGCGCCGCGGCGTCACCGAGTTGCCCTGAGGGGGTGCGCGCCGCGGCATTGCGAGCGGGATGCTGTCGCGCTATAGTGGTATTTTCTCTACCGCTTAAGGCGCGCCGGCCCCGGTGCGATCGACTCCGATGAACGAACTGCACATCCTCCAGCAACCCCACGACCATCGCCGCGCCGATGCACTGTACGTGTTCGACGCATGCGGCATCGCCAAGCGCTTCCGTCACGCCGCGATCTTCGGCGCGCTCGACGCGCTGATGCCCGGCGAAACCATGGAGTTCCGCAATGACCACGACCCGCTGCCCCTGCTGGCGCAGTTGCAGCGGCGCTACGGCGAGCGCGTGCAGATGCAGTACGTCGAGCGTTCGCCGCAGGGTGTGCGCATGCACTTCCGGGTCGTGGCCCCGGCGAGCTGAGCCGGCACGATGGCGCCGCGGCGGCGCCGCCGCGCCAGGCGCCGGGCCACCATTTTGCGGCAGCGCTCCGTGCCTGCGTGCGGCGGCTTGCGCTAAGCTGTCCCGCCACGACGACCGCACGCAGGGTCCATGCAACTCCGCGGCGGAAATGACTGCACACCGAGGAGACGCCCCATGTCGACCGACCCGGCCGCGCACATCGCTGCGCGCATCGACCGCCTGCCCCTGTCGCGCACCATCTGGACCCTGGTGGTGCTGATCTCGCTCGGCGGCGTGTTCGAGTTCTACGACCTGTTCTTCACCGGCTACGTCGCGCCCGGCATGGTGGGCTCCGGCCTGTTCAAGCCCGAGTCGCTGGGCGTGCTGGCGTCGCTCAAGCCGCTGGCCATCGCCGGCTTCGGGACCTTCGTGTTCGCCACCTTCGCCGGGCTGTGGGTCGGCGCGCTGCTGCTGGGCTTCGTCGCCGATCGCTTCGGACGGCGCGCCATCTTCACGGGATCGCTGCTGTGGTACATGGTCTGCACCGCGATCATGGCCTTCCAGACCAGTGGCTTGTGGCTCGACGTCTGGCGCTTCATCGCCGGCATCGGCATCGGCATCGAGCTCGTGACCATCGACACCTACCTGTCCGAGCTGGTGCCGGGACGGGCGCGCGGGCGCGCCTATGCGCTCAACCAGTTCATCACCTTCTGCGTCGTGCCGGTGGTGGCCTTCCTGGCCTGGGCGATGAAGGGCAGCACGCCCTTCGGACTCGAGTACTGGCGCGTGGTCATCCTGATCGGCTCGGTCGGCGCCGTCGTCGTCTGGTTCCTGCGCCTGGGAATTCCGGAAAGCCCGCGCTGGCTGGCGCGCCGCGGCCGCATCGAGGAAGCCGAACGCATCGTCGCCGAGCTCGAGCGCCGGGTCATGGCCGAGGGCCACGCCAGCCTGCCCGAGCCGGTTGCGCACACCCAGGAGCAGCCCGGCGAAGGTCGCTTCGCCGAGATCTTCGCGCCGCGCTATCGGCGACGCACGGTCATCCTGTCGATCTTCAACATGGCGCAGGTGATCGGGTTCTACGGCTTCGCCGCGTGGGTTCCGACCCTGCTGATGCACCGCGGGGTGCATGTGACGACGAGCCTGCAATACGCCTTCATCATCGCCATCGCCAACCCCTTCGGTCCGCTGCTGGGCATGCTGTTCGCGGACCGCATCGAGCGCAAGACCCAGATCTGCATCGCACTGGTGCTGATGGCGCTGGCCATCGCGCTGTTCGCGCAGGCCAGCGAGCCGGCGGTGCTGATCGGGCTCGGCGTGCTGTTCACGCTGTCTTCCAACGTCATGTCCTTCGCCTACCACGGCTACCAGACCGAGGTGTTCCCGACCCGCATCCGCGCCCGCGCGGTGGGCTTTGTCTATTCGTGGAGCCGTCTGGCCGCCGCCTTCGCCGGGCTGGCCATCGGCATCCTGCTGCACGGCTGGGGCGTGCCGGGGGTGGCCCTGTTCATCGCCGCGTCGATGGCCCTGGGATTCGTGATGATCCTGCTCGGCCCGGCCACGCGCGCGCGCTCGCTCGAATCGATCAACGAGTAGCCGGCGGCGCGCGACCTGCGCCGGACCTCAGTGCGGCGCCGTGGCGATGTAGGACGGACGCTGGCGCGCCTCCACCAGCCAGGCGTCCAGCGCGGGCGTGGGCACCAGCCACGGCGCGCCGGCGAAGCGCAGCTGCAGATAGTCCTGCGCGACCACCGCGGTGATCGCGTCCAGGCTGCTGCCGCTGGCGATGTGCCCGGCGCAGTCCTGGCGCACGGCCTGTTCCAGGTGCTGCATGCTCTGCACCATCGCGCGGCGCCGCCGCAGGCCCATCGCCGTTTCATCGAAAGGCGCCGGCGCGACGGTCCGGCGCCCCATGATGGTCTGCGCCGCTGCCTCGATCACCGCGATCGCCAGCCCGGCGCGCTGCAGCACCTTGGCGTCGGCGAACAGCGGCGGAGCCGGGCACTGGCGCTCCAGCCATTGCACGATCAACAGGCTCTCGGTCAGCACGGTGCCGTCGTCGAGCACCAGCGCGGGCACCCGGGTCGCCGGATTGACTTGTTGAAGCGAAGGGTCATCGGTCCACGGGTCGACCATCGCCAGTTCGAATTCGAATCCCTTCTCGCGCAGCGCGATGTGGGCCACGCGGGCGAACGGGGAAGTGGGGCTGCAGAACAGTCGCAAGGCGGTCTCCTGGGTTGAAGGGCGCCGCATGGGCCGCGCCGTGATGGGGGCCGCGCGCAATGCCGCGCGCCAGCGTCCGAAAAGCTAACACGCTGCGCGCCCGGGCGCAGCGCCTCGCCTCGCTAATCCCCACCGAGCTGCGCGGTGACGAGTTCGCGCAGCAGGTGCAGCCGGGAGCTGAAGAAATGGTCCGCACCCGGCACGACGAACACCGGCTGGCGGCGCTCGCGCGCCCAGTCCAGCAGCGCCTGCAGCGATGCGCGCTCATCGAGCTCGCCGTGCACCAGCCACGCCTGCTCGACCGGCGCCGGGTCGTAGCGGCGCCAGTCCTGCACCTGGCCGACCGGCATTCCGGCCAGCAGCACGTGGCGTGCCGGCTCGCCCTGCGCGCCCAGCCGCGCGGCGACGTGCGACTGCACATAGGCCCCGAAGGAAAAGCCCATCAGCGCCAGCGGCAGGCCCGGATGATCGCGCCGCGCCTGCTGCGCCAGCCCGAGCAGATCGTCGGCCTCGCCGTTGCCGTGGTCGTGCACGCCGTCGCTCGCGCCGACGCCGCGGAAATTCGGGCGCAGCGCGAGCCAGCCCTGGTCGCGCAGCGCATGCGCGAGCACGTGGGGAACCTTGTGCCGCGCGCTGGCTCCCAGCAGGGGCTGCGGGTGCGCGACGATGCCCACGCCGCGCGGCACGCCCACCGGTTCGTCGAGCAGGACCTCGATGCGCCCGGCGGCGCCTGGCGCCCACACGGTGCGCGTGGGTGGCGCGCGCCCCGGCATGGGCGACGGCGGCGCCGGCATTCAGCCCTGCTCGCCGAAATACCGCGCCAGCTCGGCGACGATCCCGGGCAGCGCCTCGACGACCTGCTCGTACTCGTCGTCCGACAGCGGCTGGGAGTCGAGATGCTCCCAGCCCTGCTCGGTGCCGTACAGCAGGATCGGGCCCAGCAACTCCTGCAGTTCGTCGGGCAGTGCCTCGTACTGCTGCGCATGCAACTGCATGCCGGTGACGAAGCCCCAGCACCAGTCGTCGATCGCCGGCTGCGGTTCGCCGCCCTGCTCGGGCTCGACCAGATACAGCACGGGCTCGTAGTCCTCCGGCGAACTGCGCAGCGTGTCGAGCAGTCCGTCCCAGTGCAGGCGCAGCAAGGCCTCCAGGCGCTGCGCCAGCGGGGAGTCCTGCGGCGTCGCGGGAACCTCCCCGGATCCGGGCTCGGCGCTCTCGTCGTCCCATACCCACGGCAGCAGCTCGCGCCACGGCATCGGTCGCGGCACCAGCGCGGCCGCGGTGAAGAAACCATCCAGCGTGGACAGGTTCATCGCCGTGGCCGGCATCGCATCGGATTCCAGCAGATCGGCCAGCTGCTCCAGCTCGTCGTCTTCGTAAGCTTGCGCCATGTCCCTGTGCTCCCTGAGTGGAATGACGGGTATTGTCGTCGCTGCGGGCGTTCCCGCGCGGGCTTGTGCATCGCCGAGCCGGCGCGGGATCAAACCATCATGCCGCCACGGGATGCCCGCTTACCATCGGGGGCATGGATGACGACCTGGTGTTTCGCGCGCTGGCGGACCCCAACCGGCGACACCTGCTCGACCGCCTGCATGCGCGCGACGGGCAGACCCTGCGCGAACTGTGCGAGGACCTGCGCCGGCACTCGGCTCGCCAGCGCACGGCGAGCGTGCGGCTTCTGCGTGGAGTCGAGCGTGACGAAGAGGACCGTCCGATGAGCCGCCAGGCGGTGGCGGCCCACCTGCGGCTGCTCGAATCGGCCGGGCTCGTGGCGAGTCGTCGGGCCGGGCGCGCCAAGCACCACTTCCTGCTGCAGGAGCCGATCCAGCGCGTCGCCCAGGACTGGTTCCGCAAGTTCGAATACCCCCGCCCGTCCGCGCTCCCGCCCGACGCAGCCGCCTGGCCCGAGGGCTCCGGGCACTAGACTTGCGCCCTGGCCGCGGCACTGCCGCCGGCCCCCTGCCCTCGACCCCAGCCACGCTTGCGACCATGCCACCTGGACAACGCCGACTCCGCTACGCCGTGGCCGCAGGCATCGGCGTGGCCTTCGCCCTGCTCGTCGACTGGCTCGTCGTGCCGCCGGGCTGGCGCCTGCTGATGGGCCTGGCGCTGTGTCTGTCCCTGGGCTTCGCGGGGGTGTTCTTCGCCGCCATGACCGATCCGCGCATCCGCTGATCTCCGGGGCCCTCCGGGGTCCCGACCACGCAACCGGGGTCGATCAAGGCCCTGCCAGCAACGCGGCGGCCGCCTGTTCCCAGTTGGCGCCGTCGAACGTGGACACCGCAAGCGCATCCAGGTCCACGCCATCCACGCAGCGCAGGTTGACGACCCACACCGTCGGGTCCAGGCGCGGGCGCGTGAGCGGGTGGACCCCGCAGTTGCGGCAGAAGTAGTGCGTGGCCGTGCGCGTGCCGAACTGGTACGGGACGAGCTGGTCCTCGCCCGAGAGGATGCGCAGGCCGGCGTCGTCGCTGCGATGCCAGACCGCCCCTACGCGACGGCAGATGGAACAGGTGCAGCGCATCGCGCGCCGGATCGGCCCGCGCATCTCGAAGCGCACGGCGCCGCAGTGACAGGAACCTTGAAGTCCGGGCTGCTCGTCCATGGTGCGGGACCTCGTCGATGAATGACGGCCTGGGGCCTGGGCCGGCCATTTTGCGCCCGGCAGGACACCGCCGGCAGCCCTCGCCGCCGCAGCGCTCGAGGGCCTTGCCGGCGCTTGCGCAAAGACCTGCTTCGACATGGGTGAACGCGAACGAGCGACCATGCTCGTCACCATGCATTCGCACCCCACCCCATGCACCCCGGGCACGGCGGAGCAGCTCGACAGGTACTGCCGCCTGTTCCCCGCCGAGCGCCAGCGCCTGGCGCCGTTGCTTCAGGCGCTGGCCGCCGGCGAGGACGCCCATTCCCGACGCAACCCGGGCGGCCACCTGGCCGCCAGCGGCATCGTCATCCGCCGCGGCCGTCTGCTGTGCATCCATCACCCGCACCTGCACCGGTGGATCCAGCCTGGCGGCCACCTGGAACCCGGCGAAGGACCCGAGCAGGCCGCGCTGCGCGAAACGCAGGAGGAGACGGGTGCATCGGTGCGGTTGCATCCGTGGCATGCGGCCCATCCCTGCCCTGTGGACATCGACGTCCACGAGATTGCCGAAAACCCTCGCCGGCAGGAGGCCGCACACCTTCATTTCGACTTCCGCTACCTGCTGACCTGCACATCGGCACCGACCGGCGCCTCGGAGCTCCGCACCCGCTGGGTCGACCCGGCGCAGTTGCAGGAGCCCAGCCTGCTGGATCTGATGCACAAGCTCGGACGACTGCAGCTTGCACGGATCTGAGTGGCGGAACGGTCGGGGCATCGTCGGCGCCTGCTGCCGTGTCTCGTGCTTCGAATCCGAGCTTGCCGTGACGGCGGCCCATACCCCCGCCGCGGCGGCCGGCCGGAGAAAGTGCCCAGGCGCCGACCCCGTGCGTCGTCCACCGGAACCAGCGCTGCCGCCTCGGGTACCTGCTGCGCGGTGAGCACGCACGGCAGGTAGAGCATCCAGTTGACTCCGGGCTCGTCTTCGAACACTGCCCTCTCCAAGGAAGCCTGCCGCACGCCGGAAGCGGCCGTCGCACGGCCGCTCCTCAAGGAGTACACTAAGACCATTTCGCACGAATTATCGTGCGAAAATTTAGTTAGCCGAGGTCTTCATGCTGCACAGCTACGCGGCGACCAATTTTCAGTCCTTCCGAAAGCGCGTCGAAGTCGACCTGCGGGTCAACGATCGGGCGCCCGACACCGACTGGATCGCGACATGTGGCACGGGTCAGCGCGTTGCCAAGGTGCTGGGCGTCATCGGTGCGAACGGCTCTGGCAAGACAGCCCTGCTCAAGCCCCTGGCCTTCCTCGGCTGGTTTTTCACGTCCTCGTTCCACCAGGCACAGGTCGGCGCTGACATCCCTGTTCACCTGCACTTCGCCAGCGCGGCCGAGCCCATGGAGATCGAGTGCGAGGCCGATGCCGACGGACAGCTATGGCGATACGTTCTGCGCTGCACACCCCAGCGAGTGCTGCACGAAGCGCTGTACCGCAAGCATGAGCGCTTCCGCTACGTGTTCACGCGTGACTGGGACGAGGCTGCCGGCGCCTACGTCGTCCGACAGCAGGACTTTGGCCTGGATCCGGCGAAGGCCGTCGAAGCACGCCCCAACGTCTCCCTGATTTCGTGGGCAGCGCAGTATGGCGTACCGCTGGCACTTCGGATTGCGGCGCCCACCGTCTACAGCAACATCGGAGTGTCGGGTCGCGTCAACAGCGGCGACCTGGGTGTGCTGGAGGCGGCCAGGGGTTTCCAGTCCAGTGCACCGTTGCGCGCCGAGATGGAGCGCCTTCTGTGCAGTTGGGACCTGGGCTTGTCAGGTGTGGACGTCAGGGAGGGCGAGCTCACCACGAATCCATTGGAGCCCAACCAGAAGCAGAAGATCTGGATACCGTTCGGTCACCACAAGAGCCACGGGCAAGAGTATGTCCTGCCGCTTCTCCTGGAATCGAACGGCACGAAGAGCGCATTCTCACTCCTGTCTTTCCTGCTGCCGGCACTGAGTCGTGGTGCCGTGGCCGTGGTCGACGAATTCGAAAGCGACTTGCACCCCCACATGCTGGACGCCATTCTGGGCCTGTTCGCCAGCCGGAAGACCAACCCGCACAACGCCCAACTCCTGTTCAGCAGCCATGCGATTGAGGTGCTGAACCTGCTCGACAAGCGTCAGGTGATGCTAAGCGAGAAGAATGAGGACTGTGAAAGCAGCGCGATTCGTCTCGATCGAATCGAGGGCGTACGATCGGACGTCAGCCTGTATGCCAAGTACATGGCCGGCGCCTTCGGCGCGGTGCCCAATCTGTGATGGCGGCCAAGCCCCCTTCGCGCCGGCAATACGCCACGCTGCTTCTAGTGGGCGAAGGGGAAACGGAAGAGGCCTTCCTGAAACATGTCAAGGCGCTGTACGCTCCCCGCGGATGCGGCCTGCAGGTCACGGTCAGATGCGCTCGCGGCAAGGGGGCGGCGCACGTCGTGGACGTAGCGATCCGGCAATGTCGGACCGTCGATTACGACACCGTGGCAGCACTGTTGGACACCGATACGGACTGGAATACAGAAGTCGCTCGGTTGGCTGCGCACCATCGGATTCACGTCCTTCGTTCCCGGCCGATGTTCGAGGCGATGATGCTTCGCGCGGTCCGCCGCCCTTCGGAAGGAACCGCCGAGGAGCTCAAACGCCGCTTCGCACCCCTTGTCAACGGTGATGGGCTCGACTCCGGGAACTACGGAGCACATTTTGGGGACGAGGCGCTGCGGGCTGCGCGTCGGATGGAGGCGACGCTCGATCTTCTTCTCAGGCTGCTGCGCCAGTAGCCAGCATCCTTGTCGTTTCGTTTCAAGAGTTGGGCTAGGCGCCTGCTGCCGTGTGTCGTGCTTCGAATCCGAGCTTGCCGTGACGGCGGCCCATACCCCCGCCGCGGCGCAGGCCGGCCGGCCGGCCGGATCGAGTTTCGAACAGGCATGAGAAAAAGGCCTTGGGAGTTGCCTCCCAAGGCCTTGATCTTGCAACGAATTTTGGTGCGCCCGGCAGGATTCGAACCCACGACCCCTTGGTTCGTAGCCAAGTACTCTATCCAACTGAGCTACGGGCGCAGCGAAATAAGAAGTATACACGCAGGAATCGGAACTTGAACAGCCCCCTCGCAGGCACAGCGGCCCTGACGCTGCCCGCGGGCTTCGCGGCAGGCGACAATGCGGCACCATGTCCCTCGCCCGCGCCTTTACCCTGAGTCTGCTGCTGATGGCCGCCAGCCGCTTGCTGGGGGTGCTGCGCGATGCGGTCGTGGCCACGCAGTTCGGGCTCACCGGGCACGCGGACGCGGCGCTGGTGGCGCTGTCCTACCCCGACTTCATGGTGTCGCTGCTGTGGGGCGCCGCGGTCCCGGCGGTGATGGTGCCGCGCATGGCCGGGCGCAGCGGGGCCGACGTGGCCGACGAGGCGGCGCGCTGGATGCGCGTGGCGCTTCCGCTGTTCGCGCTGGCCGGGCTGCTCAGCTGGGTGGCCCGCGGGCCGCTGGTGCACCTGCTGGCGCCGGGACTGCACGCGGTGGACGCGGGGCTGGCCGCGCATGCGCTGGGCCTGGGCGCGCTGGTCGCGCTGCCGGCCGGCGCGCTGACCATGGTCGGCGCCGCCGCGCTGCAGTCGCAGGGGCGCCTGCAGTGGCAATACGCCGGCAACGTGGTGTTCAACCTGGTGCTGATCGCCTCGCTGGTGCTGGCGGCGCGCCTGCACGCCTTCGCGTGGGTGGCCGCGGGAATCGCGGCCGCCGCGCTGGCGCGCCTGGGCATGATGCAGCGCGTGGTCGCCGGGCTCGGACGGGCGCGCCGCGGAGTCGCCCGCTGGCCCGACTCGCAGGGCCTGCGCGCGGTCGTGCTGGCGCTTGCCGCGTCGGGGCTGACGGTGCTGTACACGCTGGCGGCGCGCAGCATCGCGTCGCGCAACGGCCCCGGGCAACTGGGGGTGTTCCATTACGCGCAACGCATCGGCGAGTTGCCGCTGCACACGGTGTTCGCGGTGGCGGCGGCGCTGGCGCTGGCGCGCCTGTCGGCCGCCGAGGCGGCGGGCGACCACGACGCCGCGCGCGAACGCGGCCGGCAGTGGATGCGCTCGATGCTGCGCATCGCGCTGCTGCTGGGAGCCGCCGGCATGCTGGCGGCCCCGCTGGGGGTGCGCCTGGTGTTCGGCTGGGGGCGCATGAACGCGCAGGCGCAGTTCGAGCTCGTTCGTTCGATGCGCTGGATTCTTGCGCTGCTGCCTTTGCAGGCGGCGCAGTTGGTGCTGGCGGCCCGGCTGAACAGCCACCGGCGCATCGTCGACCAGGTGCTGGGCTATGGCGGCGGGCTGCTCGCGCTGCTGCTGCTGGGAGCCCTGCTCGCTCCGGGGTGGTGGCGCGCGCTGGCCGCCTACGGCGCGGCCTACCTGTGCGCCACCACGCTGCTGTGGCTGCGCCTGGCGCGCCATGCCGGCGACGCCGAGGCCGGCAATGCGCTGCTGCTGGGGCTGGGCAGCGTCGCGCTGGCCGTGCTGGCGCTGCTGCTGGCGCGCTGGCCGGTGCAGGGCCTGTCCGGCATGGTGCTGCAGGCCGCCCCGGTCCTGCCGCTGCTGGGTGCCGGGGCCTGGTACATGCTGCGGCGGGACCCGCTGGGGATGGCGCTCGGGCGGCGCGGCGCGCCCCGCTAAACTGCGACCACGGCGCCCCGACCATGGACTGGATCCAGATCACCAACCTTCCGGACTTCGCTGCCTTCGCGGTGCAATGCGGGGTCGCGCGTCTGATGCTCGACCTGGAAAGCCTGGGCAAGCAGGCGCGCCAGGGAGGCCTCGGGACCTTCATCTCCGACCACCGTCCGCAGGACCTGGCGCCGCTGCGCGCGGCGGCGCCGCGCGCCCACCTGATCGTGCGCGTCAACCCGTGGCACGAAGGCAGCGTGGCCGAGGTCGAGCACGCGGTGCGCCACGGCGCCGACAGCGTGATGCTGCCGATGTTCGAGCAGCCCGCGCAACTGCAGGCCTGCGCCGAGGCGATCGGCGGGCGCGCGCGGCTCATCGCGCTGCTGGAGACGCGCGGCGCGCTGGACACGCTGGACACCTGGGCCGACCAGCCGGGCCTGAGCGAGATCTACGTCGGACTCAACGACCTGCACCGCCAGCTCGAACTGCGCTTCATGTTCGAGCCGCTGGCCGACGGCACCGTCGAGCGGGTGGCGCGCGCGGCCCATGCGCGCGACCTGCGCTTCGGCTTCGGCGGCATCGCGCGCATCGACGAGGGGCTGCTGCCCGGGCGCGTGGTGCTGGGCGAGCACCTGCGCCTGGGCTCGCAAAGCGTGATCCTGTCGCGCACCTTCAACCGCGAGATGTTCGAGGCGCCGGACAGCGACTGGCGTTCGACCTACCGCGCCCAGCTCGACCGGCTGCGCCATTGCGAGGCGGTGCTGGCCGGGCGCAGCGCCGAGGAGGTGGAGAGCGACCGCCTGCTCGCCTGCGACCTCATCGGCAAGGCGGCACGCACCCTGGTGGCCGCACGCGCCTGATGGTCAAGCGGCTGTTCGATCTCGTGCTGGCCTTGCTGGCGCTGCTCGTGCTGGCGCTGCCGATGCTGGCGACGGCGCTGGCGGTGTGGCTGGACAGCGGACGGCCGGTGCTGTTCACGCAGTGGCGGGTCGGGCTCGGGGGCAGGCACTTCCGGCTGTACAAGTTCCGCTCGATGGTGGTCGACGCGCAGGCGCGCGGGCCGCAGCGCACGGCCGCCGGCGACCCGCGCATCACCCGGGTCGGGCGCTGGCTGCGGCGCAGCAGCCTGGACGAGCTGCCGCAGCTGCTCAACGTGCTGCGCGGCGACATGAGCCTGGTCGGACCGCGCCCCGACGTCCCCGCGCAGCAGGCCGACTACCGCGCCGAGGACTGGCGCCTGCGCTGCAGCGTGCGCCCCGGCATCACCGGGCTGGCGCAGGCGCTGTACCGCTCGCGCGCGACCCCGCAGCAGCGCCTGCAGGCCGACCTCGACTACGCACGCGACCACGGAGTGCTGCGCGACCTGCGCATCCTCGCGCTGACCGCGGCGCAGCTGCTGCGCGACAGCGGCAACTGAGCAAGCGCCACGCGGCGAATCGACTGCAGCGACAATAGGTATTTCGGCTACTGGCACCATGTGCGGGATCTACGGCTATTTCGACCGCGGCGGCGGCGGACTCGATGCGCGCGTCGAGCAGGCGATGGACGCCTCGCTGCGCCACCGCGGCCCCGACGACAGCGGCCATTTCGCGGTGCCCGGAGCGATGATCGGCAACCGGCGGCTGTCGATCATCGACATCGCCGGAGGCCACCAGCCCTTCGTGTCCGACGACGGCCGCGTCGCCCTGGTGCAGAACGGGGAGATCTTCAACCACGTGGAACTGCGGCGTGAGTTGCAGCGCGACGGCGTGCGCTTCGCCAGCGACCACAGCGACACCGAGGTGCTGCTGCGCCTGTACGAGCGCGAGGGGCTGGATTTCCTGCCGCGACTCAACGGCATGTTCGCGATCGCGGTGCTCGACCGCCGCGACCCGCAGCTCGAATGCCTGCACCTGATACGCGACCGCATCGGCGTCAAGCCGCTGTACGTGCACGACGACGGCATGCGCGTGCTGTTCGGCTCGGAGATCAAGGCGCTGCTGCCGGCGATGCCGGCGCCGGCGCGACTGGACCTGGCCGCGCTGCAGCACTACCTGGCCTACAACTACGTGCCGCCGCCGTGGACCCTGTTCGAGGGCGTGCGCCACCTGGAGCCCGGTTGCGTGCTCAGCATCGACGCCCGCGGCGCGCGCCGGCGGCGCTGGTGGAACCTGGCCGAGCAGCAGCCGCTGGCGCAGGACTTCGGGGCCTGGCAGGAGCAGTTCCTCGGCCTGCTCGACGATGCCGTGCGCCTTCGCCTGCGCGCCGACGTGCCCTTCGGCGCCTTCCTGTCGGGCGGCGTCGACTCCAGCAGCGTGGTGGCGCTGATGGCGCGCCATGTGCGCGAGCCGGTGCGCAGTTTCTGCATCGGCTTCGACGATGCGCGCTTCGACGAGTCGCCCTACGCGCGCGATGCCGCGCGGCGCTTCGGCACCACGCACCACGAGCGCATCGTGCAGCCCGACCTGCTCGACGCGTGGCCGCTGGCGCTGTGGCACTGCGACCAGCCGCACGGCGACGCCTCGTTCCTGCCCACGCTCGAAGTGGCTCGGCTGGCCGCGCAGGAGGTCAAGGTCGTGCTCACCGGCGACGGCGGCGACGAGCTGTTCGCCGGCTACGACAAATATGCCGCGGTGCTCGCCGACCCGGCGCTGCAGGGGCTCGACGACGAGGCCTTCGCGCGCCTGCTGGTCGAGCGCACCGGGCTGTTCGGGCAGGACGCGCGCGAGCAGTTGCTGCAGCCCTGGCTGCGCCAGCGCCTGCGCGACGTCGACAGCGTGCGCGACGTCGCCCGGCCCTGGCTGCGCCAGGCGCGGCATTTCGACCGCGTGAACCAGATGCTGTATCTGGACATGATGCTGCTGCTGCCCGGCAACAACCTGGTCAAGCCCGACCGCATGGGCATGGCGGTGTCGCTGGAGGCGCGCACGCCCTTCCTCGACTGGCGCATGATGGAACTGGCGTTTCGCAGCCCCGGCTCGACCAAGCTGTCCGGCGGCGACAAGAAGCACTGGTTCAAGCGCGCCGTGCAGCCGTTGATCGGCGAGGACCTGGCGATGCGCCGCAAGCAGATGTTCACGGTGCCGGTGGGCGAGTGGTTCCGGGGTCCGCGCAAGGCCTGGCTGCACGATCTGCTGTTCGCCGACGACGCGCTCGGCTCCCGGCTGTTCCAGCCGGCGCAGCTGCGCCGGCTGTTCGAGCGCCACGTCGACGGCAGCGCCAACCACACGCGCGAGTTGCGCGCGCTGGCGGCGCTGGAGATCTGGGCGCGACGCTTCCAGCCCGCGCCGGGGGACGCCTGATGCCGCGCCCCGGGAGCGCGGCGACGGCCCGGCCGCAGCGCGTGCTGGCGGTGGCCTATGGCGGCGGCCACGTCGCGATGCTGCTGCCGGTGCTGGACGAACTGCGCCGGCGACGCCCGCAGCTGCAACTGCAGCTTCTGGCGCTGACCACGGCACGGCGCGCCGCGCTGGAGGCGGGCTGGCAGCCGCTGGGCTACGAGTCGCTGCTGCACCTGCTGCAGCCGGCCGAGCGCGAACTCGCGCTGACCCTGGGGCGCGAGCTGCAGGCGGGCAACACCCATCCCGACGTCCCCGAGTCCGAGACCCTGGCCTACCTGGGAATCAACGCGTGGTCGCTGCAACGCCAGCTCGGACCGGGCGAGGCGGCGCGCGTGCTGGAGCAGCGCGGGCGCCAGGGCTTCTTTCCGCTGGAATTCATGCGGCGCGTGCTGCGCGCGCTGCGCCCCGACCTCGTGCTGGCGACGAACTCGCCGCGCAGCGAGCACGCGGCGCTGGAGGCCGCGCGCCTGGACGACATTCCGGGTGTCGCCGTGCTCGACCTGTTCGCGCAGCCCGGAGACCCCTTCGCCGCGCGCAGCGGGCGCCCGACGCGGGTGTGCGTGCTGGCCGATGCGGTGCGCGACAACCTGCTGGCGGCGGGCTGGGAGCCCGAGCGCATCGCGGTCACCGGCAACCCCGCCTTCGATGCGCTGCACCAGCCGCGCGCGCACGAGCAGGCACGCCGGCTGCGGCTCGACTGGGCGCAGCGCTGGGGGCGCGATCCCGGCAAGCTGGTGCTGCTGGCCACGCAGCCCGAGCCGCGCGCTCACCCGGCATCGCGCTGGCCCGCGGGCGATGCGTTGCCGCTGGCCATGGAGGCGGCGGCGCGCGCGTGGGTGCTGCAGCGCGCGCAGGCCTCGCTGGTGGTGCGTCACCACCCGAATCACTGGCACCGCGCGCCGCGCGCCGAGGACACCGCGCAGGTGCGCTTCAGCGTGGCCACGCAGGAGCCCGTGGAGGGCCTGGTGCTGGCCGCCGACGCCGTGGTCGTGCAGTCGACCACGGTCGGGCTGCAGGCGGCGGTGGCCGGCCGACCGGTGCTGAGCCTGCAAGGCTCGCCGGGGGCGCTGTGGGGGCTGGATTACGCCGCGCTGGGCGTGGCGCGCGGAGTGCCCACGCTGGACGATCTGCCGCAGGCCCTCGACCGGACCCTGGCGGAGCCGCCGGCGCCGACGCGCTGGGCGCGCCGGCAGGCGGCGGCGCCGGCGGTGGCCGAGCAGATCGAGCAATTGCTGGACCGGCGCGCCCCTGCGCGCCCATCGGCGGAGTCGGCCGCGCCGGCCGCATCGGACTGAACGAGCATGCGCACCATCGCCACCATCTGCGCCCGCGGCGGCAGCAAGGGCCTGCCGGGCAAGAACATCCGGCCGCTTCGGGGCCGCCCGCTGATCGTGCACAGCATCGAATTCGCGCTGGCGCATGCGGCGATCGAGGCCGTGTACGTGTCCACCGACGACCCGGAGATCGCGCGCATCGCCCGCCAGGCGGGCGCCGAGGTGCCGTACCTGCGTCCGCCCGAACTGGCGCGCGACGACACCCCCAAGCTGCCGGTGATCGAGCATCTGCTGCGCCACCTGGAACACGAGACCGGCGGCAGCATCGAGCGCATCGTCGACCTGCAGCCGACCTCGCCGCTGCGCATCGCGCAGGACCTCGACGCCTGCCTGCTGCGCGCCGACGCCGCCGACTCGCCCGGACTCGTGCTCACCGCCTACGACAGCGGCTGCAACCCCTACTTCAATCTCGTGGAGGCGCAGCCCGACGGCAGCGTGCGCATCAGCAAGGGCGGGGGCACGGCGACACGCCAGTCCGCTCCCGCGGTGTGGACCCTCAATGGTTCCATCTACGTCTGGCGCCGCGCCGCGCTGGCGCACGCCGCCGCGCACGGCATGTGGAGCGTGCGCGCGGCCGTGCACGTGATGCCGGCCTCGCGCTCGGTGGACATCGACACCGCCGAGGACTTCGCCGCCGCCGAACGCGCGCTGGCACAGGAGCCCTTGCCATGAACTCCGTCCCCGGCACGGCCGGCCGCCGCCGGCGCATCCTGTACCTCAGCGGAACGCGCGCCGACTTCGGGCTGATGCGAGGCTGCCTGCAGCGCATCGCCGCGCACCCGCGGCTGGAACTGGCGCTGGCGGTCACCGGCATGCACCTGTGCCCGGAGTTCGGCAACACGGTGGCCGAGATCGAGGCCAGCGGGCTGCCGATCGCGGCGCGCATTCCCAGCGACGTCGCGGCACGCGACGGCGCGGGCATGGCGCGCGCCGTCGCGCAGACCCTGCTGGGAGTCGGGGCCGAGTTGCAGCGCGGCGCCCACGACCTGCTGCTGCTGCTGGGCGACCGCGGCGAGATGCTGGCCGGCGCCATCGCCGCGCTGCATCACGGCGTGCCGGTGGCCCACGTGCACGGCGGCGAGCGCTCGGGCACGGTGGACGAGCCGATGCGCCACGCCATCTCGAAACTCGCGAGCCTGCACTTCGCGGCGACCTTCGAGTCGCGCGAGCGCCTGATCGCGATGGGCGAGCAGCCGCAGCGGGTGTTCGTGAGCGGAGCTCCCGGGCTGGACGAGCTGGCGCTGCACGCGCAGGCCTCGCGCGAGCAGGCCGCGCGCGCCCTCGGCATCGACGCGCATCGCGACTACGTGCTGGTGGTGTTCCACCCGGTGGTGCAGGAGGCCGCGCAGGCCGGGGAGCAGACTCGCGCCGTGCTCGACGGCCTGCGCGACGCCGGTGGCGGGCATGCATTCGACGTGATCTGGATGGCTCCGAACGCCGACGCCGGATCCGCGCATGTCGAGCAGGCACTGCGCGAACTGCCGACACAGGCCGGTGGATGGCGCAGGATCACCCACCTGCCGCGCCCGCAATACCTCGACGCGCTGCGTCACGCGTTGGCGCTGGTGGGCAATTCCTCGTCCGGAATCATCGAGGCGGCAAGCTTCGGCACCCCGGTGCTGGACGTCGGCTCGCGCCAGCGCCTGCGCGAACGCAACCCCGGCGTGCGCAACGTGCCGGCGCGGGCCGCGGACATCGCCGGCGCGCTGCGCGAGCTGCTCGGCGGCCCGCGTCCGGCCGCGCATAATGTCTATGGTGACGGCCACGCGGGCGAACGCATCGCGCACTGGCTTGCCGAACTCGAGCTCCCGCCGGGCCTGCTCGACAAGACCCTGACCTACTGACGCGCGTCGTGCCAGCCTCCACGCCCCTCCCGCTCCCGCCCGCCGACCCGCGCGCGCCGGGCGACGCGCCGCTGCTGGTGGTGTTCGGCGCCGGCGGCCACGGTCGCGTGGCCGCCGACGCCGCGCTGGCGAGCCGGGCATGGCGCGGCGTCGTGGCCTGCGACCGGCGCGAGCAGCTGTGGGGCAGCGAGCTGCTTCCCGGCGTGCCGGTGCTGTCGCTGCAGGCGCTGTGCGATCTGCCGGCGCCATGGGGGCTGCACGTGGCCATCGGCGACAACGCCTCGCGCCAGCGCGAGACCCGGGCGCTGCTGGCCGGGCAGGCGCGCGGCGCCGTGCCGGCCACCATCGTGCATCCGCTGGCGGCGCTGGCGCCCAGCGCGGCGATCGGCCCCGGCTGCCTGCTCACCGCGCACTGCGTGGTCGCTCCGCTGGCGGTGCTGGGCGAGGGCGTGATCGTCAACCACACCGCGGTGATCGACCATGACTGCACGGTCGGCGCGTGGTCGCACATCGCCCCCGGCGCCCGCCTGGGCGGAGGGGTGCGAGTCGGCGATTGCGCGCTGGTGGGCGCCGGCAGCACCGTGCTGCGCGGCTTGCGCGTCGGTGCCGGCAGCGTGCTGGGAGCCGGCGCGGTGGCGCTGCAGGACATTCCCGACGAGGGCCGCTGGGCCGGCGTGCCGGCGCGGCAGACCCACGACGGCGTGGCCGCCTGAAGGCCCGCCCTCCCCCGCATTCGATGCCCGAGCCCATGTCCGCGCCATCCTTCGAGTCGCTGCTGGTCGCCCCCCAACTCACCGTGCTGCAGGCGATGGCGCGCCTGGACGCCACGGCGCAGGGCGTGCTGCTGGTCGTCGATCCGGCGCGGCGCCTGCTGCGCACCGTGACCGACGGCGACCTGCGGCGCGCCGCGCTGGCCGGCATCGCGCAGCACACGCCGCTGGACGCGCTGCCGGCGGTGCCGCCGCTGACCGTGGGCCTGCAGGCCTCGATGCGCGAGGTGCAGCAGCTGATGGACCAGCGCAGCATCGACCACGTCCCGGTGCTCGACGCCGAGAACCGGGTCGTCGACCTGGTCACGCGGCGCGAGCTGTCGCGCCGCACCTACCTGTCGGCGCCGCACCTGGGCGACGACGAGGCGCCGCTGGTGCGCGAGGCCTTCGAGTCCAACTGGATCGCGCCGCTGGGGCCGCACGTCGACGCCTTCGAGCGCGAACTGGCCCAATGCGTGGGCATGCGCCACGCCGCCGCCACCAGTTCGGGCACCGCGGCGCTGCATCTCGGGCTGCGCCTGCTGGGGGTCGGGCCGGCAGACGTGGTGCTGTGCTCCAGCCTGACCTTCGTCGCCAGCGCCAACCCGATCCGCCAGCTAGGCGCCACGCCGGTGTTCGTGGACTCCGAGCCGGGCGGCTGGAGCATGTCCCCGGCGGCGCTGCGCCACGCCCTCGCCGCGCTGGCGCGCGACGGCGTGCGCCCGAAGGCGGCGGTGATCGTCAATCTGTACGGACAGAGCGCGCAGATGGACGAGCTGCTGCCGCTGCTCGAGCAGGCCGGCGTGCCGGTGCTGGAAGACGCCGCCGAGTCGCTCGGCGCGAGCCTGCACGGTCGCCCCAGCGGCAGCTTCGGCCGTCTGGCGGTGTTCTCCTTCAACGGCAACAAGATCATCACCACCTCGGGCGGCGGCATGCTGGTCGGCGACGACGAGCCGCTGATCGCGCACGCGCGCAAGCTGTCGACGCAGGCGCGCGAGCCGGCGCGCCACTACGAGCATGTCGAGGACGGCTACAACTACCGGCTGAGCAACGTGCTGGCGGCCATCGGGCGCGGCCAGCTGCGCGTGCTGCAGCAGCGCGTCGAGCGCCGACGCGAGATCTTCGAGCACTACGTGCGCGAACTGTCGGCGATCGCGGGACTGCGCTGGATGGAAGAGCCGGCCGGCCATCGCGGCACGCGCTGGCTATCCGCGTTCGCGCTGCAGCTGCCGCAGGCCTCGCGCAGGCGCGACGCGCTGCTCGACTTCCTCGAGCGCCACAACGTCGAGGCGCGTCCGGTGTGGAAGCCGATGCACCTGCAGCCGCTGTACGCGGGCTGCCGCTATTTCGAGCATGCGCCGGGGCACGACGTGTCGCGCGAACTGTTCGAAGGCGGCGTGTGCCTGCCGTCGGGCTCCAACATGGAGCCGCAGCAGCTCGAGCATGTGTGCGAGTTGCTGCGACGCGGACTGCAACTGGCGACCGGCTAGCGATGCGGCGATTTCCCGATGCCTTGCGGCGCGCCTGGCGCCAGCTCGCGCTGGACGCCGTGCTGGTGGGGCTCGCGTGGCTGGCGGCCTTCGGCTTCCGCTTCAGCCTGCTGCGCAACAACGCGCCGGCCAACATCGTGCACATCGTCGCCGTCACGCTGCCGACGGCGGTGCTGGTCTGGCTGCTGACCCTGGCCTGGTTCAACGTCTACCGCACCGCGTGGCGCCACGCCGGGCTGGCCGACGTGTGGCGCCTGGCGCGCGCCTGCGGCGTCGCGGCGCTGGCGCTGGCGGCCGTGCTGCTGGTGGTGCGCGAGCCGAACTTCCCGCGCTCCATCGTGCTGATCCACCCGCTGCTGGCCGGCGGCGCCCTGCTGGCGCTGCGCCTGGTCATGCGCATGCTCGGCGACCGCAGCATGCGCGGCGCGGACGGCGTCGCGCGGCCGCTGCTGCTGCTCGGAAGCGTCGACGATGCGGCGCCCGCGCTGCAGAGCCTGCGCGGCACGCGCCAGTGGCGCGCGGTGGCCATCTACAGCCCGCTGCGCGAGGAGGCGGGCACGCGCCTGCAGGACATTCCCGTGCTGGGCCCGCCGCTGGCGCTGGGTCGCGCGGCGCACGACTACGACGTGCAGCACGCGCTGGTCACCGGGGCCGCCGGCTCGGCCACGCGCCGCCTCCTGCTGGAGCAGGCCAGTGACGCGCGCCTGGCGCTGCTGGCGCTGCCGCGCGCCGACGACTGGCTGCAGCCCGGCGGCGGCGCCGGGGTGCCGCGCAACCTGCAACTCGACGACCTGCTGGGGCGCGCCGCGGTGCAGCTGGACGTGCGCGGCCTGTCCGATCTGCTGGCCGGGCAATGCGTGCTGGTCACCGGCGCCGGCGGCTCGATCGGCTCCGAGCTGTGCCGGCAGATCGCGCGCTTCGGAGTCGGCACCCTGGTGTGCCTGGACGTCTCCGAGTTCGCGATCTACCAGCTCGAGCAGGAACTCAAGGCACGCCACCCGGACATGCCCGCGGTCTACCTGACCGCCAACGTGCGCGATGCGCGGCGCCTGCAGACCCTGTTCCTGCGGCTGCAGCCGACCCTGGTGTTCCACGCGGCGGCCTACAAGCACGTGCCGCTGATGGAGAACGACAACGCGATCGAGGCGCTGCGCACCAACGTGCTGGGCACCGTCAACGCGGCGCGCGCCGCGGCGCTGTGCGGGGCGCGGCGCTTCGTGCTGGTGTCGACCGACAAGGCGGTGAATCCGACCAACGTGATGGGCGCCAGCAAGCGCCTGGCCGAACGTGCGCTGCAGGTGCTGGCGCATGAGCACCCGGCCACGCGCATGGTCGCGGTGCGCTTCGGCAATGTGCTGGGGTCCAGCGGCAGCGTGGTGCCGCGTTTCGCGCAGCAGATCGCCGCCGGCGGCCCGGTCACCGTGACCCATCCGGACATCGTGCGCTATTTCATGACCATCCCGGAGGCGGCGCAGCTCGTGCTGCAGGCCGCGCTGATGGGCGACAGCGGGCAGATCTACGTGCTCGACATGGGCGAGCCGGTGCGCATCGTCGAACTTGCGCGCCTGATGATCCGGCTGTCCGGGCGCACCGAGGACGAGGTGCCGGTGGTGTTCACCGGCCTGCGCCCGGGCGAGAAGCTGTACGAGGAGCTGCTGGCCGACGACGAGACCACGCTGCCCACGCCGCACCCGAAGCTGCGCGTGGCGCGGCACGGCGACGTGGAGGGACCGCGCATCGACCTCGACGCGCTGCAACTGCGAATCACCGAGGGTTCGGTCGACGAGCCCGACCCGGCAGCGGTGAAGGCGCTGCTCGCCTCGCTGGTTCCCGAGTACCGGCCGCAATCCACGACGGAGCAACCATGAGCGACGGCAGGGCCGAATGCGTGCTGGACGCGCGCGACATCCGCAAGCGCTACTGCGGCGGACCACAGACCGTGGAGGTGCTGGCCGGCGCTTCGCTGCGCCTGCGCGCGGGCGAGTCCCTCGCCGTGACCGGCGCGTCCGGCTCCGGCAAGAGCACGCTGCTGCACCTGCTCGGCGGGCTGGATCTGGCCGATTCCGGCCACATCGAGGTCTGCGGCGCCGCCTGGGCCGGCATGTCCCCGGCCGAGCAGGGACGCTGGCGCAACCGTCATGTCGGATTCGTCTACCAGTTCCACCACCTGCTGCCCGAGTTCAGCGCGCTGGGCAACGTGATGATGCCGCTGCGCATCCGGCGCGTGGCGGCCGCGGCGGCGCAGCGGCAGGCGCAGTCGATGCTCGAACAGGTGGGGCTGGGTGAGCGCCTGCGGCACCGGCCGGCGGAGCTTTCGGGGGGCGAGCGCCAGCGCGTCGCGCTGGCACGCGCGCTGGTCACGCACCCGGCGCTGGTGCTGGCCGACGAGCCGACCGGCAACCTCGACGCGGATTCGGCCGACACGGTGTTCGCACTGCTCGCGCGCATGGCGCGCGAACACGGCAGCGCGATGGTGCTGGTGACCCACGACGCCGACCTCGCCGCGCGCTGCGACCGCACGCTGCACCTGCAGCACGGCGCCCTGCACGAAACGACGGCCACCGCCTGAGGGCTTGAGGCGCCGTGCAGCGCCTCAAGCTTGGGCGCGCAGGTAGTCGCCGGCGCAGCGCAGCAGGTGGTCGAGCGCGGACTGGGTCATCGCGTCGTCGGCGTCGGGCCCGGCGCTCATCCAGTCGCGAAACATCGCATACAGCTCGGCGTGGGCCATCGACAGCGGATGCTGCGCGCTCAGCCCGGCCTCACGCAGCCAGCGTCCGACCGGCCCCTGCGCCGGATCGCGTCCCATGACCAGTGCCTGCTTGCGATCCGGGTACTGGCGCGCGATCAGCAGGTCGGCGTCCAGCGCCACCAGTTGCTGCGCCATGCAGCTGAGCAGGCCCGAGTGCCGCGGGCCGCGCCGCGGGTGCCACGCCGCCAGCCATTTCTCGAAATCCGGCGCCGGCATCGGTCGCGCGATGCCCCAGCCCTGCGCCTGCGGCACGCGCAGCGCGCGCAGCGCATCGACGATGTCGGGGGTCTCGGCGCCCTCGGCGACGAAGTCCACGCCCAGGCCGCGCGCCAGCTGCGCCAGGCTCTGCACGAAGCGCAGATCCTGCGGGTTGTCGGACAGCCCGCGGATGAAACCCTGGTCGAGCTTGATGATGTCGATCGGCAGTTCCTTCACCCGCAGCAGCGACGAATAGGCGCTGCCGACGTCGTCGAGCGCGATGCGGCAGCCGAAGGCGCGCAGCGCGGTCAAGGTGTCCTGCGCGGTGGCGAAGGACAGGAAGTCGTTGTGCTCGAGCAGTTCCAGCACCATGCGCTGCGGCGCCAGCCCGGTCTCGGCAGCGACCTCGCGCACGGTGTCGAGCGCCTCGCCCGAGGCCAGCAGCAGCGGGTCGATGTTGACCGCGATCGACAGCTCGGCGCCGCTCTGGCGCTGCCAGCGCAGCGCGTCGGTCGCGGCCTGGCGCATCACCGCCACCGTCATCGCGACCAGCCCGTCGCGTCCGAGCTGGTGGATGAAGTCCAGCGGCCCGATCAGGCGCGCGTGGCCGTCGTCCAGGCGCGCCAGCGCCTCCACCTCGACGACGCGCCCGCTGGCCATGTCGACCACCGGCTGGTAGTGCACGCGCAGGCCGCCGGCGTTGAAGCGCTCGCGCACCAGGCGCAGGTGGTTGTAGTGGTCGCGATCCACCTCGGGCTGGTACAGGCGCCAGAACTGCGCGCCGCTGCCGCGGGGCTGGCGCTTGATCGCATACAGCGCCTGGTCGGCGTGGCGCAGCAGCTCGTCGGGATCGCTGGCGTCGTCCGGATACACGGTCAGCCCGAGGCTGGCACGCACCTGCACCACGGTCTCGCCGGGCGGCAGCGTGACCGGCTCGGCGATGCACTCGCGGATGCGCTCGAGCATCGGCTCCAGGTCCTCGCGGGCCACCAGTCCCTGCATGACCAGCACGATCTCGTCGCCGCCGAGTCGCGCCACCATGTCCGACGAGCGCACCGCCTCGACCAGGCGCGCCGCCATGGTGCGCAGCAGCGCATCGCCGGCGGAATGGCCGTGGTTGTCGTTGATCTGCTTGAAGTCGTCGAAATCGAGGATTCCGACGGCGACGAATCCGCCCTGCGCGTCGGCCTGGGCCAGCTGCTCCTGCAGGCGCACGCGAAGCCCGCGGCGGTTGAGCAGCCCGGTCAGCGGGTCATGCTCGGCCAGCCACGAGATGTGGTGGTGCTCCTGCTGCAGGCGCCGGCGCAGGTCGAAGGCGTCCAGCGCGTGACCGAGCAGGCGCGTCACGCGCTCGAGCAACTCGAGCACCGGCGGCGCGAACACGCCTGCCTGGGCGCAGACCACACCGAGCAGCGCCCAGCGATGCCCGCCTCGCGGCACCGGCACCATCGCGACCGCCCGGATCCCGACGCGCCTGGCCTGCTCGCGGTACTGGCCCAACGCGGGATCGGCGAGGTAGTCGTTGCTGAACTGCAGGCTGCGCGTATTCCAGGCTCGCGCGGCCAGGCTGCGCTCGGCTTGCTCGCCCAGCACGTTCGGGCGGTACCAGTCCTCGCCGACATGCAGGCTGCCCGCCTGCGCCAGCAGGTCGACATAGCCTTGCTGGCCGGCACGTCCGATGAGCACGGCGTTGAACAGGCCGGATTCGGCCAGGCGCTCGCAGGCCTTCTGCAGCATGTCGCCGAGATCGCCGGCGGCCAGCACCAGCTCCTCCTCGGCCAGCAGCGCGCGGTACAGCCCCTGCGTGACCTGGTGCTGGCGCTCCTGCTCGCGGCGCGACGTGACGTCGCCCAGCAAGCCCAGCCAGTAACGCGGGCGCCCGCGCGGGTCGCCGGGTTCGTGCAGCGGCGACAGGCTCAGCGAAATCCACGACTCGGTGCCGTCGGGGCGTCGGTGGCGAAGCTCGACCTGGCAGGCGCGAGCCTGCGCCAGCGCCGCGCGCACCTGCTGCAGCGCCGGCTGCTCCTGCGCCTCGTCGCCCAGCAGCTGCGCCGTCACGCCGAGCGAGCCCTGCACGTCGAAGCCGGTGAGTCGACCGTATGCCGGGTTCACGTACAGCAGCGGAAAGCCGCGCTCGCGCGCATCGGCGATCATGACCCCTTGGTCCATCACCTCCAGCGCAGCGCGCCAGCCGGAGGGCCCGGGCAGGTCCCAGGCGACGGCGGCGGGTGACGGACGCGGCGGATCTCTCATGGGGGCAAAGCATAGCCTCTTCGGGCGCGCGCGCCTCGTTCCCGGCCGGCACTCGCCGCCGCCGCGGCCGAGCGCCGGCCGCCGCGTCGGGGCCCGCGCTCAGACCTGCTCGAGCGCCTCCAGCACCATGCGCGGCGTGTTGCGTCCCTGCCAGGTGTTGGCCTCCAGGCGCCAGGCCACGCGCGCGCGCGCCGGCAGGAAATCGCTGCGGTTCCAGGCCACCAGCTCGCGCACCGCGCCCCCCGGCTGCGCCACGGCCCGCACACGCGCGCGCAGGTGCCCGGTGCCGAACTGGCTCTGCTGCACGATCTCGATGTCGCTGGCGAACACCGGCGCGGCGAAGCCCTGCCCCCACACCTGCTGCTGCAGCAGCGCGGCCACCTCGACATCGAACCACTGCGCCTCGAGCTCGCCGTCCACCTCGAGCTGGCGCGCCAGCAGCGCCGGCGAAAGCCACTCGCCGGCCACCGTTTCGAAGGCCGCGGCGAAGCGCTCGAAGCCGTCGGCGCCGATGCTGCAGCCGGAGGCCGCCGCGTGCCCGCCGAAGCGCAGCAGCAGCCCGGGTTCGCGCTTGGACACCAGGTCCAGCGCGTCGCGCAGGTGGAAGCCGGGAATCGAGCGTCCGGAACCGCGCAGCTGGCCGTCGCCGCCGGGAGCGAACACGAAGGTCGGGCGGTGATGCTGCTCCTTCAGGCGGCCGGCGACGATGCCCACCACGCCCTCGTGCCAGGCCGGCGAGAACAGGCAGATCGAAGCGCGCCGCGCCCGGTCCGGCGTGCTCTGCAGCGACTGCAGCGCCTCCTGCGCCTGCTCGCGCATGCGCTCCTCGATGCCGCGGCGCTCGCGGTTGATGGCGTCGAGGGTCTGCGCCAGCTCCAGTGCGCGCTGCGCGTCGTCGGTGGCGAGGCACTCGATCCCCACCGTCATGTCGGCCAGCCTGCCGGCGGCGTTGATGCGCGGCCCCAGCGCGAAGCCGAGGTCGAAACTGCCGGCGCGCGAGGGGTCGCGGCCGGCGGCCATGAACAGCGCGCGCAGGCCGGGCTGCATGCGGCCTTCGCGCATGCGGCGCAGGCCCTGCGCGACCAGCAGGCGGTTGTTCGAGTCCAGGCGCACGACGTCGGCCACCGTGCCCAGCGCCACCAGGTCGAGCAGGCTGTCCAGGCGCGGCTGCGACGCCGCGTCGAAGGCCCCGCGTGCGCGCAGCTCGGCACGCAGCGCCAGCAGCACGTAGAACATGACCCCGACGCCTGCCAGGTTCTTGCTCGGGAATTCGCAGCCGGGCTGGTTCGGGTTGACGATGACGTCCGCCTGCGGCAGTTGCGGCCCGGGCAGGTGGTGGTCGGTGATCAGCACGCGCATGCCCAGCTCGTGGGCGCGGCGCACCCCGTCGATGCTGGCGATGCCGTTATCGACGGTGACGATCCAGTGCACGCGCCCGGACGACTGCTGCGCGACCAGGTCGACGACCGCCGGGGACAGGCCGTAGCCGGTGGTGAAGCGGTTGGGCACCACATAGCCGACCTGCGCCCCCAGCATGCGCAGGCCGCGCAGCGCCACGGCGCAGGCGGTGGCGCCGTCGCAGTCGTAGTCGGCCACCACGCACAGGCGTTCACCGGCCTGGATCGCGTCGGCCAGCGCGCGCGCCGCGGCGTCGGCGTGCAGCAGGGCCGAGGGCGGCAGCAGGTCGGAGATCTGCGGCGAGGCCTCGGCTGGGTCGCTGACCCCGCGCCCGACCAGCAGGCGCGCCAGCAGCGGATGCACCCCGGCGCTTTGCAGGCGGTGCACGCTGCGCGGTGCGGGGTCCCGGAAGACGAACTGCATGCGAGAGGCTCCTCGTGACGCGAAGGCGTGCTCAGATGCGCTCGAGCAGCGGCGCTGCCGCGCGGTCGCGCCAGAAATGCCAGGCGCGCGAACCCCGCAGCTCCAGCTCGACCCAGCTGCGCGCGCCAGCCAGCACGACGCGCGCCGCGGCGTGCGCCTGAAGGGCCTCGCGCAGTTCGAGGTCGAAGCGACGGTCGAGCTCGGCGCAGGCGGATTCGACGTCGAGCGCCGCTTGCGGCGCCGGCTGCAGCACGCGCAGCGGGTGCGGGTGGCGCGACCGCGGCAGCGCGGCCAGCGCGTCGCCGAGGGCTCCCAGCCAGGCGCAGGAGCCGTCGCGCCAGGACTGCACCTGGGCCGGGTCGCACACGAAGGGGCTGCTCGGCAGCAGCGCGAGCACACCGCAGCCGTGCAGCCACAGCGAGTTGACCTCGGGCAGTCCGAGTTCGTGGCGCTGCCGGTTCACCGGGTGGTCCTGCCACACCATCTGGATCTCGGTCAGCAGCCGGCGCCACGGCGCCGCGGCGTCGCCGCCCGGCATCCAGCTGGCGGCGTTGCGTCCGATGGCACGCAGCGGATCGGCGCTGCGCACCTCGCGCAGCGAGGGGTGCGCGAGCAGCCAGCAAGCGGGGCGCAGCAGCCGGGCCTGCCACTGTTGCTCGTGCAGCAGCGGCAGCACGGCGTCGAGCAGCGACTGCGCGTGCGCGGGGTCGAGCTGCAGTTGCGCGGGGTCGGCCAATTGCAGGCTGTCGCGGCCCAGCTGCAGATGCACCGGCATCGCCAGACCCCATGCCGCGTCACCCGGCGAGGCGCCGACGCTCAGCGCGGCCAGCGCCGCCCACGGCGCCTGCTGATCGGGAAGAGCGAGTTCGGGGGCGTCCAGTCCGAGCGAGCGCCGCATCCAGCGCTCGGCCGGACTCAACCAGGCGGCCTGCGCGTCGGCGGACGGCGCGTCGGCCGCGACCACCACGGCCAGGCGCAAGGCGCGTCGCAGCAGCGGCATGCGGCGGGCCCGCACGGCCTGCAGCCAGGCCTCGGGCGCCAGCGCCGAGGTATCGACGAGGACGTTGTACATGCGTGCATTATCGGCTGCACGCATGTGCACGAGCGCCGCGTGCCGGGATCGACCCGGCAGCGGCCCCGTATCAGAGCACCTGCGAATTCAGCGCGCGCGCGCGCTGCAGCCAGGCGACCAGGCCGCGCAGGGACTGCAGCAGCGGGTGGCCGCTCAGCGCGCTCTGGCGCGACGGCTGCGACGGCCGCAGCGCGGGTTGCCATACACCGCGGCGCAGGCCGACGACGGGAAGCGCGGCGGCGCCGTGCGCCGGGGCGTGGTACAGGGTGGCGGAACGGGTCTTCATGGTTTGCCTCATGGTTTACCCGAATCATAGGGTAATCCCTAGGCCAATGCGTCCCGAAAATCGTGCGTTTCGCTACTCGAGCAGTTCGGACATGCGCTGCGCGGCGTGGCGCAACGCCGCCAGATGCGAAAGCATGCGCTCCAGGCTCATGCGCGCCACCGGCGCATGCACCGCGACGGCGGCGCGCATCTCGCCGCCACGGTCGCGCACCGGCACCGCGACGGCCACCAGTCCGGTGATGAATTCCTCGTTGTCCACCGAATAGCCCTGCGCGGCGATGCGCTCGCAATCGGCGCGCAGCGCGGCCGCGTCGGTCAGCGTGTTCGGGGTCAGGCGCGCCAGCTTCAGCTGCCCCGCAATGCGCGTGCGCCGCTCGCGGCTCATCGACGCGAGGAACAGCTTGCCGCTGGCCGTGCAGTGCAGCGGCACGTGCACGCCCACGTCCAGCGTCAGGCGCCACGGCCACGGTGCCTCGACGCGATCCAGATACAGCACCTCGACGCCGTCCAGCGCGGTGAAGTTGCAGGTCTCGCCGACCGCGGCGACGAGGTCGGTGAGCACGGCGTGACGCAGCCCGCGCACGGTGGCGTGGGACAGCGCGTCGAAGGCCAGCTTGCGCAGCGCGGGGCCGACCGCGAAGCTGCGCTCGTCGATGTCGCGCACGATGTAACCCAGTTCCAGCAACTGGTTGCAAAGCCGGTGCGCGGTGGCCTTGGGCAGGCCCAGCGCGGTGGCCAGATCGGCCAGGCTCAGCGCTCGTCCGGCGTCGGCGATGAAGGACAACAGGCGCAGGCTGCGCTCCGCCGAGGAGTTCACCGGGCCGGCTTCGGTGCTTTCAGGCATGGCTGCTGCACGCGCGATCTGCGGGGAAGTCTCGGACATGGGCGTCAAAGTATTTTTGAAACGTTGCGTTCCACTTTTAACCTAATTACCATGCGATTCACAGGGTGGGCACCCGAACGCGCGCCACGGGCGCGCGCCGATCGACGCAGGAAGGAGTGGCGTGCATGGCTGAGCAGTTCGACTACATCGTAGTAGGCGCGGGTTCCGCGGGATCGACCCTGGCCGGCAGGCTCAGCGAGGACCCGGACACCCGCGTGCTGCTGCTCGAGGCCGGCCCGGCCGACCGCTCGTTCTGGATCCACCTGCCGATCGGCTACGGCAAGACCATGTGGAGCAAGCGCTACAACTGGTGCTACTACACCGACCCCGACCCGAACATGAACGGCCGCCGCATCTATTGGCCGCGCGGCAAGACCCTGGGCGGTTCGAGTTCGATCAACGGCCTGATCTACATCCGCGGCCAGCGCGAGGACTACGACCACTGGGCCGCGCTGGGCAACGAGGGCTGGAGCTACGACGACGTGCTGCCCTACTTCGTGCGCAGCGAGCACAACCAGCGCGGCGCCAGCACCTACCACGGCGGCAGCGGGCCGTTGCGCGTATCCGACGTCGGCGCGCGCCACGAACTGATCGAGGCCTTCATCGCCGGCGCGGCGCAGAACGGCGTGCCGCGCACCGAGGATTTCAACGGCGCGGCCCAGGAAGGCGCCGGCTATTACCAGCTCACCACCTGGCGCGGCTGGCGCTGCAGCGCGGCCAAGGCCTACCTGGCGCCGGCGCGCTCGCGCCCCAACCTGCAGGTGCTGACCGAGGCGCAGGCGACCTCGCTGATCCTGGAGAACGGGCGCGCCGTGGGCGTGCGCTACCTGCGCCACGGCCGCACGCAGGAGGCGCGCTGCGACGCCGAGGTGCTGCTGGCGGCCGGCGCGCTGCAGTCGCCGCAATTGCTGCAACTGTCCGGAATCGGCCCCGCCGAGCATCTGCGCAGCCTGGGAATCCCGGTGGCGGTGGACCTGCCCGGGGTCGGCGAGAACCTGCAGGATCACCTGCAGATCCGCCTGATCTTCGAATGCACGCGCCCGATCACCACCAACGACCAGTTGCGCAGCCTGTTCGGGCGCACCCGGCTGGGGCTGCAGTGGCTGCTGGCGCGCAGCGGCCCGCTGGCGGTGGGCATCAACCAGGGCGGCTGCTTCATGCGCGCGCTGCCCGAGGAGTCGGCCACCCCGGACATCCAGTTCCACGTCGCCACGCTGTCGGCCGACATGGCCGGCGGCGCGGTGCACCCCTTCTCGGGATTCACGCTGTCGGTGTGCCAGCTGCGCCCGCAGTCGCGCGGGCGCGTGCGCATCCGCTCCACCGATCCGCTGCAGGCGCCGTCGATGCAGCCCAACTACCTGGCCACCGAGCTCGACCGCCGCACCACGGTGGCGGCGGTGCGCGCGGCGCGCGCCATCGCCGGCAGCCAGGCGATGCGCCCCTACGTGAAGCGCGAGGTCAAGCCCGGCCCGCAGGTGGACGACGACGCGTCGCTGCTGGAATTCTGCCGCGACAACGGCGCCACCATCTTCCACCCCAGCGGCACCTGCCGCATGGGCAGCGACCCGATGGCGGTGGTGGATGCGCGCCTGCGCGTGCACGGAGTGCGCGGACTGCGGGTCATCGACTGCTCGGCGATGCCCACGCTGGTATCGGGAAACACCAACGCCCCGGCGATCATGATGGCCGAGAAGGCGGTGGACATGATCCGCGCCGACGCGCGCTGAGGCTGCGGCGCGGCGCGCCGCTCAGCGCCCCGCCGTGCCGCGCGCCACCAGCTCGAGCATCTCGCGCAGCGCGCCGTTGCCGCGCAGCTGCGACAGGTCCAGCGCCACGCTCGCCGGATACAGCGCACCCAGGTCCAGCCCCACCCCGACGCCCATCACCGAGGCCTCGCCGCGCGCGCGGGCGCGCGCGACCACGTCGACCAGGTGCTGCTCGAGGTAGCCGGGTTCGTTCGCGTTCTCGCTGGCCGTGTCCATCGGGCAGCCGTCGGAGATCACCAGCAGCAGCCGCCTGCGGTGGCCCAGTCCCTGCATGCGCGCGCAGGCCCATTCGACGGCCTCGCCGTCCACGCCCTCGCGATACAGGTCGGGACGCAGCAGCGCGGCGATCCCCAGGCGCGAGCGGCGCCACGACAGCTCGCGCGGCTTGAACACCATGTGCAGCACTTCGTTGAGCCGCCCGGGACGGCGCGGCTGCCCGGCACGCAGCCAGTCGCGACGCGCGCGCCCGCCGTTCCAGGCGCCGGTGGTGAAGCCCAGCACCTCGTGCTCGACCCCGGCCAGGTCGAGGGCGCGCGAAAAGGCGTCGACCAGCAGCGCCACCGGCTCGGCGTGCTGGCGCATCGAGCCCGAGCAGTCGATCAGGAAACTGAGCATGCAGTCGGCCACCGGCGGCTGCGGCTGCTCCAGGAACAGCCTGCGCTCGGCCGGCGACGCGATCAGCTGCGCCAGCCGGCGACCGTCCACGCGCCCCTGCTCGTGCCCGCCCTCCCAGCCCTGCGCCTGGGGTTGCGCGAGCAGCGCGTGCAACTGCGCACCCAGGCGTCCGACGTGGATCGCGCTGTCGGCGGCGAGCCGGTCCAGGCGCTCGCGCAGCTCGCGCAACTGCTCGACGCGCACCAGTTCGCCGGCCGCCGCCTCGCGGTCCCATGCCCGCGTGAACACGCGGTAGGCCTCGACTGCCGTGCTGGCGCCGCTGCGCGAGGACTGCGCCACCGGCAGCGCGCCGCCGTCGCCGGACTCGACATCGAGCAGCAGCTCGAAACCGTTGCGGGTGTCGGCGGCCTCGTCGCCGTCGGCGGCTGCGGCGTCGTCGGCCTGCTGCTGCACCTGGCGCGCGCGCTCGCCGACGGCGGCAGCCAATTGCAGCGCGGCGCGCGCGTAGGCGGCCTGGTCGTCGCGATGCAGGCGCATGGCGCGCAGCGGCGGGCCGAGCACGCTGCTCAGGCCGGCGCGCGTGGCCTCGATGAGGTCGGCGACCACTTCAGGCATCTCCTCGCCGGTGATGCGGGTGCGCGCGGCCTGCGCCAGCGTGAACAGCAGGATGCCCAGCGCGCCCTCGGTCAGCCCGGAGGCGACGAACTCGTCGGACCAGGCGCGGAAGCGATGCTCCAGGTTGCGCCGGAGTCCGCGCTGCACCGCCGGCGCCAGCGACTCGACGCGGAACTGCTCGAGCATGTCGAACACCAGGCGCTCCACCGCGTCGTGCGGTTGCAGGCGCCGGTGCAGCCGCGCGTCGGACAACGCGGCGCGCAGCGCCAGGCCGTCGGCGGCGCCGCGGAAGGAGCCGAAGTCGGCGCGCTCGAAGTCCGGGTACAGGTGCGGGGCGAAGCGCGGCAGGCGCTCGCTGCCGCGCCACAGGCGTCCGCCGCGCCACTGCAGCTGCGGCTGGCCGGAGACGGCGCGGATGGTCGCCGCGCACAGGTCCTCGATGCGACGCTGCCGGCGGGCGAGCTGGCGCTCGTCGCTCATGGCGTGGCTCACGCCGCCGCCGGCGCGGCGCCGGGGTCGAGCTCCTGGCCGAAGCAACGCTGGTAGTACTCCGCCACCAGCGCGCGCTCGGCGTCGTCGCACTTGTTCAGGAACGACAGCCGGAAGGCCAGCGCCGGGTCGCGGAAGATCTCGCAGTTCTCGGCCCAGGTGATCACGGTGCGCGGCGACATCAGCGTGGACACGTCGCCGGCGGCGAAGCCGCGGCGCGTCAGCTCGGCCACCGCCACCATCTGCGCCACCAGCTCGCGGCCGGCCTGGGTGTTCTTGCCCGGAACGCGCGCCAGCACGATGGCGATCTCCTCGGCCGCCGCCAGGTAGCTCAGCGACGCGACGATGTCCCAGCGGTCCATCTGCGCATGGTTCAGTCGCTGCACCCCCTGGTACAGCCCGTTCAGGTTGCCCAGGCCGACGGTGTTCGCGGTGGCGAACAGGCGAAAGTGCGGATGCGGGCTGAGCACGCGGTTCTGGTCGGTGAGCGTGAACTTGCCGTCGCGCTCGAGGATGCGCTGGATCACGAACATCACGTCGGGGCGCCCGGCGTCGTACTCGTCGAAGATCAGCGCCACCGGGCGCTGCAGCGCCCACGGCACGATGCCTTCCTGGAACTCGGTGACCTGCGCGCCGTCGCGCAGCACCACGGCGTCCTTGCCGACGAGGTCCAGGCGGCTGATGTGCGCGTCCAGGTTGACGCGCACGCAGGGCCAGTTCAGGCGCGCCGCGACCTGCTCGATATGGGTCGACTTGCCGGTGCCGTGCAGGCCCTGCACCAGCACCCGGCGGTTGCGCCGGAAGCCGGCCAGCAGGGCCAGCGTGACATCGGGATTGAAGCGGTAGGCCTCGTCGACCTCCGGCACGTGGTCGTCGCGCTCGGCGAAGGCCGGCACCTGCAGGTCGGAGTCGATGCCGAAGGTCTCGCGCACTCCGAGCATGCGCTCGGGCCGCAGGGTGTTCAGGTCGGTCATGGCAAGGGCAGTGGATGAAAGGGGGTGGCGGGGCTCAGCTCGCGGCCCGCTGCGGGCGCGGCATCGCATCGGCCTCGATGCGCGCCAGCGCGTCGGCGGCGCGGCGCAGCGCCGGCAGCACCTGCGGCGCGCTGGACGCGCTCAGGCGCATCACCGGGGCCTGCACCGCGACGCACAGGTTGGACAGGCGCCCCGGCTCGGCCGGCACCGGCACCGCCACGCACAGCAGCCCCGGCAGGAACTCCTCGCGGTCCAGCGCGTAGCCCTGCTCGCGCACCTCGTCGAGCTCGCGCTCCAGGCTCGCGGCATCGGTGATGGTGCTGGCCGTGTAGGCGTCCAGCGGCACATGCTCGAGCAGGCGCCGGCGCTGCGCCGGCTTCATCTGCGCCAGCAGCAGCTTGCCGCTGGCCGAGCAGTGCACCGGCACGCGCGATCCCGGCTGCAGGTAAAAACGCAGCGGAGCGGCCGTCTCGACGCGATCCAGGTAGACCACCTCGCTGCCGGCCAGCGCCGTGATGTTGCAGCTCTCGCCGAGCTCCTGCACCACCGAGCGCAGCACCATGCGGCGCGCGCCGTTGAAGCTGTCGTTGAGCATGAGCTTCTCGGCCAGCCGGCGCAGGCGCAGCCCGGCCGCGTAGTGCCGCGAATCCCCCTGGCGCTGCAGCAGCGAGGCCTGCTCGAGCTGCGCGAGCAGCCGGTGCACGGTGGGCTTGGGCAGGTCGAGTTCGAGGGCCAGCGACTGCAGCGTGAACGGCTGGTCGCGCCCGGCCACCGCCTCCAGCAGCCCGAACAGGCGCGCCAGCGGGGTGTCCGAGGCGGCCGGCGCCGGGGGCGGTTCGAGTTCGGGAACGGAGGGGTCGGCGAGGTTCATGGCAGCGGCGGTGGTCGGCGCGGAACATGCGGCAGGTCGCAAGCCGTTCCGGATTCCGAAACATCATATACCGGATTTCGAAATCGGCTGTTGACGCCCGGCGACACGCCTTCTATAGTTCGCCCCACCAACGATGGAATGTTCCGTACCGTTTTAACCCATTCCGCCCGAAGCCACCCAGCCCCACCGGAGACAGCGCGATGAGCCAGTCCACCCCCGCCGACAACCGCAAGGTCGTCACCGGCGTGCAGAAAATGACCCCTTCCGAGGCCTTTGTCGAAACCATGGTCGCGAACGGCGTGACCGACATCTTCGGCATCATGGGTTCGGCCTTCATGGATGCGATGGACATCTTCGCGCCGGCCGGGATCCGCCTGATCCCGGTGGTGCACGAACAGGGCGCCGCCCACATGGCCGACGGCTACGCGCGCGTCAGCGGCCGCCACGGCGTGGTGATCGGGCAGAACGGCCCCGGCATCAGCAACTGCGTGACCGCGATCGCCGCCGCCTACTGGGCGCACAGCCCGGTGGTCATGATCACCCCCGAGACCGGCACCATGGGCATCGGGCTGGGCGGCTTCCAGGAAGCCAACCAGCTGCCGATGTTCCAGGAATTCACGCGCTACCAGGCGCACGTGGTCAACCCCAAGCGCATGGCCGAGCTGACCGGGCGCGCCTTCGACCGCGCGATCAGCGAAATGGGCCCGACCCAGCTGAACATTCCGCGTGACTATTTCTACGGCGAGATCCAGTGCGAGATCCCGCGCCCGATGCGTGTCGAGCGCGGCGCCGGCGGCGAGCACAGCCTGCACGAGGCGGCCGAACTGCTGGCGCAGGCCAAGTTCCCGGTGATCCTGGCCGGCGGCGGCGTGGTCATGGGCGACGCGGTCGAGGAATGCAAGCAACTGGCCGAGCGCCTGGGTGCCCCGGTGGTCACCGGCTACCTGCGCAACGACGCGTTCCCGGCCAGCCACCCGCTGTGGGCCGGCCCGCTGGGCTACCAGGGCTCGAAGGCGGCGATGAAGCTGATCGCCCAGGCCGACGTGGTGGTCGCGCTGGGCTCGCGCATGGGCCCCTTCGGCACGCTGCCGCAGCACGGCATGGACTACTGGCCGAAGAACGCCAAGATCATCCAGGTCGAGGCCGACCACACCAACCTCGGGCTGGTGAAGAAGATCAGCGTGGGCATCCACGGCGACGCGAAGGCCGCGGCGAAGGCCATCACGCAGCGCCTGCAGGGCCGCACGCTGGCCTGCGACGCCAGCAAGGAGCAGCGCGCGCAGACCATCCGCTCCGAAAAGGAAGCGTGGGAGAAGGAACTCGACTCGTGGACCCACGAGCGCGACGCCTACAGCCTCGACATGATCGAGGAAGCCAAGAAGGAGAAGACCTTCAACGGCGGCGAGTACCTGCACCCGCGCCAGGTGCTGCGCGAGCTGGAAAAGGCCATGCCGCCGCGTGCCATGGTGTCCACCGACATCGGCAACATCAACTCGGTGGCCAACAGCTACCTGCGCTTCGAGGAGCCGCGCAGCTTCTTCGCGCCGATGAGCTTCGGCAACTGCGGCTACGCGCTGCCGACCATCATCGGCGCCAAGCTGGCGGCGCCCGACCGTCCGGCGATCTCCTACGCCGGCGACGGCGCGTGGGCGATGAGCATGGTGGAGATCATGACCTGCGTGCGCCACGACATCCCGGTCACCGCGGTGGTGTTCCACAACCGCCAGTGGGGCGCCGAGAAGAAGAACCAGGTCGACTTCTACAACCGTCGCTTCGTCGCCGGCGAGCTCGACAACCCCAGCTTCGCGCAGATCGCGCGTTCGATGGGCTCGGAAGCCATCGTGGTCGACCGCCTGGAGGACGTCGGCGCGGCGCTCAAGCGCGCGGTGGACATGCAGATGAACGAGCGCAAGACCTGCGTGGTCGAGATCCTGTGCACCCGCGAGCTGGGCGACCCGTTCCGCCGCGACGCGCTGAGCAAGCCGGTGCGCTTCCTCGACAAGTACAAGGACTACGTCTGATCGCAGCACGGGCCCGCAGCCCCGCGCGCCGCGCCCGCCCGCCCCTTCGGGGGCGGCGCGGGCGCGCGCGCATGCGGGCCCTCCCTTCCCGCACCGCCGGAGATCCCTGCCGATGAACTCCCCTACCCTGGCTGCCGACAGCGCAGCCGACAGCGACTTCCCGCGCCTGCGCGCGCTGGTCGAGCATGCGCGAAGCCTCGCCGCGCGCGCCCCGGCGCGCATCGCGCTGGTGCACCCCTGCGACGCACTGGCGCTGGAGGCCGCCGCGCGCATCCGCGACGACGCCATCGCCCACCCGCTGCTGGTGGGCAACGCGCAGCTGATCGCGCAGGCGGCGCAGCAGGCCGGCGTGGATGCGCGCGACTTCGAGATCGTCGACACCGCGGCCGCCGGCGCGGCGGCTGCCGCGCGGGCCGTGGAACTGGCGCGCGACGGCAGCGTGCGCGCGCTGATGAAGGGCTCGCTGCACACCGACGAGCTGATGTCGGCGGTGGTGGACCGCAACACCGGGTTGCGCGGCAATTCGCGCATCAGCCATGCCTTCGTGTTCGACCTGCCCCGCTACCACAAGCTGCTGGCGCTGGCCGACTGCGTGGTGAACATCTCCCCCGATCTGAAATCGAAGATCGACATCCTCGGCAATGCGCTGGGGCTGCTGCGCCGCCTCGGCGTGCAGGCGCCGAAGGCCGCCGCGATCGCCGCGGTGGAGACGGTCAATCCGGCGATCCCCGCCACGCTGGACGCGCAGGAGCTGGCGCGACTGGGACGCGAGGGCCGCTTCGGCGACGCCATCGTCGAGGGGCCGCTGGGATTCGACAATGCCTTCTCGGCCCAGGCCGCGCGCACCAAGCACATCGAGTCGCGCTGCGCCGGAGACTGCGACCTGATGGTGGTGCCGGACCTCAACGCCGGCAACATGCTGTACAAGAGCTTCGTCTATGTCGGCGGCGGCGAGTGCGCCGGGCTGGTGCTGGGCGCGCGCGTGCCGGTGGTGCTGACCTCGCGCGCCGACTCGCTGACGGCGCGCCTGGCCTCGGTGGCGCTGTCGGTGGTCGCCACGCACGACGAGACCTGAGCGGCCGGCTGCGCACGCAGCCGAAAAAGAAGGCCTCGCCCGCGAACGGACGAGGCCGAACAACCCACGAACTCGAGGCGGCTCAGGCCTGCGGACCCGGCGCCGCGCCGGCCAGCGCCGGGCGCCGGCCGCGGCGCCGCAGCCAGTGCAGGAAGTCGCGCAGCATCGGATAGAGCACCGCGAAGGCCGACATCGCCAGCAGGGTTCCGCTCAGCGGCTGCGTGAAGGCGGCGGTCCAGTCGTTGTGATGCACGACCATGCTGCGCATGAAGTTGGACTCGCCGATCGGGCCCAGGATCGCCCCCAGCACCATCGGGGAGATCGGGAACCTGTACTTCTCGAACAGGTAGCCCAGCACGCCGAAGATGAGGATCATCCAGACGTCGGACATCGAGTTGCGGTCGGCATAGGCACCGACCAGGCAGAACAGCACGACGATGGCATTGAGCAGGTACTGCGGAATCAGCAGCACGCGCACGACCAGGCGGATCCAGAAGAAGCCGATCAGGCACATGCCGATCACCGCGACGAACATCGACGCCAGGATGGTGTAGACGGTGACACGCGAGCTCGGATCCGACAGCAGCATCGGCCCGGGCTGCACGCCGTGCAGCAGGAAGGCGGCCAGGATCACCGCGGTGGCCGCGCTGCCCGGGATGCCCAGCGTGAGCATCGGGATCAGGTGCCCGGCCACCGAGGCCGTGGAGCCGATCTGCGGTGCCACGATGCCGCTCGGATGTCCGGTGCCGAGCTTGGCGCGCTCGCGCCCGTACTGCTTCTCGACGCCGTAGCAGATGAACGAGGTGATGGTGGCGCCGGCTCCCGGCACCACGCCCAGCAGCGTGCCGATGGCGCTGCTGCGCAGGATCGCGCCGCGCACGCCCCAGATCTCGCGCAGCTTCGGGAAACTGGTCTGCACCTTGAGCTTGGCGTCGCCTGGCGCGCCCTTGATCGCCAGCCCCTGGCCGATGCGCTTGAACACCTCGCCGAGGCCGTACATGCCCACCAGCACCGCGACCAGCTGCACGCCGTCGCCCAGGATGGGCACGCCGAAGGTGTAGCGGCTGACGCCGTAGATGCTGTCGACGCCGATGCACGCCACCAGCAGCCCCAGGCTCATGCTGATGAAGGCCTTGGCCAGCGACTTGCCGGCCAGCGAGACCACCGTGGTCAGGCCGAACACGATGGCGGCGAAATAGTCCTCGGAGTTGAACTTCAACGCGACGTCGGTCAGCGGCTGGGTCAGCGCCACCATCACGGCCGACGACACCAGGCCGCCGATCAGCGCCGCCACCAGCGCCCAGCCCAGCGGCTTGGCGGCTCCCTCGCGCTTGCCCATGGTGTAGCCGTCCCACAGCAGCGGAACGTCGTTGGGCTCGCCGGGAATGCGGTAGAGGATGGTGGTGAAGCAGCCGCCGTAGGTGCCGGAGAAATAGATCGCCGTCAGCAGGATCACCGCCGGCTCGATGGGCATCTTGTAGGTGAACGGCAACGCCAGGATCACGCCCATCACGAATCCCAGCCCGGGCATGATCGACACCAGCATGCCCACCAGGATTCCGACGACCAGCATCAGCAGGTCGTGGGGCTGGAACACATGCATCATGCCCAGCGCCAGATCGTGCATCACGTTCATTTCAATGGATTCCGAGCAGCTTGAAGATGAGCATCGAGATGTCCATGAAGGGCCCCGTCCCGAGCGGCAGCGAGACGTACACGACCTTCATGAAGATCAGCGTGAACACGCCGGCCAGCGCGATCGCCGTCGGCGCCAGCCAGGCCCAGCGGCGCATGCCGCCGATCACCAGCAGCGCCGCCGCGAACAGCGAGGTGCCGATGAAGAATCCCAGGTACGGCATCGAGGCCACGTACAGCCCGGTCGCGGCGACGCCGATCCACACCAGGTGCGGATGGGTTTCCGGCGGCGACACCAGCGCGTCGTCGACCTCCTCGACCGGCGTCTGCTCGGCGCTGCCGAACAGCGCGCCGAGCAGGCCGATCAGCGAGGTCCCGGCCAGCAGCACGCAGGCCATCTTCGGCCACAGGTCCGGCCCCGGCATGCCGGGTCGGCCGACCATGTCGAACTGCCCGGCCTTGACATACAGGAACACCGCCAGGGCGAGCGTGATCAGGTACGGGATCACGCGCTTGAGTGTGCTGGTGGACATCGTCCCCCTCCTTGGGAATCGATCCGTTCGAAGCTGCGCGGGCGCCGCACCGGGGCGCGGCGCCGCGCGGCTCACTTCGATGCCGCGATGGTCATCTCGGCCTGCTTGAGCCAGTTGGACATGAAGGCGTCGGCGTCCTGCATCGGCACGTAGCTGTTGGGGTCGGCGTACTGCTGGTTCAGGTAGGCCTTGAACGCTGGCGTCTGCGCGACCTTCTGCAGCGCGTCGGCGAGCTTCTTCACGCGGTCCGGCGGGGTGCCGGCCTTCACCACGATGGCCCGGAACTGCGGCAGGGTCACGTCCAGGCCCAGCTGCGCCGAAACCGGAACCTTCGAGAACACGGGAATCGGCACCGGCTTCGGATAGAAGAACAGCACCGGGCGGAACTTGCCCGAGTCGAAGTAGCTGCGCACGTCGCCGGTCTGCTCGTACACGATGTCGGCGTTGCCGCCCAGGATCGAGCTGTAGCGCTGCCCCGGCTTGGCGAAGGGCACCGACTCCAGCTTGATGCCCAGCTTGTGCGCCAGGTAGCGCGTGGTGATGTCGTCGGCGCTGCCGAAGCCGGTCACGGCCACCGTCAGCGTGCGCTTCTTCGCCGCGGCGACCACGTCCTGCCAGTTCTTGAACGGGCCCTTCGCGTTGACCCAGTAGCCCGAGGGCTGCTGGATCATGATGGCCAGCGGGATGATCTGCTTGAGGGTGAACGGCGGATGCTGCCCCGACACCAGCGCGAAGGTGTCGCCGATCAGCACGGCGACGTTGTAGCCGTCGGCCGGCGAGGTCAGCAGCTTGGTCATGCCCACCATGCCGTCGGCGCCCGGCACGTTGATCACCGGCAGCGACACGCCGAGCTGCTTCTGCATGATCTTCGACGAGGTGCGCGCGAGCAGGTCGGCGCCGCCGCCCGGGCCCCACGGCACGATGAAGTTGATCGGACGATCCGGATAAGCCGCGTGCGCCAGCGGCAGCATCGCGGCCACGCCGATGGCGGCAGCCGCCTTGCGCAGGCGCGAGCCCCAGCAGGTCCGCGCGAATCCCGCGGTGCGTCGGGATGAGATCCCTTGTGTGTGAACCATGGTGATGTCTCCTCTTGGCGTTGTATCAGGGTACCTACGGCTGAGTTCCCGGGACATTCCCGGGGAAGGGCCTGGGCCGTTCCCTGTGCCGGCTCAGGCCTGTGTGAGTTGCAGGGATCGACGCACCGCCTGCGCGGGGAGGTCCGGCAGCTTCAGGCGCTGGATCTTTCCCGACGGGCCCCGCGGCAGGTCGTCGACGATGTGGCAGGCGCGCGGGGTCTTGTAGCGCCCCAGGTGCTGCAGGCAATGTTCGCGAAGCTCGTGCTCGTGCAGTTCGGCCCCGGGGCGCAGCACCAGGTAGGCCTCGATGTTCTGCCCGTAGTTGCTGTCGTGCACCCCCACCGCCGCGGCCTCCAGCACCGCGGCGTGCTTGAGCAGCGCCTCGTCGATCTCGCGCGGCGAGATGTTCTCCCCGCCCTTGATGATCAGCTCCTTGGCGCGCCCCGTGATGAAGTAGTAGCCGTCGGCGTCCCGATAGCCCAGGTCTCCGGTGCGGAACCAGCCGTCCGCGGTGAAGGCCTTCGCGGTCTCCACCAGGTTCTTCAGGTAGCCGCGCATGACGTTGCCTCCGCGCAGCTGGATCTCCCCCACCTCGCCCTGGCCGAGCACGCCGCCGTCGGCGCCGACCACCCGCGCCTGCGTCCCCGAGGGCTTGCCGATGCTGCCGATCTTGCGCAGCTCGCGCTGCACCGGGTTGCTGAACGACGGCGCGGCCGTCTCGGTCAGCCCCATGGTCTCGATGATGTCGACCCCGAAGCGCGCCTCGAAGGCGCGGTGGTGCTCCGGCGGCAGCGCGGCCGACGCCGAGCGGCAGAAGCGGATGTGCGACAGCTGCCGCGGCCCCAGCTCCTCGGGCGCCGACTGGATCAGGTAGGCGATGATCGTGGGCACCGCGTTGACCCAGGTGCACTCGAACTGCAGCGCGTCGCGCCAGAAGTTCGTGGCGGAGAACTTCGGCGGCATCACCAGCGAGCCGCCGTGGACCAGCGGCGTCACCAGGTTCACCACCAGCGCGTTGATGTGATAGAGCGGCAGCGGCGCCAGCCCGCGGTCGGCCGGACCCAGCTGGTGCTCGCGGCTGATGTTGATGCCGTTGGCGCACAGGTTGCCGTGGCTGAGCAGCACGCCCTTCGGCGTCCCGGTGGTGCCCGAGGTGTACATCAGCAGCGCGGGGTCGTCGAGCTGCGCGGCGCGGCGCGGCGCCGCGGCATCGCCGCGCGCCCGATCCAGCCAGCCGGCGTCGGCGATGCTCTCGACCCGCAGCTCTCGCGGCAGCTGCGCGGCCAGTTCGCGCAGCTGCGCCTCGTACTCGGGAACCGTCAGCAGCAGCCGCGTCTCGCTGTGCTCCAGGATGTAGCTCAGCTGCGCCGGCTGCGACAGCAGGTTGATCGGATTGACCACCATGCCGTGGTACATCGTGGCCAGGATCAGCATCGCCGCCTCCAGCCCGTTGGGCAGGAACAGCGACACCACATCCCCCGGCTCCAGACCCTGCGCCGCGAAGTACGCGCCGAGCTCGACGCACACGCGCCGCAGCTCCTCGAAACGTATCGAGCGCCCCGTCTCGGCGGCGATGAAGTACGTCGCCTGCGGGTCGCGCAGCGCATTGGCATCCACCAGCTGCTGCATGCTCAGCAGCTCTCCGCTGTACGCGGGCAGCTGCGCCTGGGCTTGCGGGAAGGGGTTCTCGGGGCGATTCATGGCTGGCTTCGTGAACGGTCTGGTCTTGTGGGCGCCTCGGCGCGAGCCCTGCGTCGTCACGGTCCGTGGCGGCCGCCGCGCAGGGTCTGGTGGCAATTTATGGAAAAAAATGCCACCGAACAGTCCCGTTTTCTTGCAAATCACTCGAACTTGGCACGGAATTTTGCATTCACGCACTTTTCGAGACAATCACCGCCCGTTTCCAGCCCGAAGAAACGACATGCCTGCGCGCGTGGGCCGCCGCGCCCGACCCGGCGCGAGCGGCCCACGCGCGAGCGTCAGACCGCGTGCTCGAGCTCTTCCACGGTCCTGTTGCGCGTCTCCATGCTCATCGTCAGCTCCAGCGCCACGCCGATGAACGCCACGACCGCAATGGTCACGAACGAGGCTTCCGTGCCGAAGCGGTGCAGCAGCACCGGCATCGCGTAGCCGCCCACGACTCCGCCGAGCAGGCGCGAAAGGGCTTCGACGGTGGCGGCCCCGGTCGCGCGCAGCTGCAAGGGATACTGTTCGGCCAATGACATCTTCATCGCCGGAAAGGCCCCGGTGCCGAAAAAGGACATGACGCAGGCATAGGCGATGGCGCCGACGAGCGAACCCGCCACGCCGAACATCAGAGCCCCGACCCCGGCAAGCCCCATGAAGATCACGTAGGCGGCTCGCCGGCCGAGGAATTCCCCGATGTAGCCGTTGAGCAGCTTGCCCGGCAGCGCCGCGCCGGTGATGATCGCCGTGAACAGCAGCGACGCCGGCAGCTTGTAGCCCTGCTCGGTGAAGATCGTCGGCATGTACGTCATCACCACGTAGAACATGAAGAACACCCCGGTCGCGGAAAGCGTCCGCACCACCGTGCGCTTGATCAGACGCGGGCCGAAGATCTGCGACAGCTGCGACGAGTCGACTCCGATCGAGGAACCGTTGGGCACGCTGACCGCCGCCGGCGGATCGAGTTCGCGCCCGATGGCGCGCCGCGTCGCGTCTTCCAGCCCCTGCAGAGCGCGCTCGGCTTCCTCCCGGCGGCCCTTGCGGGCCAGCCAGCGCGGGCTCTCGGGCAGCTTGAAGTGGATGAGCAGCGCATACAGGATCGGCGACGCCGCGATGGCGAAGAACACCCGCCACGAGTCGTCCGGGCTGAAGGCCGGGAAGACCAGGAAGCCGAGCAGGGGCGCGATGAAATAGCCGAGCGACAGGAACGCGTCCATGACCCCGTTGCACGCGGCGCGGCGGGTCTTCGGAACGAGCTCGCAGACGATCGCGTACGGCAGCGGGAACACGGCGCCCATGCCGAGCCCGGCGAGGAAGCGCACGACCAGCAGTTCCGTGTAGCTCGACACGAGGCCGCAGGCGAAGGTGAACAGGCTGTACCAGACGATTCCGTAGATCAGCACCTTCTTGCGTCCGATGCGATCCGCCAGGGTCCCGGCCGGAATCAGGCCGATCACCACGCCGAAGGTCTGCGATGCGACGAGCAGCCCGATCTGCCCCGGAGAGATGTGAAAGGTCTCTTTCAGCGCCGGGATCGAAACCCCCAGCGAACCGATGCTCAGGGCCTCGGTGAGCCAGGCCAGCCCGGCCAGGATCACGATGCCCCATGTGACGCGACTCAACGGCAGGCGATCGATTCGCGCGCCGATGGCTGCCTGTGCAGCCAGATCGTTGCTACTCGTAGTCATCATTGTCTCCTCATGGAAGGTTGGCACTGCACGCTCCCCGGACCGCTTGTGGCGCGGCTTGTTCGGTGGACACGAAGGTTTGTGAACGGCGGTGGGCGGGATGGACTCCTTTCGCGATGCTGCGGCGTGAGCTGCCTGCTTCAGGGGTGCAGTCGCAACGACGCGCGCACCGCCTGTGCGGGGAGGTCCGGCAGCTTCAGGCGCTGGATCTTTCCCGACGGGCCCCGCGGCAGGTCGTCGACGATGTGGCAGGCGCGCGGGGTCTTGTAGCGCCCCAGGTGCTGCAGGCAATGTTCGCGAAGCTCGTGCTCGTGCAGTTCGGCCCCGGGGCGCAGCACCAGGTAGGCCTCGATGTTCTGCCCGTAGTTGCTGTCGTGCACCCCCACCGCCGCGGCCTCCAGCACCGCGGCGTGCTTGAGCAGCGCCTCGTCGATCTCGCGCGGCGAGATGTTCTCCCCGCCCTTGATGATCAGCTCCTTGGCGCGCCCCGTGATGAAGTAGTAGCCGTCGGCGTCCCGATAGCCCAGGTCTCCGGTGCGGAACCAGCCGTCCGCGGTGAAGGCCTTCGCGGTCTCCACCAGGTTCTTCAGGTAGCCGCGCATGACGTTGCCTCCGCGCAGCTGGATCTCCCCCACCTCGCCCTGGCCGAGCACGCCGCCGTCGGCGCCGACCACCCGCGCCTGCGTCCCCGAGGGCTTGCCGATGCTGCCGATCTTGCGCAGCTCGCGCTGCACCGGGTTGCTGAACGACGGCGCGGCCGTCTCGGTCAGCCCCATGGTCTCGATGATGTCGACCCCGAAGCGCGCCTCGAAGGCGCGGTGGTGCTCCGGCGGCAGCGCGGCCGACGCCGAGCGGCAGAAGCGGATGTGCGACAGCTGCCGCGGCCCCAGCTCCTCGGGCGCCGACTGGATCAGGTAGGCGATGATCGTGGGCACCGCGTTGACCCAGGTGCACTCGAACTGCAGCGCGTCGCGCCAGAAGTTCGTGGCGGAGAACTTCGGCGGCATCACCAGCGAGCCGCCGTGGACCAGCGGCGTCACCAGGTTCACCACCAGCGCGTTGATGTGATAGAGCGGCAGCGGCGCCAGCCCGCGGTCGGCCGGACCCAGCTGGTGCTCGCGGCTGATGTTGATGCCGTTGGCGCACAGGTTGCCGTGGCTGAGCAGCACGCCCTTCGGCGTCCCGGTGGTGCCCGAGGTGTACATCAGCAGCGCGGGGTCGTCGAGCTGCGCGGCGCGGCGCGGCGCCGCGGCATCGCCGCGCGCCCGATCCAGCCAGCCGGCGTCGGCGATGCTCTCGACCCGCAGCTCTCGCGGCAGCTGCGCGGCCAGTTCGCGCAGCTGCGCCTCGTACTCGGGAACCGTCAGCAGCAGCCGCGTCTCGCTGTGCTCCAGGATGTAGCTCAGCTGCGCCGGCTGCGACAGCAGGTTGATCGGATTGACCACCATGCCGTGGTACATCGTGGCCAGGATCAGCATCGCCGCCTCCAGCCCGTTGGGCAGGAACAGCGACACCACATCCCCCGGCTCCAGACCCTGCGCCGCGAAGTACGCGCCGAGCTCGACGCACACGCGCCGCAGCTCCTCGAAACGTATCGAGCGCCCCGTCTCGGCGGCGATGAAGTACGTCGCCTGCGGGTCGCGCAGCGCATTGGCATCCACCAGCTGCTGCATGCTCAGCAGCTCTCCGCTGTACGCGGGCAGCTGCGCCTGGGCTTGCGGGAAGGGGTTCTCGGGGCGATTCATGGCTGGCTTCGTGAACGGTCTGGTCTTGTGGGCGCCTCGGCGCGAGCCCTGCGTCGTCACGGTCCGTGGCGGCCGCCGCGCAGGGTCTGGTGGCAATTTATGGAAAAAAATGCCACCGAACAGTCCCGTTTTCTTGCCAATCGCTCGAAATCGCCACGGAATTTTGCATCCAAGCACTTTTCGGGACCGCCTGGTGTCGTTTCTCGCTCGTAGAAATGGATACAGTTGTCCGCGTAGGCTTCGGCGCTTCGTCGCCGGGCCTGTTTCGCCGGAGCCGGCCGCCCTGCAATCCCGCAGTCCACGTTGCCCAGTCGTCGATCCGCCATGACCTCGAACCAGTCCAACGCCGCAGCGGTGCGCGCGTTTCGCGTACTCGAACTGCTCAGCAGCGCCGAATCGATGAGCCTGATGCAGATCGCCGACGGCCTGCAGTTGCCCAAGCAGACCGTGCATCGCATCTTGAAGACCCTGGCCGCCGCCCAGCTGGTGGTGCGCAATCTCGACGGCCAGGGCTACGAATGCGGTCCGCGGGTGCGCCAGATGAGCGTGTCGGTGCTGATGCACACGGGGCCGGCGACGGCGCGCCATGCGGTGCTGCGCAAGCTCGGCGAGAGCCTGGGCGAGACGGTGAACCTGACCGCGCTGGACGGCGACCAGATCGTCTACCTCGACCGGGTCGAGACCGAATCCCCGCTGCGCATGCACCTGCAACCGGGTTCGCACGTGCCGATCCACTGCACCTCCAGCGGCAAGCTGCTGCTCAGCCTGCAGCCGGCGGCGATGCGCAACCGCATCGTCGACTCGCTGCCGCTGCGCAAGATGACCGAGCGCACCATCACCGACGCCGCGCGACTGCGCCAGGATCTCGCCGAGACGCGGCGCCGGCGCATCGGCATCAACGACCAGGAGTTCATCCAGGGCCTGGTGTCGATCGCGGTGCCGGTGATGCGCGATGCCTACCGCGCCTGGGGCGCGGTGGCGGTGCAGGCGCCGGTGGCGCGCTGCGACATGGACATGCTGATGCGCCACCTCCCGCAGCTGCGCGAAACCGCCGCGGCGATCGCCGAGATGATTCCGGCGCCGGCGCCGGCGGCGCGGCGCTCGCGCGCCACCGCGCAGGACGCGGCGGCCGACCTGGTCGCCTGATGCCTTCGACTTCCCGCGGCGCCACGACGCCGCCCGTTCACCGATCCTTCGAGGAACCATTGATGGACATGAGCACTTCCACCCCCTCCGCCAACCCCGCGGCCACGGCCGCCGACACGGTGCGCAGCCAGGTCGCCGCATGCGTGGCGCGCGCGCGCGAGGCGCAGCGCGCCTACGACAACTTCACCCAGGAGCAGGTCGACGAGGTCGTGCTGGCCGTCGGCTGGGCCATCATGGAGCCCGCGCGCAACCGCGCGCTGGCCGAACTGGCGGTCGCCGACACCGGACTGGGCAATGTCGAGGACAAGGTGATCAAGAATCACCGCAAGACCCTCGGGCTGCTGCGCGACCTGCGCGGACGCAGGTCGGTCGGCGTGATCTCCGAGGACAAGGCCAAGGGCGTGATCGAGATCGCCCGCCCGGTCGGCGTGGTCGCCGCGGTCACGCCGTCGACCAATCCGGCCGCCACCCCGGCCAACAAGATCCTCAATGCGCTGAAGGGGCGCAACGCGATCATCCTGTCGCCGTCCCCGAAGGGCTACACCACCAGCACGCTGCTGCTGCGCTACATCGGCGACGAACTCGAGCGCGTGGGCGCGCCGCGCGACCTGGTGCAGCAGCTGCCGGCGCCGGTGAGCAAGGCCGCGACCCTGGAACTGATGCGCCAGGTCGACCTGGTGGTGGTCACCGGCTCGCAGAACAACGTGCGCGCCGCCTATGAAAGCGGCACCCCGGCGATCGGGGTCGGCGCGGGCAACGTCGCGGTGATCGTCGACGAGACGGCCGACGCGGCGCAGGCGGCGAACAAGATCCGCCGCTCCAAGACCTTCGACAACGCCACCAGCTGCTCCTCCGAGAACAGCGTGGTGATCGTCGACGCGATGTACGACGCGATGCTGCAGGCGCTCGCCGCGGAAGGCGGCGTGCTGCTCGATGCGGCGCAGAAGCAGCGCCTGCAGCAGACGATGTGGCCGTCGGGCAAGCTGTCGCCGGCGGTGACCGCGAAGGCGGCGCCGGTGATCGCCGCGCTGGCGGGGCTGCAGGGGCCGCGATTCGAGACCGCGCGCTTTCTCATGGTCGAGGACAGCGGGGTCGGCCACGACCACCCGTTCTCGGGGGAGAAGTTGTCGCCGGTGCTCACCGTGTACCGCGCGCGCGATTTCGAGCACGCGCAGCAGATCGTGCGCGCCATCTACGCGCACGAGGGGGCCGGGCATTCGATCGGCCTGCATTCGCAGCGGCCCGAGCGCGCAATGCAACTGGGCCTGGGCATGCCGGCCTGCCGCGTGATCGTCAACCAGGCGCACTGCTTCGCCACCGGCGGCAGTTTCGACAACGGACTGCCGTTCTCGCTGTCGATGGGTTGCGGGACCTGGGGTCGCAACAGCATCTCTGATAATCTGAACTACAAGCACTTCCTGAACATCACGCGAATCGCCTCGCCGTGCACCCCGGACGAACCGAGCATCGACGACATGTTCGGCGCGTACCGCAGGCGCCACGGGCTGGACTGAAGCACCGGGCCTGCCCGGCGGCGCGGGCGAAGCGCGTGGCGCCCGCGCCACGATGAACCAACGCACCCATCCGCTGCTGTGGAAGCAGCTGCTCCAGCGCAGCGCCCGCGGCAACCTCAGCCTGCAGGGGCAGATCCGCGAGATGCTGGTGTCGGCGATCCTCGACGGCCTGATCGCCCCGGGATCGCTGGTGCCGTCCGGGCGCGAGCTCGCCGAGCAGCTCGGCGTGGCGCGCAACACGGTGGTGCTGGCCTACAAGCAGCTGGCCGACGAGGGCTACCTGCTGTCGCGCCAGCGCAGCGGTCATTTCGTCAACGCCGAGTTCGTCGCCGGGCTGCGCGCGCGCGATCCCGACACCGGCACCGCGCAGGCCAGCCCCGCGCCGGCCGACTGGGACGCGCGGCTGCGCATGCGCCCGAGCCGGCAGCGCAGCATCCACAAGCCGGCCGACTGGCAGAAGTTCTCCTACCCCTTTCTCTACGGGCAGTTCGACGCCTCGCTGTTCCCGACCGCCAACTGGCGCGAATGCTGCCTGAAGGCCCTGTCGGTGCTGGACATCCGCGACTGGGCCCCCGACCACATCAACCGCGACGACGACACGCTGGTGCAGCAGATCCGCACCCGCGTGCTGCCGCGCCGCGGCGTATGGGCGGCGGCCGACGAGATCGTGGTCACCGTGGGGGCCCAGCACGCGCTGTACCTGGTGGCCGACCTGCTGGTGGGCCCGCAGACCTCGCTGGCGCTGGAGGATCCCGGCTACCCGGACGCGCGCAACATCTTCGCCCGCCACACCTCGAAGCTGCTGCCGATCCCGGTCGACGCCGACGGCCTGCCGGTGGACGAACGCCTGCACGACGTCGACTACCTGTACGTCACCCCCAGCCACCAGTGCCCGACCGGCGTGACCATGCCGCTGGAACGCAGGCGCCGGCTGCTGCAACTGGCCGACGAACGCGACCTGATCATCATCGAGGACGACTTCGAGAGCGAGAACCGTTTCGGCGGCGAGCCGATCCCGGCGCTCAAGAGCCTGGACCACAACCATCGCGTGATCTACATCGGCAGCCTGTCGAAGAGCTGGGCTCCGGGTCTGCGCCTGGGCTACATCGTGGCGCCGGCGTCGCTGATCCAGGAGATGCGGGCGCTGCGCCGGCTGATGCTGCGCCACCCCTCGGCCTTCATCCAGCGAGCCTTCGCGCTGTTCCTGTCGCTCGGGCACCACGACTCGCAGCTGCGGCGCATCGCGCTGGCGCAGCAGCAGCGCAGCCGCGCCGTGCTGGACGCGCTGGCGCGCCATGCGCCACAGTGCCAGGTCACTCCGGTGATCGGCGGCGGATCGTGCTGGCTGCGTCTGCCCGACGGCGTCGACACCGCGGAACTGGCACGCCGCGCGGCGGCGCGCGGCGTGCTGATCGAGACCGGCGACGTGTTCTTCTTCGGTCAGCCGGCGCCGGGGCCGTTCCTGCGCCTGGGCTGGCAATCGATTCCGGAGAAGTCCATCGAGCCCGGGGTCGTCGCGCTCGGCTCGCTGATCCGCGAGCTGCAGGCTTCGCGCTGAGGTGGCGGCGCAGGGCGGCGGCGCACGGCGGCGCCGCCCCGGCGCGAAATCCCGCGGCCTTTCAATGCGCGAGGATCCCCATCGCGCGCTTCTTCAGCTCCAGAAAGCGCGGATCGAAGGCCACCTCGGCGGTGCGCGGGCGTTCGAGTTCGATGGGCACGTCCAGCGCGACCCTCCCCGGTCGGGCCGACAGCACGACCAGGCGCGTGCCCAGGAAGATCGCCTCGTCGATGTCGTGGGTGATGAACACGATCGTGCATTGCAGCTGGTCCCACAGCGAGGTCAGGAAGCTCTGCATCGAGCTGCGGGTCTGCGCGTCCAGCGCGCCGAAGGGCTCGTCCATCAGCAGCACCTTGGGTTTCATGACCAGCGCACGTGCGATGGCCACGCGCTGCTGCATGCCCCCGGACAGCTCATAGGGCTTGTGGCGCGCGAAGGCCTCGAGCCCGATGGTGCGCAGGATCTCCGAGCTGGCGCGCCGGCGCTGCTCGCGCGACACCCCCTGCAGGTCCAGCCCGAACTCGATGTTCTGCTGCACATTGAGCCAGGGATACAGGCCGGCCTGCTGGAACACGACGACGCGGTCCGCACCCGGCCTGCTCTTGACCTCGCCGTCGACGTAGATCGCCCCGCGCGACGGCGTGGTCAACCCCGCCAGCAGGTGCAGCAGCGTGGTCTTGCCACAGCCCGAGGACCCCAGCACGGTGACGAACTCGCCGCCCTGGAACTGCAGGTTGATGTTTTCCAGCGCGGTGGTCGAGCCGAAGGTCTTGTACAGGGAATCGATGACGATATGCACTTGGTTCTCCTCGGCGCGACCGGCGCGGCGATGCGCCGCGCCGGTCGCGCCCGGGGGTCAGCGGGCGATCGAGTACTGCGGCGCCACGTTGTCGGCGAAGCTGGCCGGCACCTGCTGGATGCGACCGATCTGCTTGAGCACCTTGGCCGTGTTCACCAGGGTCATGTAGGTCGCCGAGCTCTCGACCCCCGCGCCCTTGCCCATCACCTTCGGCGTGCTCTGGTCGGGGCCCGAGAAGAACTCGTAGCCGGCCATTTCCTTGCGCGCCACGTCCACCGTCACGCCGGTTTCGCGGGCCATGTCGGCGAGCGCCCTGGCCGGCTGCTCGCGCGTCATCTGGTAGCCCTCGTTCATCGCGGCGACGAAGCCGTGCACCAGCGCCGGATGCGCGGCCGCCCACTTCGAGTCGGCGATGCACACGTTGTAGCTCGACGCGGTGCGCGGCAGGTCGCCGTCGTTCTTCAGCACCTTGCCGCCGGCGGCCTGCAGCGCGCTGAACACCGGATCCCAGACGATCGCGGCGTCGATCGCGCCGGTCACCCACGAGGTGCGCATCTGCGGCGGCGCCATGTTGATCTGGGTCACCGAGTCATAGGCCACATGCGCCTCGGCGAGGAAGGTGGCGAGCTCGAACGACGACTGCGAGCCGGCGACGATGGCGATCTTCTTGCCCTTGAGCCCGGCCACGCTGGTGATCCCGCTGTCCGGCTTGACCACGATCCCGGCCGCCGTGGTGTAGCGCTCCTGGTTGTAGACGATGGTCATCGGCAGGCCCTGCGTGATGGCCGTGACCAGCGGCGGCACGCCCAGGCCGCACATGAAGGTCAGGCTGTTCGAGGCCAGCGCGCTCATCGCCGCCGGGCCCGAGCTGAACAGCTTGTACTGCACGTTCGCATCCATCTGCTTCTCGAACATGTGCTCGGCCATCGACACCATGTAGGGGTCGGCGCCGTTGTTCTCGTAGCCGATGATCACGTCGGGCTTGGAGGCGGCCGACGCGGCCACCGGCACCAGTCCCGCCGCGAGCGTGCATGCGGCGAGCGCGCCGCGCATCCAGGTTCGCTTGTTCATCTCCACTCTCCTCTCTTGGGGTTCGTACTGGGAACTGCGGTACTCAGTTGTGCCCGCGCCAGGGCACGACCACGCTTTCGATCTTGCGGATCACCAGCTCCATCGCGTAGCCGATGAGCCCGATGATCACGATGCCGACGATCACGATGCTGACCTGCAGGGCCTGGCCGGCGAACTGCACCAGCCAGCCCAGGCCGCTGCTGGCGGCGATCAGCTCGGCCGCCACCAGGCAGGTCCAGGCCACGCCGATGCCCACGCGCATCGCGGTGAAGATCTCCGGCAGCGCCGACGGCAGCACGACCTTGCGGAAGATCTGCGCGTTGCTCGCGCCCAGCGTGCGCGCCACCGAGATGCGCAGCGCCGGGGTGCTCTTGACCCCCGAGATGGTGCCGATGATGATCACCGGGATGGTGCCGACGAGGATCAGGATGTCCTTGGGCAGCTCGCCGATCCCGAACCACACGACGAGCAAGGGGATGTAGGCCAGCGGCGGCACCGGTCGGACGAACTGCAGCAGCGGGTCGATGATGTCGAACACCAGCTTGTTGCGCGACATCAGCAAGCCGATCGGCACCCCGATGACGATGGCGCCGACGAACCCGATCAGGATGCGCAGGCAGCTGACCGCGATGTCGGCGCCCAGCGACTGCCCGCCGTAGCCCTGGCGGAGGATGGCCACGAAGGCCTTCCACACGGCCACCGGCGACGGCAGCGCGAAGGCGGGAAACACGCCCGCGTTGGCCACCAGCTGCCACACCACCAGCGCGCCCAGCAGCACGAGCGCCGTCACCCACTGGGGTGCCAGCTTCAGGCGCAGCCTGCGCTCGCGGGGGGCCGATGGGGGCGGTGCGGAGAGTTTCATGTTCTTCCCCTGTTCGGGTACGGCGCTCATGTCCAGGCCCTCCTCAGCGCGACGGAGTGCGATCCTTGCGGAACGCGTTCTTCACCGCGATCTTGCCGTCGGCGAAGGTGAACACGTCGACCATGCGGGCCTCCACGCGCACGCCGTCGGTGCGCGTGCCGCAGAAGGTCGACTCGGTGACGCCGCGGTCGCCGCACACGAAGTGCACCGGGTCCAGCCACGCCGCGTCGGGGAATGCCTTCCACGCCATCTCGAAGCCGGCGCGCACCTCGTCGCGACCGCGAAACGTGCGACCGAACAGATCCGGGCCGGCTACGGCGTGGAATATACAGTCGTCGCTCATGAAGGACATCAAACGTTCCAGGTCATGCGCGTTCCACGCGTCTGAAAATGCCTGCAGTGTTTCGGTCGTCGGTTGCATGGAAATTCGATTCAACATTAGCCAAAGGGTTTTCGTTTTTTTCAATATAGTGAGCGCCCGGCTCTGCTGGGTAGATCCAGTTCGGCGCCTTTGATGGAGCCAGATCGGGCGCCCGGAATTCGCACCGGAAAAGGGCATGCGCAGCCAGCCGGAATAAGGGTTTGTCCCGATCGCGGAAACCCTGAGAATTGCACCCTGCAATCGTGAGCGCACCTGCCCGGTGCACCGACAAGGCCATTATCAAAATAGGGTCGCCATGGGTGCATCGGATGCACCGGATCTGGACCATCATTTTGGTGCCATCTGGATCCATGCACCATGAAATACACCCCCTATCATGGCTCGTAAACCCGTACCGAAACGGGTTCTGTTGAATCCACGAGCACGACACTCCCATGAACGCCTCCGCCGAACCCCTGCTGCGGTCCACGCTGAATCCCTACGACCCGCGCTACGACCCGCTGGTCCATCCCACCCCGGGGCATGGCAACGCCTACGCCCCCACCTACTGGGTGGGGACGGCGGGTGTGCCGCCCGCCGACGACGGGCCGGTGCGCGGCGACATCGACGTCGACGTGGCCATCGTGGGCTCGGGCTTCACCGGGCTTTCGGCGGCCCTGTTCCTGGCGCGCGAGCACGGGATCCGCGCCACCGTGCTGGAAGCCAACCAGACGGCCTGGGGCTGCACCAGCCGCAACGGCGGCCAGGGTCAGAACGCCAGCGGCCGCCTGTACCGCTCGCAATGGATCGCGCGCTGGGGCCGCGACACGGCGCTGCGACTGGACCGCGAGATCCGCGAGGGCTTCGAGACCTTCAAGTCGCTGGTGGCCGAGTTCCCCGAATGCGAGCCGCAGCCCGGCGGTCACCTGTACATCGCGCATCGCGAGAAGAAGATGGCCTTCCTGCGCAACGAGGCGCAGGTGATGAAGGAGATCTTCGGCTACGACACGCGCATGCTCAGCCGCGAGCAGGTGCACGAGCAGTACGTGCGCGACGCCGAGGCCTGCGGCGCGCTGCACGAACCCGACGGCATCGGCGTGCACCCGCTGAAGCTGGCCTTCGCCTACCAGCGCGCGGCGCGCGCGCTGGGCGTGCGCATCCACACCGCCAGCCCGGTGCTGGGCTGCGAGGGCTCGAACGGCAGCTACCGGCTGCGCACGCCGGGCGGGATCGTGCGTGCCCGCGCGGTGGCCTTCGCCACCGGGGGCTACACCAGCAACGCGCTGCACTCTCGGTTGCGCAACAAGATCCTGCCGATCCTGTCCAACTCGCTGGTCACACGAGCGCTGACCGACGCCGAGATCGAGGCCACAGGGTTTCGCACCCACGAGGTCATCACCGACACCCGCACGCTGCGCTTCTATTACCGCCTGCTCCCGGACCGCAGGGTGCAGATCGGCAGCCGCAGTTCGATCACCGGCGCCGATGCGCCGAACCCGAAGCACCTGCAGTTGCTGCTCGGCGGGCTGCACCGCAAGTTCCCGGCGCTGCGCGAGGTCGGCATCGACTACTCGTGGTGGGGCTGGGTCGACGTCAGCCACGACATGATGCCGCGCATCACGCAGCCCGACCCTTCGCAGCAGGTGTACTACGCGCTGGGCTACGGCGGCAACGGGGTGTCCTTCTCCGCGCATGCCGGACGGCGCCTGGCGCAGCGCGTGGCCGGCAAGGCGCTGCCGGTGCTCGACCTGCCGATCTACGACAGCGAGCTCGAGTACCCGAACGCCTTCAACCTGGTGCGCTCGCCGCTGCTGGCGCCGATGCGCCGCATGGGCCAGCGCTTCCTCTACCGCTGGTACTACCTGCGCGACGAGATGCTCTGAACCCGCGACCCCGGCCCCGCGGGCCGGCACCCCGGCACCATGACAAGAGGGCCCGCGCAGCATCTGCGCGGGCCCTCGTCGTTCGTGCCGGGCCCCCGGCCCGGCCGGATCAGGCGCGCTGCGCGTCGGCGCGCGAGACTCCGCGCATCAGCAGCACCGACACCAGGCTGATCAGCGCCACCACCACCATGTAGCCGGCCACCAGCCACGGGTTGCCGTGCCCGGCGCCGATCAGCGCCGTCGCGATCAGCGGCGTCAGGCCGCTGGCGAAGATGCCCGAGAACTGATACGCGAAGGACACGCCGGTGTAGCGCACGTGGGCGTCGAACTGGCTCGCGAACAGCGAGGACTCGGGCCCGTACACCATCGGATAGGCGAAGGAGAAGGGAACGATGATGCCCAGCAGCACGACCGGGTAGTTGTGCGCGCCCCAGGTATGCATGGCCCAGAACGACAGCACCGAGGTCACGCCGATCGCGATCGAGCCGAGGGCGAACACGCGCCGCAAGCCGTAGCGGTCGGCCAGCCATCCCGACAGCAGGATGAAGGGCAGCATCAGCGCCGACGAGATGATCACCGCGTTCAGCGCGTCGCCGCGCGACAGCCCCAGCGAATGCGTGATGTAGTAGATGCTGAACACGCCGAAGGTGTTGAAGCAGGCGCCCTCGACATAGCGCGCGCCCAGGGTCAGCAGCACCTCGCGCTTGAAGTCGCGGAACATCGCGGTCACGGGCACCGGGACGATGCGCTTCTCACGCTGCGCGCGCTCGAAGTCCGGGGTCTCCATGATGCGCAGGCGCACGTACAGGCCGATGGCCACCAGCAGCCCGCTGACGAAGAAGGCCACGCGCCAGCCCCAGGAGATGAACGAGGAGTCGGGCAGCAGGTTCAGCACGGCCACCACCGCGGCGCTGCCCATCAGGCCCAGCGGAACCCCCAGTTGCGGCCAGCTTCCGTACAGCGAGCGCTTGCCGGGGCTGGCATGCTCGATGGTCATCAGCACCGCACCACCCCACTCGCCGCCGATGCCGATGCCCTGCAGCACGCGCAGGGCCAGCAGCAGCAGCGGAGCCGCCACGCCCACCGACGCGGTGGTCGGCAGCGCGCCGATCAGGAAGGTCGAGCCCCCCATGATCAGCATGGTCATCACGAGGATGGTCTTGCGCCCGATGCGATCGCCGAAATGCCCGAAGATGATGCCGCCGATCGGACGCGACAGGAAGCCGACCGCGAAGGTGGTGTACGCCGCGATGGTGCCGAGCATCGGCGACAGGTTGGGAAAGAACAGGCGGTTGAGCACCAGCGGGGTCAACACGCCGTAGAGGAAGAAGTCGTACCACTCGATCGTCGTGCCCAGGGTGCTGGCGAATACGATCGTGGCCTTGCTGTTGGTCGGCGCGGACGCCCCCGGGGCGAGCCCGGACGAGGTCGTTGCCTGGGATTGCGATGCGCTCATGGTGTCTCCTCGACGATGGATCATTCGGCTACCCAGCGACGGCGCGGCGGACGCCGCCCGGCACGGAACCCGCGCTCGACACCGAGGTCGCACGCGATGATTTTCTTGGAAAATGGTACGTTTTGTTCCGTCCCGAGCACTATATGCTCCCATGCGCCGGACCACAACGTTCCATGCATCGGGATTTGCCCTAGCAGACGCGCCGGCCGGGCCGAGGCCCGCGCCATGATCGTCGACTTCGCGCGCCGCGGCCCCCGGTCGCGCGCGCGCCGCCCCGTACACTTCGAGCCATGCCCAGCCCCGCCCCCCGCCTGCCCGAAACCTCCTCGTGGCCCTACGAACTGCTGATCGGCTGGCGCTACACGCGCGCCGGGCGGCGCACGCGCAACAACGGGTTCATCTCCTTCATTTCCTTCGTCTCGGTGGCCGGCATCGCGCTCGGAGTGGCTGCGCTGATCGTGGTCATCTCGGTGATGAACGGATTCCAGAAGGAGGTACGCGACCGCATGCTGGGAGTCATTCCCCACGTGCAGGTGCTCAGCGCCGACGGCGCCGCGCTGGGGCCGGACTGGCGCGGCCTGGCGGCACGGCTGCGCCGCGACCCGAGCGTCACCGGGATCGCCCCGGTGGTGCAGGGCCAGGCGCTGCTGGCACAGGGCAATTCGCTGTTCGGGGTGCTGGCCTGGGGCATCGACCCCGCGCTCGAGCCGCAGGTCTCGAGCATCGCGTCGCACATGGTCGCCGGCTCGCTGTCGAGCCTGCGTCCGGGGAGATTCGGCGTGGTGCTGGGCGAGGACCTGGCGCAGCGCCTGGGCGTCGGCCCCGGCGACCTGGTCACGATGGTCGTCCCCAGCGGCTCGCTCACCCCGGCCGGGATGATCCCGCGCCTGCGCACCCTGACCGTGGTCGGCCTGTTCCGCATCGGCAACTACGAATACGACTCCAGCCTGGCGCTGCTCGACCTGCGCGACGCCGAACGCCTGTTCCTGACCGGAGGACCCACCGGACTGCGCGTGCAGACGCGCTCGGTCGACGACGCCCCGCTGGTGGCGCAGCAGCTGCAGGCCCGACTTCCCGCGACCCTGGTGGCGCAACCGTGGACCACGCAGAACCGCACCTGGTTCGAGGCGGTGGTGATCGAGAAGCGCATGATGTTCATCATCCTGGCGATGATCGTCGCGGTCGCTGCGTTCAACCTGGTGTCCACGCTGGTGATGACGGTGACCGACAAGCAGTCGGATATCGCGATCCTGCGCACCCAGGGCGCCAGCCCGCGCTCGATCATGGGCATCTTCGTGATCCAGGGCGCGGTGACCGGGGTGTTCGGGGTGCTCTCGGGGGTCGCGCTGGGGCTGCTGATCGCCTTCAACGTCGACCCCATCGTGTCGTTCCTGGAGTGGCTGTTCCACACCCAGTTCCTGCCCAGCAGCGTGTACCTGATCCACACCATGCCCAGCGATCCGCGCGTGGGCGACGTGCTGACCATCACGCTGATCGCGCTGGGGCTGAGCCTGCTGGCCACGTTGTACCCGAGTTGGCGCGCATCGCGGGTGCAACCGGCGGCAGCGCTACGCTACGAGTGAAACGGCTAACAAAACATTACACTTCACGGCTTCGACCGGCATGTCTTCGACGTCCCGGGCCAGCAACCCTTCCCTTGCGAAGCCATGAGTGAGTCCGGAGTCCACGCGCACGCCCCCCACGAGGAGATGCTGCACCATGCGGCGAGCCCAGGCGCCGGAAGGCTCAATCAGTGGATCGCGGTGTTCACCGCGCTGCTGGCGGCCATCGGCGCGCTGGTCAGCTACCAGGGTTCGCTGCTGATGGAGGAAGTGCTACTGGCCAAGAACGAGGCCGTGCTCGAGAAGGCGCACGCGACCGACCAGTGGAACTATTACCAGGCGGTGAGCACCAAGCAGCATCTGATGGAGCTGGCGCGCGACCTGCTTCCTGCCGACCGTGCCCAGGCCCGCGCGGCGGCCGACGCGAAGATCGCCAAGTACGTGACGCAGAAGGAACAGATCGCCGACAAGGCCCGCAAGCTCGATGAGGAATCGGCGCGCGCCAACCTTCGCTCCGAACGTCTGAGCCACCCGCACGCGGCCATGCTGCGCAGCATCATCGCGCTGCAGATCGCCATCTCGCTGGCCTCGATCACCGCGCTGACCGGACGCCGCTGGCTGTTCGGTGCGGCCATGCTCAGCGCGCTGGTCGGCGTCGGGCTGTGGATCGGCGCGCTGGGCTGGGGATTCATCGGATGAACTCCGCCTGGTGGTACTCCTGGGGCGGGCTCAACCGCAGCCTGTTCCTGGTCATCAACCATGCCGGCGCCGGCGGACTGCGCGACAGCCTCGCCGCATGGGGCACGGTCGCCGGCGACCACCTGTACTTCCCGGTGTGGGCGGCCCTCGCGCTGGCGCTGTCCATGAAGCGGCCGAACCTGCTGGCCCCGCGCGCCGTGCTGGGCTTCTTCGTCGCCTACCTGATCGACTGGCTGCCGGTCGTGGCCCTCAAGCACGCGCTGGACTTCCCGCGTCCGCCGCTGGCGCTCGGACTGCAGGCGGTGCATGTGGTGGGCCGTCCCGAGTACTACCACAGCTTTCCCTCCGGGCATGCCGCCTTCGCATTCGCCGCCGCGGCCAGCCTGCTGCCGGGCGCGCATTGGGCGCTGCGCGCGCTGCTGGTGGCGTTCGCGCTGTGGGTGGCATGGGCACGCATCGCAGTGGGCGCTCACTTCCCCGCCGATGTGCTGGGCGGCGCGCTCATCGGATGGTTCTCGGCCTGGCTGTCCGCACGCGTGCTGGCGCTGGCCGGCTACGCGCGCCGCTGACGCGCGCTCCGAGGCGCCGCCCGGACCTCGGGGAGGCGGCGAACGCGATGCGGCGGGGCCCGCGCCCCCCGCTTCAGTCCATCGGCCAGGCGCGGCGCAGCAGTTGCGCCGCGTCGCCGATCGCGCCGGACGCGCCGAACACGAAGCCGCCCCGCCCCAGCCGGGTCGCGCAGAAGGCGTCGGCCACCGGCTGCGGCGCGTGCGCCTGCAGCAGCGCCGTCTGCACCAGCAGCACGAGTTGCTGCGCGACCAGGCGCGCCAGCGAGGTGTCCTGCAGCGCCCGCGCGCACAGCGCGTCCAGATCGTGCAGTGCCTGCCGGGGAAGCCCCGGCTGAGCATGCAGCCACTCCCGCAGCGCGAGCATGGCCTCCGGTTCGCTGCGCAGCGCGCGCAGCACGTCCAGCGCGACCACGTTGCCGCTGCCCTCCCAGATCGAGTTCACCGGCGCCTCGCGCAGCAGCCGCGGCATCACCTGCTCCTCGACATAGCCGTTGCCTCCCAGCACCTCCATGCATTCGGCCAGCGCCGCCACCGCGCGCTTGCAGACCCAGAACTTGGCCGCAGGCACCAGCACTCGCTGCAACGCCGCGGCCAGCGGGTCGCCGCCGGAACGGTCGAAGGAACTCGCCAGGCGCAGCGCCAGCGCCGTCGCAGCCTCGACTTCCAGCGCCAGGTCGGCGAGCACCGCCTGCATCGGAGCATGCTCCTCCAGCGCCTTGCCGAAGGCGCGGCGACGCCGCGCATGGTGCAGCGCCTGCACCAGACCGGCGCGCAGCAGCGCCGTCGAACCCAGCACGTTGTCCATGCGGGTGTAATGGGCCATGCGCAGCAGCGTGGGAATTCCGCGGCCCGGCTCGCCGACCAGCACGCCCCAGGCATCCTCGAACTCCACCTCGGCGCTGGCGTTCGAGCGGTTGCCGAGCTTGTCCTTCAGGCGCCGCACGCGCACCGCGTTGCGCCGGCCGTCGGCAAGCCAGCGCGGCACGTAGAAGCAGCTCGGCGTGTCCTCCGCGACGCGCGCCAGCACGAGGTGCGCATCGGCCTGCGGCGCGGAGAAGAACCACTTGTGGCCGACCAGCGCGTAGGCCTGCCCGGGGCCGCCGGGGCCTTGCGCGGGGCGCGCCCGCGTGGACGCCGCGCGCAGGTCGGAACCGCCCTGCTTCTCCGTCAGGCCCATGCCGACCAGCATGCCCCGCTTGGACTCCAGCGGCGCGTCGGCGGCGTCGTAGTCGGCGCTGAACAGGTGCTCCTGCAGGTGCGGCCACAGCCCCGGCTGCTCGCGCAGCAGCGGCACGGCCGCGAAGGTCATGGTGGTCGGACACAGGGTTCCGGCCTCCAGCTGGCCCTGCAGCACGAAGGCTGCCGCGCGCGCGACGAAACCGCCGTCGCGCGGCTGCGCCCATGCCGAGCAATGCAGCCCGCGACGCCAGATGTCGCGCATCAGCTCGTGCCAGGCCGGGTGGAACTGCAGGCGGTCCACCCGCCTGCCCTGCGCGTCGTAGGGCTGCGCCTGCGGTTCGCAGGCGTTGGCCAGGCGCGCCAGCTCGCCCTGGCGCGGCTGGCCCAGCTCGGCGCCGATTCCATGCAGCGTGTCGTCGGCCCACGCCGCCCCCTCGCGCAGCACCGCCTCGCGCAGCGCCAGGTCGGTGTCGTACAGGTTGTAGCCGGTCGGCGCGTCGACCACGTTGTCGACGTCGTGGGTGGTCCAGTCGTGCATCGCATTGCGGCGCGCGCCGGGCGCGCGGATTCGGCGGCGACGGCCGCCGTTGCAACGCCGTTATAGGGCGGACGCCGTCGCGCGGCAAGTACGCGGCCAAGTACCATACGCTGCAACGATGCGGCGTCGCGCGCGCCGCCCGCCCGACCCCAGCCCGTTGCCGGCCCTGCCGGCCGAGAATCGCCCGACCGTGCCCAAGCCGCCCCCATCCCCGAGCTTCGAGAACCACCAGGCGCTGGTTCCGATCCCCGCGTCGCCCCTGCATCGCCTGCCGCCGCCCCGCCGGCGTGCACGGTCCGGCCATCCCGGGAGCGCAGGCCGATGAGCCCGCGCAAGCCCCAGCTCTTCGACCTGCGGGCCGGCAACGTCGAGGCGCTGCAGCTCAGCCCGCGCACCGGCGACGCGCAAGCCCTGCGCGAGGCGCTGGGCGCGCACCTGGACGCGTCGCCGGAGTTCTTCCGCGACGCCGCGGTGGTCATCGACCTGCGGCGCCTGCCCGACGACACCCGCCTGGACGCCGACGCGCTGGCCGAATGGCTGGCCGAGCGCGGGCTGCGCCCGCTGGGGCTGGTCGCGCAGCCCGGACGCGAGCCCGGCGGGCGGCTGCCGCTGCTGCACGTTCCGCAGCGCCGCGGCGCCGACGCGCAAGGGGCGGACACCGCCGACACGACGGGCCAGGCCCACGCAGGTACGCCTGCCGGTACGCCGGCCGCGCCGCCAGCGCCCGCCGCGGCGCCCTCGACGTTGCTCGTCGACCGCCCGCTGCGATCCGGTCAGCGCGTGTACTCGGCCGGCGACGTGATCGTGCTCGACTCCGTCAGCCACGGCGCCGAGATCATCGCCGGCGGCAACATCCATGTCTATGCGCCGCTGCGCGGGCGCGCGCTGGCGGGGGCGCACGGCGATACCAGCGCACGCATCTTCTGCAGCTGCCTGGAGCCGGAGCTGGTGGCCATCGCCGGCGTGTACCGCACCGCCGAGCAGCCGCTGCCGCCCGAGGTCGCCGGCAAGAGCGCGCAGGTGCTGCTCGACGGCGACAGCCTGCGTTTCGAACCCCTGCGAGGCCGCTGAAGCCCGCACACGCGCATCTCCCGACATTCATCACCAGCAGCCCCTTCCCACGATTCCAGTCACCATGGCAAAAATCATCGTCGTCACCTCGGGCAAAGGCGGGGTCGGCAAGACCACGACCAGCGCGGCCTTCGCGTCCGGCCTGGCCCTGCGCGGGCACAAGACCGCGGTCATCGACTTCGACGTCGGCCTGCGCAATCTCGACCTGATCATGGGTTGCGAGCGCCGCGTGGTGTACGACTTCATCAACGTCATCCAGGGCGAGGCCAACCTGAACCAGGCGCTGATCAAGGACAAGCTGTGCGACCAGCTGTACGTGCTGCCGGCCTCGCAGACCCGCGACAAGGACGCGCTGACCAAGGAAGGCGTGGAGAAGGTCCTGCAGGAGCTCGACGCGATGGGCTTCACCTACATCGTCTGCGACAGCCCGGCCGGTATCGAGAGCGGCGCGCTGCTGGCGATGCACTTCGCCGACGAGGCGCTGGTGGTGACCAACCCGGAGGTGTCGTCGGTGCGCGACTCCGACCGCATCCTGGGCATCCTCGGCTCGAAGACCCGGCGCGCCATCGAAGGCGCCGAGCCGGTCCGCGAGCACCTGCTGATCACCCGCTACAACCCGCGGCGCGTCGCCGAGGGCGAGATGCTGTCGATCGACGATATCCAGGAGATCCTGCGTCTCAGGCTCATCGGGGTGGTCCCGGAAAGCGAGGCGGTGCTGCAGGCGTCCAACCAGGGCACGCCGGCGATCCACCTCGAGGGCAGCGACGTGGCCGGCGCCTACCAGGACGTGATCGCGCGCTTTCTGGGCGAGGAGCGCCCGCTGCGCTTCACCGACTACCAGAAGCCGGGCCTGTTCAAGCGCCTGTTCGGCCGTTGAGCAGGAGATCGCCCATGTCCATCCTGTCCTTCCTGCTCGGCGAGAAGAAGAAGACCGCCAGCATCGCCAAGGAGCGACTGCAGATCATCCTGGCGCACGAGCGTGCGTCCGGCGCACCGGCCGACTACCTGCCCGCGCTGCAGCGCGACCTCATGGAAGTCATTTCGCGCTACGTGCGCATCGACCCGAACGACATCCAGGTCAAGCTCGAGCGCCACGAGTCGCTCGAGGTGCTGGAAGTGAAGATCGAGATCCAGCAATCCTGAGCATGCACGCCGGCCCCCGCGCGCGGGGGCGCCCGGGTCAGCCCGCGTGCAGGTCGAAGGCCTCGTCGAGCATGCGCTCGAGCTGCGGCTGCCACGCCGGCAGCCGCACCCCCAGCCAGTCCTGCAGCGCCGCGCAGTCCAGGCGCGAATTGGCCGGACGCGGCGCCGGCAGCGGGTACTCGGCGGTGCTGATCGCCTGCACCGCGTGCTCGTCGCAACGCAGCGCCATGCCGCGCGCCGCGACGTGGCGCAGCACGTGTTGCGCGTAGCCGTGCCAGCTGGTGCTGCCGCCGCTGCTCAGGTGGTACAGCCCGGCGTTGTCCTGCGCCAGCCGCGGCTCGCGCAGCAGCCGGTGCAGCGCCAGCGCGCTGACGTCGGCGATCAGCTCGGCCGAGGTCGGCGCGCCGAACTGGTCGGCCACCACGCGCAGCTGCTCGCGCTCCTGCGCCAGCCGGACCATGGTGCGCGCGAAATTGTTGCCGCGCGCCGCGAACACCCAGCTGGTGCGCAGGATCAGGTGCGCGCAGCCGCTGGCGCGCACCGCCTGCTCGCCCTGCAGCTTGGTGCGTCCATACACGCTCAGCGGGTTCGGTGCGTCGTCCTCGCGCCAGGGGCGCTGCGAGCTGCCGTCGAACACGTAGTCGGTCGAATAGTGCACCAGCCAGGCACCGTTGCGCGCCGCATGCCCGGCGAGCAGCTCGACCGCGTCGGCATTCACCTGGCGCGCCAGCTCCGGCTCGCTCTCGGCGCGGTCCACCGCGGTGTAGGCCGCCGCATTCACGATCACCGCCGGACGCAGCCGCCCCAGCAGGTCGCGCAGCCCGGCGGGGTCGCGAAGGTCGGCTTGCGCGCGCCCCAGCGCGGTCAGCTCGCCCAGCGGCAGCAGCGCGCGCCGCAGCTCCCAGCCGAGCTGGCCGTCGGCCCCCAGCAGCAGCAGGCCGGGCGGGTTCATGCCGCGGCTCCGCCGGCCTGCCGGTACTGGCCGCTCAGCACGTGCGCGACCCACTCGCCGTGTTCGAGATACCACTGCACGGTACGCTGCAGGCCGCTGGCGAAATCGACCTGCGGCGTCCAGCCCAGTTCGTGCTCGATGCGCGAACAGTCGATCGCGTAGCGCCGGTCATGCCCCGGGCGGTCGGCGACGAAGCGGATCTGCGTCGCATACGACACGCCGTCGGCGCGCGGGCGCAAGCGGTCCAGGAGTTCGCACAGGCCTCGCACGAGGTCGATGTTGCGCACCTCGTTGCGTCCGCCGATGTTGTAGCTGCACCCCGGCGCCCCGGCCTCCAGAACCCGCGCCAGCGCGCGGCAGTGGTCCTGCACGTACAGCCAGTCGCGCACGTTGGCGCCGTCGCCGTACACCGGCAGGTCCTTGCCCGCCAGCGCGTGGTGGATCATCAGCGGGATGAGCTTCTCCGGGAACTGGTAGGGACCGTAGTTGTTCGAGCAGTTGGTGGTCAGCACCGGCAGCCCGTAGGTGTGGTGCCAGGCGCGCACCAGATGGTCGCTGGCGGCCTTGCTGGCCGCGTAGGGGCTGTTGGGCGCGTAGGGCGTGGTCTCGCGAAACGGCGCGTCGTGCTCGCCCAGCGAGCCGTAGACCTCGTCGGTGGACACATGCAGGAAGCGAAAGGCCGCCGCCTCGTCCGCCCCCAGTTGCGCGTGGTACGCGCGCGTCGCCTCCAGCAACTCGAAGGTCCCCTGGATGTTCGTGCGCACGAAGGCGCCGGGCCCCTCGATGGAGCGGTCGACGTGGCTTTCCGCGGCGAAGTGCAGCAGCGCGCGCGGCCGGTGCCTGCGCAGCAGGGCGTCGACCGTCGCGCGCTCGCAGATGTCGACGCGCTCGAAGCCGAATCGCGCGTCGGCGCGCACGTCGCCCAGGCTCTCCAGGTTGCCGGCGTAGGTCAGCGCGTCCAGCACCAGCAGCGGCTCGTCGTGGGAGTCCAGCCAATGGTGGACGAAATTGGCGCCGATGAATCCGGCGGCTCCGGTGATGAAGATCATGGAATGGCGACTCCGCGGGGATCGGCCGCCACCAGCGCGGCCCGGGTGGCGGGCATTCTAGAAGCCCGCCGGGGCTGCGGCGCCGGGACGCCCCGAGCAGCTAGAATCCGGGGATTTCCCGACCGCATGGCCAGGCCATGCGGCGTGCGCGCGTGGGGACGGCCGACACGGCTGCAGCAGCCGCCCGCGCACGTCCGAACCCACGCAGCGCCCGGCGCCCCGGCGCGGGGCTCGACCCGACATGCCCGCAAGCTCCTTCATCGATACCGCCGGCCTGCGCCTGGAATTCACGCGCCACGGCGCGCAGGCGCTGGCCACCGCCCGCACCACGCTGGCGACGCTGCCGCAGCGCCCCGCCGAGCTGGTTTCCGACAGCGTGCTCAACGGCAGCGAGGGCCGCCCGGCCTGGCACATGCTGTCGCGCCTGCACGCGCAGGGGCGCGACGGCCCGTCGTCGGCCGCCGCGTCGTTCCTGCACGCCGAGCACGCGCGCATGGCGGCATGGGCCGAGGCGCTGATCGCCGACGCCGGGCAGCCGCTGGACATCATCCACCTCGGCGCGGGCGGCTCGGAAACCCCGATGCTGGCGCTGCACACCGCGTTGTCGGTGCTGCATGCGCCGCGCTGCCGCGTGCACTGGGTCGCCAACCTCGACGGCGCCACGCTGGACGCGGCGCTGCAGGCCAGCGACCCGCGCCGCACCTGGGTGCTGATCAACAGCAAGTCCTTCCGCACGCAGGAGGTCATGCGCAACGCCGAGTCGGTGGTGCGCTGGCTGGGCGCGCAGATCGGGGCCGACGAGGCGCGCTCACGACTGGTTGCGCTGACCTCCAACGCCGAGTACGCGCAACAGCGCTTCGGCATGCCGATGCAGCAGATCTTCCGCTCGCTGCCCGAGATCGGGGGCCGCTTCTCGCTGTGGAGCGCGCACGGACTGGTGCTGCTGCTGGCCTTCGGCGCCGACGTCGTCGCCGAATTGCACGCCGGGGCGCTCGAGATGGACCGGCACTTCCTCGAGCAGCCGCTGCACGCCAGCGCGCCGGGGCTGCTCGCCGGGCTGTCGCACGCCTATCGCGTGCGCTTCGGCCTGCCGCTGCTGTCGATCGGGCTGTACGGCGACGCCTTCTCGCACATGCCGCTGTACCTGCAGCAGCTGCTGATGGAATCGCTGGGCAAGTCCACCGCCGCCGACGGCGTGCAGCCGGTGGCGGTCAGCGGGCCGGCCGTGATCAGCGGCGTGGGCACGCCGGTGCAGCACACCTATTTCCAGCTGCTGCACCAGGCGGCGGTCCCGGTGTTCCACGAGATCGTCGCCGTCGCGCGTGCCTGGCACGGGCGGCACGCCGAGCATCTGGCGCTGCTGTCGAACGCGCTGGGTCAGGCCGACGCGCTGTGGAACGGCAAGGACGCCTCCAGCTGGCAACGCGAGCTGCAGCAGCAGGGCATGGCGGCCGACGAGGCGCTGCGCGCCGCGCACCACCGCGCCTGCCCCGGCGGACGGCCGTCGACCTTCATCTGGATGCGCGAGTTGCGCGCGCGCGAACTCGGCGCGCTGCTGGCGCTGTACGAGCACCGAACCGTGGTCGAGGGCTGGCTGTATGGCATCAATCCCTTCGACCAGTGGGGGGTCGAGCTCGGCAAGACCCTGGCGTCGCGCATCGAGCGCGCGCTGCTGCAGCACGACGCGCAGGGCCTGAGTGCCGAGACCGCCGCCTCGCTGGACTATCTCCGGAATCACATCGAATGAGCAAGCATCCCGCCGAAGGGCGCGAAAACCCCTCCGCGACCCCGGCACCCGCCGCGGCCAATCCCTCCGCGCTGCTCGCCGAGCGCCGCGCCAAGCTGGCCGCGCTGCGCGCGCAGGGCGAGGCCTACCCGAACGACTTCAAGCCCGACGCCCGCGCGGCCGAGCTGCACGCCGAGTACGACCGGGTGCCCGCCGACGAACTGCCGGCGCTGGCCCGCCAGGTGGCGGTGGCCGGGCGCCTGATGCTCAAGCGGGTGATGGGCAAGGCCAGCTTCGGCACGCTGCAGGACGGCAGCGGGCGCATCCAGATCTACGTCACCAACGACCATACCGGCGACGCCGGCCATGCGGCGTTCAAGCATTTCGACCTCGGCGACATCGTCGCCTGCCGCGGCACGCTGTTCAAGACGCGCAGCGGCGAACTGACGGTGCAGGCCTCGCAGCTGCGCCTGTTGTCGAAGAACCTGCACCCGCTGCCCGACAAGTTCCACGGCCTCGAGGACGTCGAGACGCGCTACCGCCAGCGCTACGTCGACCTGCTGGTGACCCCCGAGTCGCGCGAGCGCTTCGTGCAGCGCGGGCGCATCGTGTCGGCGCTGCGCGCCGAGATGGAGCAGGCCGGCTTCGTCGAGGTGGAGACCCCGATGCTGCACCCGATCCCCGGCGGCGCCAACGCGAAGCCCTTCATCACGCACCACAACGCGCTGGACCAGCAGATGTTCCTGCGCATCGCCCCCGAGCTGTACCTGAAGCGACTCGTGGTCGGCGGCTTCGAGCGCGTGTTCGAGATCAACCGCAATTTCCGCAACGAGGGGATTTCGGTCCGCCACAACCCCGAGTTCACGATGATGGAGTTCTACTGCGCGTACTGGAACCACCAGGACGTGATGGACTTCACCGAATCCCTGCTGCGCCAGGCGGCGATCCGTGCCCGCGGCTCGGCGCGCATCGAGTACCAGGGCCGCGAGATCGACTTCGGCGCGCCGTTCGCGCGCCTGAGCGTGCGCGACGCGGTGGCGCTGCACGCCGGCGTGGCGCGGCACCAGCTCGACGACGCGCAGGCGCTGCGTGCGCTGCTGCAGGCGGCCGGCGAGGCGGCGCCGGCGCACTGGGGCGTCGCGGAACTGCAGTTCGGCGTGTTCGAGGCGGTGGTCGAGGATAAGCTCTGGCAGCCGACCTACATCGTCGACTATCCGGTGGAGGTGTCGCCGCTGGCGCGCGCCAGCGGCGCCGACCCGTCGCTGGCCGAGCGCTTCGAACTGTTCATCAGCGGACGCGAGATCGCCAACGGCTTTTCCGAGCTCAACGACCCGGAGGACCAGGCCGCGCGCTTCGCCGCGCAGGTCGCCGCGAAGGATGCCGGCGACGAGGAGGCCATGTATTTCGACGCCGACTACATCCGCGCACTCGAAGTCGGCATGCCCCCCGCCGGCGGCTGCGGCATCGGCATCGACCGTCTGGTCATGCTGCTGACCGACGCCGCCAGCATCCGCGACGTGATCCTGTTCCCGGCACTGCGCCGCAGCGCCAACCCATGATGCGCCGCCGCCGCCGCGCCGGCGAGCCCTTCGTGTGCGAACAGCGCGGCGAGATCTCGCTGCACTTCGGCATGGCCGCGCTGCAAAGCCGCATGCGCACGGCCGAGCCGAACCGGCTGGTGCTCGACTACACGCGCGCGCTGATGAGCTTCGTGCTGCTGCAGCCGCAGCCGCGGCACATCGTGATGATCGGGCTGGGCGGCGGCTCGATCGCCAAGTACTGCCGCGCGCACCTGCCGCAAAGCCGCTTCACCGCGGTCGAGATCAACCCCGACGTGATCGCGATGCGCGGCCTGTTCGCGGTGCCGCCGGACGACGAGAGCTTCGCGGTGGTCGAAGCGGACGGCGCGCGCTGGGTGCACGAGCACCCGCAGCACTGCGACGTGCTGCTGCTCGACGGATTCGACTCCGGCGGCCTGCCCGACGCGCTGTCGACCCAGGACTTCTACGACGCCTGCGCGCGCGCGTTGCGCCCCGGCGGCGTGCTGGTCTCCAACATCTGGGCACCCGAGGCCAGGCGCGACGCGGTGATCGCGCGCATGCGGGCCAGCTTCGAGTCGGGCGTGGCCGCGATCAGCGCCGAGCAGGGCGAGAACACCATCGCGCTGGCACGCCGCGCCGCCGCCTGGCCGCAGCCGTCGCTGCTGCACCGCCGTGCGCGCGAACTGGCCGCGCAGCACGAGCTCGACCTCGAAGGCATGGCGCGCAAGCTGCAGGCCGCGCTGCACGGTGCCCCGCTCGAGCAGGATGCCGAGGCCGGCTCGCACGCTTCTTGATCATCCGCCTGCTCGGGCTTCGGCCAGTCGTGCGCGAACCCCGCGGCGCGCGCTACAGTGCGTGCAGCCAGCCGCCGCCGACGCGGCGACGCCGTCGAGGACGCCCGCGATGAGTACCTTGCTGCATGTGATTTTCTGGCGCCACGCCGCGGCCGAGGAGCCTGCCCCCGACGCCGACGACCTGCGCCGCGCGCTGACCCGCGAAGGCCGGCGCGACGCCAGCGCCATGGCGGCGTGGATCAAGGCCCATGTCCCCAAGCCGTGGACCGTGTGCTGCAGCCCGGCGCTGCGCTCGCGACAGACCGCGCTGGCGCTGGTGGACTACCCGGTGGAGCAGCCGCTGCTGGCGCCGCAGGCGAGCCCGGACGACATCCTGCGCCTGGTGCAGCAGCATCGCGACTCCGGCGCGGCGCTCGTGCTGTGCGGCCACCAGCCCTCGCTGGGAAGTGCCGCGCTGCGCTGGCTCAGCGGAAGCGACGCGCCCTTCACGCTGCGCAAGGGCGGCCTGATCTGGGTCAGCGAACGCGAGCGCGGCGACAGCTTCAACCGCCTGCTGCGCGCCGGCATCAGCCCGGACCTGCTCGACTGAGCAGCCGCTTGCCCCCAGGCTCAGCGGGGTCGCCGCTGCGCCGACGACGTCACGCGAACGTCACCGATCCGTCACGCGATCGACATGTGTGTTGCGTATCGTGTCTCGAACCAACGAGACCAGCCAGGAGCAACGCATGTTCGATGACGATCCCGCGGACCATTTCGTCCCCGCTGCGGCACCCGCAGGCGCAGCGCATGCGCGAACGGGGCTGCGCATTTCGTGGGCACGCCATGCCGACGAGATCCGCGAGGCGCAAAGGCTGCGCTGGAAGATCTTCGTCGACGAACTCGGCGCACGCGTGTCGAGTCCGCAACCCGGGTACGACATCGACATCTTCGACCCCTACTGCGACCATCTGCTGGCACGCGACCGCGACGGCCGCCTGATCGGCACCTACCGCGTGCTGCCGCCGCACCAGGCGCGCCGCGTCGGCGGCCTGTACTCGGAGACCGAGTTCGACCTGACGCGACTCGTGCACCTGCGCGAGCGACTGCTCGAGCTCGGTCGCGCCTGCGTGCATCGCGAGCATCGCAACGGCGCGGTCATCCTGGCGCTGTGGGCCGGGCTGGCCGACTACATGCGCAGGCATGGGCTGCAGGCCATGATCGGCTGCTCCAGCGTGTCGATGCACGACGGCGGGCACTACGCGGCCAGCCTGTGGGCGCGCCTGCGCGCCAGCCACCTGGCGCCGGTCGAGGACCACGTGCAGCCGCGCCTGGCACTGCCGGTGGACGACCTGCGGCAGGACCTGCCGGCGCAGGCCCCCGCGCTGCTCAAGGGCTACCTGCGGGTGGGCGCGCGCATCTGCGGCGCGCCGGCCTGGGATCCCGACTTCAACACCGCGGACTTCCCGCTGCTGATGCGTCTGGGCGATGTGCAGCAGCGCTACGCGCGGCATTTCCTCGACGCCGCGTGAACCCGCGTCCTGCCCGCCGCGCCGGCGGGACGGGACTTCAGGCGCCGAGCTGCAGCTGCAGGTCCAGCCCGACGCGCTGCCACTCGGCCACTTCCTGCTCCAGGCTGTACTGGGTCAGCGGCGACGCCCGCAACCAGCGGGTGTCGGCCTGGATGCGGCTGCCCGACACGCCGTGCGGCCCGGGTTGCAGGCTCAGGCCGTCGAGCTCGACATCGCGCCGGTTGCGCGCCAGCAGCACCGCCAGGCGCAGCGCCAGCAGCGCGCGCAGGTCCAGTCCGGGGCCGCTCAGCGCGCCCAGCTTCTTCAGCTTGCCGCCGTGGCACAGCAGCATCTCGGCCATCGCTGCCTGTTCGCTGCGCGAGAAGCCCGGCATGTCGGCATTGCCGACGATGTAGGCTGAATGCTTGTGGTAGGCGCTGTGCGAGATCGACAACCCGACCTCGTGCAGTTGCGCGGCCCAACCCAGTGCCTGGCGGCGCTGCGGGTTCGCCAACGGATCCATCTGCTGCAGCAGTCGCAGCGCGATGTGCTCGACACGCGCCGCCTGCCGGGCATCGACGCCGTAGCGATGCATGAACTGCTGCACCGTCAGCGCCCGCATGTCCTGGTGCTGTTCGCGTCCGAGCAGGTCGTACAGCACCCCCAGTCGCAGCCCGGCGTCGGTGGCCTCCATGGCCTTCAGGCCCAGCTCCTCGAACACCGCCAGCATGATGGCCAGACCGCCCGCGGCCACCGGGATGCGATCGGGCTTGAGCCCGGGCATGCGCAGCGAGTTCAGGTCCTGCGCCTGCACGTAGATCTTGCGCAGCCTGCGCAGCCCGGCGCGGGTGATGCCCAGTCCTGCGCCGGCGTCGTTGAGCTGGCTGCCGGCGAGGATGTCGGCCAGCGCCCGCGCGGTGCCGCTGGAGCCCACCGCCGCCGCCCACCCCGCCTTGCGGAAGTTGCGCGCGATGATCTGGACTTCGCGCCGTGCGGCCAGCTCGGCCGATTTCATGCGTTGCTCGTCGACCCGGCCCGCGGGGAAGAACTCGCGGCTCATCGACACGCAGCCGATGTACAGCGACTCCATCATGCGCGGCTCCAGCCCGGCGCCGATGATGAATTCGGTGGAACCTCCGCCGATGTCGACGACCAGCCGGTTGCCGTCGGCGGGCGCCACCGAATGCGCGGCCCCGATGTACACCAGGCGGGCCTCCTCGCGCCCGGCGATGACCTCGATCGGAAAACCCAGCGCCCGCTGCGCCCGCTCCAGGAAGGCCGGGGCATTCTTCGCCACGCGTACCGCATTGGTCGCCACCGCGCGCACCCGCTCCGGATGGAACTGGCGCAGCCGGTCGCCGAAGCGCCGCAGCGCAGCCAGCGCGCGCTGCTGGCTTTCCTCGGTGAGGTTCTTGTTCTCGTCCAGCCCGGCGCCCAGGCGCACCGCTTCGCGCAGCGAATCCAGCGGATAGATCTGGGTGCCGTGCGGGCTTTGCGCAGCCTTGCCCACCAGCATGCGAAAGCTGTTGGAGCCGAGGTCGACGGCGGCCAGATGCTGGGGAGGCGCGGACATGGAAGCGGTTGGAGGACGGGCGGAAGAAGAAGGCGGCGCTGGCGAAAGTCTACGGGTTGCGGGCACCTGGGTGGCCGTGTCGTGATGCAGGACGTGTCGTGACGCAGCGCAATCGCGCGTGCGACCGCTCGCGCGCCGACAGCCTAGACTGATGGGGCCGCGGGACGAACATGACACCGGTTTGACGATGTCATGTAGATTTCACGGAAACATGGAATCCTCGGCTCATTCTGTTTAGGGTTGCGCGCCGCTTTACCTCGCATTCATGGCCCCATTACCGCCGCCACCGTTGCTGAATCGGGAACTGGGCATCCTGGCCTTCAACCGCCGCGTGCTCGCCCAGGCGCTGGATCCGACGATTCCCGCGCTCGAACGCCTGCGCTACCTGTGCATCGTGGCGTCCAACCTGGACGAATTCTTCGAGACGCGGGTCGCGCAGCTGCAGGATCTGCTGGAACACGACCCCGCGACGCTGACCCCGGACGGATTGCCCGTTTCCGAGGCCCTGCGCATGATCGCCGACGACGCGCATGCGCTGGTGGCGCAGAAGTACCAGGTTCTGCAGCGGTCGATCTACCCGCTGCTGCAGGGCGAGGGCATCCGCTTCGCCACCAGCGGCCAGTGGAGCGAGCGCCAGCTGCAATGGGCCCGCGGCTACTTCGAGCGCGAAGTGCTGCCGGTGCTGACCCCGATCGGGCTCGACCCCGCGCACCCCTTCCCCAAGGTGCTCAACAAGAGCCTGAACTTCGCCGTCATGCTCGACGGCACCGATGCCTTCGGGCGCAACGTCGACCTCGGCATCATCCAGGCGCCGCGCGCGCTGCCGCGCGTGCTGGCGATGCCGCTCGACCTCGTCGACGGCGATCACCGCCACGCGTTCGTGCTGCTGTCGTCGCTGATGCAGGCCTTCGCCGGCCACCTGTTCCCGGGACTCAGGGTGCTGGGCGTGCACCAGTTCCGCGTCACCCGCAACAGCGAGCTGTTCGTCGACGACGACGAGATCACCAACCTGCGCACCGCGCTGCAGGGCGAACTGCGCGCGCGCCACTACGGCGACGCGGTGCGCCTGGAGGTCACCAACGCGTGCCCGCAGCCGCTGCTCGACCGCCTGATGCGCGAGAACGCGCTGCAGCCGCGCGACTGCTTCCGCGTCGACGGACCGGTGAACCTCGCGCGCCTGCAGTCGGTGATCGACATGGTGCCGCGCCCCGAGCTGGTGTACCCGGCGCACGTGCCGGCGGCGCTTCCCGGATGGCCAGGCGCGGAACCCGAGCTGTTCGAGCGCATCCGTGCCGGCGACATCCTGCTGCATCACCCCTACGACAGCTTCGCGCCGGTGGTCGACCTCGTGCGCACCGCGGCGCGCGACCCGCAGGTGCTGGCGATCAAGCAGACCATCTATCGCGCCGGGCATACCTCCGAATTGATGGAGGCGTTGATCGAGGCGGCGCGCAACGGCAAGGAAGTCACCGTCGTGCTGGAGCTGATGGCGCGGCTCGACGAGGAAACCAACATCAACTGGGCGGCGCGCCTGGAGGCCGAGGGCGCGCACGTGGTGTACGGGGTCGTCGGCTTCAAGTGCCACGCCAAGATGCTCATGGTGGTGCGCCGCGAGCGCAGCGCCCGGCGCGTCGAGCAGCTGCGGCGCTACGTGCATCTGGGAACCGGCAACTACCACATGCGCACGGCTCGCCTGTACACCGATTTCGGGCTGCTCACCGCCGACGAGGCGATCTGCGCCGACGTCAACCAGGTGTTCCTGGAAATCACCGGATCGTCGCGCTTCTCGCCATTGCGCCGCCTGTGGCAGTCGCCCTTCTCGCTGCTCGACAACCTGATCAAGTCGATCCGTCACGAGGCCCGCGCGGCGCGCGCGGGTCGCCGCGCCCGCATCTGGGCGCGCGTGAACGCGCTGGTCGAGCCGACGGTGATCGCCGAGCTGTACAAGGCGGCGCGCGCCGGCGTGGAGATCCGTCTGCTGGTACGCGGCCCCTGCATGCTGCGCCCGGGAGTGCCGGGGCTGTCGCAGAGCATCCGCGTGCGCTCGGTCATCGGGCGCTTCCTCGAGCATTCGCGGGTGTTCTACTTCTACCACGACGGTGCCGAGGACGTGTGGATCTCGTCGGCCGACTGGATGGAACGCAACCTGTTCCGCCGCGTCGAAATAGCCGCACCGATTCTCGATCGGTCGGCGAAGGCCAAGGTCATCCGCGAAGGCCTGCGCGTGCACTGGCTGCACCCGGGCAACGCGTGGGACATGGACAGTTCCGGAGGCTGGCGCCGCGCCCGCGGCTGGCATACGGACGTGGGAAGCCACCAGGCGCTGATCGAGTCGCGCAACCCGCCGCTGCAGGCCTGAGCTCAGTCCTGCCCGGACTCGGCTTCCTGCGGGGTCGTCACCGCCGCGGCGGGCAGCACCACGCGCTGCGCCGGGAAGCGCGCGCTGAAGGTGCTGCCGTGCCCCGGTTCGCTGGCGATGCGCAGCTCGGCCTGGTGCCGCAGCAGCGCGTGCTTGACGATGGCCAGGCCCAGCCCGGTGCCGCCCGACTCGCGCGAGCGCCCGCGGTCGACGCGGTAGAAGCGCTCGGTCAGGCGCGGGATGTGCTCGGCGGGAATGCCGATTCCGGTGTCGGTCACGCTGAACTCGCCTGCCGCGTCGCCGATGCCGGTGTCCAGCACGCGCCAGCGGATCTGCACCACGCCGCCGGGCGGCGTGTAGCGCACGGCGTTGCTCACCAGGTTGCCGAAGGCGCTGGCCAGTTCGCTGCCGGCGCCGCGAAGCTTGCTCAGGTCGGCGCTGGTCTCGATGCGATGCCGTCCTCCGGACAGCGCGCGCGCATCGGCGGCCAGGCGCGCCACCATGGCCGGCATGTCCAGCAGTTCCTCGGCCGGCTGGTGCGGGTCGCCTTCCAGGTGGGCCAGGGTCAGCAGATCCTCGACCAGGTGACGCATACGATCGCTTTGCTGCTGCATCAACCCGAGAATATGGTCGCGCTCCTCGGCGGACAGGTCCAGGCTGCGAAGGGATTCGACGAAGCCGGCGATCACGGTCAGCGGGGTCTTGATCTCGTGCGAGACATTGGCGACGAAGTCGCGCCGCATCGCCTCGGTGCGCTCGATCTGCGTCACGTCGCGCGACAGCAGCAGGCGGTCGCCGTCGCCGTCGCCGTAGGGAATCACCTGCACGCTCAGCAGCAGGCTGCCGTGGCTGCCGGTACGGCGCATCAGCAAGGGCTCGGCGAACTGGTGGGCCGCAAGGTAGGCGACGAATTCGGGGTTGCGGATCAGGTGCACCGCATGCTGACGCAGATCGCGCCGCGGATCGAGCCCGAAATGGCCCGCGGCGGTCGCGTTGCACCAGTCGATCTGGCCGTTGGCGTCGAGCAGCATGACCCCGTTCGGCGAGGCCTGCAAGGCCTCGATGAAACGCGCGAGCTTGCCTTCCTCGCGCTGCACCCGGCTCTGCCACAGCCGCAGCTGGCGCGCGCTGCGGTGGAACACCTCGCCCCACGTGCCGAAGGACTGCGGCACGGTGTCGCGCTGCGGAAAGCGCAGCCACGCCAGCAGGCGCGTCAGCGCCAGCGTGTCGAAGCCGATCACCGCCAGCGCGACCAGACAAGCCAGCGCCAGCCCGTGGGCCAGGCTCAGCCAGTGTGCGCCGAACACGACCGCCAGCACCATCGCCACGGCGATGATGCTCAGGCGCAGGATCACGGAACGCATGCCGGAGGTGCCGCCCGCCGCTGCCTCAACCGGCCGCGGTCGCACCCTGGCGCTGCGTGAAACGATAGCCGGCGCCGCGCACGGTCTCGATCAGTTCGGCGCAGCCGGCCGGTGCCAGCGCCTCGCGCAGGCGCTTGATGTGCACGTCCACCGTGCGCTCCTCGATGAACACATGATCCCCCCACACCTTGTCGAGCAGGGCGCCGCGGCTGTGCACGCGCTCGGGATGGGTCATCATGAAATGCAGCAGCTTGAATTCGGTCGGCCCCAGGCGCAGGTCCTGCTCGGCGCCGCCCGCCGTGGTGAAGGTGACGCGGCGCGTCGACGGATCGACGGCCAGTCCGCCCGCGCGCACCGGCTCGTCGGTGAGCTGCGGCGAGCGCCTGCGAAGCACGGCGCGGATGCGCGCCAGCAGCTCCTTCGGCGAGAACGGCTTGGTGATGTAGTCGTCGGCGCCGGCGTCGAGGCCGACGATGGTGTCGGTCTCCTCGCTGCGCGCCGTCAGCAGGATCATCGGGATGCCGCGCGTGCGCTCGCCCTGGCGGAGTTCGCGCACCAGCGCCACGCCCGACATCCCGGGAAGCATCCAGTCCACCAGCATGACGTCCGGCAGCACGTCGCGGATCAGGCGCAGCGCCTCCTCGGCGCTCGCCGCCAGGATCGGGCAGTGCCCGGCATGGCGCAGGTTCACCGCGAGCAGCTCGGCGATCGCCGGCTCGTCTTCGACAATCAGGATGTTGCTGGCCATAGTGGTCGCTCAGGCACGCGTTGCCGTTGCGGCGGGCGCGTTCAAAGGGTTCCCGCCACCTCGTTGAAGGCTTCCTTGTTGTGGCGCACGTCGGTGCCGCGCACCACGTAGATCACGAACTCGGCGATGTTCTTCGCGTGGTCGCCGATGCGCTCGATGGCCTTGGCGATGAACACCAGGTCCAGGCTGGCCGAGATGTTGCGCGGATCCTCCATGACGTAGGTGATCAGCTTGCGCATGAAGGAATCGAACTCGGCGTCGACCGCGCTGTCGGCGGTGACGATGTCCACCGCGGCGCGCTCGTCCAGGCGCGCGAAGGCGTCCAGCGCCTTGCGGATCTGCGCCACCGCCAGATCGGACTCGCGCGTGATCTCGTTGAACGAGATGCTCAGGTTGGCGCCGGCCTCGATCAGGTCGCGCGCCATGCGCGCGATGCGGTCGGCCTCGTCGCCGACGCGCTCCAGGTTGGTGATGGTCTTGGAAATCGCCAGCATCAGTCGCAGGTCGCGCGCGGTGGGCTGGCGCTTGGCGATGATCTGCGCCACGTCGGCGTCGATCTCGACCTCCATCTGGTTGACCCGCTTCTCGTTGATCATCACGCCGCGCGCCGCCTCGGCGTCGAAGTGGCGCAGCGCGTAGACGGCCTGCGCGATCTGCGATTCGACCAGCCCCCCCATCTCCAGTACACGGGTGGAAATGGCGCTGATCTCGGCGTCGAACTGGGTGGAAAGGTGCTTGTCCATGGCGCTGCCTCCTGCCGCGGTGTCAGCCGAAACGGCCCGTGATGTAGTCCTCGGTCTGCTGCTTGCGCGGCTTGAGGAAGATCTGGTTGGTGTCGCCGAACTCGATGAGTTCGCCGAGGTACATGTAGGCGGTGTAGTCGGACACGCGCGCCGCCTGCTGCATGTTGTGGGTCACGATGGCCACCGTGTAGTCGCTCTTGAGCTCGGTGACCAGCTCCTCGACCTTGCCGGTGGAGATCGGGTCGAGCGCCGAGGTCGGCTCGTCGAGCAGCAGCACCTCCGGGCGGATGGCGATCGCACGCGCGATGCACAGGCGCTGCTGCTGCCCGCCCGACAGGCTCAGGCCGCTCTGGCCCAGCTTGTCCTTCACCTCGTCCCACAGCGCGGTCTTGGTCAAGGCCCACTGTACGCGCTCTTCCATCTCGGCGCGCGGCAGCTTCTCGTACAGGCGGATGCCGAAGGCCACGTTCTCGTAAATGGACATCGGAAACGGCGTGGGCTTCTGGAACACCATGCCCACGCGTGCGCGCAGCAGCGAGACGTCCTCCTCGCGCGCCAGGATGTTGCGCCCGTCCAGCAGCACCTCGCCCTCGGCGCGCTGCTCCGGGTAGAGCTCGAACATGCGGTTGAACACGCGCAGCAGCGTCGATTTGCCGCAGCCCGAAGGCCCGATGAACGCCGTCACCTGGCGCGTCGCGATGTCCAGGCTGATGTCCTTCAGGGCATGGAATCGGCTGTAGTAGAAGTTCAGGTTTCGCACCGACAGGCGCGCGCTGGGCGCCGCGGCCGGCTCGTTGGCCTCTTGATTCATCGTGGGGTCTCGGGTGTCGAGCATGCGGTTCACGCGGCGCACCGGCTCACAGGCGCTTGCGCAGGAACATGCGCGTGGCGATGTTGATCGCCAGCACGACGGCGATCACCAGGAAGGCGGCCGCATAGGCCAGGGCGTGCGCCGACGCGAAAGGCTGGTTGATGAAACTCCAGATCACGTAGGTCAGGTAGCCGATCGGCTCCTTGGTCATCTGGCCGTTCCACATGTAGTTGGACCAGCCCGCGGTGTAGATCAGCGGCGCGGTCTCGCCGACCGAGATCGCCAGCGACAGCAGCACCCCGGTGATGACCCCGGAGCGCGCCGCCGGCAGCAGGATCCTGAACACCACCTGGTGCTCCTTGCAGCCCAGTGCATAACCGGCCTCGCGCAGGCTCGGCGGATTCTGGCGCATCGCCAGCTCGGTGAAGCGCGCGATGTACGGCACGATCAGGATGGCCAGCGTGATCGCCCCGGCCAGCGCGGAGAACTGCCAGCCCAGACCCTCGACCAGCGTGACGTAGCTGAAATAGCCCAGCACGATCGACGGCACGCCGGTCAGCACGTCGGCAAGGAAGCGCACCGAATTGCCCCACGGACCGTTGCCGTATTCGGCCAGGTAGACGCCGGTGAGCACGCCCACCGGCGCCGCGAAGGCGAGCGCCCCTGCGCTGAGCACCAGCGTGCCCTCGATGGCATTGAGCAGTCCGCCGCTGATCCCGTTGGTGACCTGCGTGAACACCGTCAGGTTCAGCGCCCGCGCGCCGCGCGACAGCACCGTCCACAGGATGTCGGCCAGCGGAACGACGACCAGCAGGAAGGCCAGCCCGCACAGGATGCCGAACACCACGGCATCCGCGCGCCGGCGTCGGGATACGCGCAGCACGGGTTCAGGACCCGAGCGCAACGCGCCGCGTGAGGAGGCGAGCGATGACATTGACGATGACGGCGATGATGAGAAGGACAAGGGCGATCTCGGCCAGCGAGCGCACGGCCATGCCGCTGGTGTCCTGCAGCGCGCTGTCGAGCTGCGAGGCGATGAACGCGGCCATGCTGGTGATCGGGCTGTACAGGGTGTGGGGCAGGTAATTCAGCGCGCCGCCGCTGACCATCAGCACCGCCATGGTCTCGCCGAGCGCGCGCCCGAGCGCGAGGATCACCGCGCCGATCAGGGGGGTGCGCACCGCCGGCAGCAAGGCCCGCCGCAGCACCTCGGCGCGGGTCGCGCCGAGCGCGAAGCAGGATTCACGCAGTTCGCGAGGAACCCGGCGCAAGGCCTCGATCAAGGTGCTGGAGATCACGGGCAGCACCATCAGTGCCAGCACCAGGCTGGCCGTGAACAGCCCGAAACCGCTGCTGGCCGGTGTCGAGAAAAAGGACAGGAAGGGCACCGCGGACGCGATCGCCGGTGCCAGGTACTTCAGGGTCAGCGGGGCCAGCACCTCGAGGCCCCACAGGCCATACACCACGCTGGGGACCATCGCCAGCAGCTCGGTGATCTGCGCGAAGGCGCCGCTGAGGCGGTGCGGGGCATATTCGACCAGGTACAGCGCGACGCCGACTCCCACCGGCACCGCCAGCAGCAGCGCCAGGGCCGAACTGGCCAGCGTACCCACGATGAACACCCAGATGCCGTAGTGGGCCGCCGGCGGCACCAGCATGCCGCGCACGTGCACCGGGTTGGCATACAGGTTGCCGAGGTTCCAGGTCTGCGAGAACAGGAATCCGAAGCCGTTGAAGCGGATCGCGGGCCACGAGTACACGGTCAGGAACAGGAACACGGCCAGCAGTGCCAGCGGGATCAGCGCGGAGATCGTCCGCAGCCCGTGTCGGAACCATTTCATGCCTGTTTGCCTGCCTGTCGGGTCCTGCTTTCGTGAACGCGCTCGGCACCCTCGCGGGTGCCGAGCGCCTGGGCGATGCGCCCATCGGCGCATCGGTACTGCCGGATTACTGGATCTTCGCGATCTGCGCCTTGCTCAGCTCCTGGATGCGCTTGGGCAGCGCGATGAAGCGAACCGCTTCCAGGTACTTCGACGCGTTGCCGCCGTCGGATTCGACCGCCCAGCCCAGGAATTCCTTGACCGCCTTGGCCACTTCGGGGTTGGCCTGCTTCGAATTGACGATCGCGTACTCGTAGTTGATGATCGGGTACGAATCGGCACCGGGGGAGAACACCAGGCTCAGGCGCTCGTCGGTCGGGGTCTTCGAGACCAGTCCGCCGGCAGCGGCACCGACGGTCTTCGCGTTGGGCAGCAGGAAGTGGCCGGCACGGTTCTTCAGCAGCGCGGTGCCCAGGCCGGCCTTGGCGACCTGCTCATGGAAGCTCACGCCGATGTAGGCGATGGAGTACGGGGTCTGCTGGCAGGCCTGCACCATGCCCGGATTGCCGTTGGCGCCCACGCCGCCCTGCACCGCCGGCCAGCTGATGGTGGTGCCATAGCCGACGCTGTTGTTCCACTTCGGAGTGGAGAAGGACAGATACTGGCTGAAGATGAAGGTGTCGCCGCTGCCGTCGGTGCGGTGGATCGGCACGATGGCGTGGTTCGGCAGCTTCACGCCCGGGTTCAGCGCCTTGATCGCCGCGTCGTCCCAGTTCTTGATCGAACCGCTGTAGATGCCGGCGAGCACGGGGCCGTCGAGCTTCAGGTGGTCCTTGTTCAGGCCCGGCACGTTGAAGTTGACAGTCTGAGCCGAGATGGCCAGAGGAATGTTCAGGATGCTCGGGTTCTGCTTGATCTGGCCGTCGCTCATGTAGGCGTCGGAGGCACCGATCTGCGCCACGCCCGAAATCGCCTGCGCGATGCCGGTTCCGCTACCGGTTCCCTGCGTGGTGATGCGCACGCCCGGATGCGCCTTCGTGTAGTCGGGCACCCACAGGTTGAACAGCGGGTACAGCAGCGTGGAGCCGGTCTCCAGCAGGGTCACGTCCGCCGCGTGAGCGGCCATCGGGACGACGGAGGTGGCGAGCACCAGCCCCGCGGTGGCGAGAGCCAGCTTGAGCTGTTGACGGCGAGACGTATCGATCGACATGCAAGTTTCTCCTGAGGTCATGCACCGGTCAGTGCCCGGTGTCTGGATCCTCATTGGACCGGCGAATTATGACATTTTGGTGACCGCCCCGAAATGTCGTGTCGCGCGGCCGCCGGCGCGCACGTCGCCGCCGCGGGAATTGCGGGCGCAGGCCTACTGCAGGGCGTCGCCCAGGCGTTGCGCGCAGGCGCGGCCGAATCCCGGGTCGGGATGCTCGACCATGATGCGCAGCACCGGCTCGGTGCCGCTGGCGCGCACCAGCAGACGCCCCTGCTCGCCAAGCTGCGCCTCCACGTCGCGACGCGCCTGCGCCAGCGCGGCATGGGTCTTCCAGTCCACGCCTTCGCGCATGCGCACGTTGAGCAGCGTCTGCGGCAGCAGGCGCAGGCTGCTGAGCTGCTCGCTCAGGCTCCTGCCGCTGCGCACGACCAGTTCCAGCATCTGCAGCGCCGAGACGATTCCGTCGCCGGTCGTCTGTCGGTCCAGCAGCAGCAGGTGCCCCGAGCCCTCGCCGCCGAGCTGCCAGCCGCGCGCCAGCAGTTCCTCCAGCACGTAGCGGTCGCCCACCGCGGCGCGCACGAACTGCATGCCCTGCGCCAGCAGCGCCTGCTCGACCGCGAAGTTGGTCATCAAGGTGCCGACGACTCCGTCGGGGCGCCGGTCCATGGCCAGCAGGTACAGCAGTTCGTCGCCGCCGAGCAGGCGGCCTTCGGAGTCGACCATCTGCAGCCTGTCGGCGTCTCCGTCGAGCGCGATGCCGTAGTCGGCCCGGTGCTCGCGCACGGCCTCGATCAGCGCCTGCGGCGCGGTCGCGCCCACCCCCTGGTTGATGTTGAAGCCGTCGGGCTGCACGCCGATGGTCACGACGTCGGCGCCCAGCTCGTGGAACACGGCCGGCGCGATGTGGTAGGCCGCGCCGTGCGCGCAGTCGACCACCAGCTTCAGGCCCTTGAGGGTCTTGTGGTTCGGGAAGGTGCTCTTGCAGAACTCGATGTAGCGCCCGGCCGCGTCGTCCAGGCGCCGCGCCTTGCCCAGTTGCTCGGAGGCCACGCAGCCCTCCGCGCGGGCCAGCTCGGCCTCGACCTCCAGCTCCCAGCTGTCGGGCAGCTTGCTGCCGGAGTCGGAGAAGAACTTGATTCCGTTGTCGGCGTAAGGGTTGTGGGAGGCGCTGACCACCACGCCGAGGTCCAGGCGCAACGCGCGCGTCAGGTAGGCCACGCCCGGCGTGGGCAGCGGCCCCACCAGCACGACATCGCAGCCGGCGGCCGCGAAGCCGCATTCCAGCGCGGCCTCCAGCATGTAGCCGGAGACCCGCGTGTCCTTGCCGATCAGCACCGTCGGGCGCGCCTCGCCCTGCGCACGCAGCACGCGCCCCGCGGCATGCGCGAGTCGAAGCCCGAATTCAGGAACGATGGGAGCGGTTCCGACGCGCCCGCGCACCCCGTCGGTGCCGAAGTATTTCCTGCTGCTCACCTTGGCTCACTCCTGTTGCATGACACGGTCGGCCGCGCGGCGCGGCCGCGCGCTCAACTGCGGATCGCCTGCGGCGCGCGAATCGCCGGCGGCGGCTGCATGGGATCCGACGCACGCATGGCCTCGAAGGTGCGCACCGCGTCGCGCGTCGCGGCCACGTCGTGCACGCGCACGATGCGCGCGCCGGCGACCACACAGGCCAGCGCGGCCCCCAGGCTGGCCGGAATGCGCTGCAGCGGCGGCAGCTTCGACGTGCCGGCCAGCATGGACTTGCGCGAGACCCCGATCAGCAGCGGGTACCCCAGCGCCGCGAGCTGCTCCAGGCGACGCCCCAGTTCGAGGTTGTGCTCGCGGGTCTTGCCGAAGCCGAAGCCCGGGTCCAGACAGATGCGCCGACGCGCCACGCCGGCCGCCTGCAGGCATTCGGCACGCTCGCGCAGAAAGCCGACGACCTCGGCGACCACGTCGTCGTAGTGCGGGGACTGCTGCATGGTCACCGGCTCGCCCTGCATGTGCATCAGGCACACGCCGGCGTCGGGACTGCGCGCCACCGCCTCCAGCGCCCCCGGGCGGCGCAGCGCGCAGACGTCGTTGACGATGTCGACGCCGAGCTCGAGCGCGGCGCGCATGGTGCGCGGATGGTAGGTGTCGATCGACACCGGCACGTTCCAGCGCACCAGCTCGCGCAGCACCGGGCCGACGCGGTTCCATTCCTCGTCGTCGTCCACCGGCTGCGAGCCGGGGCGCGTCGATTCGCCGCCGACGTCGAGGATGTCGGCCCCCTCGTCGAGCAGGCGCCGCGCATGCTCCAGCGCGGCGGCCGGGGCATCGTGCGCGCCGCCGTCGGAGAACGAGTCGGGCGTGACGTTGACGATGCCCATCAGCAGCGTGCAGCGCAGCGGCAAGACAAAGCGCCCGGCCTGCCACGCCCCTTCGGGGCGGGCGCCGGGCGCTGTGTCGGGCTGCGCCTGCGCTGCCAAGGCCGGCCGGCTCAGACCGGGTTGGCCGTGGGAGCGTCCGACGGCAGGCCGCCGCTGGAGCGCCCGGCGCTGGGCGGCTGGTTGCTGGGCATCGCACCCGGCGGACGCGGCGGACGCGGCGGACGACCGGACATGATGTCGTCGATCTGTTCGGAGTCGATGGTTTCCCACTCGAGCAGCGCGTGCGCCATCGCGTGGATCTTCTCCTGGTTCTCCTCGATCAGCTTGCGCGCCAGCGCGTACTGCTCGTCGATGATGCGACGGATCTCGGCGTCGACCTTCTGCATGGTCTGCTCCGACACATGCGTGGTCTTGGTGATCGAGCGACCGACGAACACCTCGCCCTCGTTCTCGGCATACACCATCGGGCCCAGCGAGTCCGACATGCCGTAGCGCGTGACCATGTCGCGCGCCAGTTGCGTGGCCCGCTCGAAGTCGTTCGACGCCCCGGTGGTCATCTGGTGCATGAACACCTCCTCGGCGATGCGTCCGCCGAACAGCACCGAGATCATGCTCAGGATGCGGTCGCGCCCCATGCTGTAGCGGTCGGCCTCGGGTAGCTGCATGGTCAGGCCCAGCGCGCGGCCGCGCGGGATGATGGTCACCTTGTGCACCGGGTCGGTCTGCGGCATCAGGCGCGCCACCAGCGCGTGCCCGGCCTCGTGGTAGGCGGTGTTGCGGCGCTCGTCCTCGGGCATGACCATCGAGCGGCGCTCGGCGCCCATCATGATCTTGTCCTTGGCGCGTTCGAAATCCTCCATCTCGACCAGGCGCGCGTTGCGCCGGGCCGCGAACAGCGCGGCCTCGTTGACCAGGTTGGCCAGGTCGGCGCCGGAGAAGCCCGGGGTGCCGCGCGCCAGGATGTCGGCACGCACGTCCGGGCCCACCGGGGCCTTGCGCATGTGCACGATCAGGATCTGCTCGCGGCCGCGGATGTCGGGCAGCTGCACGTACACCTGGCGGTCGAAGCGCCCGGGACGCAGCAGCGCCGGGTCGAGGATGTCCGGACGGTTGGTCGCGGCGATCACGATCACGCCCAGGTTGGTGTCGAAACCATCCATCTCGACCAGCATCTGGTTCAGCGTCTGCTCGCGCTCGTCGTTGCCGCCGCCCAGGCCGGCACCGCGGTGACGGCCGACGGCGTCGATCTCGTCGATGAAGATGATGCAGGGAGCGTGCTTTTTCGCGGTCTCGAACATGTCGCGAACCCGCGACGCGCCGACCCCGACGAACATCTCGACGAAGTCCGACCCGGAGATCGAGAAGAACGGCACCTTCGCCTCGCCGGCCACGCTCTTGGCCAGCAAGGTCTTGCCGGTGCCCGGAGGGCCGACCAGCAGCACGCCGCGCGGGATGCGCCCGCCCAGCTTCTGGAACTTCTGCGGATCGCGCAGGAAGTCGACCAGTTCCTTGACCTCTTCCTTGGCCTCGTCGCAACCGGCGACGTCGGCGAAGGTGACCGTGTTGCTCGACTCGTCGAGCAGGCGCGCCTTGGACTTGCCGAAGCTGAAGGCTCCGCCGCGGCCGCCGCCTTGCATCTGGCGCATGAAGTACACCCACACGCCGATCAGCAGCAGCATCGGGAACCACGAGATCAGGATCTGCATCAGGAACGACTGTTCCTCACGCGGGGCCCCGACCACCTGCACGCCGTCCTTCATCAGGTCCCCGGTCATCCACAGGTCACCCGGCGAGGTCAACGTGTAATGGTTGCCGTCGGTGGTGGTGACGTCCAGCGTGCCGCTCTGGTGGACGATGACCTTCTTCACGCGGCCCTGCTTGGCCTCGTGCATGAACTGGGTGTAGCTGACGGTCTCGGCAGGGGCACTGCGATCGAACTGCTTGAACACGGTGAACAACACCAGGCCGATGACCAGCCAGATCGCAACCTTCGAAAACCATTGATTGTTCAAGACAGACTCCTAAAGCCCCGAAGGCGGGATTGCTCCGCGCATGTCCCCACCATGTGTTGCCGATTCTAGGCGAATCAAGCCCCGCGCCCTCTGATTCTGCGCAGCTTGCGAGACGGCTCCGGGAGAACCCGGGAATACCCTTGCATACTTGAAGGTCATGTGTGCGGTGCGCGCTGCACCGCAGCATACGGAAGGGCTATCAACGATGCTTCCATGATAGCCACTATTCCCCGTCCGCGTCGAAGCGCGGCTGCTGCGCCAGCACGAACACCTCGGCCGAGCGCTCGCGCGAGGCCTTCGGCTTGATCGCGCGCACGAGCCTGAAGTGCTTCTTGTAGCGCGTGACGATCTGGCTGAAATATCCGCTGTGGAAGGTCTTGATCAGCAGCGAGCCGTCGCGGGCGAGCCAGCGCGTGGCGAATTCCAGCGCCAGGTCGGCCAGGTGCTCGACGCGCGCGGCGTCGGCCGACGCGATTCCCGACAGATTCGGCGCCATGTCCGACAGCACGAGGTCGACGCGCCGGCCGGCGAGCAACTGCTCCAGCCCCTGCAGCACCTGCGGCTCGCGAAAGTCCCCCTGCAGGAACTGCACCCCGTCGACCGGCTCCATCGGCAGCAGATCGAGCGCCACGATCTGTCCGCGCAACGCGCCGTCGGCATCGCTGCCGAGCCTGCGGACCAGGTATTGCGACCATGCGCCGGGCGCGCTGCCGAGTTCGACGATCCGCTGCCCCGGGCGCACCAGGCGATGGTCCTGGTCGATCTCCTGCAGCTTGTAGACGGCGCGCGAACGGTAGTTGTCCTTCTGCGCCTGCTTGACGAAGGGGTCGTGCAGGTGCTCGTTGAGCCACTGCTTCTTGAAACGGTTCTTTTTCATGAACGGGACGCGATGGACCGCGTGGAGACGCCGCGTCGACCCGCACGCCGCGGGAAGACGGATAATGTCGCAATGAGCACCCTATTCCTGACCCCGGCCGAACGCAGCGCCAAGCGCGCGCAGGCCCATGCCCTCAAGCCCAGCGTACTGATCGGCGACCAGGGCCTGAGCGACGCCGTGCTGGCCGAGATCGAGCGCACGCTGCGCGCGCACGACCTGATCAAGGTGCGCGTGGCCGGCGACGACCGCGAGCAGCGCGCGGCGATGCTGCACGACATCTGCGAGCGCCTGGGCGCCGCCCCCGTGCAGAGCATCGGGCGCATGCTGGTGCTGTATCGCCCGCTCGCGGACGAAGCCGAGGCCGATGCGGGCGCGCGCGCGGCGCGCGGCGCGGGACCGCGCCAGATCAAGGTGATCGTCCCGTCGAGCAGTCCGACGCACCGCCCGAAGGTCAAGCGCCTGACCGTGCTGGGCAACCAGCGCGTGACCCCCGCCGGCAAGGTCAAGCGCGCCAAGCCGCGCCGCTCCAGCGTGAAGAAGGTGCGCCTGGGCTGAGGCCCGGGGCGCCGCAGCCGCCGCGCCTCTCAAGTGTCCGCGGCGCCCGCGGCAACCGCCACGGGCTCCGGGTCGCGACCGAGCTGCGAGGGCAGCATCCAGACATAGACCAGCACGCACAGCGCCTGCGCGCCGTAGGCCGCGCTGGCCGCGATGTGCCAGTTCGCGGCGACCGCGGCATGCGCGGCCGCCGCGGCCAGCAGTTGCGGCACGATGACGAACTCGCCGAGCACGTCCCAGAACAGCCCGCCCATCACCAGCAGCAGCGGCGTGGTCATGCCGGAACTGCGGTTTCTCTCGATCACCAGCAGCACGGCGCCCAGCACGGCGCCGGCCAGCGCCATCAGGTAGAACATGCGGCTGGCCACCGCGGCCGCCGCCAGCTTGTGCGGAATCAGCGCGAAGGCGGTCGGCGCGCCGATCAACCCGACCGCGGCCATGCCGCCCAGCCACAGGCCGGCAAGCAGCATCTGGATTCGAAGACGTCGCAGGGGTGCCATGGGTCGGGGTCCGGTGGGCGATGCGGGGGCTTCAGGAATACGTGACCTTGACGATGCTGTAGCTGCGCGTACCGGCGGGAGCGGCGACCTTCACGAGGTCGCCCTCCTCCTTGCCGATCAGCGCGCGCGCGATCGGCGAGCTCACCGAGATCATGCCCTGCTTCAGGTCGGCCTCGTCGTCGCCGACGATCTGGTAGGAGACCTCGTCACCGCTGTCCTCGTCGCACAGCTCGACCGTGGCGCCGAACACGACGCGCCCATCGGCATCGAGTTCGGCCGGATCGATGATCTGCGCCGACGACAGCTTGCCCTCGAGCTCGGCGATGCGCCCCTCGATGAAGCCCTGGCGGTCCTTCGCCGCCTCGTACTCGGCGTTCTCCGACAGGTCGCCCTGCGCGCGCGCCTCGGCGATGGCCTGGATCACCGCGTGCCGCTCGACGGTCTTCAGACGCTGCAGCTCGGCGCGCAGCTTTTCCGCACCGCGGCGGGTCATGGGGGTAGGCATGGGAAACTGGGGTCCTCGAAACGGATGGTGACGAATACGGATGGTGACGAATACTGCCCGGCGCCGCGACGCCGGACCAAACTTTCAGTGTGCCAAACCGAGGCTGCGGTGTAAAGCCTGCAGCGGATACACCTCGAGGCTGCGCAGGCACTTCATGCCCTCGACGGCCGCCTCGGCGCCGGCGATGGTGGTGAAGGTGGCCACCCGCGCGGCCAGCGCGCTGGTGCGGATCGCGCGCGAGTCGGCGATGGCGTTGCGCCGCTCCTCGACGGTGTTGACCACCAGCGCGATGTCGCCGTTCTTCATCATGTCGACCACGTTCGGCCGGCCCTCGGCGACCTTGTTCACCACTTCCACCTGCAGGCCGGCGTTGCTCAGCGCCTGCGCGGTGCCGCGCGTGGCGCTGAGCGCGAAGCCCATCGCCGCCAGCTCGCGGGCCACCTCGACCATGCGCGGCTTGTCGCCGTTCCTCACCGACAGGAACACCTTGCCCGAACCCGGCTCGGGCAGCCGCGTGCCGGCACCGATCTGGCTCTTCACGAAGGCCTCGCCGAAGCTGCGCCCGACTCCCATGACCTCGCCGGTGGACTTCATCTCGGGCCCGAGGATCGGGTCCACGCCCGGGAACTTGACGAAGGGGAACACCGCCTCCTTCACGCTGAAGTACTGCGGCACCACCTCGGCCGGCACCGCCTGCTCGCGCAGGCTGCGCCCGGCCATGCAGCGCGCGGCGATCTTCGCCAGCTGCAGCCCGGTGGCCTTCGACACGAAGGGCACGGTGCGCGATGCGCGCGGGTTGACCTCCAGCACGAAGATGCGGTCCTCGTCCCCGTCCTGCTGGATCGCGAACTGCACGTTCATCAGCCCCACGACCTTCAGGCCGTGGGCCATCGCCACGGTCTGGCGCTTGAGCTCGGCGATGGTCTCGGGACGCAGCGAATACGGCGGCAGCGAGCAGGCCGAATCGCCCGAGTGCACGCCGGCCTGCTCGATGTGCTCCATGACCCCGGCGACGAACACCTGCTCGCCGTCGCACACGGCGTCCACGTCGCACTCGATGGCGTCGTTGAGAAAGCGGTCGAGCAGCACCGGCGAGTCGTTCGACACCTTCACCGCTTCGCGCATGTAGCGTTCGAGATCGCGCTGCTCGTGCACGATCTCCATCGCGCGCCCGCCGAGCACGTAGCTCGGACGCACCACCAGCGGGTAGCCGATCTCCTCGGCGCGCGCGATGGCTTCCGCCTCCGAACGCGCGGTGCGGTTGGGCGGCTGCAGCAGCCCGAGCTTGTGGATCAGCTGCTGGAAGCGCTCGCGGTCCTCGGCGGCGTCGATCATGTCCGGACTGGTGCCGATGATCGGCACCCCGGCATCGCCCAGCGCCAGCGCCAGCTTCAGCGGGGTCTGCCCGCCGTACTGCACGATCACGCCGGCCGGGCGCTCCTTGTCGACGATCTCCAGCACGTCCTCGAGGGTCAGCGGCTCGAAGTACAGGCGGTCGGAGGTGTCGTAGTCGGTCGACACGGTCTCCGGGTTGCAGTTGACCATGATGGTCTCGTAACCGTCCTCGCGCATCGCCAGCGCCGCGTGCACGCAGCAGTAGTCGAACTCGATGCCCTGGCCGATGCGGTTGGGGCCGCCGCCGAGCACGACGATCTTCTTGCGCGTGCTCGGCTCGGCCTCGCACTCGTCCTCGTAGGTCGAGTACAGGTAGGCGGTCTGCGTGGCGAACTCGGCGGCGCAGGTGTCGACCCGCTTGTACACCGGGCGCACCTTGAGCTCGTGGCGACGCTTGCGCACGGCGCCCTCGGTGCTGCGCAGCAGATAGGCCAGCCGGCGGTCGGAGAAGCCCTTGCGCTTGAGCCAGCGCAGGCTGGGCGCGTCCAGGTCCTCCAGGCGCTTGCGCTCGAGCTGCAGCTCGACGTCGACGATGTCCTTGATCTGCGCCAGGAACCACGGGTCGATGTGCGTGAGCTGGTACACGTCGTCGATGGAGAAGCCCTGCGCGAAGGCGTCGCCGATGTACCAGATGCGCTCGGGCCCGGGCTCGCCGAGTTCGCGCTCGAGGATCTCGCGGTCGATGGTCTTCTGGTTCAGCCCGTCGACCCCGACCTCCAGCCCGCGCAGCGCCTTCTGGAAACTCTCCTGGAAACTGCGCCCGATCGCCATCACCTCGCCGACCGACTTCATCTGCGTGGTCAGGCGCGAGTCGGCCTGCGGGAACTTCTCGAACGCGAAGCGCGGCACCTTGGTGACGACGTAGTCGATGGTCGGCTCGAAGGAGGCCGGGGTGACGCCGCCGGTGATCTCGTTGCGCAGTTCGTCCAGCGTGTAGCCCACCGCCAGCTTCGCCGCCACCTTGGCGATCGGGAAGCCGGTGGCCTTGGACGCCAGCGCCGACGAGCGCGACACCCGCGGATTCATCTCGATCACGATCATGCGCCCGTCGCGCGGGTTGATCGCGAACTGCACGTTGGAGCCGCCGGTGTCGACCCCGATCTCGCGCAGCACCGCGATGCTGGCGTCGCGCATGATCTGGTATTCCTTGTCGGTCAGGGTCTGCGCCGGCGCCACGGTGATCGAGTCGCCGGTGTGCACGCCCATCGGGTCGAGGTTCTCGATCGAGCACACGATGATGCAGTTGTCGGCGCGGTCGCGCACGACCTCCATCTCGAATTCCTTCCAGCCGATCAGGGACTCCTCGATCAGCAGCTCGCTGGTCGGCGAGGCTTCCAGGCCGCGCTTGCAGATGGCCTCGAACTCCTCCGGGTTGTAGGCGATGCCGCCCCCGGTTCCGCCCAGCGTGAAGCTGGGGCGGATGATGGTCGGGAAGCCGATGGTCTTCTGCACCGCCCACGCCTCGTCCATCGAATGCGCGACACCCGAGCGCGCCGACTCGAGCCCGATCGCGGTCATCGCCTGCTTGAACAGCTGGCGGTCCTCGGCCTTCTCGATGGCCTGCGGGCGCGCGCCGATCAGCTCGACGCCGTACTTGTCCAGCACGCCGTTGCGGTGCAGGTCGAGGGCGCAGTTCAGCGCCGTCTGCCCGCCCATCGTCGGCAGCACCGCGTCCGGGCGCTCGCGCTCGATGATGCGCTCGAGCACCTGCCAGGTGATCGGCTCGATGTAGGTGACGTCGGCGGTCTGCGGGTCGGTCATGATGGTCGCCGGGTTGCTGTTGACCAGCACCACCCGGTAGCCTTCCTCGCGCAGCGCCTTGCAGGCCTGCGCCCCGGAATAGTCGAACTCGCAGGCCTGGCCGATGACGATCGGGCCGGCGCCGATGATCAGGATGGATTGGATGTCTGTGCGCTTGGGCATGAGGCAGCTTCGGTGGAAGGTGGGCTCGGGTTCGTGCTGGTTCGGCGAGTGCGTGGCCCGGCTCAGTGCGGGGTCGCGGTGGCCAGGCGGGCGCTGAAGGCCATGAAGGCCATGCCCAGCCCCGCGGTGAGCCCCGACGCGAGGCGCCGGCGACGGCGGAAGGCCTCGGCCAGGCGCGCGCCGGCGAAGATCAGCGTCGACAGGTACAGCGCGCTGAACAGCTGCACGATCGCGCCGAGCACCAGGAAGGACAGCGCCGGGTGGGCGTAGCCGGGTTCGACGAACTGGATGAAAAAGGAAATGAAGAACAGGATCGCCTTCGGGTTCAGCAGGCTGATCAGCAGCGCCTTGAGCAGCGGGTGCGCGGCGTCCACGCGTGCCTGCGGCGCGGCCGGGACCTCGGCGCGGCGCCAGTTGCGCAGGCCCGCGCGGAGCATCGCCAGGCCGATCCACGCCAGGTAGGCGGCGCCGGCGAACTTGACCAGCATGAACAGCCAGGCCACAGCCTGCAGCAGGCTGGCCAGTCCGGCCGCCGCCATCAGCATCAGCACGCTGTCGCCGATGAAGATCCCGCATGCGCCGAGGTAGCCGGCACGCACGCCGCGCTGCGCCGCCAGGCCCAGCACGTACAGCGAGTTCGGCCCCGGCAGCAGCACGATGAACACCACGCCGACGACGTACAGCGGGAGATCGGTGATGCCGAAGGGATGCATGGCTTGCGGGATCCGGTGGGTGCCGCGCCTTCAGGCGGTCGCGCGCGCGGCCAGCATCATCGACTTGAAGCGGTCGAACAGCTCGCCGATGTCGTGCGGCCCCGGGCTGGCCTCGGGGTGCCCCTGGAAGCTCATCGCCGGGCGATCGGTGTAGGCGAAGCCCTGCAGCGTGCCGTCGAACAGCGAGACGTGGGTGGGCCGCAGGTTCGCCGGCAGCGAGTCGGCGTCCACCGCGAAACCGTGGTTCTGGCTGGTGATGCTGACGCGCCCGGTGTCGAGGTCGCGCACCGGGTGGTTGGCGCCGTGGTGCCCGAACTTCATCTTGAAGGTGCGGGCGCCGGCCGCCAGCGCCAGGATCTGGTGGCCCAGGCAGATGCCGAACATCGGCGTGCCGCGCTGCAGCAGCTCGCGCGTGGCGGCGATCGCGTAATCACAGGGCTCCGGGTCGCCGGGTCCGTTCGACAGCAGCACGCCGTCGGGGCGCAGCGCCAGCACCTCCTCGGCGCGGGTCTGCGCCGGCACCACGGTGACGCGGCAGCCGCGCTCGGCGAGCAGGCGCAGGATGTTGAACTTGACCCCGAAGTCGTAGGCCACGACATGCGGGCCGGCGCCATCGCCGTCGGCGTAGCCGCGCCCCAGGGCCCATGCGGACTGCGTCCACGGATAGACCTTCGTCGTGCTGACCACCTTGGCCAGGTCCATGCCGGCCAGGCTCGGCGTGGCGCGCGCGCGCTGCACGGCCTGCTGGCGCAGTTCGTCGCTCACCGCCTCGCCCTCGGGCAGCGCCACGATGCAGCCGTTTTGCGCGCCCACGGTGCGCAGCAGCCGGGTCAGGCGCCGCGTGTCGATGTCGGCGATGGCCACCGTGCCGTGGCGCCGCAGGTACTCGCCGAGACCCTCGGCGCGCCGGAAGTTCGAGTCCTGCAGCGGCAGGTCCCGGACCACCAGCCCCGCGGCGTGGATACGCCCGGCTTCGGCGTCCTCGGGGTTGACCCCGACGTTTCCGATGTGCGGGTAGGTCAGCGTGACGATCTGGTGGCTGTAGCTCGGGTCGGTCAGGATTTCCTGGTATCCGGTGATCGAGGTGTTGAACACCACCTCGCCCGTGCTCTGTCCCGCGGCACCGATCGACACCCCCTCGAAGATCGACCCGTCGGCCAGGGCCAGGATCGCCTTCGCTTGCAACGGCAGCATGGATGTACTCTCCGCTCGAACTCCGCGCCGGGGTGGACCTGCAGCGACCGTGCGGCGCGCGCCGGCCGCGGCGCGCGAGGGCGCCAGGCGGGCGGGACGGGAGCGGTGCGGCGAAAGGCGCCTCGGCGGCGGCGTGGTTGGGTTGGGCGTCGGCCGCTGGACGCGAACCCCGGCCCGGGAAGCCGGCCGCGGCCGGCTTCCATCGCTGGATTCCCGCCAAGGCACTTGGGCCATTCCCGGTCCTGGTTCCCGCGCAGGCCGCACGCAAATCCTTCTCATTGTACGGGAAATGCCCTCCCGACGCGCGAGCCGGGCGTGTGTTGCGCTGCAGCACGCACCCGGCTCCACCGCAGTCGGCAACATCGCGACATCTCTTGCAAGTGCTGCTTTCAGCCCCATTTCAGGCTCAGCGTCTACACTGTGCTGCAAGAGCGCGGATCCACCGCTGCCGCGGCGTGCCCGCCGGGTGTCCCGGGTGTTCCATCTACGGGAACTCGCGGGGCGCACGGGAGTCCAAGCACCGGGAACGCCAGGCCGCACCACGCGTTTGTCGCGGCGCAAGGCCGGCACGCGCAATTTCGTTTCGGGAGAACCCTACATGAACGACCGCTTCCAACCGCAATACCCGTCCTACGCATCGGGCGGCTACGCCGTCGAGCGCAACCGCGTACTGCGCAACACCTACACGCTGCTGGCCATTTCGCTGGTACCCACGGTGGCGGGCGCGTGGGCAGGCCTGCGGACCGGGCTCGGCGAGTGGATGATCCTCAACCCCGGCATGGGCATGCTGCTGTTCCTGGCCGGCGCCTTCGGGCTGATGTTCGCCGTCCAGCGCAACCGGGATTCCGGTCTGGGCGTCGGGCTGCTGCTGGGCTTCACGTTCTTCATGGGCCTGATGCTGTCGCAGATGCTCAGCATCGTGCTGGGTCTTGCCAACGGCGTGCAGCTGATCACGATGGCCTTCGGCGGCACCGCGATCATCTTCGCGGCGATGGCCTCGCTGGCCACGGTGGTCAAGCGCGACCTCAGCGGACTGGCGAAGTTCCTGTTCATCGGAGTGATCATGCTGATGATCGCCGGCATCGCCAACATCTGGCTGCAGATGCCCGCGCTGATGATCACCTTCTCGGTGGCCGCGGTGGGAATCTTCTCCGCCTTCATGCTGATCGACGTGAAGCGCGTGCTGGATGGCGGCGAGACCAACTACATCTCGGCCACCCTGGCGATCTACCTCGACCTGTACAACGTGTTCGTCAACCTGCTGGCGCTGCTGAGCATCTTCGGCGGCGGCGGTGGCGGCGGCCGCCGCTGAGCGGCAGCCCCGTTGAAAAGCCCGGCTTCGGCCGGGCTTTTTGTTTGGGCGGGGTGTTAATAAGCAGATGGCCCAGGCTGGGTGTCACTCGCCGCCTTCGTCGGTCATGGGGCATCCCGTGCGAGGGGGAGTCTGTGGTCGAGATCTTCGCACTCGCCGCCCAGCATGGCATGCGATCAGCATGGTGATACGGTTGACGACATCCGTCAAAGACGTATAGTTGCCGCGTGTACACCATCGTCGAGACGCCGCTGTTCAGCGCCGAGTCCAGGAGGATTTGGACCGAGGACGAGCGAGGCGAATTCTGCGCTTGGCTGGCGGTGAACCCGGACGTAGGGGACGTCATTCCGGGCTCGGGCGGATGCCGCAAACTGCGCTGGACTCGGCAGGGCCGTGGCAAGCGCGGCGGAGTGCGGGTAATCTATTTCAATAGGCTGGAGCTTGGTGTGATCTGGTTGCTGGTGATCTACGCCAAGGCGGTCCGAGGCAACATCCCCGCCCACATCCTCAAGGCCATCAAGGAGGAACTCGACAATGACCAAGCGTGAGGCCATGACAGGCGACGAGCTGGGCAGCAAGCTGCTCGAGGCTGTCAAGCAGATGCGTGCCGGGCAGGGTGCTGTCGTGTATTCGCCGGTCGCGCAGGCGCGCGTCGCATCCGGGCTTTCGCAGTCGCAGTTCGCAGGCCTCATGGGGGTGTCGGTGCGCACGCTGCAGGAGTGGGAGCAAGGCCGGCGCAAGCCGTCCGGAGCTGCGCAGACCTTGCTTGCGGTGGCGACGCGCCATCCCGAAGTT
>JAKAXL010000088.1 GCA_021816585.1 Pseudomonadota bacterium | reverse complement strand
TGCATCGCCTTCTTCCTCGTCTCGCTGCTCGGCCTGATCGTCTTCGCGAGCGTGCACGACACCCCGGTGGCGCTGCTGTTCGTCGGCCTGATGCTCGTGTACTTCTTCGAGTTCTTCTACTGCTTCGACCTGATGATGCCGTTCAGCAAGAAGATGCTCGGACTCGTGCACACCCTCACCGGTCTGCTGCTGATGTACCTGACCTTCGGCATCGTGCTGAACCTGTCGATCGGCGCGCATCTGACCATCTGATGGACGTCGGAGCCCGGGGCCCGCGGCCCCGGGCACGCCGGCCCGGCCCGCCCGGCGGGTCCGGCTTCAGGGCGCCGCGGGTGCCGCCAGTTGCTGGCGGAACGCGCGCGGCGAACGTCCGGCCACGCGCGCGAACACCCGGCTGAACAGCGCCGGGTCGACGTAGCCGAGCGCGTAGGCGACGGACGCCACGCTGAGGTGGGTGAAGGCGAGCTGTCTGCGCGCCTCGCGGATCACCCGCGCGTCGATCAGGCGCGATGCCGACTCGCCGGTGGCGCCACGCAGCACGCGGCTCAGGTGGGTCGGCGTCACCGCCAGACGGCGCGCGTAGTCGGCCACCGTCCAGTGCTCGCGGTAGTGGGCTTCGAGCAGCGCCTCGAAGCGCTGCAGCAACTGCGATCGCGCCAGGTTGCGCGCGCTCGCGTCGACGCGCACGCCGACCCGTGCGGCGCGCGCCAGCAGGGCGCTGCCGAGTCCGCGCAGCACCAGGGCGCGGGCCGCCGAGCGTCCGGCGTATTCCTGCCCGAGTTGCGCGATGACCACGTCGAGCGCGGCGTCGGCGATGCCCACCCAGGGCTGGCCGAGGGCACGGCGCACGTCGGGGTCTCGCACCAGCAGCTCGTCCAGCATGGCGTCGGTCAGCGTGACCACCAGGCCGTCGCTGTCGGGCTCGAAGCGAAAGCCGTGCACGGTGCCCTGCGGCACGTTGACCAGCGACCACGGGCCCAGCGCGTGCTCGGCCTCGTCCAGCAGCGCGCGGCCGCCGCCGCTGCGCAGCAGCAGCAACTGGTGCAGACGCTCGTGGCGGTGCGCGGCCAGTTCCCAGTCGTGCAGCACGGAGCGCTGCGCGACGGTCTCGCAATGCATCACGTCCGGCAGTTGCTCGAACTCGCCGTACAGGCTGTAGTGACGGATGGACTCGCTGCGCGGCGTCATGGCTGGACGCCGAACTTAGGGCCGATCGGCGACCCGACGCTTGTCCTCGATCAAGCCCGTCTCGCACGCGGCGCGGCCGGATGTTCGAAACGTACAAGTTTGCGCCGGAATCGACCATTCCGGGGCGCAGCCGTGCTGACTAATCTGCAGGCCTGGATCGCGCAAGCACTCGTCCGTGCGGGCGTCCGCGGAATTCCATTCGAGGAGACAAGGCCATGAAGACCAAGGTGTGCATCATCGGAGGCGGCCCGTCGGGGCTGCTGCTGTCGCAGCTGCTGGACCTCAAGGGCATCGACAACGTGGTGCTGGAGCGGCAGAGCCGCGAGTACGTGCTGAGCCGCATCCGCGCCGGCGTGCTGGAGCACGGTTTCGCCGAACTGATGCGCGAGGCGCAGTGCGGCGAGCGCATGGACCGCGAGGGCGAGATCCACGAAGGCTTCTACATCGCCCACGACGGCCGCATGGACCGTGTCGACCTGCACCGCTACAGCGGCGGCAGCTCGGTGGTGGTCTACGGTCAGACCGAACTCACGCGCGACCTGTACGAGGCGCGCGACCGCATGAACGGGCGCGTGATCCACCACGCCGAGGACGTGAAGCTGCACGAACTCACCGGCGATGCTCCCTATGTCACGTATCGCAGCGGCGACGAGCTGGAGCGCGTCGATTGCGACTTCGTCATCGGCGCCGACGGCTTCCACGGCGTCAGCCGCAAGTCCATCCCGAAGGGCGTGCTGCGCGAGTACGAAAGGGTCTATCCCTTCGGCTGGCTGGGCGTGCTGTCGCGCACCACGCCGGTGTCGCCGGAGCTGATCTACGCGAAGCACGAGCGGGGTTTCGCGCTGTGCTCGCTGCGCTCGCAGGTGCTCAGTCGCTACTACATCCAGGTGCCGCTCAGCGACAAGGTCGAGGAATGGTCCGACGAGGCCTTCTGGGACGAACTGCGCCGGCGCCTGCCGGAGGAGGTCTCGCAGCGCATGATCACCGGTCCGTCGATCGAGAAGTCGATCGCCCCGCTGCGTTCCTTCGTCGCCGAGCCGATGCGCCACGGCCGGCTGTTCCTGGCCGGCGACGCCGCGCACATCGTTCCGCCGACCGGAGCACGCGGACTCAACAGCGCCGCCTCGGACATCCACTACCTGTACCACGCGATGCTCGGCCATTACCTGAACGGGGACGACAGCGGGCTCGACGGCTATTCGGCCAAGGCCCTGGCGCGGGTCTGGAAGGCGCAGCGCTTCTCGTGGTGGATGACCATGATGCTGCACACCTTCCCCGACAGCATCGACTACGACAAGAAGCTGCAGGAAACCGACCTGGCCTATCTGTTCTCCTCCGAGGCCGCGCTGCGCTCGCTGGCCGAGAACTACGTCGGACTTCCGTTCTGACGCGACATTCGCGCGACGCGCGGATCACGCATTCCACCCGACGGCGGCCGCTCGAATGCGGCCGCTCGCATTTTTGCGACAGCGGTGCTGCGTGATGCACGGGTATCTGGCAACATCGCGCCGACAGCCGCGGCGGCGCCGCGGCGCACGCATCGACATCCCGATATCGCGATACGAACAGGGATGCGAGCGGCCTCGGTCACCAGGGGGAGATATGCTGAAGAACGTCCGAATCGGGGTCCGCCTGTCCCTCGGCATGGGGTGCATGGCGCTGTTGCTGCTGGTGTCGTGGGGGCTGGCCCTGCATTCGATGCAGGGCATCAAGTCCGGCTCCGATGCGGTGATCAAGGGGCAATGGCCGCAGTATGTCGCGATGAGCGAACTGTCGGCCCGGCTGCAGCGCATCACCGCGGCCAGCGACGACGCGGTTGCCGCCGGCGCCGCCGCCGTGCCCGCGCTGCAGGCCCAGCTCGCATCGCTGCAGAGCCTGTCGGCCAGCAGCGTGCAGACCGTCTCGGAGCTCGCCGCGACACCCGCCGGCAAGGCCTTCGCGCAGCGGGTGGGCGACGAGGTCGCCGGTTTCGAGAAGGTCGAGTCCGGGTTCATCGCGGACCTGGCGAGCCAGCCCGCGCAGGCAAGCCAGGTGCTCGGCTCCCGACTCAAGCCGCAGTCACGCGCGCTGCAAGAGGAACTGTCCAGGTTCCGTGCGCACATCCAGCGCGTGTTCGCGCGTGCCAGCGACCATGCCGACCGCGTCTACGCGTCCACGCGCATGCTCGGGATCGCCATGCTGCTGGCCATGCTGGTGGTGGGAGCCGGCATCGCGGCCTGGTTGACCCTGGGCATCACGCGTCCGCTGGCCGAGGCGTTGCGGGTGTCGCAGCACGTGGCCGCCGGCGACCTGACGGTGCGCGTGCGCGCCGAGGCGCGCGACGAAATCGGGCAATTGCTGCACTCGATGGGGGAGATGGTGTCGCGCCTGACCTCGGTGATCGGCGCGGTGCGCGAATCGGCGGAGCAGTTGCTGTCGGCGTCATCGCAGGTCGCGTCGACCTCGCAGAGCCTGTCGCAGTCCGTGTCCGAGCAGGCGGCATCGGTGGAGCAGACCTCGGCCACGCTGGAGCAGTCGGCGGCCTCGGTGAAACAGAATTCCGACAATGCCCGGCTCACCGACACGATGGCGCGGCAGGCCTCCGAGCAGGCGGACCAGGGCGGTGCCGCGGTGCAGGACACGGTCGCCGCGATGCGCCTGATCGCCGAGCGCATCTCGGTGATCGACGACATCGCCTACCAGACCAACATGCTGGCGCTGAACGCGGCCATCGAGGCGGCGCGCGCGGGCGAGCACGGCAAGGGCTTCGCGGTGGTCGCCGCCGAGGTGCGCAAGCTGGCCGAGAAGAGCCAGGAGGCGGCGAAGGAAATCGGCGAACTGGCCTCCTCCACGGTGGGCAAGGCGGTGTCCGCCGGCGATCTGCTGGGCCGCATGCTGCCGGCGATCACCAGAACCTCGGAACTGGTGCAGGAGATCCACGCCGCGTCCGAGGAACAGGCGAGCGGGATCCAGCAGATCAACCAGGCCGTCGCGCAGTTGTCCGGGCTGACTCAGCAGAACGCGTCGGCATCGGAGGAGCTCGCGGCCACCGCCGAACAGATGAATGCGCAGGCGGCGTCGCTGCAGCAGGGCATGTCGCAGTTCCGGTTGCAGGGCCTCGCGCCATCCGGGAATGCGCCGGCGCCGGCGGCGGCGCCCGGCGGATCCAGGCCGCGTCGAGCCGCTGGCGCCGAAGCTGCGACCGCGGCGGCACCTGCCGAATCGGGCTTCGTCAAATTCTGATCTCCTTGTCGGTCATGGGGGTGCGCGCGGCTTCGCGATGCGATATATTCCGCCGAACATAACCGCGCCCGGCATCCGGCGGGCGCGCCCGCAACCGAACGGGTCGGCCGCCGCGCCGGCCCCGCAGGAGAGTCGTTCATGCATCGAAGCCGTTTGCCCGCGCGCGCGGGCAGGTTCACCGCCGCGCCCGTCCTCGCCTTCGCAACGGCCGCCGCCATCGCCTGCGCCGCGCTGCTCGTCCCGGGCTCCGCGGCGCAGGCCGCGCAGCCGGTACTGTCGGTCGCCTACGCCGGATCGATGGGCGCGGTGATGGACCAGGCGCTGGGTCCGCGCATCCACCACGACGCAGGCGTGGCGTTCCAGGGCCGCGGTGCCGGCGCCTACGGGCTCGCCCACCTGCTGGCGGCGCGCCAGATCCGCGCCGACGTGTTCGTGTCGATCACCCCCGGGCCCATCGAGGTGCTGCGCAAGGCCGGGCTGGTCGAGCGCGCGGTCCCGGTGGCCAGCACGCAGATGGTCATCGCCTACAGCCCCGACGGCCCGCACGCGAAGCAATTCCGCGAAGCCGCGCAGGGCGGCATGCCCTGGTACAAGGTGCTGGAGCAGCCCGGCGTGAAGTTCGGGCGCACCGATCCGGCCACCGACCCGCAGGGCCGCAACATCGTGTTCGCGATGCTGCTTGCGCAGGACTACTACAAGCTGCCGGGGCTGGCCTCGAGGATCCTCGGCGATTACCAGCACAACACCGCGCAGATCTTCTCCGAGCCCTCGTTGCTGAGCCGGCTGCAAAGCGGGCAGATCGACGCCTCCTCCGGCTACCAGAGCGCGGTGATCTCGCACAAGCTGCCCTACATCAAGCTGCCCGAGCAGGTGAACCTGAGCGATCCCTCGATGATCCGCGACTGGTATTCGAAGGTGCACTTCAGCATCACCGGCCCCGACGGCAAGCCGATGCGCCTGTCGACGCAGCCCCTGGTGTTCTACGCGGCGGTGCTGAAGAACGCGCAGAACCCGCGGGCCGCGCGCGAATTCGTGCGTCTGATGCAAAGCCCGCAGGGGCGCAGGATGTTCCACGAATTCGGCTACGGCGCCCCCAAGGGCGGCGAGCTGCACTGAGCACGCCGGCGATGCATGCCGCGCATGAGCCTGCAGCGCCTCCGGGCATGCCCGCAGGCGCTGCTGCACGCCCGATCGGGCAGGCACCCCGCCGGCGCGCCGTGCTGGCGCTCGGCGCGGCCGCGCTGGCGCTGCTGAGTCTGCCCTTCGCGGCCCTGGTGCTGAGCACGCCGTGGGCGAGCCTGCAGCTGCAGCGAGGCGACGCGGCGGCGCTGCTCGTGTCGGTGGGCTACACGCTGGTGGCGCTGCTCATCGTCGTGCTGTTCGGGACACCGCTGGCGTGGTTGCTGGCGCGCCACGAGTTCCGCGGCAAGCGCATCGCCGAGGCGCTGCTGCTGCTGGGGCTGCTGACCCCGCCGCTGGCCATGGGCCTGCTGCTGGTGATCACCTACGGGCCCTACACGCCGCTGGGACGCGCCGCCGGGCACCTCGGCATCGGGCTGACCAACACCGCGGCGGCCTTCGTGCTGGCGCAGGTCTACGCCAGCGCACCGTACTTCATCGTCGCCGCGCGCGCCGCCTTCGAGGCGGTTCCGATGGAGCTCGAGCAGATGTCGCTGAGCCTGGGGCAGTCGCCGTGGCGCACCTTCGTGCGCATCACGCTGCCGCTGTCGCGGCTGGGACTGACCGCGGGAATCGCGCTGGCATGGGTCCGCGCGCTGGGGGAGTTCGGCATCGTGCTGATCATGGCCTACTACCCGCAGGGCATCCCGGTGAAATTGTGGGTCAATCTGGAGGACGTCGGGGTCGGGGCCGTCTACCCCTTGCTGTGGCTGTTCTTCGTGATCGGCCTGCCGCTGCCGCTGTTGCTGGGAATGGCGTCGCGGCGCGGCGTGCGCGTGGCCTGAGTCGAGGAGTCGCCGCGCGCGCTCCCGCACGGGCCGCCGGCGCAGTCATGCCCGCTCGCGGGCGGGCGGCGGCTGGTGCGCCCGCAGGCGGCCCGCTATGCTCGGGCTTGCGTCGGCGGTCGGCCGGCGCCACCCGCAGACCCCACGATGCCCAGCAAACTCCCGAGCACCGCGCGCGGCGCGTGCGCCGCCACCGGGCCGGCCCCTGGCGAGGCCCGCGTGCGCTTTCGCCTGCGCGTCACCGAGGGCGATGCCATTGCCATCGGCCCGGGCAAGATCGCGCTGCTGGAGGCCGTCGGCCGTACCGGCTCGATCACCGCGGCGGCCAAGAGCCTGGACATGTCCTACCGCCGCGCCTGGTTGCTGCTCGACGAACTCAATCGATCGTTGCGCGTGGCGGCGGTGGATTCGACCAAGGGGGGCGCGGCGCACGGCGGCAGCGAGCTGACCGACGCGGGGCGCGAACTCATCGCGCTGTACCGGCGCATCGAGCAGACCGCCATGCAGGCCTGCAGCGACGACATCCGGCGCATGCTGGGCATGCTCGCGAGCTGAGCGCGCCGCGTCCGGTGCCGGCATGGTTTCCTGCATGACCCGCCGGCGCAGAGGGTCTCGCAGCTTGCCGCTATGCTCGCGGCGAGCGCAGCCCTTCTTCCGGGAGTCCCGCCATGTCCCGTCTCGCGTTGTGGACCCACGCCACCGTGGTCGCGATGATCGCCACCCTGGGTGCGCTGCTGGCTGCCGCGTGGCAGCTCGGCGAGCTGCGCCGGGCCTGGCCGCTGCTGCTGCTGCCGATCGTGCTGGCGCCCTTCGTCGAGTTCGGACTGCACAAGTACGTGCTGCATGCCAGGCTGGCGACGCGCGACGGGCTGCTGCGGCGCCTGCAGGTTGCGCTGCACCATGCGCACCATGCCGACCCGCGCCGCGTCGACCGGCTGTTCTGGCCGGCATGGGCGCTGCCGCCGCTGGGCCTGGCGATCTACGCGGGCTACGCGCTGGTGTTCGGTGCCGCCGCCGCGCTGGTGCCGATGGCCGGCAGCGTGGCGTATTTCCTGTTCTACGAGTGGATGCACTTCTCGCACCACGACCCGCGCTACGTGCCGCGCACCCGCTACGGCGCGCGCATGCGGCGCGCGCACATGCATCACCACTACTACAACGCCGAGCACTGGTGGGGAATCACCAACGACCTCGCCGATCTGCTGTTTCGGACCGGCGGCGGCGCGAACGACCCGAAGCCGCCGCGCGGCAACTCGCGGGTGCTCCGCTGAGCCGCGGACTCAGGCGGCGGCGCGCAGGGCCTGCACCAGCAGCACGGCGCCGATCAGCAGCAGCCCGGTGTGCACGTAGCGCAGGAAGCGCTGCGGATGCAGGCGGCGGTTGGCGACGCGCCCGAGCGCGATCGCCGGGACCGCGCCCACCAGCGACAGCAGGTAGTAGTGCGTGACTTCAGGCACCCACATCCCCGCCAGCCAGTAGCCGCCCATCGCCACCACGCTGGCGGGCAGGAAGTAGCCCTGCAGGGTGGCCCGGAAATGCTGCGCCGACCAGCGGCGCATGCTGCCGTACACCACCAGCGGCGGCCCGTTCATGCCGTAGGCGGCACCCAGCACGCCGGCCAGGAAGCCGCAGCCGAGCAGCCAGCCGAGGCTGTCGCGCCGCAGCTCCGGGGGCCTGCGCCCGAGCAGCGTATAGGCGGCGAAGCCGAGGATCAGCAGCGCCAGCGCGATCTTCAGCGGGGCCTCGTAGCG
>JAKAXL010000087.1 GCA_021816585.1 Pseudomonadota bacterium | reverse complement strand
CGGTCGCGCAGGGCCGGACCCGGCTCGGGGGGCGCCCGACGCGTACCCGCGCCGTGCATCGCAGCGGCGCCAGGCTGCTGCTCGACATGAGCTTCGCGCTGGTCAGGGATCCGGCCGGGGCGGTGGTCGGAGCGGTCGCGATCGCGCGCATCGCGGCGGACCGAAGCTCGGGTTGAACCTGCAGACGGCCCTGCGTGCGCGGAGGGGCGTCGGTGGCGCCGGTCCGTGGGCGGATCCGCGTGGGGGCCGGGTCCGCCCGAGGGGCGACGGCCGGCCCGCTTCGCGTCAGGCCGCGAGCTGCGCGCGGATGCGCTGCGCGATCGATTCCAGCCGGGCCGGGTCGGCGGGCTCGCGCGCGTGCAGGCGCAGGTCGACGCCCTTCCAGCGCGGGATCACATGGAAATGCAGATGCGCGACCGTCTGCCCGGCGGCCGCCCCGTTGAACTGCCCGACGAACACGCCGTCGGGCGCCAGCGCCGCGCGCACCGCGACCGCCACGCGCCGGGTCATGCGGATCGCCGCCACCAGGGCCTCGTCGGGCAGCTCGAAGATCTGGTCGCACGCGGCCTTCGGAATCACCAGCGCATGGCCGTCGGCCTGCGGCATGATGTCCATGATGGCGAGGGCCTCATCGTTCTCGGCGAGCTTGATGCTGGGGAGCTCGCCGCGCAGGATCCGGGCAAAGGGGTTGTTGTCGTCGTAGGGCATCGCGGGCCTCCGGCAAGGTTCGATGGGTGCCGGAGCATGCTAGCAGCAGGCTAGCCTGGATATTTCGCGAGCAAAAAGGTCGGCCGCTTGATCCGGTCGTGCGTTTCAGAGGTAGCGAAACTCGAAACGTGACGAACAAAGGAGGAAGCGGCCGATGCCAAAGTGTACCGAGGGCGTGGTGGATTTCGGGCGTGTCGGGCGCCGCGTGGTGCAGGCCGCGTTTGACGGCGGCGACATCGTCAGCGACGGCGGGGTGATGCTGCTGCGTCGGATCGACGAGCGCATCGGACTGACGCGCGCGGCAGCGGGAGTGTTCGCCGACGGCCGTCGCGCCGCCAGTGTTCGCCACAGCATGCACAGCCTGCTGGCGCAGCGGGTGTACGGGCTGTGCTGCGGGTGGGAGGACGTGACGGACCACAACACATTGCGTCGCGACATGGCGCTGCAGACGGCGGTGGGGCGGGCCGAGGAGTTGGCCTCGGCCCCCACGTTCAGCCGCCTGGAGCGCTCGGCCACGCCCGCGCATGCCGCGGCGCTGCACGGGGTGTTGCTGGAGACGTTCATCGCCGGGCGTGGCGAGGCACCGCGCGAGCTGGTGCTCGACATCGACGCCACCCACGTGCCGTTGTACGGACAGCAAGAAGGCGCACATTTCCACTTCCACTACGACAGCTACTGCTACTTGCCGCTGTACGTGTTCTGCGGTCAGGACATGCTGGCATGCGTGCTGCGCCCGAGCTGGCGCGACCCGGCCAGCGTGCTCAGTGCGCTCATCAAGCTGCTGGCGCGCCGGCTGCGCCAAGCCTGGCCGGACGTGCGTCTGATCGTGCGCGCCGACTCCGGGTTCTGCCGCCCGCGCGCGCTCAAGCGCTTCGACGCCTGGGGCATCGACTACATCATCGGACTGGCCAAGAACCCCACGCTGCAATGGCAGGTCGCCATCGCCGAACGGGCCCTGGCCGAGCAGTATCAGGACTGCGGCACCAAGCAGCGGCTCATCGGCGAGTTCACGTACGCGGCACGAAGCTGGGAGCGCGAACGGCGCGTGATCGCCCGGCTCGAACATGGCCCCCAAGGCCCCAATCCCCGCTTCGTCGTCACCAGTCTGAGCGGCGATTGCGCCGAGCTCTACGAGCGTCTGTACTGTGCACGCGGCGAGGCCGAGAACCGCATCAAGGAAGCCCAGCTCGATCTGTTCGGCCGCCGCGCCAGCGCCCATCGCTTCGCCGCCAACCAGCTGCGCCTGCTGCTGGCGGCGTTCGCCTACACGCTCATCATTCACTTGCGCCGGCGCGCGCTGCAGGGCACCGAACTCGCACGTGCCTGCGCGGCCACCATCCGCATCAAGCTGCTCAAGATCGGCGCGGCCGTCGTGCGCAACACCCGTCGCGTGCGCCTGCTGCTGGCCTCCAGCCATCCCCTCAAGCACGTGTTCCTCAGCGCCGCCCACGCCCTGGCCCCTTGAGCCGCGAAAAGTGCTGTCCCCGGCACGTTGACCAACAACGGGGGTAAGGGGGTATTGCGCCCTGCGTTCGCCAATACCCGCGCGCCGAGGCTTCAAACCCTCACCCGCGATGCCCGCCGCGTCGCGCTCAATGCCAAACCCGACGTCGATGGCGACTCATGAAAGATCCAGGCTAGTTGGCGGTCGAAGTGCGTGATCGATCCGCGCCGCGCGTGCGGCTGCCCCAGAACGCCGCGCCGACGATCATCACGGTGGCCGCGACGATCGAGACGTCGGGGCGCTGGTGGTTCACCGCCATCAGCAGTCCGGTGGACAGCAGCGGGGTCAGGAAGGCCAGCAGCCCGATGCGCCGAGGGTCGCCGCGCTTGATCGCGGCGTCCCACAGGAAGAAGGATCCGCCGAGCGGCCCCAGGCCGAGCGCCGCGATCAGCGCGGCCTGGTGCAGCGACAGGCTGACAGCCGGCTCGAGCAGCGCATGGCACAGCAGCGCCAGCAGCCCGGCGATGGCGGCGAATCCGCCCACCGCCGAGGTCGGGAACGGAGGCAGGCGGCGGGTCAGCAGCGAGTAGCTGGCCCACATCAGCGCGGCGCCGAAGGCGAACAGGTAGCCCCAGTGGAAGCCGCCGTGCATCGCCGAGGTTCCCGCGCCGCGCCCCAGGATGGCCACCGCCGCGCCGGCGAATCCCAGCAGCGCCGCCGCCACGTGTGCGACGCGCAGCTGCATGCCCCGCAGGAACAGCGGGGCCATCACGACCATCCCCAGCGGCCACAGGTAGTTGATCAGGTTGGCCTGCACCGGCGGCGCATGGCGCAGCGCCATGAACAGCAGGAAGTGATAGCCGAAGAGTCCGCCGACGCCGACCGCCAGCGTGCGCCGCGGAACCCGCCAGCGCCGCAGGTCGAAACCCGACAGCGGCAGCGCGATCAGGCTGCCGATCAGCAGCCCGCTTCCGGTCAGCAGGAACGGAGGAACCTTGGCCAGCGCCACGCCCAGCGTGGCCAGCGAGCCCCACAGCACGATCGCGGCCAGCGCGAGCAGATCGGACGTCATCCCGCAAGCGTAGCGCCTGCGCCAGTCGCTGCGCGGGGGTGCGCCGCCGCGGCGGCGATCAGAACGGCCGCGCCAGGCGCGTCGATTCGGCGGGGCTGCGAAACACCAGCGGCTGCTCGACCGCGGCCGGCCGGGCGGCGCGCTCGATCGCCTGCAGCACCTGCGCGTGCTGCGGCGACTTCGCGCACACCGGGTCGGCGGCCCGCGCGTCGCCGGCCAGCATGTAGGCCTGGCAGCGGCAGCCGCCGAGGTCCTTGTCGCGTTCGTCGCAGGAACTGCAGGGTTCCTTCATCCAGCCCGTGCCGCGGTAGCGCGCGAAGGCCTCGGACTCGAACCAGGCGTGGCGCAGCGACGATTCGCGCAGGTTCGGGAACTCCAGGCCCGGCAGCATGCGCGCGGTGTGGCAGGGCAGCGCCAGCCCGTCCGGGGTCACGGTGAGGAACACGTTGCCCCAGCCGTTCATGCACTTCTTGGGGCGCTGTTCGTGGTAATCCGGCACGACGTAGAAGATGGTCATGCGCTGGCCGAGCCGTTCGCGCCAGGCCTGCGTGCGGCTCTCGGCCCTTTCCAGTTGCTCGCGCGAGGGCATCAGCTGGTCGCGATTGACGAAGGCCCACGAGTAGTACTGCGAGTTGGCCAGCTCCAGGAATTCGGCCCCCAGCTCCGAGGCCATCTCGATGATGCGGTCGATGTGGTCGATGTTCATGCGGTGCAGCACCACGTTCATGACCATCGGCCAGCCGTTGTCCTTGATCAGTCGCGCCACGCGCTCCTTCAGCTCGAAGGTGCGGGTGTGCGACAGGAAGTCGTTGAGCTCGCGGGTCGAGTCCTGGAACGACAGTTGCACGTGGTCCAGGCCGGCCGCGCGCAGCGCACCCGCGCGCTGCGGGGTCAGTCCCACCCCGGAGGTCAGCAGGTTGGTGTAGTAGCCCAGCCGGTGCGCCTCGGCCACCAGTTCCTCGAGGTCGTCGCGCAGCAGGGGCTCGCCGCCGGAGAAGCCGCACTGCACGGCCCCCAGTTCCCGCCCCTGGCGCAGCACGCGCAGCCACTCCTCGGTCGACAGTTCGGGGCCCGAGCGCGCGAAGTCCACCGGGTTGAAACAGAACACGCAATGCAGCGGGCAGCGGTAGGTGAGTTCGGCCAGCAGCCACAGCGGCGGGCCGGGAAGCTCGGCGGGACTCGCCGGTGCCGGCGCGGGCGTATCCAGCGCGTCGCCGTTCATGCCCATTCGACCCAGTTGCGGTCTGCCGCGACGCGCAGGAATTCGCGCACCTCGCCGTCCAGCCCGGAGGCCTCGAAGGCCTGCTCGAGCTCCGCCACGATCTGCGCCACCGAGCGGCTGCCGTCGCAGCGCTGCAGGATCTCCCCGGCGCTCTGGTTGAGCTTGACCATGCCCTCCGGATACAGCAGCACCCACGACTGCTGCGCGGGTTCCCACTGCAGGCGCAGGCGGGTCGACACCGAGGGTTTGCCGGAGCCGTCCGGCGCAGGCTTGGCGCTCATGGGACGACCCTCCTCGCTACGCTCGACTCCCCGAGGGAGTGGAGCGCCGCTTCGGAACGGCCGTGCGCGGCGCTCATGGCGTGACTCCGTATTTCAACGCCATGGCGTCGTTCATCTGCCACAGCACGTCGAGCTTGAATTGCAGGATCTGCAGCGCGCGTTGCTGCAGTTCCGGCGTGTCGAAATAGCGCAGCGTGATGTCCAGCCCCTGCTCGACGTCGCGCCGCGCCTGGGTCGTGCGGTTGCGGAAGTACTGCAATCCGTCGCTGTCGATCCACGGATAGTGCTCGGGCCAGTTGGCCAGGCGCTGCTTGTGGATCGCCGGAGCGAACAGCTCGGTCAGCGACGCGCACACCGACTCCTGCCAGGGGCGCTGGCGACAGAAGTTGACGTAGGCGTCCACCGCGAAGCGGGTTCCCGGCAGCACGTGGCGCAGGTCCTCGATCTCGTCGCGGCGCAGTCCGGTGGCCAGCCCCAGGCGGATCCAGGCCTCGATGCCGCCGGGGTCGTCGCCATGGCCGTCGTGGTCGAGGATGCGCTGGATCCACTGCCGCCGCACCTCGCGGTCGGGGCAGTTGGACAGCACCGCGGCGTCCTTGATGGGAATCGAGATCTGGTAGTAGTAGCGGTTGGCCACCCAGCCGCGGATCTGCTCGGGGCTGGCGCGCCCGCTGTTGAGCATGACGTTGAACGGATGGTGGATGTGATAGGCCGCGCCGCGCTCGCGCAGCCGGGCCTCGAATTCCTCGGGGCCCCATGCGCCGGGCCGGGGCTGGGGGGTGGAGGGCAGGGCGCTCAAGCGGGTCTCCTGGAACGTGGATGCGGGCGCGTCGCGGATTCAGACCGCGATGTCCAGCCCGTCGTGGCAGACCTCGATGCCATGCGCGGCCAGCTCGGCACGCTCGGCGCTGTCCTCGCGCAGGATCGGGTTGGTGTTGTTGATGTGGATGAGGTACTTGCGGGTGGCCGCGGGCAGGCCGTCGAGCTGCTCGATCATGCCGCCCGGCCCCGACTGCGGCAGGTGGCCGAGGGCGCGCGCGCTCTTGTCCCGGGCGCCCACGCACTGCATCTCGTCGTCGGTCCAGAAGGTGCCGTCGACCAGCACGCAGTCGGCCTGGTGCATGGCCTCGCGCACATGCGGCTCGATCTCGCCGAGCCCGGGGGCGTAGAACAGGCGGCGTCCGCTGGCCGGGTCGCGCAGCAGCACGCCGATGTTGTCCCCCGGAACCGGTGCATGGCGGTGCGGCGAGTACGGCGGCGCCTTGCTGCGCAGCGCCAGCGCGCGTACCCGCAGTCCGCCGGTGCCGGGGATCTCGATTTCGGAGCCGTCGACCGGCAACTCGTTCCAGTGCGTTCCGCAGAAGTGCTCCAGCACGCGCAGCACCGGGTGGCCGCTCTGCAGGTCTTCACGCACCGGGGCGGTTCCCCAGATCTGCAGCGGCTGGCGGCTCTCGCGCAGCATGTACAGCCCGGTGGTGTGGTCGATCTGCGCATCCATCAGCAGCACCGCGCCGATACCCGTGTCGCGTACCGCGCGCGCCGGTTGCAGTGCCGGGAAGGACTGGATCTGTTGCAGGATGTCGGGCGAGGCGTTGCACAGCAGCCAGTCGACGCCGTTGCCGCTGACGGCGATCGAGGACTGGGTGCGGCGCAGCGCGCGCACGCTGCCGCGGCGCAGGCCCGCGCAGTTCGCGCAGTTGCAATTCCACTGAGGGAAGCCGCCTCCGGCGGCCGAACCCAGGACCCGTACCTGCATGTGTCCATCCGTTCCAACGGCCGACAAGGCGTGCCGGCTGCGCCTGCCCGGCGGGCCCCGCGACCGCGGCGCCCGCCGGGATCACCGCGGATCAGCGATTCGCGATGTACATCGTGATTTCGAAGCCGAAGCGCATTTCGGTGTACGACGGAGTGGTCCACTTCATGAGGTGTCTCCTGGAAGATAGGATGGAATGGATATGACAAAGCAAGGCGCGACAGGCGCACCCGGCCCGATCCAAGCAATTCCCATGCCGCCCGCCCGCGCGCCATCCACGCGCATCCAGTTGCGGCATCTCGATGTCGGGCAGGGTCATCGTATTGCGCTGGCCACTGCCGGGGACCCGGGCCATCCCGCGGTTCTGATCGTGCACGGCGGCCCGGGCAGCGGCAGCCGGCTGCGCCGGCCCTGGCTGTTCGACCCGGCCAGCCACTACCTGGTGTGGGTCGACCAGCGCGGCTGCGGGCGTTCGCGCCCGCGTGGCGGGGTGCGGCGCAACACGACGCCGCTGCTGCTGCGCGACTTCGAGCGGGTGCGCGAGCATCTGGGCCTGCAGGACTGGTGGGTGTACGGCGGTTCGTGGGGCGCGGCGCTGGCCCTGGCCTACGCGGCCGCGCATCCGCGGCGGGTGCGCGCGCTGCTGCTGCGCGCCCCGTACCTGACGTCGCGCCGCGACACCGAACGCTTCTTCCAGGCCGGGCGCTCGCGGGCGCCGAAATCGTGGCGTGCGCTGCTGCAGGCCGCGGGCGCGACACGGGGGGGCAAACTGTTGCACTGTTGCGCGACAGTGTCACGCGATGGAACAGTCGCGGCGCGGCGCGCCCTAGGGTTGGCCTGGAGTCGCTACGAGCGCGCCATGCTGCTGCACCGGGCCGGGGCGGCGAAGCGGCCCGGCCCCCGCGCGGCGCGCGAGCTGGCCGACACGTACCGCGTGCAGGCACACTATCTGGCACGCCAGTGCTGGCTGGGACGCGACGGACTGCGCCGCGCCGCGATGGCGCTGCGCGAGGCCGCGTTGCCGGTGCTCGCGGTGCAGGGTCGGCGCGATCGCGTCTGCCCCGCGGCCAACCTGCGGCTGCTGCGCGGCTGGCTGCCGGCCATGGAGGCACGCATGATCGATTCCGGACACCTGGAGACCGAGCCCGCGATGTTGCGGGCACTGCGCCAGGGGCTGGCGCGCTTGTTGCGTGAGGGCCCGGACGCGGGGTAGCGTGCGGGCACGGGAGACCGGGGCCGACCGCCTCGAGCACAGGAGGAGTTCGATGCAGATCATGTCGATGCGGCGCACGCGCCGTGGCGCCGCGCGACTGGCCGCGGGAGTCGTGCTGACGGTGACGGCGATGGCGACGGCGTGGCCGGCGCCCGCACCCGGCGTGCCGGCCGGACAGCACGAGGCGCTGCTGCGCCACGGCCGCTACCTGGTGCGGCACGTGGCGATGTGCGCGGACTGCCACACCGCGCGCGGCCCCGGAGGCAGGCTGGACATGTCGCGCTGGCTGCAGGGGGCGGCGATCGGTTCGCGCCCGCTGCATCCGCACCCCTGGGCGACGCGCGCGCCCGACATCGCCGGGCTTCCGGCCGGCTGGACCTTCGCGCAGGTCGTGCACCTGCTGCGCACCGGCGAGAGTCCCGACGGGACCCACCCGTTGCCGCCGATGCCGCCGTACCGCATGGATGCGCGCGATGCGCGCGCGGTGGCCT
>JAKAXL010000022.1 GCA_021816585.1 Pseudomonadota bacterium | reverse complement strand
TCGGTGTTGTCGATGCGCGTTCCGGCATCGGTCAGCACGTACAGGCGTCCGCCGCGGGCGCGCACTTCCTGCAGGTTGCTCTTGAGCTTGTCCAGCAGCGCGTCGTTGGGCGCCACCACGACCACCGGCATGGCGTCGGTGACCAGCGCCAGCGGGCCGTGCTTGAGTTCGCCGGCGGGGTAGGCCTCGGCGTGGATGTAGGAGATCTCCTTCAGCTTGAGCGCGCCTTCCTGGGCGATCGGGTAGTGCATGCCGCGGCCGAGGAACAGCGCGTTGTCGTGGCGCGTGAAGGTTTCCGCCCACGCCATGACCTGCGGCTCGGTGGCCAGCGCGGCCTGCAGCGCCGACGGCAGGTGGCGCAGGTGCTGCAGCTGCTCCTGCTCCTGCGCTTCGTCGAGGCGCCCGCGCAGCTTGGCCAGGGTCAGCGCCAGCAGGAACAGCGCCGCCAGCTGGGTGGTGAAGGCCTTGGTCGACGCGACCCCGATCTCCACGCCGGCACGGGTGGCGAAGCGCATCGGGCATTCGCGCATCATCGCGCTGCCCGGCACGTTGCAGATCGCCAGCTGGTGCGGCATGCCCAGGCTGCGCGCGTGGCGCAGCGCGGCCAGCGTGTCGGCGGTCTCGCCGCTTTGCGACACCGCGACCACCAGCGTGTCGGGGTCGGGGACGCTGTCGCGGGTGCGGTATTCGCTGGCCACCTCGACGTCCACCGGGATGCGCGCCAGCGCCTCGATCCAGTGGCGCGCCACGCTGCCCGCGTAATGGCTGGTGCCGCAGGCCAGCACCAGCACGCGGCGCACGCGTCCCAGCACTGCGGCGTCGTCGCCGAACAGGCTGGCGCCGACGGTCTCGATGCCGTCCAGCGTGTCGCCCACCGCGCGCGGCTGCTCGAAGATCTCCTTCTGCATGTAGTGCCGGTAGGGGCCCAGCTCGGTGGCGCCGGCGTAGCCCTGCAGCTCGTGCCAGGCGCGCTCGACGCTGCGGCGCTGCGCGTCGACCACGCGGCTCGACGCCGGGTCGATGCGCACCACGTCGCCCTCCTCCAGGTAGGCCACGCGCTGCGCGCTGCCGGCCAGCGCCAGCGCGTCGGAGGCGACGAAGCAGCCGTCGTCGCCCTGCGCCAGCACCAGCGGGCTGCCGGCGCGCGCCCCCACCACCACGTCGGGTTCGTCCACGTGCAGCACGGCGATGGCATAGGCGCCGCGCAGCCGCGCCACGGCGTTCTGCACGGCATCGAACAAGTCGCCGCGGTACAGGCTGTGCACCAGATGCGCGACCACCTCGGTGTCGGTCTGGCTGTCGAAGTCGTAGCCGGCGGCCTGCAGTTCGGCGCGCAGTTCGTCGTGGTTCTCGATGATGCCGTTGTGCACCAGCGCCAGCTGCCCGCGCGACAGCATCGGGTGCGCGTTGTGCGTGGCCGGCGCGCCGTGCGTGGCCCAGCGCGTGTGGCAGATGCCGGTAAAGGCCTCCAGGCCCTCGGCCTGCGCGCGCAGGTCCGACACGCGCTGCGTCGTGCGCAGGCGCTTGAGTTCGCCGTGCTGCTGCACCGCCAGGCCGCAGGAGTCGTAGCCGCGGTATTCCAGGCGCTGCAGTCCTTCCAGCAGCACCGGCACGATGTTGTGGCGCGCTGCGGCGCCGACGATTCCGCACATGGTTCAGTCTTTCGTCGAGGGTTTCTTCTGCGGGCGATCCCAGTTCGCGATGCTGAGCTGTCGCGCGCGCGACAGCGTGAGCTGCCCGGCCGGCGCGTCGCGCGTCAGCGTGGTGCCCGCCCCCAGCGTGGCGCCCTGGCCGACGCGCACGGGGGCCACCAGCTGGGTGTCGGAGCCGATGAACACATCGTCCTCGATCACGGTGCGGTGCTTGGCCGCGCCGTCGTAGTTGCAGGTGATGGTGCCGGCGCCGATGTTCACGCGCGCGCCCACCGTGGCGTCGCCGACGTAGCTCAGGTGGTTGGCCTTGCTGGCGTCGCCGATGCGGCTGTTCTTCACCTCGGTGAAATTGCCCACGTGCACGTCGCGCCCCAGTTCGGTGCCGGGGCGCAGCCGCGCGTAGGGGCCGATGCGCGCGCCCTGCCCGCAGACGGCGCCGTCGATGTGGCTGAAGGGCTCGATGCGGCTGTCGGGGCCGATGCGGCAGTCGCGCAGCACGCAGTGCGCGCCGACCTGCACGCCGTCGTCCAGCTCGACGCGGCCCTCGAACACGCAGCCGACGTCGATGCGCACGTCCTGGCCGCAGCGCAGTTCGCCGCGCACGTCGATGCGCTCGGGGTCGAGCAGGGTCACGCCGTCGCGCATCAGCTTCCCGGCGTGGCGGCGCTGCACCACGCGCTCCAGGTGGGCGAGCTGCAGCCGGTCGTTGACCCCGAGCAGTTCGTCGGCGTCGTCGGCGACCACGCCGTGCACGGCGACGCCGTCGGCCTGCGCCAGTTGCACGACGTCGGTCAGGTAGTACTCGCGCTGCGCGTTGTCGTCGCGCAGCAGGCCCACCCAGCGCTTGAGCGCGGCCGCGGGCGCGGCCAGGATGCCGCTGTTGACCTCGCGCAGCGCGCGTTCGGCGGGCGATGCGTCGCGGTGCTCGACGATGCGCTGCACGCGCCCCTGCTCGTCGCGCACGATGCGCCCGTAGCCGTCGGGCTGCCCGAGCCGCACCGTGAGCACCGCCAGCGCGCCGCCGCGCGCGATGTCCACCAGCGGCTGCAGGGTCTGCGCGCGCACCAGCGGCACGTCGCCGTACAGCACCAGCACGACGCCGTCATCGGCGAGCCGCGGACTGGCCTGCAGCACGGCGTGGCCGGTTCCCAGCTGCGGCTGCTGCTCGCACAGCTCGAGGTCATCGACCCCGGCGAAGGCCTCGCGCACCTGCTGCGCGCCGTGCCCCACCACCACCACGCAGCGCGCGTCGTGCAGCGCGTGCGCGGTGTCCAGCACGTGCGCCAGCAGCGGGCGCCCGGCCAGCGGCTGCAGCACCTTGGGCAGGCGCGAGCGCATGCGCGTTCCCTTGCCGGCGGCCAGCACCACGACCTGCAGCGGCCCGGAGGGCGAAGGAACTTCGGAGGAACTGGAAGGGCGGTTCATGGCGCGAGATTCTAGGGGTCGTCGAGCAGCTTTCCCGCCACGTCGCTCCCCCGCGTGCGAGGGGGCGGCGGCGCGCCGCGCGCGACCCGCCATGAACACGGCCGCCGCACCCTCGTCGGGTGGCGGCGGCCGCGGGCGCGAGGGCCTGGCGGCGCCAGGCCCTCCGGGGCACGTTCAGCTCTTCGCTTCGGCGATCAGCTTCTGCTGCAGGAAGCCGGGAATGCCGACCCACATGTCGAAGAACGACACGATCATCTCGAGCGCGGCGATCGGGCACGACAGGCCGCCGCCGATCAGCACGAACCAAGCGAAGTTGGGGTTCACCTTGGTGAGGAACCAGCCGGAGAAGTCCAGCAGCATCGCCAGGAACGGCGTGATGACCGCGATGGCCTTGATCTGGTTGTTCACGCGGGTGCGCACGAACAGGTAGGCGGCCATCCAGAAGATCACGCCGAGCATGGTCAGGTGGACCATGCCGGTCATGAACATGGTCGTGTAGCTCATGCCGGTGTCGGTCTTCGTGACCGCCTCGACATCGTTGTAGGTGACCAGCGGCGGGTTGTGCAGCTGCTTGCTCATCGCGACGCTGTGGCACATCAGGCAGTGCGTCGCGATGAAGGGCTTGATATGGGTTTCGTACTCGGCCTTCTGGCGCCCGCCGGCGATCCAGTGGTCGAACATCGCGGTGTCCTGCGGCCACTCCGTCTTCGGCACCCCGGCGTTGGTCAGCATGGTCGGCAGCACGGTCTGCAGCTTGCTGGAGTTGGGGTTGCCGGCGTAGGAGAGCTGGATGTCCTTCAGCGTGACCCCGGCCTTGCCGTCGAGCCCGGTGTGGGTCACGTAGAGGTAGATCTCGGCGCACAGAAGGCCGAAGCACACGAGGACGATGAAACCGGTGTGCTGGAGTTTTTCGACGATCGATAGCTGGTTGAGCTGACGCATGATGGAGGGGCGGGGGGGACGGGAAAGCGGGTGCGGGCTCACGTTGCGAAAATGACCCGGATCAATGTGTTTAATGGTTTTCCCGCATCGTACTCCCTGCTCCGATAGGGCTGCAACGCCGCCCGCCGGCCAAGGGGTATCGGAATATTGCCGGCTGGTTGTTGCACCGCACACCCGGGGGTATTCGCAGGCGCCGGCGGCGCTTTGGAGGACGCGCCCGGCGCCGCGGCATGACGTCGAGCCGTAGCTTGTTGCAATTGCGATACGCCCGGCGCCGCCCTGCCGGTGCCTGCGCACGCGTCGCGGGGTCTTGCGCCGGCGCCTGAGCCTTTGCCCGCTTCGTGCTTAAATCCACATGCCGTGCGGCCGGCCGAGACGCTTCGCGCAGCCCCGCCGCAACACACGGCGCGCGGCCACGACCCGCCGCCCGGCAAGAGCTCGCGCCGCACGCCCACTTCCTGGAGAACGTTCCGATGAGCAAGAACACCCCGGCTACGCCGAAGCTGCACCTGACCTCGAAGAACCTGGGGATCGGCATCAGCGAGAAGAACCGCGAGGCCATCGCGCAGGGCCTGTCCCACCTGCTGGCCGACACCTATACGCTGTACCTGACCACGCACAATTTCCACTGGAACGTCACGGGGCCGATGTTCAACACGCTGCACCAGATGTTCATGGCGCAGTACAACGAACTGTGGACCGCCGTGGACCCGATCGCCGAGCGCATCCGCGCGCTGGGCTACAGCGCGCCCGGCTCGTACGCGGCCTTCGCGCAACTGACACGGCTCGGCGACGTGCCGCTGCAGCCGCCGCGCGCCGAGGACATGATCCGCATCCTGGTCAAGGGCAACGAGACGGTCGCGGCGACCGCGCGCGAACTGCTGCCGCTGGTCGAGAAGGCCGGCGACCAGCCCACCACCGACCTGCTGTCGGCGCGCATGGACATCCACGAGAAGTCGGCATGGATGCTGCGCTCGATGCTCGGCGAGTGAGCGCACGCTTCGCCACCCACCCAGGCGCCGCGCGGCTTGCCATGCGTGCGGCACCGAGGCGATGAACTCCGCGAGCCCCGTCCATCCGGCGCCGCGCGGCCGTGTCGCGCTGTGGCTGGACCTCGTGCGCTGGAACCGCCCGGCCGGCTGGCTGCTGCTGCTGTGGCCGACGCTGGCCGCCCTCTGGATCGCCTCGGCGGGCTTTCCCGGCTGGCTGCTGCTGGGGGTGTTCTGCGCCGGCACGGTGCTGATGCGCGCGGCCGGCTGTGCCGTCAACGACGTCGCCGACGCCGAGTTCGACCGCCACGTGCGGCGCACCGCGCGCCGCCCGGTGACCAGCGGCGAGATCGGCCGGGCCGAGGCGCTGGCGGTCGGCGCGCTGCTGGCGCTGGCGTCCTTCGGCCTGGTACTGCTGACCAACGCGCTCACCGTCGCGCTGTCGGTGTCGGCGCTGCTGATCGCCATCGCCTACCCCTATACCAAGCGCTGGCTGGCGATCCCGCAGGCCTACCTCGGCGTGGCCTTCAGCTTCGGCATCCCGATGGCCTTCGCCGCGGCTTCCGGCACGGTGCCCGGGCTGGCCTGGTGGCTGCTGCTGGGCAATCTGTTCTGGGTGCTGGCCTACGACACCGAGTACGCGATGGTCGACCGCGCCGACGACCTGCGCATCGGCATCCGCACCTCGGCGATCACCTTCGGGCGCTTCGACGTGGCCGCCGTGATGGGCAGCTACGCGATCTATCTGCTGATGTGGGGGGCCGCCGGCGCCTACCTCGGGCTGGGCTGGCCGTACTGGCTCGGGCTGGCGGCCGCGGCCGCGATGGCGCTGTGGCACGGCAGCCTGATCCGCGGGCGCGAGCCGGCGCGCTGCTTCACCGCGTTCCGCCTCAACCACTGGGTCGGCTTCGCGGTGTTCGCAGGCACCGTGGCGGCCTACGCGCTGCGCTGAAGCGGGACCTTGCGGGCCGGGTGCAACCCGGGCCCGCGCTCGCCCCAGGGCGCCTCAGGGATACAGGCCGCGCTCGGCACGCGCCTCCAGCACGCGCTCGCAGGCGACGACGAAGGCCGCCGTGCGCAACGGCACCTTCAGGCGCTCGGAGGTCTCCCAGATGGCGGTGAAGGCGCCGACCAGGATCTTCTCCAGCCGGGCGTTGATCTCGTCCTCGCTCCAGAAGAAGCTGGAGAAGTCCTGCACCCACTCGAAGTAGCTGACCGTCACGCCGCCGGCGTTGCAGATCACGTCGGGAACGACGAGCACGCCGCGGTCCAGCAGCACGTCGTCGGCGGCCGGCAGCGTCGGGCCGTTGGCGCCCTCCAGCACCATCTTCGCCGTCGTCCTGCGCGCTCGCGCCTCGGTCAGCTGGCCCTCCAGCGCCGCCGGGATCAGCACCTCGCAGCCCACGCCCCAGAAGTCCTCGCCGGTCAGCACGTCGGCGTCGGCGAAGCCGGCCACGCCGTGGTGTTCGTGCACGTACGCGTTCAGTCGCGCCACGTCGAGTCCGCTCTCGCGGAACACGCCGCCGGTGTGGTCCTGCACCGCGACCACCTTCGCACCGGCTGCCGCGAACAGCTCGGCGGCCACGCCGCCGACGTTGCCGAAGCCCTGCACCGCGATGCGCGCGCCGCGCAGCTCGAGCCCGATGCGCCGCGCCGCCTCGCGCCCGGTCACGTACACGCCGCGCCCGGTGGCCTTCACGCGCCCCAGCGAACCGCCGAGCTGGATCGGCTTGCCGGTGACCACCCCGGTCGCGGTGCCCCCGATGTTCATCGAGTACGTGTCCATCATCCACGCCATGATCTGCGGGTTGGTGTTGACGTCCGGCGCCGGGATGTCCTGCTGCGGCCCGATGATGATCCCGATCTCGCTGGTGTAGCGACGGGTCATGCGCTCGAGCTCCTTGCGCGAGAGCTGCTCGGGGTCGACGCGGATTCCGCCCTTGGCGCCGCCGTAGGGCAGGCCCACCGCGGCGTTCTTGACCGTCATCCACGCCGACAGCGCCATCACCTCCTCGAGGGTCACGTCGGGGTGGTAGCGCACGCCCCCCTTGCCGGGGCCGCGCGACAGGTTGTGCTGCACCCGGAAGCCCTCGAAATGCCGCACCGAGCCGTCGTCCATCTCGATCGGCACGTCGACGATCAGCGCGCGCTTCGGGCGCCGCAGGGTCTCCGCCCAGCGCGCCAGCGGGCCCAGGTACGGCACGACCCGGTCGACCTGCGCGAGGTAGGTCTGCCAGGGGCTGTCGGGGTGCGGCGAAATGTAGGAGAGATGTTCCTGGCGAGCGGAGGCTGGGACTTGCTGCAGCATGGGTGCGGACTCCTCGGACGTTGTGCGTCATGCATGGTCGTGCCCCGCCGGCGTGGCGGGGTGTCCGCGGCCGCCGGGGTTGCCTCGGCACTCTACGCCCGCGCCGCGCGTGCTGCAAATCGCGGGACATCCCGATACAGGTCGGGACGGCGGCGCCCGGGAGCGTCCCGGGCGGCCCCGGGCTTCAGCGGTTGAGCGCCTGCATCGCCGCCTGCGGGTAGCGCGCGCCCTGCGCCGCGCCCGGCGGGAGCTCGCGGTCCAGGCGCGCCAGGTCGTCGGCGCTCAGCGCGATCTCGAGCGCGCCGAGGTTCTGCTCCAGCCGGGCGATGCTGCGAGTCCCGGGGATCGGCACGATGTCGGGCCCTTGCGCCAGCAGCCAGGCCAGCGCCAGCTGCGCCGGCGCGCAGCCGCGCTCGGCGGCCATCGACTGCACCAGGTCGGCCAGGCGCACGTTGGCGGCCAGCGCATCGGCCTGGAAGCGCGGCGAATGGCGCCGCCAGTCGGCGGGATCGAGGTCGTCGAGCTTGCGGATGCTGCCGGTCAGGAAACCGCGCCCCAGCGGGCTGTAGGCGACGAAGCCGATTCCCAGCTCGCGCACCGTGGCCAGCAGCTCGCCCTCGGGGTCGCGGCTCCACAGCGAGTACTCGGTCTGCAGCGCGTGGATCGGGTGCACCTCGTGGGCGCGGCGGATGGTCTGCGGCGAGGCCTCCGACAGCCCCAGCCAGCGCACCTTGCCGGCGCGCACCAGCTCGGCCATCGCGCCCACCGTGTCCTCGATGGGAACCTTCGGGTCGACGCGGTGCTGGTAGTACAGGTCGATGTGATCGACCCCCAGGCGCCTGAGGCTGGCGTCGCAGGCCTCGCGCACGTACTCCGGGCGCCCGTTGACGCCGAGGAATTCGCGGTTCGGCCCGCGCATGTTGCCGAACTTGGTGGCCAGCACGACCTGCGCGCGGCGCTCGCGGATGGCGCGGCCGACCAGTTGCTCGTTGTGCCCGGCGCCGTACATGTCGGCGGTGTCGATCAGGTTCACGCCCAGGTCCAGTGCGCGCTGGATGGTGGCGATGGACGCGGCCTCGTCGGCCGGGCCGTAGAACTCGGACATGCCCATGCAGCCGAGGCCGAGGGCGTAAACCATGGGGCCGTTGCGGCCGAGTTGTCGTTGTTGCATGTGGGAAACTCCTGCGAAGGAAGACCAGCCTCGCGGGGCGGCACCGCGATGGCGCCGCGACGCCCGCGGGCGCCAGCAAGCATCCTAGGCACAAAGACGCCGCGCTGCAGCGCCCCGCGCGGCGCGGCCCGCCGGCGACGGCAGACGCGTCGGTTCACGATGGCTGGCGGGTCTCATCGGAAAAATACGCAGCCGCGCGACGGGCTGCGAGACAATGTAGCGTCAGAGCCAGCCAGCGCCCCACCCGATCTCGCCCGATCCCACGCCACCATGCCCGGCATGCTGAAACCACGCCGCACGCGCTGGCGCCCCGGAGCGTACCTGCGCGCCAGTTGGTGGATGTCGTCGTGGCTTGCACTGCGTGCGCTCGCACAGGCCGGCCTGGTGGTGGCGCTTGCGCGCAACCTGGGTCCCACGGACTATGGCGCCTATGTTGCGGTACTGGCTACTGCGAGCTTTTTCACGCCTCTGGCCGGAATGGGCGTGCATGCCGTGGTGCTGCGCGAGGGATCGCGCCGCCCCGAGGAGCTTCCCGGTCTGCTGTGGAACGCAAAGCGCGTGTGGCGTGTCGGTGCACTGGTGTTCGGGGCCCTGGCCTGTGCAACCGTGCTGCTGGTGCTTCGCCATCGTCTGGGGGACTCGCTCACGCTGGACTGCGCGGTCATCGCGATGGTGTGCGCCGAGGTAGCCAGCTCTTCGCTCACCGAGATCGTCACGCGTCGGGCCCAGGCGCTGCAGCAGACCCACGCCTACGGCGCCGTCCAGGCAGGACTGGTCCTGTCACGTCTGGCGGCGCTGGGTCTGTTCCTGGCACTAGGCGATCGCAGCCTGTCGTCATGGCTCGGCCTGTACGCCACATGCTCCGCGGCATACGCATGGATCCTCGCACGCGGCATACGGCGAAGCGGCACCGGGCCGATTCCCGGCCTTCAAGCCACCGCACTGGCGCAAAGCGGCATTCCGTTCGCGTTCGCCTCCTTCGCGTGGCGCCTGCAGATTGAATTCAACAAGCCGGTGCTGGCCATGCTGGGCTTCGCGATGGTCGGGATCCTGGGTGTGGCGCAGCGTGTCGTCGACGTTGCGGCGATCCCGCTGATCGCCATGCAGGATGCGCTGTGGCCGCGCGTATTCAGCCGATCGTCCCCTCCGCGCACGCTGGTGCGCATCGCCTTGGCCATCGCCGGGCTCGCAGTTTGCGAGGGCGTGCTGCTGTACATGCTGGCGCCGTGGCTTCCGCGCCTGCTGGGCACGGACTTCGGCGGCGCGGTGGAGGTGCTGCGCCTGCTTGCATGGCTTCCGCTGCTGCAGCTGGCGCGCAATTCCGGGATCATCTATCTGTCCGCCACGGGGCGCAGCTCGCGCCTGGTGTTGATCTACGCGCTGGGGGCCGTCTTCGTCGTCGTGAGCACCGTTTGGCTGGTCGCGCGCCAGGGCCTGCACGGCGCCATCCTTGCATTGTATGCGGGCGAGATCTTCATGATCGCGCTGCAGTGGCTGGTCTGCCGCCTGCCGCGCACACGCTGAGCCTGTCGTCGTCGTGCGCTCTCGCTGCGCCTGGCGCCTCAGGCAGAGCGGCGCGCAGCGACCGCCTCGTCGAGCAGCGCGGCCCACGCCTCGACCGAACGCTGCACCGTGAAGTCCGCCGCACGCCGCCTCAGCGCGGCTGCGTCGGCCAGGCTCTCGCCGCGCAGCATGCGAGCCATGGCGCGGACAAGATCGTGCCGGGCGACGAGCACGCCGATGCGCCCGTCCAGAAGGATCTCCCGGGGGCCATAGGGACAATCCACGGCAACCACCTGCAGTCCCGCCGCCATCGCTTCCACCAGGACATTGCCGAAGCCTTCGCATCGCGACGCCATCACCAGCAGCCCGTAGCCTTGCAGCACGTGCATCGGCCGCTCGGCGACACCGCGCAGGTGCACGCGTTGCTCCAGCCCGTGCGCACGGATGCGCCGACGCAAGGCTTCGCGTTGACCGCCGTCGCCCCAGATGTCCATGCTCCACGACAGGCTGCGATCCAGCCGCGCCAATGCGTCCACCAGCAGGTCGAAGCCCTTTTCCGGCTCCAGGCGCCCCATCGCGACCATGCGTGCAACCGGTGCCGGCTCGCGCACCGCCTGCGCATCGGTCGCCAACCCACTCGCGTCCACGACCGGGTTGTGGATCAACACGAGCCGGCGCGGCTGTCGCCGATACAGCGTCCTGATCTCCTGCTCGATGCCCGCGGAAACCGCGACGACGGCATCGGCGCGCGCATACACCGGTGCAGCCAGCAGCCCGTAAAGGTGCTGGCGCAGCCGCGCCCATGGATTGCGCGCAACCCCCGCCGGAAGGTGCACGTTGTGCACGCCATGCACCAGCACCGCGTCGACCTCGCTCAGGCGCAACGCGACCAGGCTGAGCAGCGCCACGTCGCCGAACGCGGTCACCACATGGGTCGGTCGCCACGCGCGAAGCAGTCGGGTCAGCGCCGGAACGAACTCGACGATGCTCCCCGACCCCAGCCTGTGCACCTCGAAACGCTGCGCCGTCTCCTGCACCAACGCGCCGTCGTCCCGCCTCAGCGCGAAGGCACAGACCATGCCGCGATCGGCGAGCCCGTGCGCCAATTGCAGGCTCACGCGCTCCACACCGCCGACGACCAGACGCGGCAGCACCCACAGCACGCGTGCACGGGCGGCCTGCATCATGCGCGTGCTGCCGGGTCTGGGCAGGCCTCGTCCGGGCGCGGTGTCAGGCCGAGCGCCACCGCCGCATGCGCCGCCACGCACTGCCAGTTCATCTGAGGTTGCGACGCCACCACGACCGGATCGCGCAATTGCGCGTCGATGCTCCGCGCCAGGGACTGCGCATCCCCGGGTTCGGCCAGCCGCGCTTCGAGTTGCGATGCCTGCTGCGGGAAGTTGCTCTGCAGGTTCGGCGTGCGGGTCGCCGCGATCGGCCTGGCACATGCGAGGTACTCGGCGATCTTGCACGACGAGGCCATGTCCAGGTAAGGCGTGCTGCGATACGGAAGTGCGAGAACGTCGCAGCAGCCCAGCGCCACGGGAACACGTTGCGGCGGCAGGTTGCCCAGGTAGCGCACCCAGGGGCGCTGCAGATCCAGCCCCGCGCGCTGCGCCCCGGCAAGCAGCAGTGCGATGTCACGGCCGTCGCGACGCAGCAGCTCGACAGCTTCCAGGAGGTCCTCGATCCCACGATCGGGATCCAGGCTTCCCGCGTAGCCTACGAAAGTGGTCTGGGTGTCGAGGCCGAACTCAGCCCGACAGAGATCGCGGTCGCGCGGGAAAAATCGCTCCGGGTCGATTCCGTTCGGAACGATCGCGCTGCGGCTGGCGGCCGGGTCGCAGTCCGACGCCAGCACGCGACTCGCGAACAGCAGCCGATCGGAGCGAGCGAGCAGGAATTTCCAGGGGTCGAAGCCGGGCAGCGCCCGGTAACCCTGGAACAGGTCATAGCGGTCGTAGACATCGAAGGCGAAGCGCGCTCCGCAAAGGCGCGCGAGCAGCCAGCCGAGCAGGCCGATGTAGCAGTCCCCGCTGGCGACCACGTGCGTGGGGCGCCGCCGCTTCCCGACCGCGAGAACCTGCGCCAGCAGCGCGCGCACGAAGCGAGTTCCGAACACCGGGGTGCTGAACAGCGGCAAACCCTCGACCTCGCCGTGCCACGCCACGCGCCCGTGGTAGTCGACCAGCCACAGCTGCGCCGCAATGCCCATGCCCACCCATCGCGACGGCAGCTCGAAGATGCGGCCATATCGATCAAGCAACGCGTCGCGGTTCGTGTAGTACCTCTTGCCGATGAACAATACGCGCTGGCGCGGCGCCGCAGCCCCGCAGTCCGCAGGCCGCCGCACGCGCCCGCCGACGTCGCGCATCGCATGCTCATCGCAGGGGGCGCCCGTCATCCCCGATCCCCACACTCCAGTCCGACCGCACGCATCACGCCACGTCCGAAACGCGGCCAGGCGAACGCTTGCGCAAAGCCGCGCACTGCCTCCGCAGGCAGCGGCCGCTCCAGCAGGCGCAGTACGGCGTCGGCGAAGCCTGCGGAGTCACCGGGCCCCACGAGGTGGCCGCTGACGCCCTCGCCCACCGCATCGGCGACGCCGCCGCAGGCATAGGCGACGCTGGCCAGACCATGAGCAGCGGCCTCCACGGCGACCATGCCGAAGCCCTCCGGATCATGGGGGAGGTCACGAATCGGGAACACGTGCAGGTCGGAGGCAAAATAAGCGTCGTGCAGTGCAGCCTCGTCCAGCCTGCCGAGCATGCGAAGCCGCGCCCCGACACCCGCCGCACGCGCCGCGTCCGCAATGTCCCGCACGCTTTGCGCGCGTCCGTAGAGTGCATTTGCGGGAGCTTCCCCGACCACCGCCAGCAGTACCGTCGGGTGTCGCTGCGCAACGCGCGGCAACACCTCGGTGACGAATTCACGCAGGCCCTTGCGCTCGGTCAGTCGCCCGACCGAAAGCAGCAGCGGCACATCCGTCGCGATGCCCTGCGCCTCGCGGAAGCGCGCGCGCGCGGCTCGATCCGCCATGGGAAGCTCGGTACCCGGATGGACGACGCTGATGCGCTGCGCCGCGATGCCTATGCCGCGAGCCAGCTGCGCCGTCGCGCTGCTGTTGGCGATCACGCAATCCATTCGGCGCAGCGCCGGCCGCCACAGTCCCCTGTACACCGGATGCGGAACGCTGAGGTCCAGTCCGTGCACGTAGGCTGCGGCTCGCGCGCCGCAGGCGCGCGCCGCCCACCACGCCAGCGGCGCCGTCAGCCCGCTTCCCGCGAGCACGAGATGCGGGCGCCAGGCCAGGGCTTCGCGCCAGGCCATCCACCAGGCACGCGCGAGAAAGTTGCGCAACGGCTGCAGTGCAACCTCGCGCACGGCCACGGACGGAGGGGCCAAGGCGGCGGCGCCGCGCGGACCGACCAGGCGCAGCTCGCAGGCCCCGCGCAGTTCATCGGCCAGATGCCAGTTCAGCCGCTCCATGCCCCCCAGCAGCGGGGGAAAGTTGCGGGTGACGAACAGCACCCGCGACCGGTGGTGACCCTCACCCATCGCGCCTGTACGTCAGGTTGGTGATCTGTTCCGAGATCAGCCCGATCAGGAACACGATGACCGCGGCGCTCAGCAGCAGCGCGCTCATGTTGGTGAAGCGCCCCTGGGTGTGGTAGGTGTAGAGGTACCAGCCCAGGCCCAGCGTCAGGAAGCCGGTGGCCACCGGGGCGAACAGCTTCAGCGGCGAATACAGCGTGGCGATCTTGAAGATGATCAGCAGGAAGCGCACGCCGTCGCGCAGCGGCCGGATGTGGCTGGTGCCGATTCGCTTCGCCGCGCGGATCGGCACGTAGGCCACCGGGTAGGCGCTGCGGAAAAAGGCCATCGTGCTGGTCGTCGGATAGGAGAATCCGTTGGGCAGCAGGTGCACGAATTCGAGGAAACGTTCCGCGCGCGCGGCGCGGAATCCGCTCGTCAGGTCGAGCACCGGATGCCCCGTCATCCAGCTCGCCAGCCGGTTGTACAGGCGGTTCGCCAAGCCGCGCCCGACGCTGGCCTGCGAGCCGCCGTCGCGTGCGCCCACCACCATGTCGTAGCCCTCGTCCAGGCGCTCCAGCAGCCGCGCGATGTCGGCCGGGTCGTGCTGGCCGTCGGCGTCCATGAACACCAGCACGTCGCCGTCGGCGGCGCGTGCGCCGGCCTTCACGGCGGCGCCGTTGCCCATGCCGTAGGGCCGGCGCAGCACGCTGGCGCCGGCCTGCTCGGCGAGCAAGGCGGTCGAATCGGTGGAGCCGTCGTCGACCACGATCACCTGCGCGCCGGGATGCAGCTCGAGCACGCGCCGCACCGTGTCGCCGACCGCACCCTGCTCATTGCGCGCGGGCAGGACCACCGAGACCCGCGCCGTGCGCAAGGCGTCCTGCGTCTGCCGAGTTCGCTGCTGGCTTTCCATCTACGGCTCCTCCCCGTCGGTGGTCGCGGTACGCGCGCGCGGCGCGCCCGGCTCTGGCGTTAGCGTACGACGCGTTTCGCGCGAACGGCTCGGCGCACCGTCGCGCGCATCGATCTGCTGCCGCAGGGTGCGGCGCATCTGCAACTCGCTGTCGCGGTAGAAGCCGACATGGCGCAGCCACAGCTGGTTCAGCGTGGCCATGCTCCAGCCGTGGATCCGCGCCAGCGGCGACGGCACCGCATCGAGCAGGCGCAGCGCCAGCCGCGGATGCCCGGCGCTGCCGAGTTCGGCCGCCAGGCGCAGCCGGGCCCCCGGCGGCAACCCGGGAAGTCGCAGGGCCTGCAGGTCCAGCGCGTAGGCGGTGGCGGCGTCGCCATGCCCCAGCGCCACCAGCGCCTGGTCGTGCAGCAATTGGCGGCGCACCTGCGGCTGCCGCGCCTGCGGGTTGCGCAACGCCGCGGCCACCAGGGCGCCGCGCATGTCCGGACCGAAGGCCGTGCACCCGGACAGCCCGTCGAGCAGGTGTTGCAGCTGGTACTGCACCACGTTGCCGCCAAGTTCGGCTCGGGACGCGACGCGCAGCAACGCAGCACGCAGGCCGGGGGGAGCGACACCCTCGCTGCACGACACGCCGGCGCGATCGATCAGCAGCAGCAGACTGTAGGGGTGTTCATGCAGGGCCGCGTCGAGCAATGCGGCGGCCTGCGCCTGGTTGCCCACGCGGCTCCAGAAATTGGCCAGGTAGCCCTGCGCGCGCGGCGAATCCGGATGCTCGTGCGCCCACACCAGCGCCTGCTGGAACGGCTCGCCCCACTCGGCGGCGCGGCGCGCGGTCTGCACCGCGAACAGCGCCAGCAGCACCAGCGCGCCCGCGCTCACCCAGCGCATCGAGGGCCGGCAAAGCACTGTCACCGTGCGCCGCGCCGACGTCGCCTCGGGCACCGCCAGCCACGCCAGCGGCCAGAACATCAGCGCGGCCGGCAGGTAGTTGCGGTGCTCGAACACGAGCTCGAGCTGCAGCCAGGTCGACTCCAGCAGCTGTCCGACCAGATAGAACATCACCGCGGTGCCGGCCGCGACCCATGCCGCGCCGCGCGCACGCCGCGCGCGCCACGCCGCCGCCGCCAGCCCGAGCAGGCCCAGCGTCGCCGGCAGCGTGGTCCACGGGTGCAGCAGCCCGGTGGACACGGGGACGTCGTCGTGGAACAGGCCGCCGTCGTGCGCACGCCCCAGCCAGACGTCGCCGAGGTAGCTCCACACGATGCGCGTCTCGCTGAGCAGGCGCTGCCCGGGGGTGAAGGCACGCCCGTTGGTGGCGCCGGTCCACACCTGCGGCAGGTGCAGCAGCAGGAATCCCAGCACCACGGCCGCGGGAAGGCCCAGGAACACGAGCTTCCAGGCGGTGAAACCGCGCGGCGCCCGCGCCTGCGCGCGCTGCAGCACGAACACCTCCAGCACCCACGCCAGCAGCGGTGCCAGCGCACCGTTTTCCTTGCTGATCGTGGCCAGCAGCGTCCCCAGGGTCAGCGACACGCTGATCCAGGCATAGCCGGCCCGCGTACGGCCCTGCGCCATCAGTTCACGACCCCGCACGTAGCCCCACAGCCCGGCGAAGGCGAACAGCGCGGCCAGCACCGCCATGCGCTGCACGATGTACAGCGTGGTGCTGACCCAGAACGGGTCGAGCATCCACAGGCCCGCGGCCAGCACCCCGATCCAGCTCGCGCGCCGCGGCTGCGCGCCGAGCGCGCGGCTGAGCGCGCGCAGCAGCCCGGCCAGCAGCACCCCGCAGACCATGTGCAGCGCGACGTTGGTGAGCTTGAAGCCCAGCGGCGAGGCCGGCCAGTCCCGCGCGTTGAGCAGGAAGCTGGCGAGCGCCAGCGGGCGGCCCGTGGGGCCGGCGAATCCCGAGGTGATGAAGGCCACCACCTTCCACAGCCTGTCGATGCGCCCGTAGTCGCCCAGAGGCGCCAGGTTGGAGTAGTCGTCGAACAGGAAGCTGCCGCTGCGCCCGGGCCAGTAGACCACCCAGGTCGCGCCCAGCAGGCCCAGCAGGGCCAGCAGCGGCAGGCTGCGGCGCAACCCGGTCCTGATCATCGGCTCCCCCCGCCGCTTGCAGCGCCCGCGGGGACCGTCGGCGACACCTCGTGCGGGCTTGCCGCCTGGACTCCCGCGGTCTGCGCGCGGCGCGCCGCCTCCAGGTCGCGCCGCAGCGCTTGGCGCTGCGCGCGGTGCAGCCCGAAGGTGTCGAGCTCACGCATGCGCTGCAGCCCCTGCGTGGCCTGCGAGAACTGGCGGCCGGCGATCTGCAGGCGCACCAGGTTGCTCCAGAACTGCAACTTGGAAGGCGCCAGCGCGACCGCGCGCTGCATGTCCTGGTAGGCCGCGGCGTAGCGGTGGGTCACGTTCGCCTCCAGGTTCGCGCGCAGCGTGTGGAGCTCGGCGCTGCGCGGATGGCCGCGCAGGCCGGAGTCGAGCACGCGCTGCAGCTGCCGCAGATCGTCGGGGGTGTAGCGGCAGACATGGTCGACCGCGCAGTTCACCAGCGCGTAGAGGGCGTCGACGTTCTGCACGCCCAGCGGCTGCTCGGCCAGCCCGCGGCGCAACTGCGTCCACCAGTCCTGGCGCACCGGCAGGCCCAGCTTGGCATGCATGAACACCAGCGCCTGCAGCGGTTCCAGGTTTGCCCTGGGGAGCTTCGCGGCGTCGAGCATCTGGCGGTCGGCCAGCTCGAACAGCGCGCTTCCCGGACCCGATGCCATGATGTAGAGCACGCGCCCGAGTCCGTAGGCGGCGAGCGGAGAACGCGGATGCGTGGTGGCCTCGAAGTAGGCCAGCCGGTAGGGATTGCCCCAGACCTGCGCACGGATGGCGGTGAATCCGGCGTACAGCGTCGCCAGTCCGACACACAGCGTGGCCGCGAAGACCGGCCAGCTGCCGCGGCGGCGCGGGCTCCACGCGCCGAGCAGGCCGAACAACGCCATGAACACGCCCCAGCTGGGCAGGTAGTTGCGATGCTCGAACGCCAGCTCCAGCGGCATGAAGGTCGACACCAGCGAATGCCCGGCGAAGAACCACAGGATGCCCAGCGAGACCACCGGCCGGCGCCGGCGCAGCCACAGGCCGACCAGCAGCAGCCCGGCCAGCAGCAGCCAGCTGGCCGCGGTGGTCCAGGGATGCAGCCACGACGTGGAGACCGCGATGTCGTCGTGGTACAGGCTCAGCTGGTCGGGGGTGGGCAACGCGATCCAGTGCAGGTAGTCCACCAGCACGCGGCCTTCGGTCAGCAGGCGCTGCGTCAGCGTGAAGTGGCGCGTTGTGTAGGCCGCCCCGTCGAGCGCCCCCGGAAGCAGCCAGGCGAGCCCGAGCGCACCGGGAACGACGAGGACCAGCGCATACACGCCGAGCAGCGAGCAGCGTGCGTCGCGCCGTTCGCGGCTGCCGGGCGTGCCGCCGCAGTCGCCGCGCAGCACCACCCACTCCAGCACCACGGCGTAGGCCGGCAGCATGACGCCGGTCTCCTTGGCCAGCGCGGCCAGCACCGTGCAGCCGAGCAGGCCGCCCCAGATCCAGGCCCAGGCGCGGCGCTGCGGGAGCTGCCGCTGCACGGCGTCGCGCAACAGCATGCGCCCGTGCCAGTAGGCGAGCAGCCCGAGCAGCACGAAGAACGCGGCGAAGGACTCCTCGCGCTGCACCACGTACAGCACCGCGGTGAGCTGGATCGGCGCCAGCAGCCAGGCGGCGGCCACCAGCACGCCCAGCACGCGCGCCGGCAGCACCCACGCGGGCGCGTCGGGCCCGGCGGCTTCGGACTCGCGGGCGCGCACCCACTCGAGCACCAGCACCGACAGCACCCCGACCAGCGCCGCATTGCCCAGGTGCAGCAGCACGTTGAACACCTTCAACGGCAACGGGTCCATGCCCCAGATGCGGATCTGCGCGGCAAAGCTCAGCGTCGACAACACGCGGCCGAAGGGACCGGCGCGGCCCGACCAGATGGAGGCCCAGAAATGCTGCTGCAGCGCATGCGGCGCCAGCGCCGGCTGGTCGACGATGTTCGGGAAATCGTCGAACACGAAGCCGCCGTGCAGCCCGGGCATGTACACCAGCCAGCCCAGCACGGCCAAGGCCAGCACGGCCAGCGCCAGCAGCAGGCGAGGTGACGCCGCCGGGCCCCGGAGGGCCGGCGCGGCGGCGTGGCGGCGAGACGCTGGGCGCTGGGTCTGGTTCATCGATGCCGGCATTGTGCCTTGTCAAGCCGGACGGGCGGCGCCCACCGGGCGCAGGCACGCTGGGTACACTGCCCCGATGGATGCGGGGCGCGCCGCGCCCGCGACGCCGCGCCCCACGAAACGACACCAGGCAAGGAGCAAGACCATGCATCTACCGGGACTGGATTTCCAGCTGGGCGGCGACCTCGACGCGCTGCGCGAGGCGGTGCGCGAGTTCGCGCAATCCGAGATCGCGCCGCGCGCGGCCGAGATCGATCGCAGCGACACCTTCCCCGCCGACCTGTGGCGCAAGTTCGGCGAGCTCGGGCTGCTGGGCGTCACCGTGCCGGAATCCGACGGCGGCACCGGCATGGGCTACCTCGCCCACATGGTGGCGATGGAGGAGATCTCGCGCGCCAGCGCTTCGGTGGCACTGAGCTACGGCGCGCACTCGAACCTGTGCGTGAACCAGATCCGGCGCCACGCCACCGCCGAGCAGAAGCGCCGCCACCTGCCGGGGCTCATTTCGGGTGAGAAGGTGGGCGCGCTGGCGATGAGCGAACCGCAGGCCGGCTCCGACGTCGTCAGCATGCGCCTGCGCGCCGAGCGCAAGGGCGACGCCTACGTGCTCAACGGCAGCAAGATGTGGATCACCAACGGCCCCGACGCCGACGTGCTGGTGGTGTATGCGAAGACCGACCCGGCGGCCGGCGCGCGCGGCATCACCGCGTTCCTGGTGGAGCGCGGCACCCCGGGCTTCTCGGTGGCGCAAAAGCTCGACAAGCTGGGAATGCGCGGCAGCCACACCGGCGAACTGGTGTTCCAGGACTGCGCGATCCCCGCCGGCAACGTGCTGGGCCAGCCCGGCGGCGGCGTGCAGGTGCTGATGAGCGGGCTCGACTACGAGCGCGCGGTGCTGGCGGCGGGCCCCGTGGGAATCATGCAGGCGGTGCTCGACAACGTCGTGCCCTACGTGCACGAGCGCCGCCAGTTCGAGCAGGCGATCGGCGAGTTCCAGCTGATCCAGGCCAAGCTGGCCGACATGTACACGACGCTGCAGGCGGCGCGGAGCTTTCTCTACACCGTGGGCAAGAACCTGGACGCACGCGCCGAGGGCGCGTCGCGCGACCTGCGCAAGGATTGCGCGTCGGTGATCCTGTGGTGCGCCGAGAAGGCGACCTGGATGGCCGGCGAGGGCATCCAGGTGTTCGGCGGCAACGGCTACATCAACGACTACCCGCTGGGACGCCTGTGGCGCGACGCCAAGCTCTACGAGATCGGCGCCGGCACCAGCGAGATCCGGCGCACGCTGATCGGCCGCGAACTGTACGCGCAGACCGCCTGAGGCGGCCGCCGCGGGCGCGCGCCGCGGCGCCGGGCCCGGGCGCCGTCGCGCTCAGGCCGCGCGGCGCAGCCCGACCTGGTCGAAGGCGGCTTCCAGGCGCTGCAGCGCGCCGCGCACGTCGAGCAGCTTGTCGAGTCCGAACAGGCCGATGCGGAAACTCATGAAGTCCTTCGGCTCGTCGCAGGCCAGCGGCACGCCGGCGGCGATCTGCACGCCGGCCACGGCGAAGGCCTGCGCGCTGTGGATCGCCGCATCGCGCGTGTAGGCCACGACGACCCCCGGCGCCTCGAAGCCCGGCGCCGCCACGCTGGGCACGCCGCGCGCGCGCAGGCTGTCGCGCACCAGCGCGCCGAGCTCGGCCTGTGCCTGCTTCAGGCGCGGCAGGCCGATCGCGAAACCCTCGCGCATGACGTCGCGCACCCGCAGCAGCGAATCCGTGGGCATGGTCGCGTGGTAGGCGTGGCCGCCCGCCTCGTAGGCGCGCATCACCTTCAGCCACGCCGCCAGGTCGCAGGCGAAGCTGTCGCTGCGCGTCGACTCCATGCGGCGCAACGCGCGCTCGGAAAGCATTGCGAAACCCGCGCAGGGCGTGCCGCTCCAACCCTTCTGCGGGGCGCTGACCAGCACGTCGACGCCGACCTCGCGCATGTCCACCCACATCGCGCCGGAGGCGATGCAGTCGAGCACGAACAGCGCGTCGACCTCGTGCGCGGCCTCGGCCACCTGGCGCAGGTAGTCGTCGGGCAGCATCATGCCGGCCGAGGTCTCGACGTGCGGCACGAACACCACCGCCGGACGCTGGCTGCGGATGGCCTGCGCCACCTCCTGCGCCGGCACCGGCGCGAAGGCGGCCTGCGGCGCCGCCGACACCGCGCGCGCCTTCAGCACGGCGATGCTGGCGCGCGGTCGCGCCGCCTCCAGGATCTGCGACCAGCGGTAGCTGAACCAGCCGTTGCGCACGACCAGCGCGGCGACGCCTTCGTCGCTGCCGACGAACTGTCGCGCCACCGCCTCCATCGCGAAGGTGCCGCTGCCGGGGACCACCACCGCGGCCTCGGCGCCGTAGGCCTGCCGCAGCATCGACGAGATGTCGCACAGCGCCTCGCGAAAACGCCGCGACATGTGGTTGAGCGCGCGGTCGGTGTAGACGACGGAATATTCGAGCAGGCCGTCGGGGTCGACCTCGGGGCGCAGTCCTGGCATGGGCATCTCTCCTGTCGGTGCGGCCGCGCGGGCGTCATGCCGGGGCGGCTCCAGGCCCCCCGCATCGCGCCGCGCGCCTGCGCTGCCCGACGATGGGCAGGCCGGAAAGCCTAGCATGACCTGCGGCAAGCGGCGGGGCGGACCCGGGCTTGTACCCCGCGCTTGCGCGCGGTTACAGTGGACGCTGCACCCCGCCGCGGCACCTGCCGCGGCCCCTGGAAGACGCGCTTTCGCATGAACCAATTCCCGACCCGGCTGGACTCGCAGGTGGCCTTCGCCATCGCGCGCGCCATGCTCGACGGATTCAACAAGCACTACCGGCTGTTCCGCCAGGTCAGCCGCGAGGCGAAGGCGCGCTTCGAGGCCGGCGACTGGATCGGGCAGCAGCGCGCGCAGCGCGAGCGCATCGCCTTCTACGACACCCGCGTCGACGAGGCCACCGAACGGCTGCAGGCCGAATTCGACGCCACGCGCCTGGACATCGAGGTCTGGCACCAGGCCAAGCTGCACTACATCGGCCTGCTCACCAACCACCTGCAGCCGGAACTGGCCGAGACCTTCTTCAACTCGGTGACCACGAAGATCCTGCACCGGCGGCATTTCCACAACGACATCCTGTTCGTGCGCCCGGCGATTTCCACCGAGTACATCGAGAACGACGAGCCGGCGGCGCAGCCGACCTTCCGCGCCTACTACCCGACGCGCGACGACCTGCACGAGACCCTCGTGCGCATCGTGCACAACCAGCAACTGCAGCGCCCCTTCGCCGACCTGGACGGCGACGTCGCGCTGGTCGTGCGCGAGCTCGACCGGCGGCTGCAGGGACAGCGCCTGCGCGGCAACTTCCAGATCCAGGTGCTGTCGTCGCTGTTCTTCCGCAACAAGGGGGCCTACCTGGTCGGGCGCGTGATCAACGGCTACTGGGAGGCGCCGCTGGCGCTGCCGATCCTGCACGACGAAAGCGGGCGCCTGGTCATCGACACCTTGCTGCTCGACGAGGACGACATCCTGCTGCTGTTCTCGTTCGCCCGCGCGTACTTCATGGTCGACATGGCGGTGCCCTCGGCCTACGTGCAGTTCCTGCGCAGCCTGATGCCGCGCAAGCCGCGCTCGGAGCTGTATAACGCGCTGGGACTGGCCAAGCAGGGCAAGACCCTGTTCTACCGCGACTTCCTGTACCACCTGCGGCATTCCAGCGACGCCTTCACGACCGCGCCGGGGATCCGCGGCATGGTCATGCTGGTGTTCACGCTGCCGTCGTTCCCTTTCGTGTTCAAGGTGATCCGCGACTTCTACCCGCCGCCGAAGGACACCACCCGCGAGCAGATCAAGTCGAAGTACCTGCTGGTCAAGCGCCACGACCGCGTCGGCCGCATGGCCGACACGCTGGAATACTCGAACGTGGCCTTCCCGCGCGAGCGCTTCGATCCGGCGCTGATCGAGGAGCTGCGCGCCACCTGCGGCTCGCAGCTGGAGGAGGACGGCGAGCTGCTGGTGATCCGCCACTGCTACATCGAGCGGCGCATGATCCCGCTGAACATCTACCTGCGCGAGGCCACCCCCGAGCAGCTGGAGGCTGCGGTGATCGACTACGGCAACGCCATCAAGGACCTGGTGGCCGCCAACATCTTCCCCGGCGACATGCTGTGGAAGAACTTCGGCGTCACGCGCCACGGCAAGGTGGTGTTCTACGACTACGACGAGATCGAGTACATCACCGACTGCAACTTCCGTCGCGTCCCCCCGCCGCGCAACGAGGAGGACGAGATGGCCGCCGAGCCGTGGTACTCGGTGGGTCCGCACGATGTGTTCCCGGAGACCTTCGGGCATTTCCTGCTCGGCGACCCGCGGGTGCGCGAGGTGTTCATGCGCCACCATGCCGACCTGCTCGACGCCGCCTTCTGGCAGGCGCAGCAGCGTCGCATCCGCGACGGTCACGTGATCGACGTGTTCCCCTACGACGCCGCCCGCCGCTTCGCGCGGGCGGTCCCCGCGCCGGCCGACGCCGGCCAACCCAAGCAAACCATGGAGTTGTCATGAGTTCCGATCCCGTAGTCATCGTGTCCGCCGCGCGCACCCCGATCGGCGGACTGCTGGGAGACTTCGCGCCGCTGCAGGCGTGGGAGCTGGGCGCCACCGCGATCGCCGCCGCGGTGGAGCGCGCCGGGCTGCCGAAGGAGGCGGTCGACGAGGTGTTGATGGGCAACTGCCTGATGGCCGGCCAGGGCCAGGCGCCGGCCCGCCAGGCGGCGCTGAAGGCGGGGTTGCCGCAGGCCGCCGGCGCGGTCACGCTGTCGAAGATGTGCGGCTCGGGAATGCGCGCGATGATGTTCGCGCACGACATGCTCGCCGCCGGCAGCGCCGACGTGATGGTGGCCGGGGGCATGGAGAGCATGACCAACGCGCCGCACCTGGCCTTCGTGCGCAAGGGGGTCAAGTACGGGCAGACGCAGTTCTACGACCACATGGCCCTCGACGGCCTGGAGGACGCCTACGACCGCGGCAAGGCGATGGGCGTGTTCGCCGAGAACTGCGTCGCGCGCTACGGCTTCACGCGCGAGGCCATGGACGCCTTCGCGGTGGAGTCGACCGCGCGCAGCAAGCTGGCCAACGAGGACGGCAGCTTCGCGTGGGAGATCGCCCCGGTGGTGCTGTCCGGGCGTGGCGGCGAGCAGCGCATCGAGCGCGACGAACAGCCCTTCAAGGCGCGCCCGGACAAGATCCCCGGGCTCAAGCCGGCGTTCCGCAAGGACGGCACGATCACCGCGGCGACCTCGTCGAGCATCTCCGACGGCGCCGCCGCGCTGGTGATGATGCGCGAATCCGAGGCGAAGCGCCTGGGCTGCCAGGTGCTGGCGCGCATCCGCGCGCACGCCGTGCACGCGCAGGCCCCGGAATGGTTCACGACGGCGCCGGCCGGCGCCATCGACAAGGTGCTCAAGCGCGCCGGCTGGAGCAAGGACGACGTGCAGCTGTGGGAGGTCAACGAGGCCTTCGCCACCGTCACGATGGCGGCGATGCACGAGTTCGGGCTGTCGCACGACGTGGTCAACGTGCACGGCGGCGCGGTCGCGCTGGGCCATCCGATCGGCGCCAGCGGCGCGCGCATCGTCGTCACGCTGCTGGGCGCGCTGCGCAAGCGCGGGCTGTCGCGCGGCGTCGCGGCACTGTGCATCGGCGGCGGCGAAGCCACCGCGATGGCCGTCGAGATGGCCTGAGCGCGGTCCGTCCCCAGACGCGCGCGGCGGCCGCCGCGCGCGCACGCAGCCCCTTCGGAGTCGCGTCATGCCCGTATCGCCGATCACGCTGTTCTTCGATTTCTCGTCGCCCTACTCGTACCTGGCGAGCACGCAGATCGAGGCGCTGGCCGCGCGCCACGACCGCGGCATCGAATGGGTGCCGGTGCTGCTCGGCCCGGTGTTCGCCGCCACCGGCTCGCGCCCGCTGACCCAGCAGCCGCTGAAGGCCGAGTACTCGCTGCGCGACCTCGCCCGCTCGGCGCGCTTCCTGGGCGTGCCCTACCACCACCCGCAACCCTTCCCGGTGGCCACGCAGCAGGCGGCGCGCGTGCTGGTGGCGCTGCAGCGCGCGCAATCGCCGCTGGCCGTCCCGTGGACCCACAAGGTGTTCGAGGACTATTTCGTGCACGGCCGCGACATCTCGCAGATGCCGGTGCTGCATGCGATCGGAGCCTCGCTGCGCCTGGACGCCGCGCAGATCGACGCCTGGTGCGCGGACGCGGCGGTGAAGGACCAGTTGCGCGCCCATGTCGAGCGCGCGCTGCGCGCCGGCATGTGCGGGGCGCCGTTCTTCGTCGTCGACGACGAGCCGTTCTGGGGCGTCGACCGTCTGCCGCAACTGGAGCGCTGGCTGCAGGCGCGCTTCTGAGACCCGAGTTCCGAAACCCGAGCTGCACACCACGAACCAAGCGCCGCGCGCCCGAGGAGACAAGCATGGCCCTGACTACCAGCTACGCCTGCGGCAGCCGCGAGCAGCCGCTGATCACCCAGACCCTGGGGGAGTTCTTCGATGCCATGGCGGCACGCCAGGGCGAGCGCGAGGCGCTGGTCGCCTGCCACCAGCACCGACGCCTGAGCTGGACCGAACTGGCGCGCGAGGTCGACACGCTGGCCAGCGCGATGCTGCGCAGCGGGTTGGCGCGGGGCGACCGCGTCGGCATCTGGGCGCACAACTGCGTCGAGTGGGTGCTGATGCAGCTGGCCACCGCGAAGGTCGGCATCATCCTGGTCAACATCAACCCGGCGTACCGCGTCGCCGAGGTCGAATACGCGCTGAACAAGGTGGGCTGCAAGGCGCTCGTGACCATGGCGCGGTTCCGCACCAGCGACTACCTGGCGATGCTGCGCGAGCTCGCGCCCGAGCTCGCGTCGAGCGCGCCCGGCGAGCTGCGCGCGGCGCGCCTGCCGGAACTTCGCCTGCTGGTCGTGCTGGACGAGACCGACGGGATCGCGGCGCCCGCGCAGCCGGGCGCGCTGGGATTCAACGCCTGGATTCGTCGCGGCGACCCCGCCGACCCCGAGGTTCCGCGCACGGCCGCACGGCTCGGCCCGCAGGACCCGATCAACATCCAGTTCACCAGCGGGACGACGGGTTTCCCCAAGGGCGCGACCTTGACCCACAGCAACATCCTGAACAATGGGTATTTCATCGGCGAGGCCATGAAACTCGGCCCCGACGACCGGCTGTGCATTCCGGTGCCGCTGTACCACTGCTTCGGCATGGTGCTGGGCAACCTGGCCTGCATCACCCACGGCGCCACCATCGTCTACCCGAACTCGGCCTTCGACCCGCTGCTCACGCTGCAGGCGGTGCAGGACGAGCGCTGCACCGGCCTGCACGGGGTGCCGACCATGTTCATCGCGATGCTCGACCATCCGCGCTTCGGCGAGTTCGACCTGTCGACCCTGCGCACCGGGATCATGGCCGGAAGCCCCTGCCCGGTGGAGGTGATGAAGCGCGTGGTCAGCGACATGCACCTGTCGCAGATCACCATCGCCTACGGCATGACCGAGACCTCGCCGGTGAGCTGCCAGAGTTCCACCGACACGCCGCTGGAGCGCCGCGTCAGCACGGTCGGCCTTGTGCAGCCGCACCTGGAGGTGAAGATCGTCGATCCGGCCAGCGGGCAGACCGTGGCGCCCGGGACCCCGGGCGAACTGTGCACCCGCGGCTACTCGGTGATGCACGGCTACTGGGGCGACGAGCAGCGCACCCACGAAGCCGTCGACCCCGAGGGCTGGATGCACACCGGCGACCTGGCGACGATGGACTCCGAGGGCTACGTGAACATCGTCGGGCGCATCAAGGACATGGTGATCCGCGGCGGCGAGAACGTGTATCCGCGCGAGATCGAGGAATTCCTGTACCGGCACCCGATGGTGCAGGACGTGCAGGTGGTCGGGGTTCCCGACCCGAAGTACGGCGAGGAACTGTGCGCCTGGATCATCGCGCGCCCGGGCACCGCCCCGACCGAGCAGGACATCCGGGACTTCTGCCAGGGCCGGATCGCGCATTACAAGATCCCGCGCTACATCCGCTTCGTGCAGAGCTTCCCGCTGACCATCACCGGCAAGGTGCAGAAGTTCCGCATCCGCGACGCCATGAAGGACGAGCTCGGCCTGCACGATCAGCAGACCGCCTGAAGCCGCGCACCAACCCGACACGCCCGCCATGCCCAGCCTCGAATCGCGCATCGACCCGCGCAGCGCCGAATTCCAGTCCGCCCGGCAGACCATGCAGGGCCTGCTGGACGACCTGCGCCAGCGCCTTCGGCAGGCCGCGCAGGGCGGCGGCGACACCGCGCGCGCGCGCCACACGGCGCGCGGCAAGCTGCTGCCGCGCGAGCGCGTGGAACGCCTGCTCGACCCCGGCACGCCCTTCCTCGAACTGTCGCCTCTGGCCGCGCTGGACATGTACGACAACGCCGCTCCCGGCGCCGGGCTGATCACCGGCATCGGCCGCGTCGGCGCCCGCGAATGCGTGATCGTGTGCAACGACGCCACCGTGAAGGGCGGCACCTACTACCCGATGACGGTGAAGAAGCACCTGCGGGCGCAGGAGATCGCGCGCGAGAACCACCTGCCCTGCATCTACCTCGTCGACTCCGGCGGCGCCAACCTGCCGAACCAGGACGAGGTGTTCCCGGACCGCGACCACTTCGGGCGCATTTTCTACAACCAGGCGCAGATGAGCGCCGCCGGGATCGCCCAGGTGGCGGTGGTCATGGGCTCGTGCACCGCCGGCGGCGCCTACGTACCGGCGATGAGCGACGAGGTGGTCATCGTGAAGGGCCAGGGCACGATCTTCCTGGCCGGCCCGCCGCTGGTGAAGGCCGCGATCGGCGAGGCCGTCAGCTCCGAGGACCTCGGCGGCGCCGACGTGCACACGCGCCTTTCCGGGGTGGCCGACCACCTCGCGCACGACGACTCCGAGGCGCTGGAGATGGCGCGGCGCATCGTCTCGCACCTGCGCGCGCCGCAACGCCACGGCGCGCCCGCGGCGCCGCGCGAGCCGCTGTACGACCCCGCCGAACTGCGCGCGCTGGCGCCGCTGGACCTGCGCAAGCCGCTGGATGCGCGCGAGCTGATCGCGCGCATCGTCGACGCCTCCGAGTTCGACGAGTTCAAGGCGCGCTACGGCACCACGCTGGTGTGCGGCTTCGCGTCGATCGAGGGCATGCCGGTGGGCGTCGTCGCCAACAACGGAATCCTGTTCTCGGAATCGGCGCTGAAGGGCGCGCATTTCATCGAACTGTGCTGCCAGCGGGACATCCCGCTGGTGTTCCTGCAGAACATCACCGGGTTCATGGTGGGGCGCAAGGCGGAGAACGAGGGCATCGCGCGCAACGGCGCGAAAATGGTCATGGCGGTGGCCTGCGCCGCGGTGCCCAAGTTCACGGTGATCGTGGGCGGCAGCTTCGGCGCCGGCAACTACGGCATGTGCGGCCGCGCCTACGGCCCGCGCCAGCTGTGGATGTGGCCCAACGCGCGCATCAGCGTGATGGGCGGCGAACAGGCGGCCAGCGTGCTGGCCACGGTGCGCCGCGACGCGCTGCAGGCCGCCGGCAAGAGCTGGAGCGACGAGCAGGAGCAGGACTTCAAGGCACCCATCCGCGAACAATACGAGACGCAGGGGCATCCCTACTATTCCACCGCGCGGCTGTGGGACGACGGCATCATCGACCCCGCCGACACGCGACGCGTGCTCGCGCTGGGGCTGGCCGCGGCGCGCAATGCGCCGGCCGCGCAGACCCGCTACGGCATTTTCCGCATGTAACCCATGCAACCACGGCACGGGATCGATTCGGGTCCCGGCCTCTCGCCAACCACCCATGCAGACTTCGACCATCCACCCCCCCGCGCCGCGACGCGCGCAACCCACCGCGGCCGCGACGTCCGCATGGACCGTGCAGCGCATCGAGCACTTGCTGGCGCTGCCGCTACCCGAACTGCTGTGGCAGGCGCAGCAGGTGCACCGGCAGCATTTCGACCCCACCGAGGTGCAACTTTCGTCGCTGCTGTCGATCAAGACCGGCGGCTGCCCCGAGGACTGCGGCTACTGCCCGCAATCGGCGCACTACGACGCGGGGGTCGACGCCGACAAGCTGATGGACGCCGAGCAGGTGCTCGAGCACGCGCGTGCCGCGCGCGACGCCGGCGCCAGCCGCTTCTGCATGGGCGCGGCGTGGCGCGAACCGAAGGACCGCGACCTCGACAAGCTGGCGTCGATCATCGACGGCGTGAAACAGCTCGGGCTGCAGACCTGCATGACCCTGGGCATGCTCAAGCCGCAGCAGGCGCAGCGCCTGGCCGACGCCGGACTGGACTACTACAACCACAACCTCGACACCTCCCCGCAGTTCTACGGCAGCATCATCAGCACCCGCACCTACCAGGATCGGCTGGACACGCTGCAGGCGGTGCGCGACGCCGGCATGCGCGTGTGCTGCGGCGGCATCGTCGGTCTGGGCGAGAGCCGGCGCGACCGCGCCGCGCTGCTGGCGCAGCTGGCCGCGCTGGACCCGCAGCCCGAGTCGGTGCCGATCAACTCCCTGGTGCGCGTGGCCGGCACGCCGCTGGAACACGCCCCCGAGGTCGACCCCTTCGAGTTCGTGCGCAGCGTGGCCGCGGCGCGCATCTGCATGCCGCGCGCCTGGGTGCGGCTGTCGGCCGGGCGCAAGGAGCTCGGCGACGGCGTGCAGGCGCTGTGCTTCCTCGCCGGCGCGAATTCGATCTTCTACGGCGACACGCTGCTGGTCACCGGCAATGCCGACGTCGAGGCCGACCGCCAGTTGTTCGAGCGTCTCGGGCTGCATGCCGGCCCGCTCGGCACGCACCCCTGAGCCGCGTCCTCCCCGTCCGCCCGAGCCCCGCGCCATGTTCACCAGCGTCCTCATCGCCAACCGCGGCGAAATCGCCTGCCGTGTCGCCGCCACCTGCGCGCGCCTGGGAATCCGCTCCATCGCGGTGTACTCCGATGCGGACGCGGGCGCCGCGCACGTCACCGCCTGCGACGACGCCGAGCACATCGGCCCGGCGGCGGCCGCGCAGAGCTACCTCGATGCCCGGCGCATCGTGCGCGCGGCGCTGGCCAGCGGCGCGCAGGCGGTGCACCCGGGCTACGGCTTTCTCAGCGAGAACCCGCAGTTCGCGCGGGCCTGCGCAGAGGCCGGGCTGGTGTTCATCGGTCCGCCGCCGCAGGCCATCGAGGCGATGGGGCTGAAGTCCGAGTCCAAGCGTCTGATGCAGCAGGCCGGCGTGCCGGTGGTTCCCGGCTACCACGGCGCCGAACAGGACGACGAACTGCTGGCCGGACAGGCCCGCGGCATCGGCTGGCCGGTGTTGATCAAGGCCAGCGCCGGTGGCGGCGGCAAGGGCATGCGCGAAGTGCATGCGCAGGCCGACTTCGCCGCCGCGCTGGCGTCGTGCCGGCGCGAGGCGAAGGCGGCCTTCGGCGACGACGCGGTGCTGATCGAGAAACTCGTGGCGCGTCCGCGGCACATCGAGATCCAGGTGTTCGCCGACCGCCACGGCCAGGCCGTGGCCCTGTTCGAGCGCGACTGCTCGCTGCAGCGCCGGCACCAGAAGGTGGTCGAGGAAGCGCCGGCGCCGGGGCTGCGCCCCGAGCAGCGCCGGCGCCTGGCCGAGGCCGCGGTGGCGGCGGCGCGCGCCGTCGGCTACGAGGGCGCGGGCACCGTCGAATTCATCGCCGAGGGCGATGGCGCCGGGGGCATCCGCGACTTCTATTTCATGGAGATGAACACCCGGCTGCAGGTCGAGCACCCGGTGACCGAGATGATCACCGGGCTCGACCTCGTCGAATGGCAGCTGCGCGTGGCCGCCGGCGAGCCGCTGCCGAAGCCGCCGCAGCAGCCGCACGGGCACGCGGTGGAGGTGCGGCTGTACGCGGAGAGCCCGCGCAACGGCTTCCTGCCGTCCAGCGGACGCGTGCGGCGCCTGCAACTGCCGGCGCGCGCCGCGCGCTTCGAGGTCGGCGCCGACGCTGCGGGAACCCCGGCCGCGCTGCGCATCGACAGCGGCGTGCGCGAAGGCGACGTGGTCAGCACCTTCTACGACCCGATGGTGGCCAAGCTGGTCGCCTGGGGCGAGACCCGCGCGCAGGCCATCGACCGCCTCGGCTCGGCACTGCGGGCCACGCGCCTGGCCGGCCCCGACTCCAACGCGGCCTTCCTGCGCCGGCTGCTGCGCAGCCCGGGCTTCGTCGCCGGCGACATGGACACCGGGCTGATCGGGCGCGAGCTCGACCAGCTGCTGGCCGGCGACATCGAGCCGCGGCAGGCCGTGCTGGCCGCCTGCTGCGCGCTGCTGCAGCAGCAACTCGAGCAGGCCTCGCACGACCCCGACCCGTGGGCGCGCGGCGACGCCTGGAGCAACGGCGTGCGTCCGCCGCGCGAGCTGCGCCTGGCGCGCGGCGAGCAGCTGCTGGTGGCGCGCATCGGGCGCGAGCACGGGCAGTGGAACTTCGCCTGCGACGGCGCCGGCGACCCGCCGGTGCAGCCGGATGCCGCCGAAGCCCTGCAATGGCAGGCCGCGCGCGGCGGCGACGACGAATGGGAGCTGCGCATCGCCTGCGGCACGCTGGCGATGCACGCGCATGTGGTGGGCGCCGCGGCCGCGCTGCGCGCGCCGGAGCACGAGACCCCGCGGCTGCACGTGTTCGTCGACGGCGAACACGCGGCGTGGGAACTGCGCCGGCACAGCGCGCGCGCGGCGGCCGGCGGCGGCGCGCAGGACAGCGTGCGCGCACCGATGCCCGGGCGCATCGCGTCGCTGCCGGTGCAGGCCGGGCAGCAGGTGCGCGCCGGGCAGACCCTGGTCGTGCTGGAGGCCATGAAAATGGAACACAGCCTGCAGGCCGGCGACGACGGCGTGGTCGACGCGGTGCTGGTCGCCGAAGGCGAGCAGGTGGCCGACGGCGCGCTGTTGCTGCGCATGCGCCGCGACGACGCGCCGGAGCAGGAAGGCGGGCCATGAAACTCGCGGTGTGGGACCCCGACGAGCCGTTTCGCCGCTGGCGCGACGCGCTGGCGCAGCACGCCGGCGAACTGCGCCTGTCGGTGGAGGTGATCGACGCCGCGTCGGAACCGGACGAGCAGGCCGATTTCGCGCTGGTGTGGAAGCCGCCGGCGCAATGGCTGGCCGGCCAGCAGGGCCTGCGCGCGGTGTTCAACCTGGGCGCCGGGGTCGACTCGCTGCTGCCGCTGATGCGCGTGCACGCCCCCGACGTGCCGCTGCTGAGACTGGAGGACGCCGGCATGGGACGGCAGATGGCCGACTATGTCGCGGAAGCGGTCCTGCACGCCTACCGCCGCATGGACGATTACGCGGCATTGCAGACCCAAGGCACGTGGGAACCGCTGGTTCTGGCCCCGCGCACCGGATTCGGCATCGGATTCCTCGGGCTCGGCCACATGGGCCTGGCCGCGGCCCGCCGCGTGCAGGCGATGGAGTTCCCGCTGCTGGCCTGCACGCGCAGCGGCACGCCGCGCGCCGGCGCGGATTTTCCGGGCCCGATCTACGGCATCGACCGCCTCTATGAGTTCCTCGCGCAGTGCCGCGTGCTGGTGCTGCTGCTGCCGCTGACCCCGGACACCCACGGGCTGCTCGACTACGCGGCGCTGAGCCAGCTGCCGCGCGGCGCGCATGTGGTCAACGCGGCGCGCGGCGCGCTGCTGCGCAGTGCCGACCTGCTCGACCTGCTCGACGAGCAGCACCTCGGCGGCGCCACGCTCGACGTCTTCGAGTCCGAGCCGCTGCCCCCCGACGACCCGCTGTGGAGCCACCCGCGCGTGCGCGTCACGCCGCACGTGGCGGCGCAGACCCTGGTCGGCCCGGCGGCGGCGCAGGTCATGCGCAAGATCGCCGCGATCGAACGCGGAGAGTCCCCGGGCGGGGTGGTCGACCCGCGCCTGGGCTACTGATGCCCTGAACCCCGGAACCCCGGAACCCTTGCGCGCGGAGCTGCTGCGATGACCCTTTCCAGGCTTGCCGAACATGTCGAGGTGGTCGAGGTCGGCCCCCGCGACGGATTGCAGAACGAGTCCGCGCCGGTCCCCGCGGCGGTGAAGATCGAGCTCGTCGACCGCCTCGGCGCGGCGGGGCTGCGCGCGATCGAGGCGGCAGCCTTCGTGTCGCCGCGCTGGGTGCCGCAGATGGCCGACGGCGCGGAGGTGCTCGCCGCGATCCGGCGCCTGCCCGGCGTGGTGTATTCGGCGCTGGTTCCCAACCAGCGCGGCATGGAGGCCGCGCTGGCCGCCGGCGTGCAGGAGGTGGTGGTGTTCTCGGCCGCCAGCGAGTCCTTCGCGCAACGCAACATCAACTGCTCGATCGCCGAATCGATCCAGCGCTTCGAGCCGGTCGCGCGCATGGCGCGCGACGCCGGCGTGCGGCTGCGCGGCAGCATCTCCTGCGCGCTGGGCTGCCCCTACGAGGGCGCCGTGGCGCCGTCCGCGGTGGCCGACGTGGTGCGCCGCATGGCCGGGCTGGGCTGCGACAGCGTGGACATCGCCGACACCATCGGCGTGGGCACCCCCGGAGCCGTGCAGCAGGCCTTCGAGGCCGCCGCGCGGGAGCTGCCGATGCAGCGACTGGCCGGGCATTTCCACGACACCTACGGGCAGGCGCTGGCCAACGTGCTGGCCGCGCTGCAACTGGGCGTGCGCAGTTTCCACGCCTCGGTGGCCGGACTCGGCGGCTGCCCCTACGCGCGCGGCGCCACCGGCAACCTCGCCACCGAGGACCTGGTGTACATGCTGCACGGCATGGGAATCGCGACCGGCGTGGACCTGCAGGCGCTGGTCGACTGCGGGGATTTCATCAGCCGCGCGGTCGGGCGCCGGAACTCCAGCCGCGCGGCGCGCGCGCTGCTGGCGGCGCGCGGCGCCGAGCCGGCGCGCGCATCGCACTAGAATCCCCCGCTTCCCCCGACCGCAGCCAGCTGCCCGGGTCCTGCCAGGCGAACCTGCCAAGCGCAAGGCCCGGCGCGGCCGCCGGCTCCCCGGCCGGGAGGCCCAGCGCCCCCTCATGCCCACCGCCTCCGCCGCCCTCGCCACCTTCGATGCGCCCCTGCGCGTCGGAGCGCACGTGCTCGCCAACCGCGTATTCTCGGCACCGATGGCCGGGGTCACCGACCTGCCGTGGCGCCGCCTGGCGCGGCGCCTGGGCGCCGGGCACTGCGTCAGCGAGATGGTGGCGTCGCGCGCCGAGCTGCGCAGCTCGCGCAAGACCTCGCTGCGCATGAGCCACGACGGCGAACCCGGACCGGTGGCGGCGCAGCTGGTCGGCGTCGACCCGCAGGAGATGGCGGCCGCGGCGCAGGCCAATGTCGACGCCGGGGCGCGGATCATCGACATCAACATGGGCTGCCCGGCGAAGAAGGTCTGCAACCGCTGGGCCGGCTCGGCGCTGATGCAGGACGAGGAACTGGCGCTGCGCATCATCGACGCGGTGGTGCGCGCGATGCAGCCGCTGGGCGTGCCGGTGACCCTGAAGATGCGCACCGGCTGGTGCCGCGAGCAGCGCAACGCGCCGCGCCTGGCGCGCGCCGCGCAGGACGCCGGCGTGGCCCTGGTGACGGTGCACGGGCGCAGCCGCGAACAGGGATACGGCGGGCAGGCCGAATACGACACCATCGCCGAGATCAAGTCCGCGCTGCGCATCCCCGTGGTCGCCAACGGGGACATCGACTCGGTGGCGAAGGCGCGCGAGGTGCTGCGCGCAACAGGCGCCGACGCGGTGATGATCGGGCGCGCGGCGCTGGGCCGGCCGTGGCTGCCGGGGCACATCGCGCGCGCGCTGCGCGACGGCGTCGAGCCGCCGCTGCCGAGCCCGGCGCAACAGCTGCGCTGGCTGCTCGAGCATCTGCGCGAGCACCATGCGCACTACGGCCTGTCCGGCGTGCCCAGCGCGCGCAAGCATGTGGGCTGGGCGGTCGCCGCGCTGCCCGCAGGCGCGGCGCTGCGCGCGCACTTCAACACGCTGCTCGAGCCGCAGGCGCAGCTCGACGCATTGTCCGCATTCCTCGACGGGCTTGCCGATTCCGGCGCGCCCGCCGATTCCCCGGGAGCCTGCGCATGAGTACGCGCTCGCCGCTGGAGCAATGCGTGATCGAGAGCCTGGAGGCCTATTTCCACGACCTCAACGGCACCGAACCGCACGGCATCCACGGCATGGTCATGCAGACCGTCGAGAAACCCCTGCTGCAGACGGTGATGCGGCGGGCCGGCGACAACCAGTCGGTGGCCGCGCAGTGGCTCGGCATCAACCGCAACACCTTGCGCAAGAAGCTCAAGGACCACAAGCTGATCAAGTGAGCGCGCGCAGCGCCTGCGCAATCCGCCCTCCGCACCTTCCGACCCAAGCTCTTCGCGCACCATGTACGCACTGCTTTCCGTTTCCGACAAGACCGGCGTGCTCGATCTCGCACGCCGCCTGCACGCCCGCGGCGTGAACCTGCTGTCCACCGGCGGCACCGCGAAGCTGCTGGCCGAGGCCGGGCTGCCGGTGACCGAGGTCGCCGAGCACACGGGGTTCCCGGAAATGCTCGACGGCCGGGTCAAGACCCTGCACCCGAAGGTGCACGGCGGCCTGCTGGCGCGCCGCGACCTGCCCGCGCACATGCAGGCCATCGCGCAGCACGGCATCGCGCCGATCGACTGGCTGGTGGTCAACCTGTACCCCTTCGAGGCCACCGTGGCGCGCCCCGACTGCAGCCTCGAGGAGGCCATCGAGAACATCGACATCGGCGGCCCGGCGATGGTGCGCTCGGCGGCGAAGAACTGGCAGGGCGTCAGCGTGCTGACCGACCCGTCGCAGTACGAGGCGGTGCTGGCCGAGTTCGAGTCCGCCGGATCGGTGTCGCAGGCGACGCGCTTCGCGCTGTCGGTGGCCGCGTTCAACCGCGTCGCGCAGTACGACGCGGCGATTTCCAACCACCTGTCGGCGCTGAGCTTCGACCCCGCCACCTCGCAGGTACGGGCGCAGCCTTGGCCGCAGCAGTTCAACCTCAACCTGATCAAGCTGCAGGACCTGCGCTACGGCGAGAACCCGCACCAGCGCGCCGCCTTCTACCGCGACCCGCAGCCGGCGCCCGGCTCGCTGCCGCTGGCACGCCAGCTGCAGGGCAAGGAACTGTCCTACAACAACATCGCCGATGCCGACGCGGCGTGGGAATGCGTGCGCGCCTTCGACACCTGCGCCTGCGTCATCGTCAAGCACGCCAACCCCTGCGGCGCGGCGCTGGGGGTCGACCCGGAGGGAGCCTACCGCGCCGCCTTCGCGACCGACCCCACGTCGGCCTTCGGGGGCATCATCGCCTTCAACCGCGAGGTCGACGAGGCCGCCGCGCGCGCCGTGACCGGGCAGTTCGTCGAGGTGCTGATCGCGCCCGCCTACAGTGCGCAGGCGCTGGCGCTGCTGGCGGCCAAGCCGAACGTGCGCGTGCTGGCCATCGAGCTGCCGCCGGCGTCCGCGCCGGCCGCCGCGCGGCTGGACGCCAAGCGCGTGAACTCGGGGCTGCTGCTGCAAAGCGCCGACGACGAACTGCTCGACGAGACCGCGCTGAAGGTGGTGACCCGGCGCGCGCCCACCGACGCCGAGATGGCCGACCTGCACTTCGCGTGGAAGGTGGCCAAGTTCACCAAGTCCAACGCCATCGTGTTCGCCGGCGGCGGACGCACGGTGGGCGTCGGCGCCGGCCAGATGAGCCGCGTCGACTCGACCCGCATCGCCACCATCAAGGCCGGCAACGCCGGGCTGCAGGTGGCCGGCAGCGTGGTCGCCTCCGACGCCTTCTTCCCGTTCCGCGACGGCGTCGACGTGCTGGCGCAGGCCGGCGCGCGCGCGGTGATCCAGCCCGGCGGCTCGATGCGCGACGCCGAGGTGATCGCCGCCGCCGACGAGCACGGACTGGCGATGGTGTTCACCGGCATGCGCCACTTCCGCCACTGAGCGTCGCGCGGCAGGCGACCCGCAGCGCGCACCCACGCCACCGGCAGCCGGCCATGCGCATCCTCGGCATCGACCCCGGGCTGAACACCACCGGCTACGGCCTGCTGGAGGTCCAGGGCCAGCGCCTGCACTACCAGGCCAGCGGCGCCATCCGCATCGAGCGCGCCCCGCTGCCGCAGCGCCTGAAGGTGCTGTTCGAAGGCGTCGGCGAGGTCGCGCGCCAGGCGCGCGCCGACGTCGCGGTGGTGGAGATCGTGTTCGTCAACGTCAACCCGCAGTCCACGCTGCTGCTCGGGCAGGCCCGCGGCGCCGCCATCGCCGCGCTGGTGGCCGCCGGGCTGCCGGTGGTGGAGTACACCGCGCTGCAACTGAAGAAGGCGGTGGTCGGCCACGGTCGCGCCAGCAAGCAGCAGATGCAGCAGATGGTGACGCGGCTGCTGGCGCTGCCCGGCGAGCCCGGTCCCGACGCCGCCGACGCGCTCGGACTGGCGATCTGCCATGCGCAGAACCGCGCCACCGTCGGCGCGCTGCAGCGCGCCGGCGCCCTGCCCGGCGTGCAGACCGGCGTGCACCGCCGCGGCGACGCCGCCGGCCTGGACGCGCAGGCGTTGCGCGGCATGCGCGTGCGACGCGGCCGCCTGCTGGGGTAAAGGCATGGGTGGCGGCGCTGGGCATTGGTACCGTCAATTGACGCCGACCCGGGTTTTTGCTAACGTGTGCGGACCATGGTCTCGATCTCGACTGCCTGCACCTGCGACTGCCGCCACACCTCGGCCGGTGCGCTCGCGGCCTGGCAGCGCGGCCTGATGCTGCGCCTGCTACGCGTCGACGTCGAGCGGCGACTGCGCCCGGCGCGCAGCTGACCACCGCTCCCCTGCTGCCCAAGCCGGGCAGCACGCGCTTCCGACAGCGCCCGAATTCCACGCATCGATCCGTCCAGCAGCACGCACCGCAGGCCTTGTTCCCGGTGCAGCCCGGCCGCCCCAGCGGCGGCCGCGGCGCCGCAGGCGCCACGAACACCTGAATCGCCGGAGAAACCGCCATGCTGAAGAACCCGCAGACCAAATACCGCCCGATGCCGCCGGTCGGGCTGAAAGACCGAACCTGGCCCGACCAGGTGATCACGCGCGCGCCGATCTGGATGAGCACCGACCTGCGCGACGGCAACCAGGCGCTGTTCGAGCCGATGGACGCGGCGCGCAAGATGCGCATGTTCAAGACCGTGTGCGCGATCGGAATCAAGCAGATCGAAGTGGCCTTCCCGTCGGCCTCGCAGACCGACTTCGACTTCGTGCGCGAACTCATCGAGGGCGGCCACATCCCCGACGACGTCACCATCGAGGTGCTGACGCAGGCCCGCGAGGACTTGATCCGCCGCACCTTCGAGTCCCTGGAAGGCGCCAAGCAGGCCATCGTGCATGTGTACAACGCCACGGCCCCGAATTTCCGGCGGATCGTGTTCAACGTCGACGTTCCCGGCTGCAAGCGCATCGCGGTCGAGGCGGCCACGCTGATCCGCGAACTCGCGGCCGAGCGCCCGCAGACCCGCTGGACCTTCCAGTACAGCCCCGAGGTGTTCAGCGGCACCGAGCTGCCGGTGGCGGTGGAAGTCTGCAATGCCGTCGCCGAGGTCTGGCAACCGACTCCGGAACGCAAGATCATCTTCAATCTGCCGGCGACGGTGGAAATGAGCACGCCGAACATCTACGCCGACCAGATCGAGTGGATGCACCGCAACCTGGCGCGCCGCGACAGCATCGTGCTGTCGGTGCACCCGCACAACGACCGCGGCTGCGCGGTGGCCGCGGCCGAACTGGCGGTGATGGCCGGCGCCGACCGCATCGAGGGCTGCCTGTTCGGCAACGGCGAGCGCACCGGCAACGTCGACCTCGTGACCCTGGCGCTGAACCTGTACTCGCAGGGTGTCGACCCGGGGCTGGACTTCTCCAACATCAACGCCATCGCGCGCACCGTCGAGGACTGCAACCAGCTGCCGATCCACCCGCGCCATCCCTACGTCGGCGACCTCGTGTTCACGGCCTTCTCCGGCTCGCACCAGGACGCCATCAAGAAGGGGCTGGCGGCGCAGAAGCCCACCGCGGTCTGGGAAGTGCCGTACCTGCCGGTCGACCCGGCCGACCTCGGCCGCGCCTACGACTCGGTGATCCGCGTCAACAGCCAGTCCGGCAAGGGCGGCATCGCCTACCTGCTGGAATCCACCTACGGGCTGGTGATGCCGCGGCGCATGCAGGTCGAGTTCAGCGGGGTCGTGCAGCGCTACACCGACAGCTCCGGCAGCGAGGTCACCGCGCAGCAACTGTGGAGCATGTTCAACGCGGAGTACACCGAGGCGGCCGAGCCCCTGCGCTACCTGTCGCACCACCTCAACGAGCATGGCGACGCCCAGGGAATCCGCCTGGAGCTGGAGATCGACGGCCGTGCCGTGAGCCTGCGCGGCGAAGGCAACGGCCCGATCGACGCCGCGGTGCACGCGCTGCACCTGCCGCTGACGGTGCAGAGCTACGAGGAGCGCGCGCTGGGCCTGGGCGCCAATGCGCGTGCGGTGGCGATGGTCGAGGCGGCGATGGAAGGCACGTCGGCGACGACCTTCGGCGTGGGCATCGATCCCAACATCGTGACGGCCTCGGTGCGTGCGATCGTGTCGGCCGCCAACCGCCTGCTGGCGCGGCTCGACGACGCCGAGCGCACGCAACTGCTCAAGGGCATCCAGGCCAAGCTGAAAGCCGCGGCCTGAAACGGCCCGGCCCGGGGAACGAGCGCCGCGGGGCTCGTTCCCGTCAGAACCCGTCGGTCGACGTGAACAACCCGACCCGCAGGTCCTTGGCGGTGTAGATCTCGCGCCCGTCGACCTTCATCACGCCATCGCCGATTCCCATCACGAGGCGGTGGTTGATGACCCTCTTCAGGTCGATCTGGTAGCTGACCAGGCGTGCGGTGGGCAGCACCTGGCCGGTGAACTTGACCTCGCCCACGCCCAGCGCGCGCCCGCGCCCCGGGGCGCCCATCCAGCCCAGGTAGAAGCCCACCAGCTGCCACATCGCGTCCAGCCCCAGGCAGCCGGGCATCACCGGGTCGTTCTCGAAATGACAGCCGAAGAACCAGAGATCCGGGCGGATGTCGAGCTCGGCGCGCATTTCCCCCTTGCCGTAGGCGCCGCCGTGGTCGGCGATGTGGGTGATGCGGTCCATCATCAGCATCTGACCCAGCGGAAGCTGGGCGTTGCCGGGGCCGAACAACCTGCCGTGGCCGCAGGCCACGAGTTCGTCGTAGGTGTAGGAGGATTGGGCTTTCATGGGGTGCTTGCGCGGTGCAGCCGACAGTTTAGCCGGCATGACCTCGCCACCCCCCCCGGGCGCCGGTCGGCCCTGGCGGCGGCCTGCTAAAGTGCGCGCATGATCGGACGCATCCACGGCACCCTGCTGGACAAGACCCCGCCGCAGATCCTGGTGGACTGTTCCGGCGTGGGCTACGAGATCGACGTGCCGATGAGCACGCTGTACGGGCTGCCGTCGGTGGGGGAGAAGGTGGCGCTGCTGACGCATCTGATCGTGCGCGAGGACGCGCACCAGCTGTTCGGCTTCGCCAGCGCGTCCGAACGCGAGGCCTTTCGCGCGCTGATCCGCATTTCCGGGGTCGGCGCACGCATCGCGCTGGCCGTGCTGTCGGGGCTGAGCGTGACCGAACTGGCGCAGGCGATCACCGCGCAGGACACCACCCGGCTGACGCGCGTGCCCGGAATCGGCAAGAAGACCGCCGAGCGCCTGCTGCTGGAACTGCGCGGCAAGCTCGGCGCCGATCTCGGACGTCCGGCGGGCGCTGCCGCCGGGCACGCCGACGTGCTGCAGGCGCTGCTGGCGCTGGGCTATTCGGAACGCGAGGCCGCTGCCGTGGTGGCCAAGCTGGCTCCGGACCTCGGAGTCGACGACGGCATCCGCCAGGCCCTCAAGGCCTTGGCAAAAGCATGAGATGGAACGACCCCCACGCTCACTTCGTTCGCTGCCCCCCGAGGGGGCGCAGGCCTGCCTTGGGGCGGCCCGGCGGGAGGCCTGAGATGGAACGACCCCCACGCTCACTTCGTTCGCTGCCCCCCGAGGGGGCGCAGGCCTCCCTTGGGGCGGCCCGGCGGGAGGCCTGAGTGAGCATTCAACCCGACAAGCTGCAGCCGGCGCGCGTGGTGGCGCCGTCGCCGGCGTCGCCGCAGGAGGAAGCCGCGGAGCGCGCGCTGCGTCCGCAGGTGCTGTCCGACTACATCGGGCAGAGCAAGGTCCGCGAGCAGCTGGACATCTTCATGGGCGCCGCGCGCAATCGCGGCGAGGCGCTGGACCACGTGCTGCTGTTCGGCCCGCCGGGGCTGGGCAAGACCACGCTGGCGCACATCATCGCGCGCGAGATGGGGGTGAACCTGCGCTCCACCTCGGGGCCGGTGCTCGAGCGTGCCGGCGACCTGGCGGCGCTGCTGACCAACCTCGAACGCAACGACGTGCTGTTCATCGACGAGATCCACCGGCTGTCCCCGGTGGTCGAGGAGATCCTCTACCCGGCGCTGGAGGACTACCAGATCGACATCATGATCGGCGAGGGGCCGGGGGCGCGCAGCGTGAAGATCGACCTGCAGCCCTTCACGCTGGTCGGCGCGACCACCCGCGCCGGCATGCTGACCAACCCGCTGCGCGACCGCTTCGGGATCGTCTCGCGCCTGGAGTTCTACACCACCGAGGAACTGACCACCATCGTCGAGCGCTCGGCCAGCCTGCTGCACGCGCGCATCGACCAGGAAGGCGCGCGCGAGATCGCGCGGCGCTCGCGCGGCACCCCGCGCATCGCCAACCGCCTGCTGCGCCGCGTGCGCGACTACGCGCAGGTGCGCGCCGACGGCCACATCGTGCGCGACGTCGCCGACCGCGCGCTGCGCATGCTCGACGTCGACCCGCTGGGTTTCGACCTGATGGACCGCAAGCTGCTGGAGGCCATCGTGCATCGCTTCGGCGGCGGCCCGGTCGGGCTCGACAACCTGGCCGCGGCGATCGGCGAGGAGCGCGACACCATCGAGGACGTGATCGAGCCCTACCTGATCCAGCACGGCTACATCCAGCGCACGCCGCGCGGACGCATCGCCAGCCCCTCCACCTACACCCACCTGGGCCTGACGGCGCCGCGCGCCGGCGGCGAGCTGTTCGGCGACTGAATCCGCTCCCGGCCCGGGACGATTCAGGCGCCGGTCTCGTCGAGCACCTGGTCGAGGTGCCCGCAGTCGTTCCAGCCGACCAGGCTGACGCGGTCCTCGCAGACCAGCAGCCGGTTGATCGCCGCGTTGCGCAGTTCCCAGGTGCGCGGCGCCTGCGGCTCCTGGCCGGTGGCCTGGCGGTACAGGCAGTCCAGCGCACCGCCGTGGGTGACCAGCGCCAGCGTCTGCCCGGGGTGGCGACGCGCCAGCTCGAGCACCGCGTCACGGATGCGCGCGTGGAAGCCGCGCAGGGTCTCGCCGCCGCCCGGCGCGCCCCAGTCCGGGTCGCGATGGCGCCAGCGCGCGCAATCTTCCGCGTGGACGGGCTCGAGCGCGGCGAAACTGTGTCCCTCGAAATCTCCGAAGGCCCGTTCGCGCAGCCGTGCATCGGTGAGCACCGGCAATCCGCGTCGCCTGGCCAGTTCGTCGGCGGTCTGGCGCGCGCGCTGCAGGTCGCTGCTGTAGACGGCGTGCAGCGCCTGGCCTTCGAGTGCGTCGGCCAGCGCGGCGGCCTGCGCCTGGCCGCGCGCGTTCAGCGCGATGTCGGTGTGGCCCTGCACCCGC
>JAKAXL010000086.1 GCA_021816585.1 Pseudomonadota bacterium | reverse complement strand
CTGGCGGAGAGAGGGGGATTCGAACCCCCGAAGGGCTATTCACCCTTACACGCTTTCCAGGCGTGCGACTTAAACCGCTCATCCATCTCTCCGGGAGCGCGACATCCTAGCAGGCCCGCACGGCGGCGGCATTCAAGGCAGCCGATCGAGCTCGTCGGCGAGTTCCGCGGCACGTGCCGCGGCGGCGCGCAGCGCCTCGCCGAACGCGCCGGCGACATCGCGGGCACCCAGCACCTGCAGCGCCGCGGCGGTCGTTCCGCCCTTGCTGGTGACCTGCTCGCGCAACGCACCGGGGCTCAGCGGCGAGACCTCGGCCAGCGCCGCGGCGCCCGCGATGGTGCCCAGCGCCAGGCGCGTTGCGGTGGCCTGCGGCAGACCGAGGCGCACGCCGGCGTCGCTCATCGCCTCCAGCACGTAGAACACGTAGGCGGGCCCCGAACCCGACACCGCGGTGACGGCGTCGAGCGCCGGCTCGTCGTCCACCCACACCAGCGCCCCGGTGGGCTGCAGCACCTGCGCGGCGCGCTCCCGCTCGAGTTCGCCGCAGCCGGGATTCGCATACAGCCCGGCCACGCCGCGCCCGATCAGCGCCGGCGTGTTGGGCATCGCGCGCACGACGCGCTGCGCCGCCGCATGGCGCTGGATCGCGGCGCAGCGCACGCCCGCCATGATGCTCAGGTGCAGCGCCTGCGAGGCCTGCGGCGTGGCCTCGCGCACGGCCCGCGCGGCCTGCGCGAACTGTTGCGGCTTGACCGCCCACACCAGCACGTCGACGCCGGCCAGTTCCGGCCCGGGCGCAGCCTGCGCAGCGACGCCGAAGCGCTGTTGCAGGAGTTCGCGCTGCTGCGCCACGGGCTCGACGACGCGCAGGCGCGCGGCCTCGACCCCGGCCGCTCGCAGACCCCCGATGATGGCCGCGGCCATGTTGCCGCCGCCGATGAATCCGATGGAGTACATGTGGTTCATGCGGGGCATTATCGCTGCATCACGTCGGCCCCCAGCGGCGCCAGGGACCGTGCAAGGCCGCCGCGAGAATGCACAATCCATGCATGGTTCTTGACTTTGTCACCTTTCCGGCAATGCTCGACGCGGGCTTCTCGACAGCGCGGGGATGTTCGCGCGAAACTCGACCTTGCGGGTCGAGCACGAACACGCGACACGCGCCACGACGGGCATCGGCGCAGCAAGCACAGCACCATTGCTGCGTTCACGCAAGGAGCAAGCGAGAAGCACGCACATGGTGAAAGCCTAATATGTCACCCGAGCAAACAATCGACGACAATGCCTGCTTGCCGCGCACGCTGCTCCACGGCGCCGCGGCGGGAGAGGCTTGTGGCCGAACTCCAGGGCCGCCGGCCCGATCTGCCGCACTGACGTGATCAACCCGACTTCCGGAGGTTGCAAACCATGAAAGACGCTGCCAGCGCCCTCGATCGCGTGGATCGGCGCATTCTCGCCCTGCTTCAGGGTGATGGCCGCATGTCCAATCTGGCGCTGGCACAAGCGGTACACCTGTCGCCGACCGCGGTCCTGGAACGCGTTCGGCGCCTGGTCCGCGAGCAGTTCATCCTCGGCTATGAGGCGCGGCTGAACCCGCACAAGCTGGGGGCCTCGCTGCTGGTGTGCATCGAGGTGCTGCTCGACCGCAGCAGCCCCGAGGTGTTCGAGCGCTTCAAGGAGGCGGCGCGCGAGCGCCCCGAGATCCTCGAGTGCTACCTGGTCGCCGGCGGCTTCGACTACCTGCTCAAGACCCGCGTGGGCGACATGGACGCCTACCGCGAGTTTCTCAACAAGGTGCTGCTGACTCTGCCCGGGGTGCGCGAAACCCGCACCTACGTGGTCATGGAGGAAATCAAGAACACCCACGCGCTGCAGGTGGAGTAGCCGCGCGGCGCGGCGCGGGGGGCGGACTCAGGCCGCGACGCGCGGCCTTCCGGGCGCCTGCTCGGGCGCGGGCATCGGTTCGTCGAGCTTGATCACGCCCGGCAGTTCGCACTCCAGCACCGCGCGCCGCAAGGCCTCGACCGCCACGGTGCGGGTGAAGGTCTTGCGCCACGCCAGCACGACCCGCCGCGTGGGCACCGGATCGCGAAACGGAATGAATCGGATCTGCCCGGCCGGGTCCGGTTCGATCGGCGCCGACATCCGCGGCAGGATGGTGATGCCCATTCCCGACGCGACCATGTGCTTGATGGTTTCCAGCGACGAGCCCTCGAAGCTCTTGCGGATTCCGTCGGATCCGGGCGCGAACCGCGCGAATTCCGGGCAGACCTCCAGCACGTGGTCGCGGAAGCAGTGCCCGGTCCCCAGCAGCAGCATGGTCTCGTCGCGGATCTCCTCGCTGCGCAGCGAGCGCGCGCGCGCCAGACGGTGGCCGCGCGGCACCGCCACCAGGAAGGGCTCGTCGTACAGCGGCGCGATGGCCAGCCCGTGGTCCGGAAAAGGCTCGGCCAGCACCGCGACGTCGAGTTCCCCGTTGCGCAGCATCTCCAGCAGGCGCACCGTCAGTTGCTCCTGCAGCAGCAGCGGCATCTGCGGGGTGAGCTCGATGACCCGGCGCACCAGCGGCGGCAGCAGATACGGCGCGATGGTGTAGATCACTCCCACGCGCAGCGGACCCGCCAGCGGATCCTTGCCGCGCTTGGCGATCTCGCGGATCGCCGACGACTGCTCCAGCACGCGCTGCGCCTGCTCGATGATCTCGGCGCCGATGGGCGTGATGCTGACCTCGCTGCCGCCGCGCTCGAACAGCTTCACGTCGAGTTCTTCCTCGAGCTTCTTGATCGCAACCGACAGCGTCGGCTGGCTGACGAAGCAGGCCTCGGCGGCGCGCCCGAAATGTCGTTCGCGGGCGACCGCGACGATATAGCGCAATTCGGTCAGTGTCATAGCTTCCATTAAAGCACATTCCGACAGGAATGGCTGGAAGCTATGGAAACGGGCTTACGCGGCCAGCCAGTCGGTGCCGCCTCCGAGCCAGCGCCGCAGATGCTCGCGCGCCGCCTGCGGATGCTCGCGCAGCAAGCGCGCGGCGGCGTCGCGCGCCAGCTCCAGCAGGTCCTCGTCCTCGCGCAGGTCGGCATGGCGCAAGCCCTGCAACCCGGACTGGCGTTGCCCCAGCAGTTCACCGGGACCGCGCAGCTCGAGGTCCTTCTGCGCCAGCACGAAGCCGTCGCCGGTCTCGTGCAGCGCCCGCAGGCGCGCGCGCGCCGTCTCCGACAGCGGCTCGGAGAACAGCAACAGGCACTGCGCCGCCTCGCTGCCGCGGCCGACCCGGCCGCGCAGCTGGTGCAACTGCGCCAGCCCGAAGCGCTCGGCATGCTCGATCACCATCAGGCTGGCGGCTGGCACGTCGACCCCGACCTCGATCACCGTCGTGGCCACCAGCAGACGCAGCCGCGACGCGGCGAAGTCGGCCATCACCCGCGCCTTGTCCGCCGGCGGCATGCGTCCGTGCAGCAGCCCGACCCATTGCGCCTGCTCGCCGAGCAGCGCCTGCAGTTCGGCATGCGTGGCCAGCGCGTCGCGCAACTCCGGTTGCCCGTTCGCGGCGCCGGACTCGGAACTCTCGCTCGGCTCGATCAGCGGGCACACCCAGTAGGCCTGGCGTCCCGCCAGCACCAGCTCGCGCACGCGCCGCATGACCTCGTCGCGCCGCTGCTCGGAGAACACGCGCGTGCGCACCGGCTGGCGCCCCGGCGGAGCATGCGCGATGGTGGAGATGTCGAGGTCGCCGAACACCGCCATCGCCAGTGTGCGCGGGATCGGCGTGGCGGTCATCATCAGCAGGTGCGGCTGGCGCTGCTCGCCGGCGCCCTTGGCACGCAGGCTCAGGCGCTGCGCCACGCCGAAACGGTGCTGCTCGTCGACCACCGCCAGCCCGAGGCGCGCGAACTGCACCTTGTCCTGGATCACCGCGTGGGTCCCGACCACCAGCGCGGCCTCGCCGCTGGCCGCGCGCGCCAGCGCCTGGTCGCGTTCGCGCTTGCGCTGCGCACCGCCGAGCCAGGCCACGCCGACCCCCAGCGGCTCCAGCCACTCGGCCAGCCGGCGCAGGTGCTGCGCCGCCAGGATGTCGGTGGGAGCCATCAGCGCGCACTGCAGGCCGTTGTCGATGGCCTGCGCCGCCGCCAGCGCCGCCACCACCGTCTTGCCGCTGCCGACGTCGCCCTGCAGCAGGCGATGCATCGGCTGCTCGCGCCGCAGATCGGCGGCGATCTCGGCGACACAGGCCTGCTGGTCGGCGGTCAGCTGGAACGGCAAGGCCTGCAGCAGGCGCGTCGCCAGTCCGCCGCGCTGCTGCACCAGCGGCCACGCGAGTTGCTCGGCTCGCCGCGCGCGCGCGGTCTGCTGCGCCAGTTGCTGCGCCAGCAGCTCGTCGAACTTGATGCGCCGCCACGCCGGATGCCTGCGCTGTTCGAGCTGCTCCAGCGACACCTGCGGCGGCGGCGCATGCAGCAACTGCAGCGCGTGCGAGATCGACGGCAGGCCGAGCTGCCCGAGCAGTTGCGCCGGCAACCATTCGCGCATGTCGAGGCGCCGCAGCGCCGCGGCGATGGCCTTGCGCAGCCACGCCTGGCCGATTCCGGCGCCGGCCGGGTAGACCGGTGTCAGGCTCTGCGGCAGCGGATCCTGCGCCGACGCCTGGCGGCACACCGGATGCACGATCTCGAAGCCGAACAGCCCCCGCCGCGGCTCGCCGCGGATGCGCAGCAGGCGCCCCGGCGCGTAGTTGCGCTGCCAACCGGGGTAGAAGTGGAAAAAGCGCAGCTCCAGGCGCCCGCTGTCGTCCTCCACCTGCACCCGCAGCACGCGCCGGCGCGCCGCCATCAGCTCGGCCTGCAACACGCGCGCCTGCACCACCGCGACGCGGCCCTCGCGCAATTCGGCGATGGGAGTGATGCGGGTCTCGTCGACGTAGTGCAGCGGCAGGTGCAGCGCGTAGTCCCAGTCGCCCCGCAGGCCCAGACGCTCGCCCGGGGACTTCGGTGGCGGCTGTTCGCCTTGCGGCGCGGCGCGCTTGCGGGGCGCGGCAGCGGCGGACATCGCGGCGCTCGCCCCGGCTCAGGCCGCCCGCGCGGCGACGCGCTCGGCCTGCGCGACCACCGCGCCGGCGTACAGCAAGGCATCCAGGGTCTGCACGAAGGCCTCTCCCGGCTGCTGCCCCGGCCAGTGGTGGGCCAGCGTGCGCCGCACCAGCTCGGTGGCCTCGAACCACGCACGCATGCGCTGGCGCGGCAGCTCGCCGCCATGCTCCAGCAGGTGGAACATCAGCAGCACGCGCAATGCATGCGCGGCATGGCGCAGCGGGTCCTTCTCGAAGGCGTCGAGGCGCGCATGGGCGCGTGCGAGCGCGGCCCCGACGTCGGCGAACACCGCGCCGTGCCCGGGGATCACCAGCGCCGGCGCCAGTGTCTCGATGCGCTGCAGCGTGAGACGCTGCGCGGCAAAGCCGGCGCCGGCGTCGCTGCCCGGGTCGAGCTCCGGGAACACCACGCCGAAGCCCTGCTGCCACAGCGCATCGCCGCTGATCAGCAGCCGGTGTTCGGGCTGGAACAGCATCAGCGCATGCGGGTCGTGGCCGCCGGCGGCGAAGGCGCGCCAGCTCAGCCCCCCCAGGCGCAGTTCGTCGCCGTCGCGCAGTCCGGCGGCGGCGCGGAAGGCCTGCGCGCTCTGCCCGGTCTGCTGGAAACTCAGCGCCGACTCGTCCCAGTCGTCGACCGCCCCCAGCTCGCCGTGCGGCACGACGATGTCGCAGGCCTGCGGGCCGCCATGCTCGAGTTGCAGCGCGGCGTTGCCCCCGCAGTGGTCGGAATGCAGATGGGTGTTGACGATGCGGCGCAGGCGCCTGCCGCGCAGCGCGGCACGCACGCCGTCGCGGGTCTGGCGCGCGCGCGAGACGTGTCCGGTGTCGATCACGCTGGCGCTGTCGGCGTCGTCCAGCGTGACGATCGCATTGGCGCTCAGCCAGTCGTGCACCAGCACGTGGATGCTCGGGGGTAGCGTGAACTCGGTCATCTGGATCCTGCAGCATACGGTGTGCGCGGCGCGGCCCCGCCAGCCCTCGCGCGGGCGATGGGTTTGGCGCGCCACGCAGCCTGTCCTAGCATAAGGGCAGGGTCCGGTGCTTCGCCGGAGCCGCCGCATGTGGAGCGCCGTATGGACCGTGCCCTGCCCTTTTCGTCGGACCTGCATGCCGCGTACGCGCAGCAGCGCGCGGCCTTCCGCGCCGACCCCTACCCGCCGTGGGCGCTGCGGCGCGACCGGCTGCGCCGCCTGCTGCACCTGCTGACCACGCACGAACAACGCATCTGCGAGGCCGTCGGCAGCGATTTCGGACAACGCGCACCGGCCGAGACGCAGGTACTCGACCTGGTTCCGTCGCTGTCGGCGCTGCGCCACGCGATGCGCCACGGCCGCGCCTGGATGCGCAGCCGCCGCGCCAGCCCGGGAATCTGGTTCCGCCCCGCCAGCGCGCAGGTGCTGCCGCAGCCGCTGGGCGTCGTCGGCATCATCGCGCCGTGGAACTACCCGCTGTACCTCGCGGTGGGACCGCTGGCCTCGGCGCTCGCCGCCGGCAACCGCGCCATGGTCAAGGTGTCCGAATACGCGCCGAACTTCGGGCGCCTGTTTGCCGACCTGGTCCGCGAGGCCTTCGACCCCGAGGAACTCATCGTGTTCGGCGGCGGCGCGGAGCAGGCCGCGGCGTTCTCGGCGCTGCCCTTCGACCACCTGCTGTTCACCGGCTCCACCGCGGTCGGCAAACACGTGATGGCGGCCGCCAGTTCGCGCCTGGTGCCGGTGACCCTGGAACTCGGCGGCAAGTCGCCGGCGGTGGTGACCCCCGGCTTCGACCTGCGGCTGGCGGCGCGCCGCATCGTCTACGGCAAGCTCGTCAATGCCGGCCAGACCTGCGTCGCCCCCGACCACGTCCACGTGCCGCGCGAGCAGCTCGACGAGTTCGCGCGGGCCTGCGTGGACGCCGCGCGGGAGATGTACCCGGCGGGCCTGCAAAGCCCCGACTACTGCAGCGTGATCGACCAGCGGCAGTACCTGCGCCTGGGCGCCATGCTCGAGCAGGCGCGCGCCGCCGGGGTGCGCGTGCTGCCGCTGTTCGACGGCGAACAGATGCACGACGAGCGCCATCGCATGGCGCCGGTGCTGCTGCTCGACCCGCCGCCGCAGCTGCAGGTGATGCAGGAGGAGATCTTCGGCCCGCTGCTGCCGCTGCTGGGCTACGAGCGCCCGGAACAGGCCGTCGAGCGCATCAACGAGCAGCCGCGCCCGCTGGCGCTGTACTGGTTCGACGACGACGCGCGACGCAGCGACTGGGTGCTGCACAACACCCATTCCGGCGGGGTCACGCTGAACGACACGCTGATGCACGTCGCACAGGACGAACTTCCGTTCGGCGGAATCGGCCCGTCGGGCATGGGCCACTACCACGGGCGCTGGGGCTTCGACACCTTCAGCAAGCTCAAGCCGGTGCTGCGCCAGCGCCGCCTTGCCGGCACCGCGCTGGTGCGCCCACCCTACGGCGAGACGCTGCGCCGCCTGCTCGGGCTGATGAAACGCTGGGGCTGAGCGCGCCGCGGGTCGTCTCAGCGCGCCTGCGGCGGCAGGTCGCGGTGCAGGCCCAGCTTGATCGCGAAATCCACCTCGGCGGCAGCGTCGTTCAGCCACTCCCCCAGATGGCTCAACAGGCTGTGCGGCGGGATCTGCAGCGTGGCCTCGCTTTCGCCATCGCACTGCCGCACCAGCATCCCGGCGCGCCGCGCGATGTGCATCATCGCCGCGTTGCGGCTCAGGCACTGCAGGCGCAGCGTGTGCAGTCCGCGGTTGCGCGCGAACACCGCGGCGCGTTCGAACAGCTGCGTGCCGATGCCCCTGCCGCGTCCCTGCGCCAGCACGGAAACCCCGAATTCAGCCTCTCCCGGGGCGGCACCCGCCAGCGCGATGTGCGCCGCGGCGACGAGTTCCAGGCGCCGGTTGAACACCCCGAAGACCTCGTCGCGCGTGAAGTCGATGCCGGCGACGTAGCGGCGGATCTGTGCATCGCTGGCGACGTAGCCGAAGCGCAGGTAGCGATCGCTCGCATCGAGCGCGAGCAGATGCCGCAGCAGCGCCGCGCGGTCGTCGGCGCCGAGGGCGCGGATCGGCACCCGGCCGGTGTCGCGTCGTGCGTCGACGGGACCGGAGGGTACGGCGGGGGCATTTCGTTCGCTCATCATGTTTGTGCACTGCAGCAAAT
>JAKAXL010000085.1 GCA_021816585.1 Pseudomonadota bacterium | reverse complement strand
GTCCGCGGCGCTCGGGGGGGCGGTAGCCCGGATGGTCGCGGTAATCGCGTCGGTCGTACTGCGCATGCGCGGGAACCATCCACGCCGCCGCCGACAGCGCGACGACCACGAGCACCGCGCGCGGGACCCGGTTCGATACTGGATTGCGCCGCATGGGGCACCTCCGCAATGTCTGCTGCATCGCGATGATGCGACTGTGGCGCCGAGCCTGGCAAGCCTGCAAGTCGCGCCGCGAAGCTGCGCCTTGACTTGACTGCGGTTCCTGCGGCTCATGCTCGCCGAGCCCTGTTGGAAATAACCGACACCACGGGCGACGCAGTTGGCTTGACGTGCCAGAGCTATGAATACATGCGAGATCTGCGATATCTCGCCGAGCTCGAGGATGCCTTCCGGCAGTGGCGTTTGCGCCACCTGACACGGAGGCCCCCGCGGGCGCGATGTGGCCTAGACTGGGACGGGCGCGGGCAGGCCGGCCCGCGCCCGTTCACCGCCCCTGGAGAGAGAAATGGAAAACCGTCCTCCCCTGCCCCCGTTCACGCGCGAATCGGCGATCCAGAAGATCCGCCTCGCCGAGGACGCGTGGAATTCCCGTGACCCGGCGCGCGTGGTGCTCGCCTACAGCCCCGACACGCGCTGGCGCAACCGCGCCGAGTTCCCGGTCGGCCGCGACCAGGCGCGCGCCTTTCTCGAGCGCAAGTGGGCGCGCGAGCTGGACTACCGCCTGATCAAGGAGCTGTGGGCCTTCGGCGGCAACCGCATCGCCGTGCGCTTCGCCTACGAATGGCACGACGACAGCGGGCACTGGTTCCGCAGCTACGGCAACGAGAACTGGCAGTTCGACGAGCAGGGCCTGATGACCCATCGCCACGCCAGCATCAACGACCTGCCGATCCTGGAGTCCGAGCGCAAGTACTTCTGGCCTCTCGGTCGCCGTCCCGACGATCATCCGGGGCTTTCCGAACTCGGCCTGTAAGGCGCGGCCGTCCGTTGCAGGCGCGTCGATGGCCCGCGGCATCGAATCGGACGTGCTGGTGGTCGGCGGCGGGCTGGCCGGCCTGGTCACCGCGCTGGAATGCCTGCGCGCCGGGCTGTCGGTGACCCTGGTCGACCGCGACCACGCCGAGCGCTTCGGCGGACTCGCGCTGTGGGCCCTCGGCGGCATGGCGCTGGTGGGAACACCCCAGCAGGCGCGCATGGGCATTGCGGATACCCCCGAGATCGCGCTGCGCGACTGGCTGCGCTTCGGCGAACTGGCGCAGGACGACCCGTGGCCGCTGCGCTGGGCCCGCCACTACGTCGAGCACAGCCGGGTCGAAGTGCACGACTGGCTGCGCGGCGAGGGCATCCGTTTCCTGCCGGTGGTGAACTGGGTCGAACGCGGGCGCCACGGCGACGGCAACAGCCTGCCGCGCTACCACATCGTCTGGGGCACCGGGCGCGAACTGGTGCGTTGCCTGCTGCGCGCGCTGCGCCAGGCGGCGCCGCGCGCGCGCCTGCAACTGCTGCACCGGCTGCGCGTGCGCGAGCTCGAGCTGCAAGGCGGCCGCCTGTGCGGCGCCGGCGCCGTGCACGAGGACACGGGCGAGGAGTTCAGCCTGCGTGCCGGCGCGGTGGTGCTGGCGATGGGCGGAATCAACGGCAGCCACGACGAGCTGCGCGCCAACTGGCCGACGGATCGCCCGCTGCCGGCGCAGCTGCTCAACGGCGCCCACCCCTACGCCGACGGTCGGCTGCACCACCACGCGGCCGACGTGCTGCAGGCGTGCATCCGCCACGCCGGCGAGATGTGGAACTACGCCGCGGGGATCCCGCACCCCTCCCCGCACTTCCCCGGCCACGGGCTGTCGCTGGTGCCGTGCAAGTCGGCGCTGTGGCTGAACCACCGCGGCGAGCGCATCGGCCCGGAGCCGCTGGTCACCGGCTTCGACACGCACTGGCTGTGCCGGCGCGTGGCCGAGCAGCAACGCCCCTACACCTGGCATGTGCTGAACCGCCGCATCGCGCTGAAGGAGCTGGCGATCTCGGGGGCGCAGCACAACCCGCGGCTGCGCGACAAGCAGTGGCTGCGATTCGCCTTCGAGACCCTGTTCGGCAACCGCCGCCTGCTCGCCGAGCTGCTGCGCGACAGCCCGCATGTGCTGGCCGACCCGACGCTCGACGGCCTGGCCGCGCGCATGAACGAGCTGGCCGGCAGCGACGACGTGCGCCCCGAGGTGCTGCGCGCCACGGTGGACGAGTTCGATGCCAATTTCCTGCAGCGCGGCGCGCTGTGCAACGACGAGCAGATCCGCCGCGTGCTGCACGCCCGGCAGTGGCGCGCCGATCGCCTGCGCACCTGCCGTCCGGCCCCGCTGGCCGCCTGCGGCGCCGGGCCCTACATCGCGATCCAGACCTGGCTGATCAGCCGCAAGAGCCTGGGCGGGCTGCAGACCGACCTGCAAAGCCGCGCGCTCGACCCCCGCGGCGAGCCGATCCCCGGGCTGTACTGCGTGGGCGAGGCCGCCGGCTTCGGAGGCGGCGGCGCCAGCGGGAGGCGCTCGCTGGAGGGCACCTTCCTGCCCGGATGCATCCTGACCGCGCGGGCCGCCGCGAGATCCCTGACGCGCGGCGGCGCGTCCTGACCCCTGGTTTCACAAGGAATTCCCGATGCCCGACGGTGCCCGCTCGCTGCTGCGAACCCTGGCCGACTGCGGGGTCACGGTGTGTTTCAGCAACCCCGGGACCTCGGAAATGCATTTCGTCGCCGCGCTCGAATCCGAGCCGCGCATGCGTGCCGTGCTCACGCTGTTCGAGGGCGTCGCCAGCGGCGCCGCCGACGGCTGGGCGCGCATGCGCGGGAGCCCGGCCGCGACCCTGCTGCACCTGGGCTGCGGACTGGGCAACGCGCTGGCCAACCTGCACAACGCGCGCAAGGGCGGGGTGCCGCTGCTCAACATCGTGGGCGACCACGCGAGCTGGCATGCCGGCTACGACACACCGCTGCAGTCCGACATCGAGACCGTCGCGCGCAATGTCTCGAGCTGGGTGCGACGCGGCCGCGACACCGCATCGCTGGGCCGCGACGCAGCCGAGGCGGTCGCCGCGGCGATGGGACCGCCGGGGCAGGTGGCCACGCTGATCCTGCCGGCCGACGTGTCGTGGGGCGACGGCGGCGTGGCCCATGCGCCGCTGCCCCCCGAGCCACCCGCGTTGCCGGATGCGCGTTCGCTCGACGACATCGCCGAGGCGCTGCGCGGCCCGCGGCGCTCGGCGCTGCTGCTGGGCGGGCGCGCGCTGTGCGAGCCGGCGCTGGGCTGCGCCGCGCGCATCGCCGCGCGCACCGGTGCCAGGCTGCTCGCGGAGGTGTTCCCGACCCGGCTGCAGCGCGGCGCCGGGACTCCGGTGGTCGAGCGCATCGCCTACCTCGCCGAGCTGGCCAGGGTGCAGCTGGCCGACATCGAAGAGCTGGTGCTGGTCGACGCGCGGCTGCCCGTGTCCTTTTTCGGCTACCCGGGGCAGGCCAGCGAACTGCTGGCGCCGTCGTGCCGGGTGCGGACCCTGGCCGCGCCCACGCAGGACCTGCACGGCGCGCTGCAGAGCCTGAGCGAGCGCGTCGACGCACGCGACGCGAGCCCGCTGCTGCAGCCGACGTCGCGCCCGCCGCTGCCGCGCGGCCGGCTCAGCGCGGAGAAGGTCTGCAAGGCCGTCGGCGCGCTGCTGCCCGACGACGCCATCGTGGTCGACGAGGCGCAGACCTCGGGGCTGATGCTGCCCTTCTATACGGCCGGGGCGCCGCGCCACGACCTGCTGTGCCTCACCGGCGGCGCGATCGGCCAGGGCTTGCCGCTGGCGCTGGGGGCCGCCATCGCCTGCCCGCAGCGCCCGGTGATCGCGCTGGTCGGCGACGGCGCCGCCCTGTACACGCTGCAGGCTCTGTGGTCGATGGCGCGCGAGCGCACGCATGTGGTGGCGGTGGTGTTCAACAACCGCGCCTACTCGATCCTGAACCTGGAGCTGCAGCGCGTGGGCGCGCGCCAGGCCGGCGCCGCCGCGCGCGCGCAACTGCGACTGGACGATCCGGAGATCGACTTCGTGCAGCTCGCCGCCGGGCTCGGCGTGCCGGCGCGGCGCGCCACCACCGCCGAGGCATTCAACGACGCCCTGCGCCACGCGCTGGACACTCCCGGCCCGCACCTGATCGACGCCGTGGTTCCCGCCGCGGTGCGCGGTCTCAAGCTGCGCCTGATGCCGCACCTGCTGGGCTCGCTCGGGCGCATGCCGCCCGGCCTGGCGCAGGCGCTGCGGCGCAAGATCGCACCTTGATTGTTGGGCCCCCGCTCACTGCGTTCGCCGCCCCCCGGGGGGCCTGCGGGTGAGCCCCCGCAAGCGCTCAGCGTGGGGCGCCGGGCGGGGGCGCCAGCAGGTCCTGGTGCTCGCGCTCGAAATGGTGCTCCATCACGTGCTGGAACGGCAGCGTGGAGTCGACCAGCTGCAGCCGCGTGCGGGCGTCGCGCACACGGGCCGGGGCGCGCGCCAGGCGCTGCCGCAGCTCGGCCATCATCGAGTCGAGCTTGCGGTGCTCGGCCAGGTACACGCGTGCCGGCCAGCGCGCCGAGGCATCGAGCCGGGCGATCCACTCGGCCTCCTCCTGCGCCGCATGCCGCGCCAGCCGCACCGCGAGTTCGTCCAGCCCCTCGCGCGCCTTGCCCAGGTCGCCGAGCAGCAGCGCCTGGCGGGCGGCGCCCAGTAGATCGAGCAGCCGGACATGTTCGTCCAGCAGGCGCAGGCGCGCGCGCTGCGAAGCATCGCCTGCGCTGCCTTGTCGCAGCCTGCGCAGCAGCACCGCGGCATGGTTGTGCACCGGGTCGCGCGCGGCGTACAGCAGGCTCGCGCAGTCGTGGCCGCGCAGCGCATCGGCCAGCGCGCGCAGCCCTTGCGGGTTCGCATCGAGCTCGGCCTCGTAGCGCGCGCCGAATTCCGCCCATTTGCGCGGGTCGTGGCCGAACCAGCGGCGCAGCGGCGGCGACGGCGCCACGTCCTTGACCCACAGCTGCACCTGCGCCTGCTCGCGGCGCAGGCCGCGCGGCCACAAGCGGTCGACCAGCACGCGCAGGCCGTCGCGCGGCGACGGCGGGTCGTAGATGCGCTTGATCGACAGCGTGGGCAAGCTTGGGTCGGGCGTGGACATCGCGGCGGGATAGAATCGAATCAGGAACCCCATATGCCACTTTAGCGCCGCCGCGCGCGGGCTGCCAGCGCGCGTTGTCCTCACCCGCCCGACCCGCCGATGAACGCGCAGGCGCCTTCGCGCCACTGGACCCTGACCTCGAAGATCTCGCTGTTCGCCGGGACCTTCCTGCTGCTGTCGCTGCTGTCGGTCGGCGCGACCCTGTGGATCTCGTGGGAACTGCAGGGCGGTGCCGGCGCGGTCAATGTGGCCGGGCAGCTGCGCATGATGACCTACCGCCTGGGAGTCAGCCAGGCCGAGGGCGACCGCCCGCGCATGTCCCGCGAGGTCGCGCAGATGCAGGCGGCCATCGATCTCCTGCGCAACGGCGACGAGGCGCGGCCGCTGGCGGTGCCGTGGGATGCGCCGATCCGCGCACGCTTCGCCGAGGTGCTGCGCCAGTGGCAGACGTTGAAGCCGCGCTGGAGCGCGCCTGCCGCGGCGTCCGTGGTGCCGCGGCGCGATCTCGACCGCATGGTGGCGTCGGTCGACGCCTTCGTGCGCTCGATCGAGCAGCGCCTGGACTTCTGGACCTCGATGCTCCACACGGCGCAGATGGCGATGGGCGGCTTCGTCCTCGTCGCGTTCATGGCCATGCTGTTCCTGGCCTACCTGCACGTCCTGGAGCCGGTGGGGCAGCTGGCGCGCGGCGTGGAGGCGATCGCCGCGGGCGACTACGAGGTGCGCGTGCGGGTCGACTCCAGCGACGAACTGGGCGACCTGGCGCAGGGATTCAACCGCATGGCGGCTCAGCTGCAGGCGGTGTACGGTGAACTGGAGCAGCGCGTGCAGCTCAAGACCGCGGCGCTGGAGACCGAGCGCAGGCGCCTGCTGGCGCTCTACGAGGTCAGCGCGCTGGTGTCGCGGGCGTCCGGCCTGGAGGAACTCGCCGGGGGTTTCACGCAGGCCGTGCAGCGCATCGCGCAGGCCGATGCGGCCATGCTGCGCTGGACCGACGAGACCGCGCAGCGCTATGTGCTGCTGGCGGCCGAGGGCATGCCGCGAGGCATCGTCGACGACGAGCGCTGCCTCGCCGCCGGGGCCTGCAACTGCGGCCGTTCGCGTCCCGGCGACGGCGCGCAGCTGGTGCGCCTGCACCGGCCGGGGCAGGCCGGCGCCACGGCGCTGTTCGACCGTCACACCGACGAGGCCTGCGTGCGCGAGGGCTTCACCACGCTGCTCAGCGTGCCGGTGACGCTGCAGCAGCGCCTGCTCGGCGAGATCGACCTGTTCTACCGCGCCGAGCACCCGCCCGACCCGGCGCAGCATGCGCTGCTCGACGCCCTGGCGGAGCACCTGGCCGCGGCGATGGAGGGTCTGCGCAGCGCCGCCCTGGAGCGCGAGGCCGCGGTGGCACGCGAACGCACGCTGCTGGCGCGCGAGCTGCACGACTCGATCGCGCAGGCGCTGGCCTTCATGAAGATCCAGCTGCAACTGCTGCGCTCGGCGCTGCGCGCCGGCGACCCGCAGCGCGTCGACACGGCGATCTCCGAGCTCGACGCCGGAATCCGCGAAAGCCTGGCCGACGTCCGCGAGCTGCTGCTGCACTTTCGCACGCGCACGCAGGAACAGGACATCGAGCCCGCGCTTCGCAGCACCCTGCAGAAATTCCAGGCGCAATGCGGCATCGAGGCGGCGCTGGAGTTCAATGGGCGCGGACAGCCGCTGGATGCCGACGTGCAGGTGCAGGTGCTGCACGTCGTGCAGGAGGCCTTGTCGAACGTGCGCAAGCACGCGCAGGCGCATCACGTCGACGTGCGCGTGCAAAGCCTGCCGCGCTGGACCTTCACCATTTCCGACGACGGGCGCGGCTTCGACGAATCCGCGGTGCTCGACGACGCGCAGGCGCATGTCGGGATGCAGATCATGCGCGAGCGCGCCGCGATGATCGGCGCCTCGCTGCAGCTGCGCTCGACGCCCGGCGGCGGAACCACGGTGCGCCTGGAGCTGCCGCAGACCCTGGGCGCCGGCGACGATGCGCCGGCGCTGCCCGCCACGGACACGCTGCACTGAGCCGCAAGGACGATGGACGGCATCCGCATCCTGCTCGTCGACGATCACGCGCTGTTCCGGCGCGGGCTGCGGGCGCTGCTCGTCGGCGAGACGGATCTGCTGGTCGACGGCGAGGCGGGCGACGCCGGCGAGGCGCTGCGCCTGGCGGCCCGGCTGCAGCCCGATGTGATCCTGCTCGACAACCACCTGCCCGGAGTGCGCGGAGTCGACGCCATCCGCAACCTGCGCGAGGCCGCGCCGGCCGCGCGCATCCTGATGCTCACGGTCAGCGACGACTCGGCCGACCTCGCCGCGGCGCTGCGCGCGGGGGCCACCGGGTACCTGCTGAAGACCTGCGAGGCCTCGGACCTGGTCGATTCGATCCGGCGCGCGCGCCACGGTCAGGTGGTGATCGGCGCCGAGATGGGGTCCAAGCTCGCGCAGGCGATGGCGCAGGCCGGTGCTCCCGCCGCGGACATGCCGCTGACCCCGCGCGAAGCGCAGATCGCGGCGGCCATCGCGCGCGGCGCCAGCAACAAGGTGATCGCGCGCGAACTCGGCATCGCCGAGACCACGGTCAAGGTGCACGTGCAGAGCATCCTGCGCAAGCTCGAGCTGGGTTCGCGCGTGCAGGTGGCGGCGTGGGCGCTGCGTCACGGACTGGACGGCGCCGACGGGACAAACTAGGCCCGGCCCGGGAGCCTGGGGGGCGGAGGGCGTAGTTCTTTCGGAGGACCCGCCGCGCCGCCGCGTCCTCCTTGCGGGCGATGTTCGGCGCGCGTCGCCGAACCTATGGTGTTCTCCAACGACGAACAGCGTGGAGAACCCTCATGCAACCCCATGAAGTCGGCGCCTCGAGCGTGGTGCGCGGAAGCGCCCAGCGCTCGCTGATCGGCGCGACCATCGGCTTTTTCATCGGATTCGGCGCGGTGTCGCTGTTCGGGCCCACCGCCCACAGCTTCATCCAGGTGATGCGCCTGAGTCCCGAGCAGGTGGGCCTGCTGGTGGCGATGCCGATGCTGACCGGCTCGCTGCTGCGCATTCCCTTCGGCGCCTGGGTCGACCTCAACGGCGGCAAGGC
>JAKAXL010000021.1 GCA_021816585.1 Pseudomonadota bacterium | reverse complement strand
CCGCCGGCCGCCGCGCACGGTGGCGTCGCGGGCGAGCCGGCCGCCGACCCCGCGACCGACCCCGCGACGGCGGCCGAGGCCGACGCCGACGCCTCGCCGCGCGTGCGGCGCCTGCGCTGATGCGCGCGCGCTCCGGTGCCGCGGCGGTCCCCGGCGAACTGGCGCGGTGGATCGGCGCGACGCGGCCGGCGCCGCCGATCGCCACGCTGACCCTGCAACCCAGCCTGGACGTCAGCTACGAGGTCGACAGCCTGCGGGACGATCTCAAGCTGCATGCGTCGCGCTATCGCGTCGACCCGGGCGGCAACGGCATCAACGTGGCCCGCGCGCTGCACCGGCTGGGCCTGGCGTCGCACGCCTGCGTCGTCGCCGCGGGGGACCTCGGCACCGCGATGCTGCGCCTGCTGCGTCGCGAACTGCCGCAGGTGCATGGGATCCGCGCCGATGGCCAGACCCGCATCAACGCCACCGTCGAACAGCACCGCCCGCCGTCCCAGTACGAGCTGATCGGGCAGGGGCCGCCGCTGGGCGACGACACGCTGCGGCGCGCCGGGCGGCAGCTGCGCCGGCATGGCGCGGGCGGGCTGGCGGTGCTCACCGGCTTGCCGCCGCAGGGCCGCGATGCCTCGCTGTACTGCGCGATGGCGCGTGAACTGCGCGCGCAGGCCACGCGCGTGGTGCTCGACATGCCGGGCGCGGAGCTGGCACGCGTGCTCGAGTTCGGGGCGATGTTGATCAAGCCCAACCGTTGGGAGTTCGAGCAACTGACAGGGCGCGAGTTGCCGAGACTGGAAGACGTGCAGCGCGAGGCCTGCGCGCTGCGGCAGCGCAGTCCCGTCGACGTGGTGTGTGTGTCGCTGGGCGCGCAGGGTGCGCTGCTGGCTTGCGCGCAGGGCGTGTGGTACGGCGAGGCGCCGCCGGTGGACGTGCGCTCGACGGTCGGCGCCGGGGATTCGATGCTGGCCGGACTGCTGGCGGGACTGGCCTGCGGCGCTGCCGCTGCGCAGGCGCTGCGCCTGGGGCTGGCCTGCGGCAGCGCGACCGCCGCGCAACCCGGAACCGAGCTGTTCGATCCCGCGCAGTTGCCGCCGTTGCTGGAGCGGCTGCGCGTGCGGCAGCTGGGCTGACGCGGCCTGGCGCCCGGCCGTGGCGTCAGTACGCGGGTGCCGCCGCCAGACCGCGGCGGCTGCGTGCCAGCGCGCGCGCACCGAGCACCGCCAGCAGGCCGAGCAGCGAGAAGGTGCGCATCTGGTCGACCTCGAGCAGCGCGGCCAGCGCGCAGGCCAGCGAGCCGGCCACGTTGATCACGCTCGACACCCAGGCCACGCGCAACCCCATGTCCTGCTGCGCGCGATCCAGCACGGCGCGGTACAGCGGCGCCAGCAGCAGTCCCGAGCCGGCCATGAACAGTCCGTACAGGCCGACCACCAGCCACACCGGCGCATGCAGCAGCGCGGCCGCCAGCGTCGCGGCCATGCCCACCACGCACAGGTCCAGCGCCGAGCACAGCATGGTCGGGCGCGGGTACAGGTCGAGCACGCGGCCGACCAGCCGGGTGCCGACGATGAACGCGCCGCAGCCGTACATCTGCGCCCACACGAAGCCGCCGCGCTCGCGCAGCATGAAGGGGCCGCTGACCGCCCACAGCACCATCACGGTGAACACCAGGCACCAGCAGCCGAGCAGGCACATCATCGGGCCGTTGCGAAGCAGCGCCAGATAATCGGCGCCGATGCGCCGCGCCGACAGCACGCTGCCGTTGGCGGGATCGACGGTCTCCGGCACCCACTTCCACAGCGGCAGCACCAGCCCCGCCGCGCAACCGGCGAGCAGCACGAACATACCCTGCCACGGCGCCAGCAGCAGCAGCGCGGCGCCCAGCGCCGGGCCCAGCGCCGGGCCGAGCACGGTGATGCTGTTCATCCAGGCCTGCAGGCGGATCGCGGTGCGTGCCTCGAACAGCTCGTGGATCGCCGCGTAGCCGGCGCTGGTGGCCCAGATGCCGGCGCAGCCCTGCGCGACGCGCGCGGCGAGGAACCACTCGAAGCCCGACAGCACCGCGCATGCGGCGCTGGACACGACGAAGCACAGCACTCCGGCCAGCAGCACGCTGCGGCGGCCGAAGCGGTCGGAGACCGGGCCGGTGACCAGTTGCACCAGCGCCGCGCCGGAGGTCCACGCGGCGATGCTGAGCTGCGCCGAGGCCTGACTGACGCCGAACCACCGCTGCACCACCGGAAGCGCCGGCAGGTACATGTCCTGCGACAGGTAGACGACGACTTCCAGCAGCATCAGCGCCAGCGGGAAGCGCCACCAGGAGGAGACCACCGGTGCGTCGGGCATCGTCGGCGAAGCTGCAGGGAATGCGCGGGAAGGCCGCGGGCAACGCCGCAGCCGGATCGCAGGGAAACGGCTGGGGCAGTTGGCTGCGGCAGGGGGCTGCGTCGGGAGTGACTGCGTCGGGAGTGACTGCGTCGGGCTGCGCTGGACGCGAAGCTCGGCAGGCAACGATTGTGCGCACGGGGCCCGCGCCGCGCAGCCCATGCGGAAATTTCCCGAATACCTGTCAGCCCGACGTGGTCGGGCCGATTCCGGGCTCCGGCCCGGACCGCCTCAGGTCGTCGGCTTGGGAGTCGCCGGGCCGCGTGCGCGGTCGACGGTGCGTCGCGCCGTGCGCGCGGCCTTGTGGTCCTTCTGTCCGGCGTTCTTGTGGCGTCCGGCGATTTCCTGCGCGGCGGCCTGCTCGCGCGGTGCGTCGGCGTCCTCGTGCGGGGCACGCCGTTGCGCCGGCGCCTTCGGCGATACGGCGGGAGTGCGGGGAGTCTTGCTGGCTGGGCTCATCGTGGTCTCCGATGCTGCCGGGCCGCGCCATGCGGCCCATGCACGGCACCTTAGCCCCCGCGGCGCCCGCGCGCGCGCCGGCCCATGCAGGGAACTTGATCCGGCGCGGGGTCGGCCCACTCAGGCGCGGACGTCGACCACCACCTTGCCCATGACGCGGCGCGCGGCCATGCGCTCGATGGCGTCGCGCGCCTGGTCGAGACCGACGCGCTCGGTGATCGGCGGGTGCAGGCGAGCCTCGGCGAACCATTGCAGCAGCTGCCGCACGTCGCGCAGGTGGCCTTGCGGGTCGCGCCGCAGCGCCTCGCCCCAGTACACGCCGAGCACCCTGCGTTCCTGCAGCAGCAGCAGGTTCAGCGGCAGGCGCGGGATCTCGCCGGCGGCGAAGCCGACCACCAGCAGCGCGCCGCGCCACGCCGTGGCGCGCAGCGCGCTTTCGGTGTAGCTGCCGCCGACCGGATCGAGCACGAGGTCGGCGCCGCGCCCTTCGGTGAGTTCGAGCACGCCGCGCCGCAGGTCCTGCGTGCTGTAGTCGACGGTGGCGTCGGCGCCGTGCTGCCGCGCCAGTCGCAGGCGCTCGGCGCTGGAGGCGGCGGCGATCACGCGGGCGCCCAGCGCCTTGCCGACCTCCACCGCGGCCAGCCCGACGCCGCCGGCAGCCCCCAGCACGAGCAGCGTCTGGCCGGGTTGCAGCGCGCCCACCGTGCGCAGCGCATGCAACGCGGTGCCGTAGGTCAGGCCGAAGGCGGCGCCCTGCGCGAAGTCCATCTCGTCGGGCAGGGGCAGCACGCGCGACGCGTCGACCGCGCAGCGCTCGGCCAGCCCGCCGTGCCCGGCGAACACGGCCACGCGCTGCCCCACGCGCAGCCCCTGGACGCCTTCGCCGAGCTGCTCGACGACTCCGGCGAACTCGGCCCCCGGCGCGAAGGGCAGCGGCGGGCGCACCTGGTACAGCCCCTGCACGATCAATGCGTCGGGGAAGTTCAGCGAACAGGCGTGGATCGCGACCACCACCTGGCCGGGGCCCGGTACGGGGTCCTCCACCTGTTCCAGGCGCAGCTCGGAGATCGGGCCGAAGGCGTGGCACATCAAGGCTTTCATCGCGGAGTCCGGGCGGGGGTGGAAGGGGGGAGGGGGGTCTCGGCGGCGGCGGCGATCTCGCCGAAGCGCAGCGCCACCGCCTGCGCGATGCGGCGGTGCGGCAGGATGTAGAAGTCGCCGCGCGCCACGGCTTCGAAGGCGATGCGCGCGATGTCGTCGGCGCTCAGGCGCCCCGACTCAACCGCGTGCTGCATGGTCTGCGCGTACACCCGCGAGGCTTCGGACGGTTGGTCCGCGCGGCCGAAGCGCGGCGGGCGCGCGCGCTCGCTGGCGTGGATGCCGGTGGGCACCCAGGCCGGGCACAGCACCGACACGCCGATCGGGCTGTGCTGTTCCAGCAGTTCGGCGCGCAGGGTCTCCGACAACGCGACCACGCCCTGCTTGCTGGCGTTGTACGCGGCCATTCCCGGTGTCGACACCAACCCGGCCGCCGATGCGGTGTTGAGCACGTGTCCGGCTTGGCCGCCGGCCTGCATGCGCGGCAGGAAATGCCGGATGCCGTGGGCGACGGCGTACAGGTTGACCCCGATCACCCACTCCCAGTCGGCCGCCGTGTGCTCGACGGCGAGCCGGCTGAAGCCCACGCCGGCGTTGTTGCACAGCAGGTGCACCTGCCCGAAATGCGCGAAGGCGGCGTCGGCGAGAGCTGCGACCTCGGCGTCGCGGCTCACGTCGGCGGCATGCAGCAGCACCCGCGCGGGGTCGGCGGCGAGCGTGTCGGCGGCGCGCCGCAGCGCTTCGTGGTCGAGGTCGGCGAGCACCACGCGCATGCCGCGCGCCAGCGCCTGGCGGGCCAGCGCCAGGCCGATTCCGGAGCCGGCTCCGGTGATCACCGCGACACGGTCGTGGAAGGACTGCATGGTGGGTTCCGGGTGGGCCTGCGCAGGGTGGGTCGGGAGTGGCCGCGGCGCCCGCTCAGGCGGGCAGCACGGCGATCAGGTCGATGTAGCGCTGCAATTGCGCGCGGCTGTCGCCCAGCCACAGCTCGAGCAGGCTCAGGCGCTTGAACCAGTGGCTCACCCGCAGTTCGTCGCTGAGACCGATGCCTCCGTGCAACTGCACCGCCTGCTGCGCCACGTCGCGGCAGGCGCGGCCGACGCGCGATTTGGCCGCGGCCAGCAGCGCGGCGCGGCGCGGCGCCGGCTCGGACTCGAAACGCGCCGCGGCCAGCCACGCCATCGAGCGCGCCTGCTCGACGTCGATCCACATCGCGCTGGCGCGGTGCTGCAGCGCCTGCAGGCGTGCCAGCGGCTGCCCGAACTGCTGCCGCGTGTTGAGGTATTCGACGGTGGCATCCAGCGTGGCCTGCAGCACGCCGACAGCGTCCGAGCACAGCGCGGCCAGCCACAGGTCGCGCAGTTCGTCGGCGAGCTGCGCGGCGTCGCCGGGTAGACGCGCCTGCTGTGCGACCCGCACGTCGTGCAGGCTCAATTCGGCCGCGCGCTGTCCGTCGAGCAGCGCGTAGCCGCGCAGTCCGATGCCGGGCGTGTCGGCGGGCAACGCGAACCAGGCCGGGGCGTCGTGCTCGTCGCGAGCCCACACCAGCAGCAGTTCGGCATCTTCGCCCTGCGGCACCAGGGCCTTGGCGCCGTCGAGCACCCAGTGCCCGGCGTCGCGGCGCGCGCGGCAGCGCAGCCGGGCGTGGTCGAAGCCGCTGCCGGGCTCGAACATCGCGACGCTGCCGATGGCGCCTTCGGCCAGCCGCGGCAACCACCGTGCCGCGGCGTCGCCGCCGGCGCGCGCCAGCAGCCACGGGGCCAGCACGCAACTGGCCAGCACCGGTTCCGGCGGCATGGCGGGGCCGAGGCACTGCATCGCGTACAGCACGTCGCCCAGCGGCGCCTGCAGGCCCCCGTGGGATTCGGGCACGAGCAGCGCCGGCAGGCCGATGTCGCACAGCAGTTGCCAGCGTCGGCGACTGAAGCCGCCTTCGGGCAAGGACCGGCGGCGCTGTTCGAAGGGGTATTCGCGCTCGATCAGGCGCTCGAGCGTGCGCCCGAGCTGGACTTGCTGTTCGGTGGGTCGAGGGTCCATCGGGGCTTCGGGGACGGGATGGTGTCGAGGTCGGGGTCGTGCTGCGTCACAGTCCCAGCGCGCGAGCCAGGATGTTGTGCTGGATTTCGTTGCTGCCGCCGTAGATCGACAGTTTGCGCCAGTTGGCGTACTGCGCCGCCAGCAGCGCGCAGTCGTCGCCGGCCACCGGCTCGAACCCCGGCGGCGGGTCGAAGGCCTCGGGCTCGAAGGGCAGCGCGCGCGCACCCGCCACCTGCATCAGCAGCTCGCTGGCGCGCTGCTGCAGCTGGCTGCCGACGATTTTCAGCATCGAGGAGGCGGCGCCGGGGTCGCCGTCGCCGCGCAACAGGCGCAGCTGCGTGGCTTCCAGCGCCAGCAGCTCGATCTCGAGCTCGGCGATCGCCGCGCGCAGCAGGGGTTGTTCGCAGGGGCGCTGCCCCAGTGCGTCGGGTTGCCCGGCCAGTTCGTGCAGACGCTCGAGCTCGCGCTTGACCACGCCGACGCCGGCGATGTTGCTGCGCTCGTGGCCCAGCAGGTACTTGGCGACGGTCCAGCCCTGGTGCAGTTCCCCGACCAGGTTGCGCACCGGAACCCGCACCTCGTGCAGCCAGACCTCGTTGACCTCGTGCTCGCCGTCGAGCAGGCGGATCGGGCGCACGTCGACGCCGGGGCTGCGCATGTCGAGCAGCACGAAGGAGATTCCGCGCTGCGGCCTGGCCTGCGGGTCGGTGCGCACGAGGCAGAACATCCAGTCGGCGTACTGCGCCAGCGTGGTCCAGGTCTTCTGCCCGTCGAGCACGAACTCGTCGCCGTCGAGCCGCGCGCGCGTGCTCAGCGACGCCAGGTCGGAGCCGGCGCCCGGCTCGGAATAGCCCTGGCACCACCAGCTGCGGCCCTCCAGGATCGGCGGCAGGAACTCGGCGCGCTGCTGCTCGCTGCCGAAGCGCAGCAGCACGGGAGCCAGCATCTTCAGCCCGAAGGGCAGCTGGCGCGGCGCCCCGGCGCGCGCGCATTCCTCGTCGAACAGCGCCAGCCGCGCGGGATCCCACGCGCAGCCGCCCCATTCGAGCGGCCAGTGCACCGCGCCCCAGCCGTGGGCGTGCAGGATGCGCTGCCATTGCAGGTAGTCGTCGCGTCCCAGGCGACGGCCGCGCAGCACCTTGTCGCGCAGTTCGGCCGGCAGCCACTCGCGCAGCTTGCGGCGCAGTTCGGCGCGAAACCCGGCCAGTTCGGGGAGAAGTTCGAAATCCATGGTCGGGGGAGATGCGTGCGCGGCTGCCGGGGTTGGTGTAAGTACCGCTGTGCGGAACATAGTTCCATGAACTACGATGCGAGGCATTCTTTCGCCGGGACCCGGGACTGTCAAGGCGCCGGGCGGCTGATCGCGGGGAGTGCCATGCAGACGGACGACGTGCAACAGGCGGGGCCGCAGGCCCCGGCCGACGGTGACGAACCCGGGGACCGCCAGTTCGTCACCGCGCTGGCGCGAGGGCTGGAAGTGCTGGCGTGCTTCCGGGCGCGCGACCGCTCGCTGGGCAACCAGGACATCGCGCGGCGCTGCGGGCTGCCCAAGTCCACGGTGTCGCGGCTCACGCATACGCTGACCCGCCTGGGCTACCTGAGCCAGGACCGCGAAAGCGGCCGCTATCGCCTGGGCAGCGCGACCCTGGCGCTGGGCAGCAGGGTGCTGGCGAACATGGACATGCGCCAGCTCGCGCGCCCGCTGATGCAGGAGCTCGCCGACGCCACCGGGACCATGGTCTCGCTGGGGGTGCGCGACCGCCTGTCGATGATCTACGTGGAGAACTGCCGCAGCCCGTCGGCGCTGACCCTGAGCCTGGACGTCGGCTCGCGCATTCCGCTGGGCAGCACGGCGATGGGGCGCGCCTGGCTGGCGGTGGCGCCGCCGCGGGAGCGCGAGGCCCTGCTGGAGGAACTGGCCGCGCAGCACGGCCCGAACTGGGGCGCGCAGCAAAGCGCCATCGAGCGCGCGCTGCAGGAATACCGCGAACTCGGCTGCGCCTGCTCCTTCGGCGACTGGCAGCCCGACGTGAACGCCATCGCGGTCGGCATCGACCCCGGACACGGCATGCCGCGCATGGCCATCAATTGCGGTGGGCCGGCGTTCCAGCTGTCGCCGCAGTTCCTGCTGGAGCAGGCTCGTCCGCGCCTGCTGGCCATGGTTCGTCGCCTGCAGCAGGCCGCGCGCGACTGACAGGCGTCGTGCCGCCTCGCCGCGCTCGTCCCGGCTTTACAAGGCCCGACGCGCGGCAATAGCATGGATCGAACGATTTCCTGCAAAACCATGTTCCGCAGATCGGAACTACCGGCGCGGGCCCGACCAGGCCGTCGCGACGGGCACCCGGAGCTCCCATGCCCAGCGTCACCCTGCAGCGTGTCGGCGACATCGCCGTGCTCACCCTGGACAATCCGCCGGTCAACGGCTTCGGGCTGCAGCAGCGGCGCATGCTGATCGACGCGCTGGACGCGGTGGCCGCCGACGCGCAAGCGCGCGGCGCGGTGGTCACCGGAGCCGGTGCGCTGTTCAGCGGCGGCGCCGACATCCGCGAATTCGGCACCCCCGCGATGACCGCGTCGCCGCACCTGCTGGACGTGCTGCAGGCGGCGGAGGAATGTCCGAAGCCGGTGGTGGCCGCGATCCACGGAATCTGCGTCGGCGGCGGTCTGGAGTTCTCGCTGGCCTGCCACGGCCGCGTCGCGCTGGCGACGGCGCGCGTGGGCCTGCCCGAGGTCAAGCTGGGCCTGATCCCGGGCAGCGGCGGGACCCAGCGCCTGCCGCGCGCCCTCGGCCTGGCGCGCTCGCTGGACCTGATCGTGTCCGGCGAGCCGCGGGCGGCCGGGGAGCTGCGCGACGGCGCGCTGTTCGACGCCGTCGTGGACGCGGACGTGGTCGGCGCCGCGTGCGCGCTGGCGCGCCGCCTGGCCGATGCGGGCGAGCTGCCGCGGCTTCGCGATCGCGCCGTGCCGGACACCGCCGAGGCGGCGCAGGAACTGTTCGCGCAGCGTCGCGACGCCGCCGCGCGCCAGTACCCGCACCAGCCGGCGCGGCTGCGCGCGATCGAGGCCGTGGCCGCCAGCCTCGGCGATTTCGACGCCGGCATGGAGCTCGAGCGCTGGCTGTTCTTCGCGCTGCTGGCGACCGCCGAGTCGCGCGCGATGCGCCACGCCTTCTTCGCCGAGCGCTCCGCCGCGCACGTGCGAGGCGTGGCGCAGGACACGCCGGTGCGCGAGATCCGGCGTGTCGGCGTGGTCGGCGCCGGCACCATGGGCGGCGGCATCAGCATGAACTTTCTCAACGCCGGCATCCCGGTGGTGCTGGTGGAGTCGCGCCAGGAGGCGCTGGAGCGCGGGCTGGCCACGGTGCGCGCCAACTACGAGGCCTCGGCGCGTCGCGGACGCCTGAGCGCGCAACAGGTCGAACAGCGCATGGGCCTGCTGCAGCCGGGGCTGGACATGGCGGCGCTGCGCGACTGCGACCTGATCATCGAGGCGGTGTTCGAGGACCTGCAGGTCAAACGCGAGGTGTTCGAGCGCATCGACGAGGTGGCGCGCGACGGCGCCATCCTGGCGTCGAACACCTCGACCCTGGACCTGGATGCGATCGCCGGCTTCACGCGCCGCCCGGGCGACGTCGTCGGCATGCACTTCTTCAGCCCGGCCAACGTGATGCGCCTGCTGGAGGTGGTGCGCGGCAGGAGCACCGCCGCCGACGTGCTGGCCACGGTGATGCAGCTGGCGCGGCGCATCGGCAAGACCGCGGTGGTGTCCGGGGTGTGCGACGGATTCATCGGCAACCGCATGCTCGAGCACTACGGGCGCATGGCGCAGTTCCTGGTCGAGGAGGGCGCGTCACCGCAGCAGGTGGACCGCGCGCTGGAGAGCTGGGGCATGGCGATGGGGCCGTTTCGCATGAGCGACCTGGCGGGCAACGACATCGGCTGGGCGATCCGCAAGCGCCGCTACGTGGACAAGCCGCAGGTGCGCTATTCGCGGCTGGCCGACCGGCTGTGCGAGCTCGGGCGATTCGGACAGAAGACCGGAGCCGGCTGGTACCGCTACGAGCGCGGCAGCCGCGAGGCCCTGCCGGACCCCGAGGTCGACGCGCTGATCCGCCAGTACCGCAGCGACATCGGGGTGCGCGCCCGCGCGGTGAGCGACCGCGAGATCGTCGAGCGCTGCATCTACGCGCTGGTCAACGAGGCCGCGCGCATCCTTGACGAGGGCATCGCGCAGCGCGCTTCCGACATCGACATGGTGTACCTGGCCGGCTACGGCTTCCCGTCGTGGCGCGGCGGCCCGCTGATGTGGGCCGACATGCAGGGCAGCTACATGGTGGCGCGGCGCATGCGCGAGTTCGCCGCGCAACCCGGCGGCGACGCCGAGTTCTGGCAGCCCGCGCCGTGGCTGGCGCGGCTGGCCGAGCGCGGCGCCGGCTTCCACGACGCCGGGGCCGACGCCTGAGCGGACGCCCGCACGACGACGCGGCGCGAATCCACCCCCCTCCCATTCCTTTCCAGCGAGTCCACGATGAGTTCCGAGAACCTGCAGGTCCTGCTTGCCGAGCGTCCCGTCGGCTGGGTCGAGCCGCGCCATTTCACGTTGCAGCGCGCGCCCGTGCCGAGCCCCGGCGAAGGCGAGGTGCTGGTGCGCAACCGCTGGCTGTCGCTCGACCCCTACATGCGCGGGCGCATGTCCGACGCCAAGTCCTACGCGGAGCCGGTGGCGCTGGGCGCGGTGATGGTGGGCGGCACCGCGGGCGAGGTGGTGGAGTCGCGCGATCCGGCGCTGCGCCCCGGCGACAAGGTGGTGGGCATGCTGGGGTGGCAGCGCTTCGGCTGCGTGCCGGCGCGCGCGCTGATGAAGGTCGACGACTCCCGGGTCCCGTTGCAGGCCTGGCTGGGCCCGCTGGGAATGCCTGGCGTGACCGCGTGGTACGGGCTGAACCGCATCTGCGAGCCGCAGCCCGGGCAGACGGTGGTGGTGACCGCGGCGTCCGGCGCCGTCGGCTCGGTGGTCGGCCAGCTCGCGAAGGCGCGGGGCTGCCGCGTCGTCGGGGTCGCCGGCGGCGCCGCCAAGTGCGACTACGTGCGCGGCGAGCTGGGCTTCGACGCCTGCGTGGACTACAAGGCCGGACGCCTGGGCGAGGATCTGAAGGCGGCGCTGCCGGACGGCGCGGACTGCCTGTTCGAGAACGTCGGCGGCGAGATATTCGACCGTCTGCTCGGGCTCATGCGCCCCTTCGGGCGCATCGCGCTGTGCGGCATGATTTCCGACTACAACGCCACCGAGCCCTACGCCATGCGCAACGTGCGCGCGGTGCTGGTGCAGCGCCTGAAGATGCAGGGCTTCATCGTGTCCGAGCACATGGAACTGTGGCCGCAGGCGCTGCGGGAGCTGGGCGCAATGGCGGCAGCGGGCAGCCTGCGCTGGCGCGAATCGGTGGCCGAGGGCCTGGAGCGCGCGCCCGAGGCCTTCATCGACATGCTGCGCGGAGGCAACTTCGGCAAGCAGCTGGTGCGCGTGGACTGACGGCGTGAGCCCGCCCGACATGCCCGAGCAGCAGCCCGCATCCGGCGCCGGCGCACGCCTGCGCGAGCCCGGCCCCGGGCTGTCCTTCGACGTCGACCGGCTGTGCGATTACCTGCGGCCGCTGCTGCCCGAGCTGCGCCCGCCGTTGCAGGTCTCGTTGTTCGAGGGCGGGCAGTCCAACCCGACCTACCTGCTGCGCGACGGCGCGGGGGCGCGCTGGGTGCTGCGCCGCAAGCCTCCGGGCAAGCTGCTGCCGTCGGCGCACGCGGTGGACCGCGAGTACCGCGTGATGTCGGCGCTGGCCGGCAGCGAGGTGCCGGTGCCGCGCATGCGCGTGCTGTGCACCGACGACTCGGTGATCGGCACCGCGTTCTACGTCATGGACTGGATCGACGGGCGCATCTTCTGGGACCCTCGCCTGCCCGGGCTGCAGCCGGCCGAGCGCGCCGCGCTGTTCGACGAGATGAACCGCGTGATCGCCGCGCTGCACCGGGTCGACGTGCACGCCGCGGGGCTGGACGACTACGGCCGCCCGGGGCAGTACGTGCAGCGCCAGATCGCGCGCTGGAGCCAGCAGTACCGCGCCAGCCAGACCGAGCCGCTGGAGGCGATGGAGCAGCTGATGCGCTGGCTGCCCGAGCATGTGCCGGCGGGCGACGAGGTGTCGATCGTGCACGGCGACTTCCGGCTCGACAACCTGATCTTCCACCCCAGCGAGCCGCGCGTGCTGGCGGTGCTCGACTGGGAGCTCTCGACGCTGGGGCACCCGCTGGCCGACTTCGCCTACCACTGCATGGCCTGGCGACTCGGGCCGGGGCAGTTCCGCGGCATCGCCGGTGCCGACCTGGCGCAGCTGGGAATCCCGACCGAGGCCGACTACGTCGCCCGCTACTGCCGGCGCACCGGGCGCGCCGAGGTGCCGGCCGAGCAATGGGAATTCTTCATCGCGTTCAACATGTTCCGGCTCGCCGCCATCCTGCAGGGAGTGCTGGCGCGGGCGCTGCAGGGCAATGCGGCGAGCGCGCAGGCACTGGAGGCGGGGTCGCGCGCACGCCCGCTGGCCGAGGCGGCGTGGGAGCAGGTGCGACGCATCGGCAGCCCTTGACACGGATATCGCCCGCCAGGCCGGGCATCCCACGGAGTACACGATGAACTTCGAATACACGCCCAAGGTGCGCGAGTTGCAGCAGCGCCTGGAATCCTTCCTGGAACGCCACGTGCTGCCGGCGGAGGCCGATTTCGCCGCCGAGGTCGCGGCCAACCGCGCCGCCGGCAATGCGTGGCAGCCGACGCGGGTGATGGAGGTCCTCAAGCAGCAGGCGCGCGCCGAGGGGCTGTGGAACCTGTTCCTGCCCGATTCCGCGCACGGCGCCGGCCTGAGCAACCTCGAATACGCGCCGCTGTGCGAGATCATGGGGCGGTCGCCGCTGGCGCCGGAGGCCTGCAACTGCTCGGCGCCGGACACCGGCAACATGGAGGTGCTGGAGCGCTACGGCACGCCCGAGCAGCAGCAGCGCTGGCTGCAGCCGCTGCTGCGCGGGGAGATCCGCTCGGGCTTCGCGATGACCGAGCCGGCGGTGGCTTCCAGCGACGCGACCAACATCCAGGCCAGCATCCGGCGCGACGGCGCCCACTACGTGATCCACGCGCGCAAGTGGTGGACCTCGGGCGCCAACGACCCGCGCTGCAAGGTGCTGATCCTGATGGGCAAGACCGACCCCGACCACCCCGACCGGCATCGCCGGCAGTCGATGATCCTGGTGCCCACCGAAACCCCCGGCGTGACCATCGTGCGCAACCTGGAGGTGTTCGGCTACGACGACGCGCCGCACGGGCACGCGGAGGTCGACTTCGCCGAGGTGCGGGTTCCGCTCGACCACATGCTGCTGGGCGAGGGCCGCGGATTCGAGATCGCGCAGGGCCGGCTCGGGCCCGGGCGCATCCACCATTGCATGCGCCTGATCGGGCTGGCCGAGCGCGCGCTGCAGGACATGTGCCGGCGCGTCGTGTCGCGCCGTGCCTTCGGGCGCACGCTTGCCGAGCACGGCGTGACCCGCGAGCGTATCGCCGAGGCGCGCATGCGCATCGACCAGGCTCGCTGGCTGGTGCTCAGCGCCGCCGACAAGATGGACCGCCTGGGCAACAAGGTGGCGCGCAAGGAGATCGCGATGATCAAGGTGGTGGCGCCGAACATGGCCTGCCAGGTCATCGACTGGGCGATCCAGGCGCACGGCGGCGCCGGCGTGTCGCAGGACTTCGGGCTGGCGCAGGCCTACGCCAACGCGCGCACGCTGCGCCTCGCCGACGGCCCCGACGAGGTGCACCGCGACCAGCTCGCGCGCATGGAACTCGAGCCCTACGCCGCGGCCGCGCGCGGCGCCGGCGCCTCCACCCCGTCCTAGCAGGCTGTTGAATGGTCGCCAACAGGCAAGTCGGCGGGGGTCGATCCTGCGCCGACATGCGTGGCCGCGGAGGCACCCGATGCCGACCGTGAACTGGACTTCCCGACTCATATTATTTAGCATAGAACCATCATTTTTTGATGGGTGGGTGCTATGACAAACCTCTACGCGCCGACCGACAAGGGCTTCGATGCGCGCCTCGAGGCGATCGACCGCTGCCAGGTCGGGTTGCTGCGTGAACTCGCGTCGCAGCAAGGCGGGCGGCTGATCCTCAAGGGTGGCATGGCCATGCGCGGCGCGTTCGGAAGCATGCGGCTGACGAAGGACATCGATTTCGATCGGGAGCAGAGTCTGAGCCGGGAAGCGTTGAAGCGAGGACTGCGTACGCAACTGATACGGGCGGCAGCCACCGCCGGTATCAGAACGCCGAAGGTCGAGTTCACCAAGGACACCCCGACGACGGTACGCGCCAGGCTGGCGGGAACCATCGCCGGCGGGGCCGAAGTGCGCTTCGACGTCGAGGTCTCGGGCCGTAGTTCGCCACAGCAGACCTGGGTGCGCACGCAGATCGTCAATCCGCCTCCCCGATATGGCATGGCGCCGTTCCTGGTCAAGACCTACACGAACGAAGCCTTGGCCGCGATGAAAATCGCGGCGGCACTGTCCGAGCAGCGCAACGCGCCGAGGGACCTGTACGACCTGCGCGATCTGATCCGCGCTGGCGCGAACCCGACGGATCTGCTCGCCGGGCAGGATGCGGATCTGCTCGAGGACTATGCCCATCGGGCTCCGGCCAAGCTGGAGATGCTGAGCTATGCGCTGGCGCAGCAGGAACTCTTGCCGTATCTGCCTCTCGAGGAACGGACCCTGCTGACGGAGCATGCGTGGATCGAGGCCACCTTGATGGTCGCCGACCATATCGTGAGGTGGTGCCGGGATGCCCTGGCATTGCAACGACGGCACGCCGCCGCAGTGGCGCGGCCGGATGGTGATGCCGCGGGTCCGGCATCCACGCCGCAGCGACCGGGAGCGTGAGTCATGGCGAAGACGTGGAAGGCCGACGCCGAGCGCCTGCTGCTCTCCGCAGAGAGTCCATCTGTGCTCACGACGGCGATGCTCCATACGCTGGCCACCACGGGTAGAGCCGACGCGCCCTCGTCGGCCACCGTCGGTCGGTGGGTGGCGGAGATGGCGGGCACGGGCAAACTGCGGGAAGTGATCCGGGGCGTCTACCTCAACCGCCTCGGCCATCGCGACGTCGGCCCCGCTGCGGCAGCGCACTGGGTGCGCCACCGCAGCGTGGTCAGTCTCTCCTGGGTTCTCGAACAAGGCCACGTCACGAACAATTTCGGCGACACGATCACCTGCGTGATTCCGATCGAGGCGGGCTGGCCGAATCCCCAGGTGGGGGACAGGCATACCTCGGCCGCCACGTTCAGGTTCTTCGCAATGCCCGCCCACCTCGTCGACGAGCGTTCGGGAAAGCTGGAGGACATTCGGGATCTGCGCGTCGACTACCCGCGCACGACCCTCGAGAAGGCGCTGATGGACTGGATCTATCTGGGTGCATCACGCCGCAGTCGGTTGACGCGCCCTCCGTTCGACCTGGATTTCGGCGCGCTGAATCAGCGGCGGCTCTCGCGTGTCGCCAGGGCGATGGGCCTGACCGGGCTGCTGAACGCCTGGGTCGGCCAGTACGAGGCCTACCAGGCCGACGTCGATGTCCAGGCCAACAGGCCGACGCGCATGCGCATCTGAACGGTCGCGCCGCCGTCAAGTCTGCGTCATGGGTACGTCGTGCCGGCGGCATGGTCACGACACGAGGGGCAGCGGGGCCCTTTACAACAGCCTGCTCGCCAGCCCGCGCGGCGCGAGCAGACGAGGAGACAGCGATGAGCGAACTGCACCTGCGCCACTGGCCCAAGGGCCTGCCGCGCCACCTGAGCATTCCGGCGACCCACCTCTACGACAACGTGGAGGTCGCGGCGCGGCGCTTTCCGGACAAGGCCTTCCTGATCTATTACGGGGCGAGCCTGAGTTTCGGCGAGTTCCGGCGCCAGAGCGAGGCCATCGCCGGCTACCTGCAGCAGCGCTGCGGGCTGCGCGCCGGCGACCGCGTGCTGCTGGACATGCAGAACAGCCCGCAGTTCGCGCTCGCCTACTACGGCATCCTGCGCGGCGGCGGGGTGGTGGTTCCGGTCAACCCGATGAACCAGGCGAAGGAGCTCGCGCATTACGTGCAGGACAGCGGCGCGCGCATCGCCCTGTGCGGGCAGGAGTTGCTGGCGCAGGTGCAGCCGCTGCTCGGCCAGGGACTGCAGCAGGTGATCGTCGCCGCGATGTCCGAGTACGCGGGGACCGATTCGCCGGTGGCGCTGCCGGCGGCGCTCGCCGAGCCGGCGCGCGAACTGCAGGGCGACGGCCTGGTGGCGTGGCGCGACATGCTGGCGCAGGACCTGCGGCCCGGACCGCTGCAGGGCGGTCCCGACGATCTGTGCGTGATGCCCTACACCTCGGGGACCACCGGGCTGCCGCGCGGCTGCATGCACACCCACCGCAGCGTGATGAGCACCGCGGTGGCGGGCCCCGAGTGGGTGCGCGCGCCGACCGACAGCGTGGGGCTGGCGGTGCTGCCGCTGTTCCACGTCACCGGCATGCAGATGAGCATGAACGCCGCGCTGTACCGCGGCAGCACGGTGGTATTGCTGTCGCGCTGGGACCGCGACGCAGCGGCGCAGTGCGTGCAGCACTGGAAGGTGGGGTCCTGGCATGCCATCTCCACCATGGTGGTGGACTTCCTGATGAACCCGCGCATCGCGGAGTACGACCTGTCGAGCGTGTGGAACATGGGCGGTGGCGGCGCCGCGATGCCCGACGCGGTGGCGGCACGCCTGCAGGAGTTGTGCGGCATCACCTACATGGAAGGCTATGGCATGACCGAGACCATGGCGCCCACCCACATCAACCCGCCGGGGCGCTGCAAGCGCCAGTGCCTGGGCATCCCGATCTTCAACACGGATGCGCGGGTCGTCGACCCGCAGACCCTGGCCGAGCTGGCGGTGGGCGAGGTGGGCGAGATCGTGGTCAGCGGCCCGCAGGTCATGCAGGGCTACTGGGGCCAGCCGCAGGCCACCGCGCAGGCCTTCGTGGACATCGACGGCAAGCGCTTCCTGCGTACCGGGGATCTGGGGCGGGTCGACGAGGACGGCTACTTCTTCATGGTCGACCGCCTCAAGCGCATGATCAACGCCTCGGGCTTCAAGGTCTGGCCGGCCGAGGTGGAAACGCTGATGTACGAGCATCCGGACATCGTCGAGGCCTGCGTGGTCGGCGCGCGCGACGCCTACCGCGGCGAGACCGTGAAGGCCTACGTGGTGCTGCGCCCGCAGGCGCGCGGCCAGGTCGACGAGCAGCAGATCCTGGAGTGGTCGCGCGGGCGCATGGCCGCGTACAAGACCCCGCGCATCGTCGAGTTCGTCGACGCGCTGCCCAAGTCGGGCACCGGCAAGGTGATGTGGCGCACGTTGCAGGAGCGCGAGAACGCCGCTGCATCGCCCGGCTGAGCCTACCATCGGGGGCGAGGGGCGCGGGCACGGGCCCGCGCGCGAGGTGCGTCGATGTCCGGACCGCGGGAGTCGGGCGCGGCGCCCGCCGACGTCGAGCGCCGGGTGCTCGAGCTGGTGCGCGCGCTGCGCAGCGAGCTCGACCCGCGCGCCGACGCCGCCGGGATCGGCCCGCATACGTCGCTGCAGCACGAGCTCGGGCTCGACAGCCTGGCGCGCGCCGAACTGTTGCTGCGCGTCGAGCGCGAACTCGGCGCACGGCTGGACTCCGACGCGCTGGCCGAGGTGGATTGCGCGCAGGACATCGTGCGGCGCCTGCGCTTCGAGCACGGGGCTGCCGCGCCGTTGCCGCGGCAACCCGGGCTGCCCGCCGCGCTGCCCGCCGCGCCGCCCGAACTGCCCGTGCAGGCGCGCACCCTGCCGGAAGTGCTGCGCTGGCACGCGGGGCGGCATGGCGAGCGCGTGCAACTGCTGCTGCTGGACCCGGCGGGCGGCGCGGACGCTGCCGCGCCGCTGAGCTACGCCGCGCTCGACGACGGCGCGCGGCGGGTCGGCGCCTGGCTGCAGCGCAACGGCATCGAGCCGGGGCAGACGGTGGCGATCATGCTGCCGACCTGCCTCGAGTACTTCCACGCCTATTTCGGCGTGCTGCTGGCCGGCGCCGTGCCGGTGCCGATCTATCCGCCGGCGCGCCTGCAGCAGATCGAGGACCACCTGCGCCGCCACGCGGCGATTCTCGCCAACGCGCAGGCCACGCTGCTGCTGAGCACGCGGCAGGCGCTGCCGGCGGCGCGACTGCTGCGGGCCCTGGTGCCCGGACTGCGCACGGTGGCGACGCTGCGGCAATGCCTGCGCGAGCCCGCGCAGGGGCTGCGCGAGCCGGCCTGCGACGAGCACGACATCGCGTTCATCCAGTACACCTCGGGCAGCACCGGCAGTCCGAAGGGGGTGGTGCTCAGCCATGCCAACCTGCTGGCCAACATCCGTGCCATGGGCGAGGCGATCGGGGTGCGCGACGACGACGTGTTCGTCAGCTGGCTGCCTCTCTACCACGACATGGGGCTGATCGCCGCGTGGATGTCGAGCCTGTACTACGGACGCCCGCTGGTGCTGATGTCGCCGCTGGACTTCCTCGCCCACCCCGATTCGTGGCTGTGGGCGCTGCATCGCTGGCGCGGCACGCTGACGGCGGCGCCGAACTTCGCCTTCGAGCTGTGCCTGCGGCATGCCGACGACGCCGCGCTGCAGGGGCTGGACCTGGGCAGCGTGCGCCTGATGGCCAGCGGCGCCGAGGCGGTCAGCCCGCAGACCCTGCAGCGCTTCGCCGAGCGCTACGCGCGCCACGGACTGCGTCGGGAGGCGCTGACCCCCGTCTACGGGCTGGCCGAGTGCACGGTGGGGCTGCTCGTGCCGCCGCCCGGGCGCGGCCCGCGCATCGATCGCATCGACCGCGGCGTGTTCGGGCGCGAGCGCCGCGCCGTCGCGGCGGCGGCGCAGGACGCGGGGGCGCTGAGCTTCGTCGCCTGCGGGCGCCCGCTGCCGGGGCACGAGGTGCGCGTGGTCGACGACGCCGGAGCCGAGCTGGGCGAGCGCGTCGAGGGGCGGCTGCAGTTCCGGGGCCCGTCGGCCACGCGCGGCTACTGGCGCAACCCGGAGCTGACGCGCGCGCTGATCGGCGCCGACGGCTGGCTGGACAGCGGCGACCTGGCCTACCGTGCCGATGGGGAGTATTTCCTGACCGGGCGGGCGAAGGACCTGATCATCCGCGGCGGCAGGCATCTGTACCCGGACGAGATCGAGCAGATCGCCGGCGAGCTCGCCGGCGTGCGCAAGGGGCGCGTGGTCGCGTTCTCGGTGCCCGATCCGCGCAGCGGCACCGAAAGCCTGGTGGTGGCCGCGGAGACCCACGAGAGCGACGCGGTGCGTCGCGAACGCCTGCGCGCCGACATCGCGGGCGCCTTGCAGTCCGTGCTCGGTGAAGCCGCCGACGTGATCCGGCTGCTGCCGCCAGGAAGCGTGCTGAAGACCTCCAGCGGCAAGCTGCGGCGATCGGCCACGCGCGAGCTGTACCTGAGCGGGCGCCTCGGTGCGCCGACCCAGTCCCGGGCCTGGCAGTTCGCGCGCCTGGGAGCCGCGGCGCTGGCGGCGCGAATTCGCCAGGTCCGGCAGGCAACGGGCCGGCTGGCCTGGGGGCTGCGCGCCTGGCTGGCCTTCGGGCTGCTGGCGCCGGTGCTGTGCGCGGGCGTGCTGCTGCAGCCGGACGCCGCCCGCGCCTGGCGCTGGGCGCACCGCGTCGCGCGTGGCATGTTGCGTGCCGCGGGGGTTGCGCTGGAGCGGCGTGGCGCGTGGCCGCCGCTGCAGGGCGGCGCGGTCGCCGTGCTCAACCACGCCAGTTATGCCGATGCGCTGGTGCTGCTGGCCGCGCTCGAGCAGCCGCTGCGTTTCGTGGCCAAGCGCGAACTGCTGCGCAGGCGCCTGTTCGCGCGCTGCCTGCGGCGACTGGGGGCGGTGTTCGTCGAACGCGTGCAGGCGCAGCGCGGCGTGCTCGACGCGCAGCGCCTGGCGCGCATCGCGGGCGACGGGGCCCGGCTGTGCATGTTCGCCGAAGGCACCTTCCGGCGCGCTCCGGGGCTGCTGGCCTTTCACCTCGGTGCGTTCCGCGTCGCGGTGCAGGCGGGGGTCCCGGTGATCCCGATGGCCCTGCGCGGCACCCGGGACCTGCTCCCCGACGAAACCTGGTGGCCGCGGCGCAGCGCGCTGCAACTGGTGATCGGCGCCGCGCTGATGCCGGCCGCGCAGCGGGGCGACGAGTTCGCCGAGGCGGCCCGGCTGCTGCGGGCGAGCCGCGAGTTCGTGCTCGACGCCTGCGGCGAGCCCGACGCCGCGCATGTGCTCGTGTTCCCCGAGTAGGTGCTTCACCGAGGGCGGCGGCTGATCCGGCACAGGGATCGGGGCTGCAACCGGGTACTACGTGGTGTTTGTTGATCTTGCACAACGTAAACAAATGTGACTGCTCCTAAAACACAGTTATCGACCTTCGGGTCAGGTAGCCACAGGAGCAAGTCATGAAACAGCAACAAGCCTTCGCACGACGTTCCTTCCTGCTTGCATGCTGCGCAGCGCTGGCGCTGCCGGCTGCCGCATTCGCCGCCGGTGGTGGCGGTGGCGGCGGCGGTGGTGGCGGTGGTGGCGCGGGTGGTGGCGCGGGTGGTGGCGGAGCCGGTGCGGGTGCCGGCGCGGGAGCCGGAATGGGTGCCGGAATGGGCGCTGGACCCGGCCCGGGCCCCGCGGCGCCGGCGGCCAACCAGTATCAGCAGCAGGAACAGACCCAGGAGCGCACGCAGGAACGCGAGCGCACCCGCGACCAGGATCAGGACCGCGACCAGACGCGTGACCGCGACCAGACCCGCGACCGCCTGCACGATCAGACGCAGGACCAGGACCGGGATCGCGACCAGACGCGTGACCGCCTGCACGACCAGACGCAGGACCAGCTGCAGGATCGGGATCGCGACCAGACCAAGGACACGCTGCACGACCAGGACCGCGACCAGGACCAGGATCGCGACCGCGACCAGATCAGCCGCTGAACCCGGGGCCGCCGCGCGGCGGCCCTCACCCGGCAACGCATCCAGGAGACAGACCATGAACGCTCGTACCAGAATGGCCGTGACCTTGGGCGGTGCGGCCGCTCTTTCGGCCCTGCTCGCCGCCTGCGGCGGGGGCGGGTCCGGCCTCGTCACGTCGGTTCCGTACGTGCCGGGCGACCAGCTCGCCGTGTGCACGCCGGGTGCCGACGTCACCGGAGTCTGGAAGATGGTGTCCGACAACGACACGCTGATTCCGGGCTCGGAGTCGCTGAAGTTCTTCAGCTACAACCAGCCGTCGATCAACGACGCCGGCATGCTGGTCTTTCGCGGTCGCGCGCGTGAAGTCGTCAGCGAGGGCTCCGGCGGCAGCGGCGGCGCCGGCAGCGGCGGCATGACCCGCGGCGTGTTCGCGGTCGATGCCTGCGCCAGCCGTCCGCTGATGTACACCGTCGGCAATACCTCGACCGTGGTGCCCGATCCGAACAACACCGGGGCCCAGTTCACCGAGTTTCCGTCGTTCCCCCGCATCGACAACGGCTCCGCGGTGATCGCCACGCGCGGCCAGTCGACCCCGGTATGGACCCTGGACGACGGCACGAAGCTGGGAACCACGGGCGTGTACGTGACCCTGAGCCAGCAGTTGGGAACCGCGGTGAACCTGCTTGGTGCGGTGCCGCAGTTCAGCAACATGCAGGTGCCCGGAGCCGGCGCGTCGGCGCCCGTCCGCTTCGACCAGTTTCCGGGTTCGCCGGCGGTGACCCAGGGACGCTACGTGGTGTTCAAGGGCAACTACACGCTGCCCAGCGGAGGCGCGACCGGGGTCTACTACCGTGACGTCAGCGCAAACGCGTCGGCGGTGCAGCGCATCGCCGACACCAGCATGACCATCCCCGGCACGGCGCTGCACTTCGGCTCCACCGCGCCGCCCAGCGCGGCCGGTGGGGAGGTGGTGTTCACCGGCCTGGACAACGAGGACGCACCGACCGCGGGCGGCATCTACCTGGCGCCCGTGCAGCCCGATCCGGTGCTGCAGCCGCTGGTGCAGATCGGCATCACGCAGGTGCCCGACTCCAGCGGCACGCCATTGCCGCCGATGGCCGGGGCCAGCGCGCCGCCGACCTTCAGCCAGCTCGGCGAGGGGCTGGGCTTCGACGGTCGCTACGTCTCGTTCTGGGGTGCCTGGGACACGAGCGACTCGACGCAGATGCGCCAGGTCGGGCTGCAGTGCCCCAGCGACGGCAACAAGGACCTGATCAACTACTGCCAAGCCAAGTATGGCGCCACGGGCGGGGTCGCGCAAATGCCCGAGCCGATCAACCAGGGCATCTTCGTCTATGACACGCAGAGCCACAAGCTGTGGATGGCCGCGCGTGCCGGCGCGGGCCAGCCGTTCCAGGACCTGCTGTTCTGGACGTACTCCGGCAAGGCTCCGGCGGCCGGTTCGTCCGAGGCGGCGACCGATGCCGAGCCGCCGCGCTGGCGCGCGTCGGCCTTCAGCGCGGTGGATGGCGGGCGCGGCGTGCTGTTCAAGGGCGCCCTGAGCCCGGTGCCCGGCGCCAGCACTCCGGCCTCCGGGATCTACGGCTCGGCGCTGTCGGGTTCCGGCATGGGCCCGGTGTTCAAGGTGGTCGCGCTGGGCGATCCGATGTCGGCGATCGATCCGGCCGCGCCGGCCGGCTCGACGGTGTCCTCGGTGGGCCTGGAGCGTGAGGCGCTGCGTGGCGGCTGGCTGACCCTGACGGTGTCGTCGCTGAACCCGGCGCTGGAGAGCTGGGCCGGCATCTACGTCACCTATTTCCCCGGAGCCTGGCACGTGCAGCAGCCCGACCCGGCGGTGATGGGCGTGCTTGCGCTGGGCGGCTCCTGAGGCGCCCGGCAAAGGTTGGCGAGCGGTCCGGGTGTCGTGCGGCGCCCGGACATTTGGCAGGCACGGCTCTCTCCGTGCCTGTTTTTTTTCCTAGGAGTCGATCATGGGCATCCAGGCAGTGCAGGGATTGCGGGCGACGGCGGCGGCGATGGCCGTCGTGCTGTGCGCCGGCTGCGCGATGAACCAGGAACAGAGCGGCGCGCTGCTGGGGGGCGCGGCGGGAGCCGCCGCCGGCTCGACCATCGGGCGCGGCTCCGGGCAGGCCGCGGCGATCGTGCTCGGTGCCCTGCTGGGCAGCGTGGCCGGCGCCAACATCGGGCGCCACATGGACGAGCAGGACCGCGTGCGCGCGGCGCAGGTGTTCGAGAGCTACCCGACGGGCAGCCCGGGGAACTGGCGCAACCCCGACACCGGCGACGCCTATTCGGTAACTCCCACGCGCACCTATGAAACCGAGCAGGGCCCGTGCCGCGAATTCACGATGCAGGCCAGCATCGGCGGGCGGCCCGACACCGTCTACGGCACCGCGTGCCGGCAGAGCGACGGCAGCTGGAAGGTGGTGCGCTAGCCGGCGGTCCGCTGTTCCCTCGAGGACGCGAAGCGCGTCGCCGGCAGCAACCGGCGCAGCGCTTCCAGCCAGGCGAGGAACGGCAGCAGCATGGCCAACGCCGCCAGCGCCATCGGCATGCGCCAGGCGCCGAACGCGGTGATGCCGCGCAGCGCCGGCAGCAGCAGCGCGCCGAGCAGCAGCACGGTGCCCAGCGCCAGCCAGCCCAGCCAGGCATTGGCGGGGCGCAGGTTGCGCCAGGGGGCGCGCCGCGGGTCGCGGCTGGCCAGGATCAGCAGCAGCACCCCGGCGACCAGCGCGACGAACACCGCCGCGCGCGTGTCGGGCGCGTTCCAGCCGTGGCCCAGCAACCAGGCGCAGCCGCCCAGCAGCGCCGCCGCCAGTCCCGCCCCCTGCGCCAGCGCCGGCAGCAGTCGGCGCGCATCGAAGGGGGTGGACTGCGGCGGGCGCGGCGGGCGGTGCATGAGGTCGGAAGCCGCCGGCTCGGCCTCGAACATCACCGAGCACGCCGGGTCGATGACCAGTTGCAGCAGCACGATGTGCAGCGGCATGAGCAGCGGCGGCCATCCCAGCAGCGGCGGCAGCAGCGCCAGCGCGACCACCGGCACGTGCACGGCGACGATGAAGCGCATGGCCTTGGCCAGGTTGTCCCACACGCGCCGGCCCTGGCGCATGGCCTCGACGATGCTGGCGAAGCTGTCGTCGAGCAGCACCAGCGACGCCGCCTCGCGCGCCACGTCGCTGCCGCGCTCGCCCATCGCGATGCCGACGTCGGCGGCCTTCAGCGCCGGCGCGTCGTTGACCCCGTCGCCGGTCATCGCCACCACCTGCGCGTCGGCCTGCAGCGCGCGCACCAGGCGCAGCTTGTGGCGCGGTTGCAGGCGCGCGCAGACCTCGGTGTCGCGCAGGCGCTCGGCAAGGGCGGCGTCGTCCAGGCTATCGATGTCGTCGCCGAGCAGCAGCCGGGCGTGGCGCGACACCCCGACCTGCGCCGCCACCGCGCGGGCGGTCGCCGGATGGTCGCCGGTGAGCATGATCACGCGCACCCCGGCGTCCCGGCAGGCAGCCACCGCCTGCGCGACGCCTTCGCGCGGCGGGTCGAAGAATCCCAGCAGGCCCAGGAACTCGAAGTCGAAATCGTGCTGGGTCGCCGGCCAATCCGCGGCGCGCGGGTCGGCGTGTGGGCAATTCCAGACGCCGCGCGCCACCGCCAGCACGCGCAGCCCGCGCGCCGCCAGCGCGTCGACCTGTTCGCGCAGCCGTTCGGGGTCCGGCCCGGGGCGGCCTGGCGTCTGGTCGAGATGGCACAGGTCGACGATGGCTTCCGGCGCCCCCTTGGTCGCCAGCAGGCAGGCCCCGGGCGCCGTCGTCGCATCGGTGCGAACCACCCGGGTCATCGCCAGGATGCGCGGCGACAGCGGGTACTCCGCCTGCAGTTGCACCCGTTCATGCAGATGCTCGGTGCCGCGCAGGCGCTGGTGCGCGAGCTCGCGGATCGCACGCTCCATCGGATCGAAGGGGTCGGGCGGGGTCGCCAGCATGGCGAACTCGAGCAATTCGTGGAACTCCTCGGGCAAGGCACCCGCGGTCGCGCTGTCGAACTCGGCATGCGGGGTGCGCAGGCAGGCCAGTTGCATGCGGTTGACGGTCAGCGTGCCGGTCTTGTCGGCGGCCAGCACGGTGACGCCGCCCAGCGCCTCCACCGCCGGGATGCGCCGAGCCAGCACCTGGCGCGCCGCCATGCGCCACGCACCGAGCCCCAGGAACACGCCGAGCACCACCGGAATCTCCTCCGGCAGCAGCGCCATCGCCAGCGCGATGCCGCTGAGCAGGCTGGGCAGCGCGCCGCGTCCGCGCAGTTGCCATTCCAGCAAGGCCAGCAGCGCGGCGAAGCCCCAGGCCAGCACGGCCAGGCGCCGCACCAGCCGCGCCGCGGCCCGCTGCAGGCGCGAATCCTCGCTCCGCGTGGTCGCCAGGGATTCGCCGATGCGGCCGAAGGCGCTGGCGGCGCCGGTGGCGACGACCTCGGCGACGGCCGTTCCCTGCGTGACCTGGGTGCCGGCGTACACGAGATCGCCCGCGGGAGCCCCGGGGCGCGGGGCCCCGCGGTCGACCATCGCCGATTCGCCGCTGAGCAGCGATTCGTCGACCCGCATCTGTCCATGCAGCACGCGCGCGTCGGCGGCGATGCGGTCGCCTTCGCGCAGCACCAGCAGGTCCGACGGGACCAGCTCGCGTGCCGCGATGCGTCGTTGCGCGCCGTCGCGGATCACGCAGGCGCGCGGCGCCGACAGCTCGCGCAGCGCCTGCAGCGCGTGCTCGGTCTTGCGCTGCTGGGTCAGCGCGATGCCGAGCACCACGAACACGAACACCAGCAGCGCGGCGGCCTCGGCGCGGTCTCCCAGCGCAAGGTAGATGCCTCCGGCGGCCAGCAGCATCAGCAGCATCGGCTCGCGCAGCAGTTCGGCGACGCTGCGCAGCAAGCCGCGCGGCGCCGAGCCGGGCAGGGCGTTCGGGCCGTGGCGCAGCAGCAGCGCCGCTGCCTGCGCCTGCTCGAGACCGCGCAGGCTCTCGGGGTCGGGCAGCGGGGAGGCGGGGCCGGCGGGGGCGTCTGGCATGGCGCGAGGGTCCGGATCGCCGCGTCGAAGCTCCCCGGAAACAGGAGACTCGGCCGGCCTGAGCGAGAATACGCCAACCTGTATCACGCTTCCCCGCCGACATGCGATTCGACGATCTCGCCGCAGAACCCGAGGATTCCCAGCACACCGCCGCCGAGCGCGCGCGCGCGGCAGCCCGCAGCACGTGGGTCAGCGTCGCGGTGAACCTGGTGCTTGCGCTGGGGCAGGTGCTGGTCGGCCTGTTCGCGCGCTCGCAGGGCCTGGTCGCCGACGGCGTGCACTCGGCCTCCGACCTGGTGGCCGACTTCGTCGTGCTGCTGGCCAGCCACCATGCCGGCAAGGACGCCGACGCCGAGCATCCCTACGGCCACCAGCGCTTCGAGACCGGCGCCTCGCTGGCGCTCGGCCTGCTGCTGCTGGCGGTGGGCGCCGGCATGCTGTGGGCGGCGCTGGGCAAGCTCGAGAACCCGGCCGGCGTGCCGCGGGTGCACGTGGTGGCGCTGTGGGTGGCCGGCGCCACGCTGCTCGCCAAGGAGGGGTTGTTCCGCTACATGCTGGCGGCGGCCAAGCGCGTGAAGTCGAGCATGCTGGTGGCCAATGCCTGGCATGCGCGCTCGGACGCCGCGTCGTCGCTGGTGGTCGCGGTGGGCCTGATCGGCAACCTGGCCGGCTACCCGCTGCTCGACCCGATCGCGGCGCTGATCGTCGGCCTGATGGTCGGCCGCATGGGGTGGAGCTTCGCGTGGGACGCGTTGCACGACCTGATGGATCGCGCGGTCGACGAGCAGGAGGTGCAGGCGATCCGCGCCACGCTGCTGCAGACCCCGGGCGTGCAGGGCGTGCACGACCTGCGCACGCGCAAGATGGGCGACATGATCGTCGCCGACGCGCACATCGAGGTGGACGCCGGGCTGAACGTCGAGCAGGGCCACGAGATCGCCGTGGCCGCGCGCGCGCGCGTGATGCAGCGCCACCGCGTGCTCAACCTGATGACCCACGTCGACCCGTGGCAACGCCCCGACCTCGACCATCCGGACGCCGCGGCACGGCTGCGCGCGGCGAATTCCTGAAGCGAGCCCGGCTGCCGCCCGGGTGCCGTTCCGCGCCTTCGATGCGAAGGCTCCTAGCGGTCGCCTCCGCGCCAGCCGTCGTCGTCATGCCGGTCGTCGCGATCACGCCAGTCGTCGCGGTCGTGCCAGCGGTGCCAGCGGCGCTCGTACGGACGGGCTGCCCAGGGGCCGGGGTAGCCCCAGCCGGGAGGCTGCGCGTAACCCTGGTAGTACACGGCGCCGGCACCGGGCAGCGGCGTGACGGCCGGCGGCGGCGCGGCGTACACGGGGCCCCATGCGGGGACGAAGGCGGGGGTGCCCACGCTCAGCGACCAGTACACGGGGTCGGCGTGCGCCGCGGGGACGGCCGCCGCGGCCGCGGCGGCCACTGCGAGCAGAAATCTGTGCATGGCTCGGTTCTCCGTCGGGGAAAGATTCCCCATGTCGGGTTCAACGCGACGCGACGAAGTTTGCCGACAGTCGATCGCGACTTCGACGCCACCATGCACCTGCATCTGTAACCGGATGCACCGCGCCGGTCGCTGCCGGGCGCGGCGGCGCGGCGCGAGCCGCCTCAGCGCGAGCGTCCTCCCGCGCCCGGTCCCGCTCCTGGTCCAGGGCCGAACGCCGGGCCGGGACCGGCTCCGGGGCCGGGACCCGCTCCGGGGCCGGGACCCGCTCCGGGGCCGGGACCCATGCCGCCGCCACGCGGCCCCGGGCCGGCTCCCGGTCCGGGACCGGCTGCTGGGCCGCGACGCGGCATGTCGGGAAGGCGCACGCCGCGTTCGCGGGCGCGCTCCTGCATCTGCCGGTGGTGCTCCAGGCGGATGCGTTCGCGCTCGCGCACGGTATGGGCGTTGCGCAGGCGTTCGCGATATTCCAGGCGCTCGTGCCGGGTCATCAGCTGGCTGCCGTAGATCGCCGGCTCGCGCGGCTGCGCGACGGCCGTGGCGGCCAGTCCGGGTCCGAGCAGCAGCGCGCCGAGCGCGATCGCAAGCAGGCGGGAACGGGGCTTCATGACAGGTCTTCCGGGGGCGGTGGCGACACCGGCGGGCACCGGGCGCGGCCCCATGCCGCGCCGCCGGGCACGCATTCCCAGGCTAGGGGGCGAGCGCCGCGGCGGCCTTGATGGTCATCAACTACGCGTCGAGCCCCGTCGCCGCGGCCAGGTCGAACAGGCTCGTGGCCTCGAGTTCGAGCACCTGCGCACCGGCCGAATTGCGCAGGCTCCATTGCCAGCGCAGGATGCCCAGCTCCGGGCGGCTGCGGCTGCGCCGGGTCTGCAGCACTCGGGCCTGCAGGCGCAGTTCGTCGCCCGGGCGCACCGGGTGCGGCCAGCGCACGCGCTCCAGCCCCGGCGACGCGAAGGACTCCGAGCCCGCCAGCACGTGATCCACCACGAGTCGCATGGCGATCGAGCAGGTGTGCCAGCCGCTGGCGATCAGCCCGCCGAAGCGGTGGCGCGCCGCGGCGCGGGCGTCGGTGTGGAACCACTGCGGGTCGTAGCGCGTGGCGAAGTCGACGATCTCCGCCTCGCTGACGCGGTAGGGGCCGGCCTCGATCAGCTGGCCTTCGTGGAATTCGGCGTACAGCATCGCGGTGCCGCCCTTCAGTCCTGCGGCGGGCGCCGCGGCGCGAACACCGGGGTCCGGCGTTCGCCCAGGGCCTCGAAGCCCTCGCGTGCTTCCGGCGACGCGAAGCCGAGGATCTCCATCGCCAGCGAGTGCTCGAAGGCGGGCCAGGCCATGCGCAGCCAGTGGTTCAGGCTGCGCTTGGTCGCCGCCAGCGCCTGCGCGCTGCCGGCGGCCAGGCTGCGAGCAACTTCGCGCGCGCGCTCGAGCAGCTCGGCGTCCGGCACGCACATTCCGACGAGGCCGATGCGCTCGGCCTGCGCGCCGTCGATGGGCGTGCACAGCAGCAGGTGCATGCGGGCCTTCGCGAGCCCGCACAGCAGCGGCCAGATCAGCGCGGCGTGGTCGCCGGCGGCGACTCCGATGCGGGTGTGGCCGTCGATGATCTTCGCCTTCTCGCCGGCGATCGACACGTCGGCGAGCAGGGCCACCGCGGCACCGGCGCCGACCGCCGCGCCGTTGATCGCCGACACGATGGGAATCTCGCAGTCCACCATCCCCTGCACGATGGCGCGCGCCTCGTGCAGCACGCGCAGTCGCGCGTCGTGGCTGTCGAGCATCTCGCGCACCAGCTCGGGGTCGCCTCCCGCGCAAAAGCCCTTGCCGACGCTGCGCACGAGGATGCAGCGCACCTCGGGTCGCGCGGCCAGCCGGCCCCACACGCCGCCCAGCACCGCGTGGCGCCGCGCATCGGTGGACGGCATGCCGTCCGGCGGGCCGAACACCAGCTCGGCCACGCCGTCGTCGCCGATCTCCGCGTGCAACTGCGGTGCGAACTCCACCAGCGTCGGCATCAGCGGGCCTCGTGCGCGGCGCGCGCGACGCTGCGGGCCCTGTCGCGCAGCAGCGGGCTGACGCGGTAGCGCTCGCCGCGGTAGTGGCGGTCCAGCGCGTCCAGCAGCTCCGCCGGGTCGATGGCACCGAGCCGTTGCCAGCGCGCCAGCCACTCGAAGGGGCCGGCGGGGTAGTTGACCCCGAGCTTCATCGCGTGGTCGGCGGCGTCTTCGTCGCACACGCCCTGGTGCACGGCATCGGCGGCCTCGTTGATCAGCATGGCGATGGTGCGCGCCACCACCAGCCCCGGCACGTCGCGCAGGCGCAGCGGCAGCCAGCCCAGCAGGTGCAGCCAGCGCGGCGCCTGCCGCACCCAGTCTGGCGACGCGTCGGCGCTGGCGGACCAGGCCAGCGCGAGACCGGAGTCGTCGCGCAGCGGCAGGTCGAACACCGCGACCTCGGCGCCCATCGCGGTGGCGCTGCGCCCGTCGCTCAGGCACAGCCGCGCGTCGTCGACCTGCAGGCCGCACCAGTCGGCGCGGAGGTCCTGCTCGAAGGCCTGGTCGGCCCGGCGCAACGCGGAGGCGATGCGTTCGACCAGCGCGCCGCTGCCCGCCAGCAGCAGCCGGGTGGCCGGCGCGCGCGGCGCCTGCAGGTCCTCGGCGGCGGGCTGCGCGACCGGCGCGACGGCGCCCGCCGCGTAGTCGTAGAAGCCGCGCCCGCTCTTGCGTCCCAGCAGCCCGCCGTCGACCAGATCGCGCTGCACCAGCGAAGGTACGAAGCGCTTGTCGAAGAAGTTCGCCTCGTACACCGCCTGGGTGACCGCGAAGTTGGTGTCGTGGCCGATCAGATCCATCAGCTCGCAGGCCCCCATGCGAAATCCGACCGCGCGCAGACAGGCGTCGAGCACCTCGGGAGGGCCCGCCTGCTCCTGCAGCAGCGCCAGGGTCTCGGCGTAGTAGGGACGGGCGATGCGGTTGACGATGAAGCCCGGGGTGGAGCGCGCATGCACCGCGGTCTTGCCCCAGGCCTGCGCGAGCTCGAACACCTGCTGCGCGACCCGCGGCGAGGTGCGCAGTCCGCTGACCACCTCGACCAGCTTCATCAGCGGCACCGGGTTGAAGAAGTGCATGCCGACCAGGCGCCCGGGGTGCTTCATGTCGCGCGCCAGCGCGGTGATCGACAGCGACGAGGTGTTGCTGGCCAGCACGCATTGCTCGTCGACCAACTGCTCCAGGCGTGCCAGCAGCTCGCGCTTGACCTCCAGGTTCTCGACGATGGCCTCGACCACCAGCGCGCAGTCGGCGGCGTCCTCCAGCGACGGCACCGGCTCGATGCGTGCCAGCGCGTCGGCGGCCTGCGCGGCCTGCAGTCGGCCCTTGGCGACCAGGGTGTCGAAGGTCGCGCCGAGTCGCTCGCGCGCCTGGCTCGCGGCGCCGTCGCGCGCGTCGAACAGGGCCACGCGGTGCCCCGCCTGGGCCGCCACCTGGGCGATTCCGGCGCCCATGATGCCGGCGCCGACGACCAGCACGCGCGCCTGGCGCAGCGTGCCGGGGGTGGCCGCGGTGACGGCCTGGGGATTCGTCATCTCAATAGGTCTCCAGATGCAGGCGGCCCTGTTCCTTCCAGGCCGCGGCCGTGGCTTCCCAGGCCATTCCGGACTGCACGACCACATCGCGAAGCGCGAGCAGCACGCCGTCCTCCATCGCCTTGAGTCCGCACACGTAGATGAAGGTATTGTCGTCGCGAAGCAGCTGGCCGAGGTCGGCGGCGCGCTCGCGCATCAGGTCCTGCACGTAGCGCTTGGGGCTTCCCGGGGTGCGCGAGAACGCCAGGTGGATGTCGATGAAGTCCTTCGGCAGGCTTTGCAGCGGGCCGAAATAGGGCAGCTCGGCCTGCGTGCGCGCACCGAAGAACAGCATCAGGCGCCCGCCGTCGAACTTGCCCGAGCGGCGCAGCCGCCGGCGCCATTCGGTCATCGCGCGCATCGGCGCGCTGCCGGTGCCGGTGCAGATCATCACGATGTTCGATCGCGGGTGGTTGGGCATCAGGAAACTGGCGCCGAAGGGGCCGGTGACCTCGACCTTGTCGCCGACCTGCAGGTCGCACATGTAGTTCGACGCCACTCCGCGCACCGGGCGGCCCTGGTGGTCCTCGAGCACGCGCTTGATGGTCAGCGACAGGTTGTTGTAGCCGGGGCGCTCGCCGTTGCGCGCGCTGGCCACCGAGTACTGGCGCGGGTGGTGCGGGCGCCCGGCCTCGTCCACGCCGGGCGGGATGATCCCGATCGACTGCCCCTCGAGCACGGGCAACGGCGTGGCGCCGAAGTCCAGCACGATGTGGTGGGTGTCGTAGTCGCGGCCGACCTCGGTGACCCGCACGTTGCCGGTGACCGTGGCGACCAGGCTTTTGCGCGCGGACTTCGGGCCGTACAGGTTGGTGTAGGCGTGCGCCGCCGACCACGGCGGAACCACCGAGCCGAAGGTCGCGGCGCGGAACTCGGCGGTGTCGGCCGCCTGCGGGGTCGGGGCCTGCTGCGGCTGCTGCGGCGCCGCGGGCGCCGGCAGTTGCGCCGCGTCGAGCTGCGCCGGCAGTTCGTCCCAGGTCAACTGCGCGGCCACGCTGTAGGCGGCCGGGCGCGGCACGTCGCGCCAGTTGTCGATGGCGCCGGTCGGGCAGGGCGGGATGCAGGCCATGCAGGCATTGCAGCGCTCGGCGTCGACCACGTAGTTGCGGCTGTCGTGCGTGACCGCGCCGACCGGGCAGGTCGCCTCGCAGGTGTTGCAGCGGATGCAGATCTCGGGATCGATCAGGTGCTGGCGGATGATCGCGTTGTCGGCCATGTCCATGGCGGTCTCCAGGCAAAAGCGGCGTGGGCGCCATGATGCGCCGGCACGCCGCGGCCAGGCCTCAGTTGAAGCGCACGTACTCGAAATCGATGGGCTGGCGGTTGATGCCGACCATCGGCGGCGCGATCCAGTTCGCGTACTTGCCGGGCTCGATCACGCGGCCCATCAGCGAGGCCACGAAGGCGCGGTCGGACTCGGTGGGGAGCCACTCGGCGACATGCGCGTTCCACTCCTGTTCGTCGATCACGCGGCCGTCGGGCGCGACCTTGATTCCGGCCAGGCTGCCGATGTTGCGGTGGAAGGCCTTGTGCGGGGTCTTCAGGCGGAAATCGATGCCTGCCTTCTCGATCACCTTGTTCCAGCGCGACACGCCGCCGACGCTGTCGGTGATGTAGTCGTCGCGCAGCACCTCGTTGAGGGCGTTGAGCATCGGCACCTCCTCCTCCACCAGGCGGCCGTCGCGCAGCTGCAGGATGCGGTAGGCATCGCCGCGAAGCTGGTGGTCGTCGCCGCGCTTGCCTTCCTCGAAGCGGCCCTTGAGCCCGCTGGAGTAGAAGATCGCGGCGTTGCTCGACTGGTCGGCTCCGAACAGGTCGATGGTCACGCTGAAGTGGAAGTTCAGGTAGCGCTGCAGGGTCGGCAGGTCGATCACCCCGGCGGCGCGCAGCTTCGCCGGGTCGTCGGTCCTGAGCTCGTTCATCACCTGGCAGGTGCGCTGGATCACGCGCGACACCCCGGACTCGCCGACGAACATGTGGTGCGCCTCCTCGGTCAGCATGAAGCGCGTGGTGCGCGCCAGCGGATCGAAGGCCGACTCGGCCAGTGCGCACAGCTGGAACTTGCCGTCGCGGTCGGTGAAGTAGGTGAACATGAAGAAGGACAGCCAGTCCGGCGTCGGCTCGTTGAAGGCCTGCAGGATGCGCGGGTTGTCCTGCTGGCCGCTGCGCCGCTCCAGCAGCGCCTCGCCTTCCTCGCGGCCGTCGCGGCCGAAGTACTTGTGCAGCAGGTAGACCATCGCCCACAGGTGGCGGCCTTCCTCGACGTTGACCTGGAACAGGTTGCGCAGGTCGTACAGGCTGGGCGCGGTCAGCCCGAGGTGACGCTGCTGCTCGACCGAGGCCGGCTCGGTGTCGCCCTGGGTGACGATGATGCGGCGCAGGTTGGCGCGGTGCTCGCCGGGAACGTCCTGCCAGGCGTCCTCGCCCAGGTGGTCGCCGAAGTGGATCTTGCGACCGGCCTCGGCCGGGTTCAGGAAGATGCCCCAGCGGTACTCGGGCATCTTCACGTAGCCGAACTGCGCCCAGCCCTGCGGGTCGACGCTGGTCGCGGTGCGCAGATAGACATCGAAGCCGTGCGAACCGTCGGGACCCATGTCGTTCCACCAGCTCAGGTAGTTGGGCTGCCACTGCTCGAGCGCGCGCTGCAGCGTGCGGTCCTCGGCGAGGTTGACGTTGTTGGGGATCTTGCTGCTGTAGTCGATGCTGGACATCTCGGTCTCCGTTCGGAAGTCTTGGGGGCTCAGACGCGGTTGAAGTCGAAGGCCGCCTTCTCGCCCTTGCCGTACACCTTCAGCGCGCCCTTGTCGCCGACCGCGTTGGGGCGCTGGAAAATCCAGTTCTGCCACGCGGTGAGGCGCCCGAACACGCGGGTCAGCATGGTCTCCGGGCCGTTGAAACGCAGGTTGGCCTCCATGCCGGTGAGTGCGTCCGGGGACATCGCCACGCGCTCCTCGATGGCGATGCGCAGTTCGTCGTCCCAGTCGATGTCGTCCGGGTTGCTGGTGGCCAGCCCGAGCGCGAAGGCCTGGTCGGCGTCGAGTGCCTCGCCCAGGCGTGCGCGCAGCGCGTCCATGGCCGGCTGCTCCCCGTAGAAGCGGCGCTCCAGGCGGCTTTGCCCGGTGGCCATCGGGTACAGGCCGAAATTGACCTCGTCCAGCGTGATGCGAGGCGCGCGCTGCGGCGCGTCGGGCAGCGCGAGGTGGTAGATGCGGTCGCAGGCCAGCGCCGGCTCGAGCAGCGTGCCGGCGAAGCACGAGCCCTCGTCGACCAGCGCGAACAGACTGCGCGACGACACGTCGAGGCGGCTGAAGCCGCGGCGCAGCATCCCGATGGTCTCGCGCACCAGCCAGTGCGAGCGGTTGGCCAGCAGCAGCGCGTCGAGTTCGCGCACCGCGGCGGCGTCGCCGCGCGTTTTCACCAGCCAGGTGCCGATGTCGAGCTCGTTGGTGCGCATCGACAGGATGGCGTCGTCGAGTTCGCGCGCCAGGCGCAGCGCGTACCAGTCGGCGCCCAGCGCCTCGATGCCGGCGACGTCGCGCGGCTGCGCACCCTCGGGCGCATGCAGCGTGAAGCTGGCGACCCGGCGCGCGCGGTCGATCTCCACCGTCACCGTCGAGTAGCGCAGCGCGTCGGGTTCGATCACGCGCTGCAGCGGCTTGAGCTCGACCCCGCGCGCACCCTCCGGGCGATCGCTGAGCGCGGCCAGTTGCAGCGCGCGCTCGCGCACCGCCTGCGCGAACACCGCCGGCTTGGCGATGTGGTCGACCAGGCGCCAGTCCTTCGCCTTCTGCCCGCGCACGCCCTCGGCGGTGGTGCAGAAGATGTCGGCCAGGTCGTGGCGCACATGGCGCTTGTCGGTGACGCGGGTCAGCCCGCCGGTCCCCGGCAGCACGCCCAGCAGCGGCACCTCGGGCAGGCTCACCGCGCTGGAGCGGTCGTCGACCAGCAGGATCTCGTCGCAGGCCAGCGCCATCTCGTAGCCCCCGCCGGCGCAGGCGCCGTTGACGGCGGCGAGGAACTTCAGCCCGCTATGCCGCGACGAATCCTCGATGCCGTTGCGGGTCTCGTTGGTGAACTTGCAGAAGTTCACCTTCCACGCATGGCTCGACAGGCCCAGCATGAAAATGTTCGCGCCCGAGCAGAACACCCGGTCCTTCAGGCTGGTCAGCACCACCGTGCGCACTTCCGGATGCTCGAAGCGGATGCGGTCGAGGGCGTCGGCGAGTTCGATGTCCACGCCGAGGTCGTAGCTGTTGAGCTTGAGCTTGTAGCCGGGGCGCAGGCCGGCGTTCTCGTCGAAATCCGCCGCCAGCGTGGCGATCGGACCGTCGAAGCCGAGCTTCCAGTGCTTGTAGCGCGACGGGTCGGTCTGGTAGTCGACACGGGGTGAATCGTTCACGGGGCTGCTCCTGGACAATGAAACAAAATGCACGTCTGCCGACGCATGCGTAAGCAGCATAGTGCATGTTTGCCGGGATGACAAGCGCTTTGCCGGCCACGTCCCGCGCTGCCGCCGGCGCGAGCGCGAGCGCGAACCCCGGGAGTCACGCGCATGCCTCCCGGCGCGAAGCGGCGCTGCGTCGGAGACACTTCAGGAACTCGGGGGTTTTCCATGCACTATAGTGCTTGACAGCTCGTATCCGAAAACCTACATTGCTTCTGCGCAAGATACTGCACGTCACGCAGCATGCAAGTCGCGTCGCGGGCCATCGCGGCGCGGCCCGGCTTTCCAGGAATCTCCTACATGTCCGATCTGCTTCCCAACCATCTCGCCGGCCGCTGGCAGGCGGGCCGCGGCGCCGGCACCGCGTTGTTCGATCCGGTGCTGGGCACCGAGCTGGTGCGGGTCGACAACAGCGGGCTGGACCTGGAGCAGGGTTTCGAATTCGCACGCCGGCAGGGCGGCGGCGCCTTGCGTGCGATGAGCTACGCGCAGCGCGCCGGACTGCTGGGCGCGGTGCAGAAGGTGCTGCAGGCCGGGCGCGACGCCTATTACGAGATTTCCACCGCCAACAGCGGCACCGTGCAGCGCGACACCGCGATCGATGTCGACGGCGCGATCTACACCGTCGGCGTCTATGCCCGGCTCGGCGCCGCGCTGGGCGAGCGCGCTTTCCTGCTCGACGAGGCGGCGCAGTCGCTGAGCCGCGACGGCGCCTTCCAGTCGCAGCATCTACTGGTGCCCGGGCGCGGGGTCGCGCTGTTCATCAACGCCTTCAACTTCCCGTCGTGGGGACTGTGGGAGAAGGCCGCGCCGGCGCTGCTGTCGGGCGTGCCGGTGATCGTCAAGCCGGCCACCGCGACGGCGTGGCTGACCCAGCGCATGGTGGCCGACGTGATCGAGGCCGGCGTGCTGCCGCCGGGCGCGCTGTCGGTGGTGTGCGGTTCGTCGGCCGGGCTGCTCGACGCGCTGCGCGGCTTCGACTTCGTGTCCTTCACAGGCTCGGCGCACACCGCCTCGCTGATCCGCTCCCACCCCGCGGTGGCCGAACGCTCGGTGCGCGTGAACATCGAGGCCGACAGCCTCAACAGCGCGCTGCTGCTGCCGGGGCAGGACGACGCGGCGCTGCAGCTGCTGGCCTCCGAGGTGGTGCGCGAGATGAGCGTCAAGTCGGGCCAGAAGTGCACGGCGATCCGGCGCGTGCTGGTTCCCGAGAGCCGGCTGGGCGACGCCGTGCAGGCGATCGTCGGCGGACTGCGCGAGCTGCGCGTGGGCAACCCGCGCAACCCGCAGGCGAGCATGGGCTCGCTGGTCAGCCGGGAGCAGAAGGACGCGGTGCTGCGCGGCATGGACGAACTGCGCCGGCATGCGACGGTGCTGCACGACGGCGCCGCGCAGCCGCTGCTCGACGCCGATCCCGAGACGTCCTGCTGTGTGGCGCCGTTGTTGCTGGGGCTGCCCGACGCGGCGGCCGGCGATGGCGCGCGCGAGGTGCACGAGATGGAAGTGTTCGGCCCGGTGGCGACCGTGCTGCCGTACCGCGATACCGCGCAGGCCGTCGAGCTGGCGCGGCGCGGCGGCGGCTCGCTGGTGGCGTCGCTGTACGGCAGCGACGCCACGGAGCTGGCGCAGGCCGCGCTGCGGCTGGCCGACTCGCACGGGCGCGTGCACGTGGTCACGCCGCAGGTCGCGCAAAGCCATACCGGGCACGGCAACGTGATGCCGCAGTCGCTGCACGGCGGCCCCGGGCGCGCCGGCGGCGGCGAGGAGCTGGGCGGTCTGCGCGCCCTGCGTTTCTATCATCGGCGCAGCGCGCTGCAGGCGCCCGGCGCCGTGCTCGACGCGCTGCCGCAAGGCATCGACTGAATGCCGCGGCGCCGGCCCCCGGGCGCCCATCGAAGCAGGAGACAAGGACCGTGCAAAACCCCGACATCACGCCACCCTGGGAGCGCCCCGGCGGCGGCGTGCCTCGCTTCAACTTCGCGCAGTACCTGATCGAGCACAACGCCTCGCGCTCCGCCAAGACCGCGTTCGTCGACGACCACGGCAGCCTGAGCTACGGCGAGCTCGCGCTGCGCGTGCGCCGCATGGCCGCGGCGCTGCGCACGGCCGGGCTGCGGCGCGAGGAGCGGGTGATGCTGGTCATGCAGGACTGCAACGACTGGCCGGTGGCCTTCCTCGGCGCGATGTACGCGGGCATCGTCCCGGTGGCCGTCAACACCTTGCTCACCGCCGACGACTACGCCTACCTGCTCGAGCATTCGCGCGCGCAGGCGCTGCTGGTGTCGGGGGCGGTGCTGCCGGCGCTGAACGCGGCGATGGTGCGCGCCGACCACGAGGTGCGGCAGGTGGTGGTGTCGCATCCGGTGGCTCCGCTGCACGCCCCGGAGCTCGACTTCGACGCCTTCGTCGATTCCCACGAGCCGATGCCGCGCGCCGCCGCCACCGGACCCGACGATCCCGGCTTCTGGCTGTATTCGTCCGGCTCCACCGGGCGCCCGAAGGGGGCCGTGCATTCGCAGGCCAACCCCTACTGGACCATCGAGCTGTACGCGCGCCCGGTGCTCGGGCTGCGCGAGGACGACGTCTGCTTCTCGGCCGCCAAGCTGTTCTTCGCCTACGGCCTGGGCAATGCGCTGACCTTCCCGCTGGGGGTCGGCGCCAGCGTGCTGCTGATGCCCGAACGCCCGACCCCGCAGGCGGTGTTCAGGCGCCTGCGCGGCGAGATCGCAGGCCTGCGTCCGACGGTGTTCTTCGGCGCGCCGACCGGCTACTCGGGCATGCTGGCGCACCCGGAACTGCCGCCGCGCGAACAGGTCGCACTGCGCCTGGCCTCGTCGGCCGGGGAGGCGCTGCCGGCCGACATCGGCGAGCGTTTCAAGGCCCATTTCGGAGCCGACATCGTCGACGGCATCGGCTCCACCGAGATGCTGCACATCTTCCTGTCCAACCGTCCGGACGACGTGCGCTACGGCACCACCGGGTGGCCGGTTCCGGGCTACGACATCGAGCTGCGCGGCGACGACGGCGGGCCGGTGCCCGACGGCGAGCCCGGCGACCTGTACATCCACGGCCCGTCGAGCGCGCTGATGTACTGGGGCAACCGCGGCAAGTCGCGCGAGACCTTCCAGGGCGGCTGGACCAAGAGCGGCGACAAGTACGTGCGCAACCGCGACGGCACCTACACCTATTCCGGGCGCAGCGACGACATGCTCAAGGTCAGCGGGATCTACGTCTCGCCCTTCGAGGTCGAGGCCACGCTGGTGCAGCACCCGGCGGTGCTGGAGGCGGCGGTGATCGGCGTGCCCGATGCCGAGGGCCTGACCAAGACCAAGGCCTTCGTCGTGCGCAAGGACGGGCAGGAGGTCGGGGTCGACGAACTCAAGGCCTTCGTGAAGGACCGCCTGGCGCCCTACAAGTACCCGCGCATCATCGAGTTCGTCGACGAACTGCCGAAGACCGCCACCGGCAAGATCCAGCGCTTCAAGTTGCGCCAGCGCGAATCCGGCGCGGCATGAGACCTTACACCCGGGCGATCCGATGTCCTGCACAGCTTCTTCCACCGCTTCCTCCACCGCTTCCTCCACCCTGTCCGCGCCTGCCGCGGACCTCGTGCGCGTGCGCCTTCCGCAACGCGAAGTCGACATCGAATACCGCTGGGTCGGCCGCGGCGCGGACGGCGCCCCGATGCTGGTGTTCCTGCACGAAGGCCTCGGCTCGGTGTCGATGTGGCGCGACTTTCCGCAGCGCCTGTGCGAGGCCTGCGGATGTCGCGGGCTGGTGTATTCGCGCCCCGGCTACGGGCGCTCGACGCCGCGCGCGCCGCAGGAGTCCTGGGATCCCGACTTCATGCACCTGCAGGCCCGGCAGGTGCTGCCCGCGCTGCTGCGCGCGCTCGGAGTGGACAGCGAGCGGCGCCCCCCGTGGTTGTTCGGGCACAGCGACGGCGCTTCCATCGCGCTGCTGGTCGCGGCGCACGCGCCGCGCCAGGTGGCCGGCGCGATCGTGCTGGCGCCGCACATCCTGGTCGAGGACCTCAGCCTCTCCAGCATCGACAAGGCGCGTCGCGCCTACCTGGAGACCGACCTGCGCCAGCGCCTGGCGCGGCACCACGCCGATCCGGACTCGGCCTTCTGGGGCTGGAACCGCATCTGGCTGGACCCGCGCTTTCGCGACTGGTCGATCGAGTCGGAGATCGCGTCCATCGACTGCCCGCTGCTGGCGGTGCAGGGGCTCGACGACGAGTACGGCACGCTCGAGCAGATCCGCGGCATCGCGCGCCGCGTGCCGCAGACCGAACTGCTCGAGCTCGCCGACTGCGGGCACTCGCCGCACCGCGACCAGCCGCAGGCGGTGATCGACGCCTGCCGCGAATTCCTGCGCCGCCACGCGCGCTGAGACCGCGCCGGCGCGGCGCGGCGAGCCCGTGCGCGAGCGCGCGGGCGCGACTATGCTCATGGGCTTGCCTGATCCCTTGTCGGACACGGAGCCCCTGATGGAATACACCCGACTCGGCCGCACCGGCCTGAGCGTTTCCCGCATCTGCCTGGGTTGCATGACCTACGGCGACCCCGCTCGCGGCAACCATGCCTGGACCCTCGACGAGCAGGCCAGCCGGCCGCTGATCCGGCAGGCCCTCGAGCTCGGCATCAACTTCTTCGATACCGCCAACGCCTATTCCGACGGCACCTCCGAGGAGATCGTCGGGCGCGTGCTGCGCGAGCACGCGCGGCGCGACGAGATCGTCGTCGCCACCAAGGTGTACTTCGCGGCGCGCCGCGCGCCCAACATCGGCGGGCTCTCGCGCAAGTCCATCCTGGCCGAGATCGACGCCAGCCTGTCGCGCCTGGGCATGGACTACGTCGACCTCTACCAGATCCACCGCTGGGACCCGCACACGCCGATCGAGGAGACCATGGAGGCGCTGCACGACGTGGTCAAGTCGGGCAAGGCACGCTACATCGGGGCTTCGTCGATGCATGCGTGGCAGTTCGCGAAGGCGCAGGAGGTGGCGCGCGCCAACGGCTGGACGCCTTTCGTGAGCATGCAGCCCGAGCTCAGCCTGCTGTACCGCGAGGAGGAGCGCGAGATGCTCCCGCTTTGCGTCGACCAGGGGGTGGGCGTGATCCCGTGGAGCCCGCTGGCACGCGGCCGCCTGGCGCGGCCGTGGGGCCAGAGCACGCCGCGCATGCAGAGCGACGACTACGGCGCCAGCCTGTTCAAGCACACCGAGCAGGCCGACGCCCGTGTCGCCGCGGCCCTCGACGCGCTGGCCTCGCGCCGCGGCCTGCCGCACGCGCAGCTGGCGCTGGCCTGGGTGCTGCAGTCGCCCGGTGTGAGCGCGCCGATCATCGGCGCGTCGAAGCCGCAGCACCTGCAGGACGCGGTCGCCGCGCTGCAGCTGCGCCTGTCGCCGGAGGAAGTCGCCGAGCTGCAGGCGCCGTACGTGCCGCACGCGATCGTCGGCTACGAGTGAGGCAGGCCGCCTGGGCCGCAGGCAGCGCGGCCCAGGGGCGTGTCGCGTCGGCTCAGACCTTGAGCTCGGCGAAGACCTCGCGCGCCACGCGGATGCTGTCCAGCGCCGCCGGCACGCCGCAGTACACCGCGCTTTGCATCAGCGCTTCCTTGATCTCGTCCTTGGTGATGCCGTTGGTCAACGCGCCGCGCACGTGCAGGCGCAGCTCGTGCGGCCGGTTCAGCGCGGTCAGCATGCCCAGGTTGAGCAGGCTGCGGTCGCGGCGCGACAGGCCGGGGCGCGACCAGATCTCGCCCCAGGCGTATTCGGTGACGAGTTGCTGCATCTCGCGCGTGAAATCGTCGGCGCCGCGCAGCGACGCGTCCACGTACTCGGCGCCGAGCACCTCCTTGCGAATGGCCAGGCCGCGCTCGAAGCGTTGTTGCGAATCCATCGGAATCTCCGGTTCAGGTTGGCGGTCCCGCGGCGTGCGCGGGCTTCCCGCATGGTAGTGACGGGAGCGCCGCGACGGGTGCCGTCAGCGCCGCGCGCTGCGGCGCAGCGTGAACTGCACGACGTCGATCGAGCCCTGCGCGAAGCCCGCCTCGCAGTAGGCCAGGTAGAACTCCCACAGCAGGCGAAAGCGCTGGTCGTGGCCCAGTGCCTCGACACGCCGCGCGGCGCGCGCGAAGCGCTCGCGCCATATCGCCAGCGTGCTGGCATAGTCCGCGCCGAAGCCATGTTCGTCGAGCACGTCCAGCCCGGCGTTCGCGGCGAGTTCGCGAAACCGCGAGCGGCAGGGCAGCATGCCGCCGGGGAACACGTATTGCTGGATGAAGTCGCTGCTGCGCCGGTAGGCCTCGAACAGCGCGTCGTCGATGGTGATGGTCTGGATGCACGCGCGAGCGCCGGCGCGCAGGCTCGCCGCCAGCGCCTCGAAGTAGCGATTCCAGTAGCGCTCGCCGACCGCCTCGAACATCTCGATCGACGCCACCGCGTCGAAGCCTCCCGCGGGGGTGATGGCGGCGAGGTCGCGGTAATCGAGCAGGTGCACGCGCGCCAGGTCCTGCAGCCCGGCCCGCTGCAGGCGCACGCAGGCCCAGTCGAGCTGTTCGCGCGACAGCGTCACCCCGTCCACGCGCAGGCCGCGGCGCGCCGCGGCTTCGGCGAAGCCGCCCCAGCCGCAGCCGATCTCCAGCACCCTGGCTCCGGGCTCCACGCCCAGTTGGTCGAGCACCCGCGCCAGCTTGGCCTGCTGCGCCTGCTCCAGGTCCATGCCCGGGCGCGTGAACAGCGCGGCCGAGTAGTTCATTCCCGGGTCGAGCCAGGCGCGGTAGAAGTCGTTGCCGAGGTCGTAGTGGGCCTGGATGTTGAGCCGGCTGCCGCGGCGCGTGTTCAGGTGCAGCGCATGCCGCAGGCGCAGCACCAGCATGCCCCAGGCGCCGCCGCGCAGCGCGCGCTGCATCGCGTCGCGGTTGGCCAGCAGCAGTCGAAGCAGGCGCGGCAGGTCGCCGGTGCTCCACAGACGGTTGAAATAGCCCTCGCCGAAGCCCACGCCGCCGCGCCGCAGCACGTCGCCGAACAGGCGCCAGTCGTGAACCTGCATCGGCACCGGCGGCTGCGCGCAGTCGACGCCGAAATGCAGTGCGCGTCCGTCGGGCAGCACGAGCTCCAGTGCGCCGCCGCGCAGCCTGCGCAGCAGCTGCAGCACGGCGCGCGCCGAGGCCGGGAGGCCGCGCGGCAACGCCGGCAATTCCGGCAATTCCGGTGCTGCCCGCCGTGGGCAAGCCCCCCCGACGACCGCGTTCATGGCTGGGCCTGCAGCAGATCCTTCACACGCTGCTCGAACTGCTGGCTGTCCGGCGCGGTCAGGCTGGAGTATTCGGCGACGAAACGCCCGTCACGCCCGATCAGGTATTTGTAGAAGTTCCACTTCGGCTGGACCCCGCTGGCCAGGATCAGCTGCTCGTACAGCGGGTTCGGGTGCGGCTCCGTGACGTGGGAGACGTTGAACAGCGGAAAGCTCACCTGGTAGTGCTTGCGGCTGTACGGGACGATGCGCAGCGGGTTGTCGAACTCCTGGTGGAAGTCGTCCGACGGAAATCCCAGCACCACCAGCCCGTCGCGCCCGTACTTGCGATAGAGCGCCTCGAGCTGCCCGAGCTGCGGCGCGAAGCCGCAGAAGCTGGCGGTGTTGACCACGATCACCACCTTGCCGCGGTACTGGCACAGGTCCACCGGCTTGCCGGTCTGCAGGTCGTCGAAGCGGTGGTCCAGCAGCGCCGGGCAGGTGGCCGAGGCCGGGTGCGCGACGGTCGTCGCGGCAGGGGAGCCGGGGGCGGCGTGGGCCGTGCCGGCTCCCAGACCGAACAGCAGGGCGAGCACGGTGGCGGCGAAGGGCAGCGAGGGTTTCATGGACATGGGGCCGTTGAGGTTTACATGGACAATCATGCAATTTGTCCAGGACAAAAACAAATAGCCCGGACAATTCCCTTGCATGGCGCAAGGGAATTGTCCGGGTTCCGGGGGCGCGGCATGCAGCCAGTACGTCGGGCATGCCCGACCGGATGCAGCCGCGCGCAGGCAGCTGCGCCACGCTCAGCGCCGTGCACGCCAATGGCGCAGCAGCGCGGCATAGACCGC
>JAKAXL010000084.1 GCA_021816585.1 Pseudomonadota bacterium | reverse complement strand
GCCGGCCGCGCGCGGCGCGGGCGTAGGTGGCGCAGAAGCCGGCCGTTCCGACCAGTCCCAGCAGCGTGCCGACAGCCGCCTTGGCCGCGAACAACGGACCGTTCTGCAGCGCCAGGAACACCGACAGCGGCGCCGAGGTCACCGGCAGGCCCGTCAGCAATCCGCCGATGGAGCCGCCGAAACGGCGCTGCAGCAGCGTGGCGGCGAGGATCAGCAAGGGCGTGACGGCGATCTTGAACAGCAGCAGGCTCATGGCGCGACCTTCGTCGCAGCGCGCGACGGCCCGGGGGAGCCGAGCTGCGGCGGCGGAACGCGGAAGAAGCCCCAGGCGAGGGCGCGATCTCCCAGCCACTCGCTGGAGGTCCAGCTGACCAGCCACGGCGCGCTCAGCAGTCCCAGCGTGATCGGCGAGAACCACAGCGCCATCGTCGGGTTGACCAGCGCGATGGCCGCGAAGCCGGCGCCCAGCAGCAGGTGATCGCGCAGCGCGGGCAGCATCGACAGCACCGGGATGCGCCGCGCCTCGCGCTGCTGCGCGGCCCAGCCCGACGGGATGCCCAGCGCCATCGCCAGCAAGGCCCTGGTCTGCGTCACCATGGTCACCGGGGCCATCAGCACCGCCAGCGGGATGTCCAGCGCCACCGAGCGCAGGATTCGCGTCGCGCCGCCGAAGTCGCGCCGGCGCTGCGCCGATGCCAGCAGCCAGATCGTTCCCATCAGCTTCGGCCCGAACAGCAGCAGCACGGTCAGCCACAGCACGCCGGGCGAGGTCACGCCGACCAGCGTGGCCTGCCCGGACAGGCACACCTGCAGCGCGCTGGTCAGCAGCAGCAGCAGCCAGCCCGGCGAGGTCAGGTAGGCGCAGGCGCCGATCAGCAGGTGCAGCCGGCTGGTCCAGTGCAGCCCCGAGGTGTCGAGCAGTCGCAGGTGCTGCACGTTGCCCTGCATCCAGCGGCGGTCGCGCTTGGCGTGGTCCACCACGGTGGGCGGGTATTCCTCGTAGCTGCCGTCGATCATCACCATGTGGACGGCCCAGCCGCGCCTGCGCAGCAGCGCCGACTCCACCATGTCGTGGCTCTGGATGTGTCCGCCGAACGGCGGCTTGCCCGGCAACTCGGGCAGGCCGCAGCTTTGCGCGAAGGCGCGGGTGCGCACGATCGCGTTGTGCCCCCAGAAATTCGCCTCCGAGCCGGACCACCACAGCAGGCCGGCGGTGGCGATCGGCCCGTAGGCCTCGCTGGCGAACTGCATCCAGCGCTGGAACAGCGTGCGCGCGTTGGTGATCATCGGCACCGTCTGCAGCAGGCCGATCGACGGGCGTTCCTCCATGATCGAGGCCATGCCGACGATCGCGTCGCCGCTCATCAGGCTGTCGGCGTCGAGCACCAGCATGCATTCGTAGGCGGCGCCGAAGCGCCGCACCCACTCGGCGATGTTGCCGGGCTTGCGCGCGGTGTTGTGTTCGCGGCGCCGGTAGTACACCGCGATCGGCGCCTCGCGCGCCAGCTCGCGCCAGGCCGCCTGCTCGAGCTCGCCGTTTGGCGCGCTGGAGTCGCTCAGCACGAAGAAATCGATCCACTTCGAGCCGCCGGCGGCGTCGATGGAGCGCGCCATCGCGCGCACACGGCCGAAGGTGGAGTCGACGTTCTCGTTGTAGACCGGCATCAGCACCGCCACGCGGTGACGCAACGCCTGCGCCGGGCTGGGAATCGCGGTGAAGCCGGGGTGGTCGCCGCTGATCAGCTGGAAGAATCCGATGGCGGAATTCACGAAGCCGAAGGAGATCCAGCTGAACAACGGCACGAACAGCACCAGCAGGATCAGGTCCAGCGGATCCAGCCCGGCGCGCGCCATGGCCATGCGCACCTGCGTGGAGGCGGCCAGCGCCAGCACCGCGGTGGTGGCGATGAGCAGCAGGCGCTTGACCAGCAGACCATGCGGCTGGGTCAGCACCTCGATGGAACCGGGGGGCGGCCCGTCCAGGCGCTGCACGGGCATGTCCAGCGGCGCCGGCGGCGGCAGCATCGACGGCAGCGGCGGCTGTGCCTGGCTCATGGTTCGAGCGTGATCACCACGGTCTCGCTGAGCGCCTGCGCCCCGCGCTGCAGGAACAGCCGGAACTCCTTTTGCGCCAGTCCGGCCAGGCGCATGTCGAGCACCACCCGCCAGCGACCGGCGTGGCCGTACAGCGGGTGCGAGCGCAGGTCCATCACCGCCTGCGCCGGCAGGTCGGTCAGCGCGCGCACGCCGCTGTCGGCGTCCAGCCCGGCCAGCCCCGGCGCCTCGAAGTCGATCACGTACTTGCGCGTCGCCGGATCGGGGGGCGTGTCGCTCGGCCCGGCGGGCCCGATCAGCACGTTGCGGCAATGCGCGTTGGTGTCGATGCTGGGGTCGGCGGAGGTCCACGTCAGCTGGTACGCGAGGTCGCGCCGCTGCCCGGCGCGCGCCGGCTCGTCGGCGACCCAGAAGGCGCCGATGTTGTCCACCGTCTCCGAGATCGAGGCCATCTCGTACAGCATCACCGAGCCGGTGCCCCAGTCCCCCTGCGGCTTCACCCACAGCGACGGGCGCAGGTCGTAGAACAGCTGGTCGTCCTCGTACTGGTCGAAGCGGCGGTCGCGCTGCATCAGTCCGAATCCCTGCGGGTGGTCGGCGCGCAAGGCATGCATGCGCGCCTTCGACGGGTTGTGCAGCGGGCGCCAGATGTGCTCGCCGGCACCGGTGTGGATGGCCAGCCCGCCCGAGTCGTGCACCTGCGGTCGCCAGTCCCCGATCGGGTGCGCGTGCGGCATGCCGTCGGCGCGGGTCTGGTCGTACAGGAACATGCTGGTCTGCGGCGCGATTCCCAGGCGCTGCACGTCGCGTCGCAGGAACAGCGCGCAGCGCACGTCCTGCACCATGTCCTTGCCTTCGTGGCGCCATGTGTCGATGGCGTAGGCGCCGGCCAGCGAGGGCCCGTCGAGCAGCGCGTGCACCAGCACGTGGTCGGCGTTGTCCTGCTCGATCCAGAACTCGGTGAACGCGGGAAACTCCTCGGGGCCCGGCAGTCCGGTGTCGACGGACACGCCGCGCGCCGACAGCCCGTAGCGGTTGGACGTCCCCGAGCAGCGGAAATACGAGGCCCCCAGGAAGGCCATCCAGTCGGTCATCCCGTCCGGGGCGAGCACCCGCCAGCCGGCGGGATCGGCGCTGCGCCCGCCGCCGAACAGCCCGTGGGTGCCGAGCAGCTTGCGCGCGACTCCGTCCCGCACCACATGGATGCCCACCGCGTACGGCGCCACGCCGCGACGCGTCGGAAACAGCCGCACGGTGCCGGTCACCGCGTCGGCGGCGCCATAGCTCAGGCGCACGAAGTCGTCCCAGCTGTCCACCGCGTGGGCCGAGGGCTTCGGCGCCACGTAGGCGCGCCCGGCGACGCGGCGCGCGCGCTCCACCAGCAGCTCCCACGAGAACGGGCGGGGCGGTCCCCAGCGGCCGGAGGAGGCGGCGAAGGCGAAGCCCGGCTGCAGCAGTCCGGTGGTCAGCGATGCGACGAGGGTGCCGGCCTGGCGGCGCGTGAGCAGGGGAGGGGTACGGGTCATGGTCATGAAGAGGCTGCGGCCGCGGGACCCGGCGAGGCCCGCCGCGGCTGGTCCATGGAGGCTAGTGCTTGGGGCCCGATGCGGCCGGCGGCTCGCGCCAGCCGATGATCGCCAGGGCCCCGGGGCGCACCGCGCCGGCGAGGATCTGCGTGTTGCGCCCGTCGCTGGGGCCGGCGACGATGTCCACGCTGCGCGCCGTGCCGTCGCGCGCGAGCAGGCAGATGCTCGTACGGTCGTGGTCGGCGGAGCAGTGCGGCGCGAAGGCCAGCGCGGCATTGGGCACCACCAGCACGCGGTGGCGCACCGGCAGGGTCAGCTTCACCGTCACCGCCGCGCGAGGTGCGATGCCGGGGTCCCAGGCGAGCCCGAACACCGCGTGACGCTGCCCGGAGGCCGAGGTCTCGACGCGCAGCAGCGTTGCCGCATGCGCATGATCGCCGTCGCCTTCGACCAGCACCGAGGCCGGCATGCCGTTCGGCAATGGCCCGATGCCGGGAGACAGCGCAACCACCACGCGTGCCGCGGCGCCGCGCGGTGCGAGGTCGACGATGGGCTGCCCGGCCTGCACCCGGCTTCCCGGCGCCACCAGCAGTTGCGTCACCACCGCCGCGAAGGGCGCGCGCGGCAGCGCCGCGTCCAGGCCGGCCAGGTCGGCGTGCAGGCGCTGCCTTGCCGCGTCGACCAGCACCCCGTCGCGGCGCAGCGCGATCGCCGCGCGCATCGCCTCGGCGCGGGCGCCTTCCAACTCGTCGAGCGAGGGCACGCGGTGGCCGGACTCGCGCCATACCTTCTCGTAGCGCGCCAGCCTGGCCGCCGCGGCCTTGCGCGTGACCCCGGCATGCGCCGCGGCGTCGCGCGCCGCCGCCAGTGCCGAGCGGTCGGCCGCGATGCCGCGGGCCGCGTGCGAGACGTCCACGACGGCCAGTGCCTGCCCCTGCTCGACCGTGCTGCCGACGCCCGCGGGCAGCGCGGCGATCATGGCGTCCTGCGGCGCGCGCACGCTGACTTCGCCGGCCAGGTGCAGCGTGCCCGACAGCGTCAGGTGCGGGCGCAGGTCGGCGCGCACCACCGGCGCCATGTAGTAGGGCGTGTCGTTGCCCTCGAGAAAGCGCAGCAGCAGCGTGCCCGCCACCGCCAGCGCGAGCAGCAAGATGCCCAGGCTGATCCAGCGGCGCACGCGGCTGCGCGGGCGCGCGCCCAGCAGCTCGTCCACCTGCGACGACGTCGCCGGCTCAGTCACCGCTGCAACCCGTCGGGGCGCGCCGCGCGTCGCCGCCGCGACGCATCGGCGGGCTCGCGCTTGCGCGCGTCAGCGCCAGACCCTGGGCGCGGAGCAGGTCGATCGCCGCGTCGGCGCCGTCGGCGCGCGCCGCCACCCGTGCCAGGCGCACGCGCAGCGCGGCCGTCTCGGCCACGTACAGCGTCGCGAAATCGCCGGTCCCCAGGTGGTAGGCCGTGCGCGCGTCGGCGACGGTGCGTGTGGCGTCCGCCTCGAGTTGTTGCAGCGCCTCGTCGCGTGCCGCGGCCTGCGCCAGCGCCGTGCGCTCGCGGGCGATGCGTGCCTGCTGGTCCGCGTCCGGGCAGGTCGATGCGGCCGTGGCGGGGGGGACGACCAGCCGCGGCAGCCCCGCGCCGTCATCGACATCGCGCTGCAGCCGATCCAGCGGGACCCCGCTGCGCCGCGCCAGCGTCGCCGTGGCGACGCCCAGGCGCGCCCGCGTGCCGGCCAGCGCGCTCGCATTGATGCCCAGCAGGGTCGAGGCAAGCCCGCTGTCGATGCCCGTCACGATTCCCGCTGCGCGTCTCCACTGCGCGATGTCGGCATCGTCGCGGAAGTGTTGCTGGAAGTCGCGGCGCAGGCGCAACTCGGCCTGCAGGCGCCGCAGCCGGACATAGGCCCGCGCGATCGAGGCGGCCTTGCGCTGGCGCGCTTCGGCCAGTTGCAGCGCCAGCGCGCCGAGGTCCTGCGGTGGATAGCCCAGCATGCGTGCTGCCCACTGCCGCAAGCCGCGCTGCCGCGAGAGGGCACGCGCGCGCTCGAGCGTCCGCGCGTCGTGGCGCAGGCTCGGATCGGACTGCAGACCGCTGTCCACCAGGCGCCACAGCAGCGGGTCCGAGGACTCGCGCCACCACGCGGGGCCCGAGGGGGCATCGATCCCGGCGCGCGGTGTGGCCGCGACGGGCGGCGCAGCGCATCCGCCCAGTTCGCACAGGAGCAGCAGCACGGTCAGGAAGGCCGGAATGTTCCAGCCGGGAAGAATGCTTCGCACCCTTGGCAGGCGTCAGGGATTTCAAGGATTGTCAGGCCCCGATTGTAAAGGAGCCCGGTCGCCGCGATGCCCGGCCGTGTCAGGTCGAAACGCGGGTGCGCGGGGCCTGTCGGAGCGACCGTGGAGGCCGCCGCGCGGCACGCGCCGGGCTCGCTCCAGCCCGGCCTTGAAGCCGCGCAAGAGAAGGCGGACCGCGCGCTTCACGGCCGCCGCACACGCGTTGATTGCGGCACCCCACCGCGATGCCGCGTCCGAGGCCCACCGCGCGCGGCCCGGCTCCGGCGTGAACAGTCCGTACAGCAGTTGCGCCAGCGCGAGCCCGGCCAGCATCACGAAGATCGCCACGAAGTGGTCGCGCAACGATGCGGCGAGCGGCCCGGCGTGCGCGACGACGCGCGCGCTGGAGGGCGTGTCCGCGTACTGCTGCGAATGCTGCATCAGCTGGCGAGCCGCCTCATCGCTGCCCGCCAGCACGCCGCCGCACAGGGCCACGCCGATGGCCTGGCCCAGCATGCGCGACAGATAGAAAAGCGAGGTCGCGCTGCCCCGCACCGTGTCGCCGACCGTGGCTTGCAGCGTGACCGAGAAGGCCACGCTGCAGGCGCCGAGCCCGCTGCCGAGCAGGCCCAGCACGACAAGCACGCTCCAGGGATGTTCGGCGACACGCGCGACCTGGCACAGCCCCAGCGTGCCAGCCAATACTCCTGCCGCTCCGAGGTTCGCCAGGCGCCGGTGCTGGCCGCTGTGCATCCACAGACCGATGCCGATGCCGCTGAAGGTCCAGCTCAGGGTCATGATCGCCACCGTCGAGCTGATCGTCAGGTAGTCGGCCTGCAATACGAGGGCCGTGAAGCTCGGCACGTACACGGTCATGCCCATCGCGATCGCGCCGCACAGGAAGGCCGAGACCATCGCCAGCGCGACGATCGGCGTGCGCAGCAAGGCATGCGGAATCAGCGGGTCGGTGCTGCGACGCTGCGAACGCAGCAGCAGCCAGGCCGCCGGAGCACCGACCGCGGCGCAAAGCAGCCACTGCGGACGCGTCAGCGAGTGTCCATGGGTGAGGGCCACCATGGCGGCGAGCAGCGCGGCGCACAGGTACAGCGAAGGCAGGGCCGCGAGGCCGCGCTGGCGCGAAGCCCCCGAGCCGGCCGCGGGCCCCGGATAGAACGCGGCGAGCAGCGCGGCCGAAGCCAGCACGACCGGCAGGTTGATCCAGAAGATGAAGCGCCAGTCGAGCAGGTGCATGATCGCCGTGCCGACGAGCGGCCCGGAGATCGCCGCGATGCCGAACACCGCGCTGCTCATCGCCTGGACCCTGCCTCGCGCGTGCTGCGCAATCACGTCGTGCAGCGCAGCCATTCCGACGGTGACCAGTCCGCCGCCGCCGGCTCCCTGGAGCATGCGAAACAGCACCAGCGACAGCATGTTCCAGGCCCATCCGCAGGCGAGGGTCCCGGCCAGGAACAGCATGGCCGCGAGCACGTAGCACCCGCGCCGGCCGAGCCGGTCGGAGGCGCAGCCGAACAGCGGGATCGTGACCGCCTGCGAAACCAGGTAGGCGCTGAACACCCAGCTCAACTCGGACAACCCGCCGAAGCTTTCGATCACGGTGGGAATCGCCGCGCTGACCACGGTGATCTCCATCGCGATGGCGTACGAGGAAAGCAGCACCGCGGCGAGCACCGCGCTGCGCTGGCGCGTGGCCTTGTGCGCACCGATCATTCCCATTCCCCTGCACATTCGGTGCGGCCGGGCACCTCACGAAAACGTGCATTGTGGCGGGCCGCACTCGCGCGTGCTGGCGCCACGCGCCTTGGCCAGAAGACCTTTGCGGATTCAAGGCCAGAGCGACGAGCGACGCCACTTGAAACAGGCGAAAGTGGCATATACAATACAGCATATGCTTCGCGAGGAGTCACGCCATGCCCACCCCATCGCGGCCATCCCGCGCCAAGGAAGCCAGACTGTTTCGCAATAACCGCAGTCAGGCGGTGAGGATTCCAGTGGAGTTCGAGCTGCCGGGGGATCGGGTACTGATCCACCGGGAAGGCAGCAGACTCATCATCGAACCGGTGACCCGGCCGACGAATGTCGTCGAACTGCTCGCGCAGTGGAGGCAGGAAGCGCCGCTGGGGCCTGAAGATCAGTTTCCGCCCATCGAGGACATGCCCGCCGAACCGGAGGACATTCTTTGACCGGGTATCTGCTGGACACGAACATCATCAGCGATGTGATCCGCAGCCCGGAAGGGCCGGCGGCACGTCACATCGAAAACGTCGGGCCGAAGGCCATCGTCACCAGCATCATCGTCGCGGCGGAGTTGCGCTATGGCTGCGCGAAGAAGGGCTCGGCCAAGCTTCGCGCCAGGGTGGAGGGAATTCTTGCAACCATCCCGGTCATGCCGCTGGAGCATCCCGCCGACTCCGCGTATGGGCGCATGCGCGCCGAGCTGGAATCGGCTGGCCGGACGATCGGCATGAACGACCTGCTGATCGCTGCGCACGCCCATGCGCTCGGCCTTACGCTGGTGACGGACAATACGCGCGAATTCAGCCGCATCCGCGGCCTCAAGGTCGAGAACTGGCTGGAAAGGTAGCGACGCATCTGCGGCAAGGGACGGCATGCCGCCGATCGTCGACGAGGCTCGTCGAGGTTGGCCATGGGGGCCATTTTCATGGCCTC
>JAKAXL010000083.1 GCA_021816585.1 Pseudomonadota bacterium | reverse complement strand
TTGCAGCAGGTTGGTTTCGTTCTGGATCGCGCTGGTGGCGGTCTGCACCAGCGAGACCGCCTGGTTGCCGTTCGACACCGCCTGGTTCAGGCCGTTGATCTGGGTCTGGAAGCGCTGCGCGATCGAATATCCGGCAGGATTGTCCGCCGGGCCGTTGATCTGCTTGCCGGTGGACAGTTGCTGAATGTAGGTACTGAGACTGCTGGACGTCGTGCCGAGCGCATTGAGCGTGGTCAGCGCGTTGACGTTGGTGTTGATGATGCCGGAAATGGCCATGACGAAGCTCCTATGGAGGGACATGATCCGGCTTCCCTGCCGGACGCGGGCAAACCTGTCCGCAGCCGGCTCAACGGCACGGCCGCGCCAGACTTTAGCCCTTGCTTCGAATCCGCCTTCCGGAGCCCGCCGGCGCGCCTCGAAGAGGCGGTGCGGGGCGACTTACGATCAGTTTGAGTGATTCATTCGATACTTTCAACCCATTCACTCGCTTCGTGAGCCTCGACCCTCAACGCTCCATCGCCACCTCCCGCGGCTCCTCGTCGAGGCCGTCCAGCGCCTGCTCCAGCACCGTGCGCAGGTCGCGGGTCGCGGCGGCTTGCGCCTCGGGCAGCAGGGGTTCGAGCGCGGCGCGCCCTTGCTGCACCGCCGCAAGCAGCTTTTCCAGTTCCGCCGGAAGCGCCTGCAGGGCCAGTTCCAGCGGCTGCAGCAGGACACTCGCCTGCGTCGTGGCCTGGGGCGTCTTCGGCAGGCCCTGCAACAGCGAGGTCGCCTGCGCGCACAGCGGCTCGATGTCCTGCACCACCGTATCCAGGGCTTCGCCGCGCGCACCGGGGATGAGTTCCAGGCGTTCCAGCGCCAGCCGGAAATTCAGGCTCAGCAGTTGCAGCGATTCCGCCAGTCGGGCCGCGCGCTGCAGGAACTCCTGCTCGGCCTGGCCTCCCAGCGCCTGCACCGCCGCGCGCACCTGCTCCAGCGAACCCATCGCCGAGGACAGGCCCTGCTCGAGATGCCGGGCCTCGTCGCGCGCGGCCTCCAGCGCCTGCGAACCGCGCTGCAGCCCGCGCAGGCGGGCCTGCCCTTCGTCGGCGGAGGGCAGCACCGGCAGCAGGCGCCGCCATTCCTGGCGCACCTGCGACAGCGAATCCTGCGCACTGCGCGCGGCCTGTGCCGAGCGCTCACCCTGCTCGCGCAGGGCATCCTCGGCCTCCTGCAGGCGCAGCGCCAGGCGCTCGCGCTCCAGCCCGGTGCGGCGCATCGCCAGTCGCACGTCGTCGAGCAGGCCGCGCCACTCCTGCGCGGCCTCCGGGGTCGCATCGCCGCGCAGCGCCGAGCGCAGCGCCATGCGCAGCCGCGCCTGCTCGATGCGCAGGCCCAGGCTCAGGTACAGCGCGGCCAGCAGCAGCAACAGCAGGCCGCCGCCGAGCACCGGCGCGGCGGCCGGCAGCGCGGGCCCGCGCGAGCCCGCGAGCAGGCGCTGCAGCCACCAGATTCCGGGCAGCCACGCGCTGCACAGCAACCACATCCACACCATCGCACGGATCGGGGTGATCTTCACGCTCGGGACTCCGCAAGGCCGGCGCCGTGCAGGCCCGCGGGCCTCAGGCATCCGTTCCACAGGGTGGGTACGTGCAGGATCGGGCACACCTCGCCGCCCACCGCATCGGCCAGCGGAAGCAGTGCCCGCACGGCGTTCCACGGCGGCGGCAGGCCGCGCTGCACGTCGATCAGGCGCGCCGGGCTCTCCTGGTGCAGGCCGCGAACGGCATCGACCAGCAACGCCCACAGGCGCGCCTCGTCCTGCACCACCAGCACGCGGGACGCGGCCCCGCCCAGGCTGGGATGGCGCCCCATGGCGGCGCCGCAGTCGAGCACGGACAGCGCTCGCTGCTGCCAGGCAACGATCCCGGGCCACGCCGGATGGCGCGGCCCCGGCAGGCGCACGATGGAGCCGGCGAGCGCGATCTGGCGCAGCTGCCGGCTGTCGATGGCGCAGGCCTGCGCGTCCACCTCGAACACCAGCCAGCTGCCGGCGGCCGACGGCGCGAAACCCATCGGCTCCAGCGCGGCGTCGCGCAGCGGCGGCCAGGCCACGGCGTTGCGGTCCATGGCCTCAGCCCTCCTGCGCCGCTTGCACGGCCGCGGCCTCGTCCGCGAGGGCATCGCGCACCCGCACGAAGCCCGGGTCCAGCAGCAGCGCCAGCGTCGGCGCACGAGCCGGGGCGTCGCCTTCCGGGGCCTGCGCGGGCTCCTCCAGCACCGCCGCCGCGGCCACGCCGAGCGGGGCGCCCAGCGCCGAGGGAATCGACCAGAAGTGCAGCGTGCGCAGGTCCAGCACCCGCTGCACGCGCAGCGCGCAGGCGTCCTGCCCGTCGCGCAGCAGCAGGTAGGCATCGGCAGCCTCGGGCCCCTCGGACAGGCCCCACGGTTGCTCCAGCCCGACCTCGGGCAGCGCGCCGAATTCACTGAGCACCAGGGTTTCGCCGCGCGGCAGCCGCAAGGTGCGGGCCGGCGCGTCGACCTTGCCCAGCACGCTGTCCGACGGCAGCGCCAGCATCCAGTCGCCGAGCTGCGCCAGGCGCACGTCGAGCACGCCGTCCCACGCCACCTCCTGCGCTTCGACGGGCGGCGCGTCGTGCGCGACCTCGTCAACAGGCTCGCAGGCGAGCTCCTCGATGGGCGGCTGCGAGGCGGCCGGGACCTCGATGGGCGGCGGCGCGGCCTGCTGCGCCTCGATCTCCTGCGCCTCGATCTCCTGCGCCTCGACATCCGGCACCTCGATCAGGGGCGTCTCGCCGGGCGGCGGCTCGACGGACGCGGCCCCGAGCGGCCACGCCGCGGCAGCGCGCGGGCCGGCGACGGCCTGCAACAACGCATCGCGCATCTCGTCCCAGCCTTGCACATGCTCGCGCAGCAGCTCGTGGGTCTGCTGCACGCTCTGGTGCAGGGGCTCGACCACGCCGTGAAGCAGTCGGGACGCCTCCTGCGCATCCCAGCGGCAGGCGATGCCTGCCTCCGACACGAGCCGCGGCCGCAGGTCCGCGCAAGCAGGGTGCGCCTGCGGACGTGGACCTTCGGACTCCGGTTCCGGCTCGAATCCGGACGTCGGCTCAGGCTCAGGCTCAGGCTCAGGCTCAGGCTCAGGCTCAGGCTCAGGCTCAGGCTCGGGCTCGGGCTCAGGCTCGGGCTCAGGCTCGGGCTCAGGCTCAGGCTCAGGCTCAGGCTCAGGCTCAGGCTCGGGCTCGGGCTCGGGCTCAGGCTCGGGTTCGGGCTCGGGTTCCGATGCGGGTTCCGGTTCCGGTTCCGCTTCCGGCTGCGCCTCACACTCCGCCGCGGCCTCCGGGGACACGTGCGCCTGCGCTTCGCGCAGCGCCGACGTCGACGCCGGGTCGAACCCCACCGCGGGCTCCAGTGCGGCCCGCGACGGCAGCGGGGATATCGCGCCGCCCACGGCCTCGTGCAGGGTCGACGCGAGTTCGCGCACGCGTTCGGCGACCCCGAGCTCGCGCGAGGCGAGGCGCGGAAGCTGCAGCAGCAATTCCTGCTCGACGACGCGACAGGCGCGGCCGAGGTCGTCGAAGCCGAGGAACTCGGCGCCGAGACGGATTCCGCGCAGCGCCTCGCCCGCCGCCCCCAGCGCCTGCGCGTCGTACGCGCCGCAGGCAGCGTCCTCGACGGCCCCGTCGAACTGCGCCAGGAACTGGCGCACATCGACGTCGAAGGCCGCGCGCAGGTCCTGCATGCTGGCTTGTGCAAGGTTCACGCTGGGGACTCCGGAGCGGGTGGCTGCGGGCGGACGCGCGGCGCCTCAGCCGGTCGATGCGGCGCGTGCCGCCTCGCGCTTGGCAGCGTACAGCCTCGCGTCGGCCTCGCCCATCACCTGACCGAGGGTCTTGTCGGCGGCCAATGCGGCAACCCCGGCGGAGAACGATGCGAACAGGTCGCGTCCGTCGGCGCTCAGCAGCGGTTGCTGCGCCAGCGCGGCGCGCAGGCGCTCGACCACGCTGCGTGCCTGCTGTTCGCTGGCCTGCGGCAGGCACAGCACGAATTCGTCCCCCCCATAGCGAAACGCCGCGTCGTAGCTGCGCAGGCGCGCGCTCAGCGCCGCGGCAAAGGCCGCCAGATAACGGTCGCCGACGAGATGGCCATGCTGGTCGTTGACCGGCTTGAAGCGATCCAGATCGAGCAGCGCCAGCGCGCAGCGGTCACCCTGGCGGCGCAGGCGGCTGATCTCGGACTGCAGGCGCTGCTGCAGCGCGCGGCGCCCGGGCAAGCCCGTCAGGGGGTCCAGCCAGGCCTGCTGCGCGGCCCAGTCCGATTCGAGGTCGGCCAGACGCGTCAAGAGTCCGACGGCTTCGCGGCCGAGTTCGGCCGCGGCACCTCGCATGTCGCGCAGCGCCCGTGCCTGCTGCAGTGCGTCGGCCAACCCGGGGCGCAGCGAGGAACCCTGCCCGGCGGCCTGCAGGGCCTCGGCGAGGCCCTGCTCGACATCGTGCGGCAGGCGCGGCGCCGGCTGCGGCGGCGCCCACCGAAGTACGCCGTCGAGCCAGTGCTCGACGCCGCGGCGGATCTTGCGCAGCCCACCGGCCGGCCACTGCGCCAGCGGCGCATCGCCGGCGGCAGCGCCCTGCGCCTGTGCTTCGCGCTCGTGCAAACCTGCGATCGCCCACGCCGACATTCGAGTGCCCCTCCCTGAGTGCATGCCCAGGCCCTAGCAAGGCTGATGCCAGGGGCCGCCCACGCGGGCCTGCGCGGCCTGTCCTCAGAGGGAACGCGCCCCGCGCGGAGGGCGCCGCGGGCGTGCGCCGGACGGGGCTGCGGCGCAACCAGGCAGCGCAGGCGTCGGAGTTTTGACGCCCGTTGCGCAGATCCCGCGGGGCTCCTTCAGTGCAGCAGGGCCGCGACCACGTCGCCGCGCGAATCCACGACTCCGCTGACCACCTTGCCCGACTGGGCGTTGCGCACCAGCACGGTCTGTCCTTCGCTGCCGTCCTGCAGCGCGATGCCCAGGGCCACCAGGCGCACCCCGTCTCCCTCGGCGATCAGCGACACCGCCTGGCCGTAGTGGATCAGGCGCGGACCGGCGAGCATCGAGTCGGTGATGCTCTGGCCGGCCGCCACGCCCAGGCGCAAGACCCGCCCTTCGGCCTGGGACTCGCTCTGCAGGGCGCCCGGCGGAAGGCTGGCACGGTCGCGCTGCACGATCTGCAGGTCGGAGGGGCTCAGCGCGTGTCCCGGGGCCAGCGCGTGCGAAGCGACGACCACCTGCTGCGGCCAGTCGACGGTGACCGGCAGGTACACGGACCACGCCTGCGGGGCGTCGCAGGCCAGTTGCACGGTCTGCGGGCCGTAGGGACTGGGGTTGCCGAAGGCGCTGGCGTGCAGCTGCCCCGCCGCGCAGCGCGGAAAACGCGCCGGCAACAGGCCGGCGTGCAGACGTACGCCGGCCTGCGCGGCCCCGCTCGGCAGATGCGCGCGCACGAAGGACTCGGCGGCCGTGCGCAGGGTCTCGGCGGACTCCCAGCGGGAGGCGTGGCCCGGCCCGGCATGCGCCGTGGCGCGCGCTGCCGAGCCCGCCGGCCGCGGCGTCGGCACGGCCGCCGCCGGCGCGCTCCAGCCCAGGGCCGCGAGCAGCGCCAGCGGCGCCATCCAGGCGATGGGCGCCCTGCGCGCCCGGCTTGCTGCTGACAAGGATGTCTCCACCGCGTGATGCGTGCTTCGAGTGGTTGCCGATTGGTGCCCGGCGGCCGTTCGGCCGGCCGGCTCGCGCACTGCGATGCAAGGTCCGTACCACGGCGTGCCGCGCCGGGTCCGCGGCACGCGGCATGGCGGGCGGCGCGACGGGGCGGCAAGACCTTGCCGCTTCGCCGCCGCCACAGGGTCGCGGGCCCCGCCGCGCCGACCGCGCGCCAGAGGGGGGAAGCGGACCCGCCCGTCGATGGCACGCTTCCTGCTATCCGGGCGGCACGGCGCAAGCCCCCGACCCTTGCCACTGCGATGCCACTGCGATGACCGGCCCCACCCTCCTCGACCACGCATTCTCGCCGCTGCAGCAGGCGCTGGACCTGCGCGCGTACCGGCAACAGCTGCTGGCGGCCAACATCGCGAACTCCGACACCCCCGGCTACAAGGCGGTCGACCTGCAGTTCGCGAAGGCGCTGCGCAGCGCCGTCGACGGCCAGGGCGCGCCGCTGGCGCTGAAGACCGAGCAGCCCGGCCAGATGCAGGCGGCGCAGCAGCAGCCCGCCGCGGCCGCCTTCGTCGGCTACCAGCAGGGCAACAGCGTGCGCCTGGACGGCAATACCGTGGACATGAACCGCGAGCAGTCCGCCTTCGCGAAGAACTCGATCCAGTACGAAGCCGCGCTGACCTTCCTGACCGAGCGCATCAAGAACCTCAATTCGGCCATCACCGGCTGAACCCACGCCGAGCGAGTCCGCCATGTCCCTGTTCAACGCCCTGGATGTCGCCGGCTCCGGCATGAACGCCGAGAGCTACCGGCTCAACGTGGTCGCCAGCAACCTGGCCAACGCCGACTCGGCGACCAGTTCCAACGGCCAGCCCTACCGCGCCCGCGAGGTCGTGTTCGCCGCGCAGCCGCTGAGCGCACCCGGCGCGGGCGCGGGGGTCGACGGGGTCCGGGTGGCCGGCGTGGTGCAGAAGCCCGGCCCCATGCGCATGGTCTACGACCCCGGCAACCCGCTGGCCGACAAGCAGGGCTATGTGGCCTACCCCAACGTCAACCCGGTGGACGAGATGGTCAACATGATTTCCGCGTCGCGCACCTACCAGGCCGACGTCAACGTCGCCACGACGACCAAGAACCTGCTGCTCAAGACACTCACGCTGGGACAGTGATCCAGCGAGGACCCCTGCCATGACGACTTCCCCGATCGGTAGCAACCCCTTCCTGTCCTCGCTGGAGGGCAGCTCGGCGTCCAGCAGTTCCTCCGGCGCCAGCGGCATCGCCGCGCTGGGCAACGCCAACGCCTTCTACAACCTGCTGGTCACGCAACTGACCAACCAGGACCCGCTCAATCCGATGAGCAACTCGAACCTGTCGGCGCAGCTGGCGCAGTTCAGCACCGCCAGCGGCGTGCAGTCGATGCAGCAGTCGCTGGCGGCGCTGACCGCGCAGCTGGCGCAGAGCCAGAGCCTGCAGGCGGCCTCGCTGGTCGGGCGCAACGTGGTGTTCGACAACAACTCGCTGAGCCTGGGAGCCAGCGGCGGCAGCGCCGGCGGCTTCACGCTGGCCGCCGGCGCGCAGAACGTGCAGGTGCAGGTCAGCAACAGCGCCGGGCAGGTGGTGGACACGCTGAACCTCGGCTCGCTGCCCGCCGGCGTGCAGTCCTTCCACTGGAACGGCACCGATCCGTCGGGCGCCGCGCTGGGGCCCGGCAACTACAGCTTCGCCGTGCAGGCCACCGACGCCAGCGGTGCCAGCGTGTCGGCGACCCCGTTCGGCAGCGGGCAGGTGGTGTCGGTGATGCTCAATTCCGGTTCCACGCCGACCCTGCAGGTCCAGGGGCAAAGTACCGGCATCCCGCTGACCAGCGTGCAAGGCGTGATGTAGCCGCCGCGCCCCGAACCCGTCGAGCCCCCTACCCGCCGCACCAAGCCGCCGCACCAAGCCGCCATGAGCTCCTTCCAAACCGCGATCTCCGGCCTGCAGGCCGCCTCCACCGACCTGCAGGTGCTGGGCAACAACATCTCCAACGCCAACACCGTCGGCTACAAGGAGTCGAACGCCGAGTTCGCCGACGCCTACGCGGCGGCGATCGCCGGCAACGCGCCGACCAACGGCCAGATCGGCATCGGCACGCACGTGGCGACCGTGGCGCAGCAGTTCTCGCAGGGCAACATCCAGAGCACCAGCAATCCGCTGGACGTGGCGATCAACGGCAACGGCTTCTTCCAGTTCAACGTCAACGGCTCGACCATGTACGGCCGCAACGGCCAGTTCCAGCTCGACTCCAACGGCTACGTGATCGACTCCAACGGCGGCAAGCTGATCGGCATCCCGGCGGTCAGCGGCACGCTCACCGGAGGCTCCGGGCCGCTGCAGATCACCGAGGGCATGCTGCAGCCGCAGGCGACCTCGGGGCTGGTGATGGACCTGAACCTGAACGCCGCGACGACGCCGGTGGCCAGCGGCACCGCGGTGGTGCCCAGCGATCCGACGACCTACAACTACTCGACCAGCACGACGGTCTACGACAGCCTGGGCGCCGCCCACCTGATGACCACCTACTACCAGCTGTCGTCCGGATCGGGGACCACCTGGCACGTGTACTACTCGGTCGACGGAACCACCGGCACCAGCGGAATGACCTCGGGCTCGCTGGGCTCGCTGCCGTTCACGTCCACCGGCGCGGTCAGCGGCACGGTCTCGCTGAACACCGGCACGCTGAACTGGGCCGACGCCGCCAACCCGAGCACGATCCAGGTGAACTTCGCGGGGTCGACCAACTACTCGACGGCCTCGTCGGTCAACAGCGTGAGCGACAACGGCTACGCCGCGGGCAGCCTGAGCAACCTGTCGATCAGCCCCGACGGCAACATCTTCGGGCAGTACAGCAACGGCCAGTCCTCGCTGCTGGGGCAGATCACGCTGACCAACTTCGCGGCGCCGCAGTTCCTGCAGCGAGCCGGCAACAACTATTTCATCGAGACCTTCCAGTCGGGGCAGCCGCTGACCGGCTCTCCCAGCGCGGGCGGACTCGGCACCCTGCAGTCCAGCGCCGTGGAGGGCTCGAACGTCGACCTGTCGACGCAACTGGTCGAC
>JAKAXL010000082.1 GCA_021816585.1 Pseudomonadota bacterium | reverse complement strand
TTCTACAGCACGGTGCCCGGCTACATCTGGCACAAGAACGACACCAACAAGACCCGGCTGATCTACGGCAAGCTCAACGTCGCGCTGGACGCCATGACCACGCTGCACAACCTGGCGTGGTATCGCCTGGGCGAGCGCGTGCACGACCACTACTACAACTACGGCCTGAGCAGTCCGGCCAACATGTACGAGCACAACAACCCGCGCACCACCGTGTACGGGGACAGGATGTGGGCCGACATCGCGCTGCCCCGCAACCTGGTGTCGGTCGGCGGCTTCTTCCTGAAGAGCACCTACAACACGCGCAACGCCTTCTTCAACCCGGCCGACCTCGTGGGGACCTCGACGACGGTCTACGGCAGCCAGTACGTGCCCAACGCGAAGTACCGCAGCGACTACTTCGACCAGACCGACGTGGCGATGTTCGCGCAGGACCGCATCAGCGCGCTGCCCAACCTCGACGTCACGCCGGGGGTTCGCCTGATCGACTACTCGACCATCTACTCCCCGGCCGGCGCGACCGACTTCGCCACCGCCTACCAGCTCGACCCGAGCAAGGACCAGGGGTCGCTGCCGGGCTCGCAGACCAGCCACCACGACGTCGAGCCGTCGATCAGCCTGAACTACCGGCCGACGCCGTGGCTGGCGACCTTCGCCAACTACGCGGTGGCCTACAAGGAGCCGCAGGTCGGCGGCGGCGGCGGCCTCTACCAGAGCGTGCAGCCGGTCTACAACCTCGAGAAGAACAACGGCTACAACCTGGGATTCAAGATCCACGTCGCGCGCGCCGAATACCTGCGCAACTTCCTGTTGTCGGTGTCGTACTTCCACAATCATTTCGCGAACCAGTACATCACCTTCACGAACCCGGTCACCGGCAACGTCAGCGACGCCAACGGGGACTCGACCTACAAGGGGTTCAACATCGCGGTGGCCGACGACCTGCTCTACAACCTGGGCGTGTTCGCGAACCTGAACTTCGAGAAGGCCGACTTCAACTCCTACACCACGGGCGGAATCAGCTACGCCAACCTGCCGGTCTCGTACGTGCCCAATCGCACGTTCAACTTCGGGGTCGACTACAGGATCTACCGCGACGGAGTGCTGTGGAACCCCGCGCTGACCTACCAGTACACCGGAGAGCAGTCGATGTGGAGCGACGCCGCCAACAGCCAGAGCGGCGGGCCCAGCACGCAGAAGATGCCGGCCTACGGTGTGTGGAACCTCAGCCTGGACGCCACCAAGCCGCTGCACGACACCTTCTTCCGTCGTCTGCACCTGAGCCTGGGCGTGCTCAACGCGCTGGACAAGCAATACAACGCCAACGAGTTCGTCAGCTATGACGGCGAATGGGTGGGGACCGGAGCCACCAGCACGCAGTTCGTGATGGCCATCCCGGGGGCGCCGCGAACCTTCTACGCGGGTCTTTCCGCCGACTTCTGATCCCGACGACCCGCCGGCGGGCGCCACCCGGCCCCGCCGGCACACCCGGTCCCACTTCCAGGAGCCCATCATGCTCGCCCTTCAGACCCTAGCCGATGCCGCCCACAAGTCCGGCGGAATCCTGTACATCATGGCGTTGCTGCTGTTGCTGGCGCTGGCCGTGACCATCGAGCGCTTCTGGGCGCTCGGGCGCATGCAGACGCAGTGCCGGCGCTGGGTGCGCGAACTCAAGGGCCATTCGCATGTCGACACCGGGCTGCTGCGCGAGCGCCTGCAGGGCGACGCCGACTCGCCGGCCGCGCACGTGGTCGCGGTGGCGTTGAGCCACGACCTGGGCGACCCGCTGGACCATTTCAGCGACCGTCTCGAGGAAGCCGTGATGGACCAGGCCCCGCAGGTCGATCGCGGGCTGTGGATGCTCGACACCATCGTCACGCTGGCGCCGCTGCTCGGGCTGCTGGGAACCATCGTCGGCATGTTCAACACCTTCCAGGCGCTGTCCCATCCGGCCGCCGCCACGCAGGCGGTGACCGGCGGGGTCGGCGAGGCGCTGCTGGCCACCGCGGCGGGCCTGTTCATCGCCGTGCTGGGCCTGGTGGCCTTCAACGCGCTGCACCAGCGTGTGCGCCTGGTCATGCACCAGCTCGAGCGCATCAAGCTGATGCTGGCCAACCGCATGTACCCGCACTACCGCTCGCCCCAACCCGGCTCGCGCGGCGCGCACGAGGCCTCGCCGCGCCTCGGGGCGGCCGGCGCCCAGAGCGTGCAACTGCTGCAGTGACGCGCGGCATCCACCCGTCATCGTGAGCGCGGGCCGCCTCGCGCCGCCCGCTTCGGCCACAGCCATGCTGTGGCGTTCTTTTCCCGCCGCATCGTCCATGCGCTACTTCGAAACCCGCAAGGCCCGCATCGAGATCATTCCGATGATCGACATCATGTTCTTCCTGCTGGTGTTCTTCATCATGGTGACCCTGCGCATGATTCCGGCCGATGGAATCGCGTCGCGCCTGCCGACCAGCTCCACCGCGAAGTCGCTGCCGCGGCCGCAGGTCACGATCGTCGTCGACCGCCAGGGCGCGATCCATGTCGGCGCCCTGGATCTTTCGGCCGCGCAGCTCACGCGCATGCTCGAGAACAAGCCCGACCCGTCGCGCCTGCAGGTCGTGCTGGCCGGGGATCGCCACACCTCGCTGCAGCTGCTGATGCAGGTGATGGACGCATGCCGCAAGGCCGGCGTCACACGCATCGGCCTGGCGGCGCAGCAGGGCGGCGGATCATGAGCGCCGCGCACGGCCGCTCCGAAGCGGCGCTCCACTCCCTCGGGGAGTCGAGCGCAGCGAGGAGGGTCGTCCTGAACACCGCGCACGGCCGCTCCGAAGCGGCGCTCCACTCCCTCGGGGAGTCGAGCGCAGCGAGGAGGGTCGTCCGATGAGCGTCGCGCATGACGCGCCGGCATGGCGCGAGCCGCGCGGAGGCGGGCGCTGGACCGCGTCGCTGGGGTTGGCGCTGCTGCTGGAGGCCGCGCTGCTGGCGGTGATGGCGTGGCTGGCCAGCCACCCGGCGCCACCGCCGCCGCCGATTCCGGTCGAGATCACGCTGACGCAGCCCAGGCCGCTGCCCAAGCCGGTGCTCGCCAAGCCGACTCCGCCGAAGCCGCCGCCTCCCAAGCCGCAGCCCAAGCCGAAGCCGCTGCCCAAGCCGAAGCCGGTGGTGCATCCGCACCCCAGACCCAAGCCGATCGCGCCGCCCGTGCAGCCGCATCTGCAACCCCCGCCACCGGCGCCGCGCGCCGCGCTCAAGCCGGCCATGCCGGTGGTGCCCCCGGCGCCGGCGCCCAAGCCCAGGCCGCTGCCGGTGCACGCGCCGGATCTCGCCGCGGTGCGACTGAACTTCGAGGGCGCGCTGCGCGAGGCCGTGCAGGCGGCGGTGCGCTACCCCGAATCGGCGCGCCTGATGCACGTCGGAGGCCGCGTGCTGGTGAGCTTCCGGATGCTGGACGGCAAGGTCAGCGACATCGCCGTCGTGCAGTCCAGCGGCATCGGCTCGCTCGACCGCGCGGCGCGGGCCGCGGTGGCCGACGCGCCGTATCCGCCGACTCCGGCGGCGCTGTCCGGGCAGGCGATGCGCTTTCGCATCTGGGTCCGCTTCCATCTCGACGACAACTCATGAAACGCCTCCTGTTCCTGCTGCTCGCCGGCACGCTGGGCCTGGCCACCGCACGGGCGCACACCCTCACCGTGTACGCCGCCTTCGGCTACGACCAGGCGGTGGCGCAGGCCTTCACGCGCAGCACCGGCATCCCGGTCGACCTGGTGCACCTGAGCACGGGCCCGCTGCAGGCGCGCGTGCAGGCCGAGGGCGCGCGCCCTCGCTGGGACCTCGTGTGGTTCGACGGCAACGTGGCGATGCGCGAACTCGCGCTGCAGCATCGCCTGGCCTGTGGTTGGGCCCCCGCCGTGCGCTACTCCGCGCTGGGCCGCAGCCTCGAGCCCGCCGACCTGTGCTACCTGCCGGTCGGACTCACCTATGCCGGCACCATGCTGGTCAATGCACGTCGGCTGGGCATGGTGCCGCGCTCCTGGGCCGATCTCGCGCGGCCCGCGCTGCGCGGCAAGGTCGGCATGAACAACCCGGCGATCTCCGGCCCCACCTTCCCCTTCGTCGCGGCGATGCTGCAGCATGACGGGGTGCGCGCCGGCGAGGCCTGGTTCGAACGCCTGCGCCGCAACGGCCTGAAGGTCTATCCCACCAACGGCGTGACCCTGCGCGCGCTGCAATACGGGCAGATCGACGTGGCCATCGTGCAGAGCTCGGCAGCGCTGGGCTTCGCCGCACGCGAAGCCGGGCTGCGCATCGTCGCGGCGCCGCCGCAGGCGGCGCTGCCGTCGGACATCGCGATCGGTGCCGGCGTGCGCGGCGGCACGCTGCAGCAGGCGCGGCGCTTCGTCGAGTTCGTGCTGTCTCCCGCCGGGCAGCGGGTGATGCAACGGGCGGATCCCGATGCCGATTCCAACTACCAGCCGCTGCTGCAGGGCGTTCCCGCGCTGCCGGCGGTGTCGCGCCTGGTCGTGCGCGATCCGCTGCTGCTGGACCCGCTCGCCTGGGGGCCGCGCCAGGCCGGGGTCGATCAATGGTTCAGCTCGCGGGTGATGCATTGAGTGCACTGCCCCTGCCCGCGGGCCGGCGATATGGCGCCGGCGCGCGCCGGCTGCGCGTGGCGGCCGCGGCGCTGGCGGGCGCACCGCTGCTGCTGGCGGCCCTGGCGCTGTGGGGCTGGCCGCTCGGCGGCTTCCTCGGTCAGGCGCTGTTTCCCGGGCTCACGCACGGCAGCCTGCACGCCAGCCTGACGGCGTTCCCGCAGGCCTGGCAGGGCGGCGGCGCGCAGGCCTTGCGCAACAGCTTCCTCGCCGCGACCGCGGCCAGCCTGCTGGCGCTGCCGCTGGGCGCGTGGCTGGCGTGGTTGCGCGAACGCACGCAACTGGCCTGGCGCGCATGGATCGAAGCCGCCTGCTGGTGATGCCGGGTTACTTCGTCGCCTCCGGCTGGATGCTGCTGGCCGCGCCGGTGGGGCCGCTGGCGCACCTGCCCTGGCTGCTGGCGCCGGCGCAGGCGCTGCTGGGCCCCGCGGGCATCGTGCTCAGCCTGGCGTTCAAGGCGCTGCCCTACACCTTCCTGGCGCTGCAGCTCAGCCTGCGCGGCGCTTCGGCGGCGCCGCAGGAGGCGGCCCGCGTGCTCGGACTGCGGCGCGGCCAGCGCCTGCTGCTGGCGGCGGCCGCGCTGCTGCCGGCGCTGGCCGCCGGCTTCGCCGCCGCCTTCGCCGAATCGGCCAGTGACTTCGCCATCGCCGCCACACTCGGCGCGGGCAGCGGCACGGTGATGGCGACCTACGCCATCGAGCAGTCGGTGGCGGCGCTTCCGCTGAACTTCCCGGCGGCGGCCGCCGCCTCGTGGATGCTGCTCGGGCTGGTCGTCCCCGCGCTGCTGCTGCAGGCCGTGGCGCGGCGGCGCGCGGTGGCGGCGCGCAGCGTCGGCGGACGCCACCGCCCGGCCTCGCCGCAGCGCCTGGCGCCGCGCCAGGCGCTGCTGCACGGCGCGGGCGCCGCGCTGCTCGCGCTGCTGGCCCTCGGCGTGCCGCTGCTCAGCGCGGCCAGCCTCGCGCTGGGCGGAGGCGCGCGCGGCGACGGCTTCCTGCACGACGCGCTGCAACTGCTGCCGTCCTTCGGCTATTCGCTGCGCATGGCCGTGCTGGCAGCCAGCGTGACCACCGCGCTGGCCTGGCCGGCGGCGCGCGCACTGGGAAGCGAAAGCCGGCTCGGCCGCGCCGTCGACCTCGGCCTGACGGCGGCCATGGCGCTGCCCGGAATCGTGCTGGCGGCCGCCTACGTGCAGATGTACAACCTGCCGATCACCCCGTGGTATGGCGGTAGCGGGCTGCTGGCGATGGCCTATGTGGCGCTCGCGCTGCCGGCGGCGACGCGGCTGCTGCAAGGGCCGGTGGCGCAGCTGCACGGCAGCCTGGCCGAGGCGGCCCGGGTGCATGGCCTGAAGCCCTGGCAGGTGCTGCTGCGCATCGAGGCGCCGCTGCTGGCGCCGGCGCTCGGCGCGGCGTGGCTGCTCGCCGCGCTGCACGTGGCCTTCGAGCTGCCCGCGTCGCAGCTGCTGTACCCGCCCGGCCACGCGCCGCTGGCGGTGGCGTTGCTGAATGCCGCCGCCGGCTTTCAACTGCGCCTGCAGGCCCGGCTGCAACTGCTGGGAATGGGCCTGCTGATGGGATTCGCCGCGCTGGCGCGCTGGGCCTGGGCGCGCGCGCGGCGCGCCGCCGCCCCACCCACCCCGGCCCCCGCGCCGGCCCCCGCAGGAGCCGCGACATGAACGCACTGGAGCTGAACGCAGTCCGCAGGAGCCTGCACGGCGTCGACGTGCTGCGCGGACTCAGCCTGACGGTGGCCGCCGGCGAGATCGTCTCGCTGCTCGGAGCGTCGGGCTCGGGAAAGACCACGCTGCTGCGCGTGGTGGCCGGGCTCGAGCGCCTCGATTCGGGCAGTGTGCGCATCGGCGGACGCCTGGTAGACGCCCCAGGCAGCCCCGCGCTGGCGCCGGAACAACGCGGCCTGGGCATGGTGTTCCAGGACTACGCGCTGTGGCCGCACCTGAGCGCGCTGGACAACGTCGCGCTGGCGCTGCGCGCACGCGCGCAGCGCGACGCGGTGGCGCAGGCTCGCGACATGCTGCGGCGGGTCGGCCTCGACGGGCTGCAGCAACGCCGTCCGCACGAGCTTTCCGGCGGACAGCAGCAGCGCGTCGCGCTCGCGCGGGCACTGGCGGTCCGCCCACGCCTGCTGCTGTGCGACGAGCCGCTGTCCAACCTGGATTCGGGGCTGCGCGAGGAACTGCGCGAACTGATCGGTGCCGTGGTGCGCGAGCATGGACTGTCGGCGCTGTACATCACCCACGACCAGCGCGAGGCCTTCGCGCTGGGCGACCGCGTCGGGATCCTCAGCGCCGGTACGCTTTTGCAGATCGACGCGCCGCGCCAGCTGCTGCTGGCGCCCGCCAGCGAGCAGGTCGCGCGCTTCCTGCACGCGCTCGGGCCGTGGCCGCTGCGCGAGCAGGGCGGCGCGCTGCACGCGCCATGGGGCGTGCTGGCGCAGGCGGCTCCGGCCGCGCCTGGCGCGACGCGCCTGTACCTGCCGCAGGCGGCGCTGCGCATCGACGCGGCGGCGGGCCGGCCTGGCGAAGCCGGGCCGGGTGAGCCGCCTGCCATGCGGGCCGCGGCGCGCGTGCTGCGCTGCGTGCCGACGCTCGAGGGGGTCGAACTGCAGGCCATGCTGCACGGCGTCGTGGTGCGCCTGGTGACCCAGGCGTGGCACGCCCCGGGCAGCGAGGTCGGGCTGTGCCTGGACCCGCGCCAGGCACTGCTGTTCGGCGACCCGGCGCAGCGCGCGCCGGCCTGCGCGCCCCGCGACGAATCCGCAACCGCACCGGAGTCCGCGGGCGACTCCGCAACCACCAACGACATCACAAGGGAGATGGCAGTTCGATGAACATGACGAATTGGGGAGCCGCGGGGGCGATCTTCGCCGCCAGCGCGGTGGAATGGGTCGAGGCCTTCACCATCGTGCTGGCGGTGGCGCTGAGCATCGGCTGGATGCGTGCAAGCGGGGCGGCGGCGTGCGCGCTGGCGGCGGTCGCCGCGTTGATCGCCGCCAGCGCCGCCGGCCTGCGCTGGATCGACGGCGACATGCTGGTGATGCGCACGGCGATCGGCCTGTTCCTGCTGCTGTTCGGGCTGCGCTGGTACGTGAAGGCGGTGCGCCGCTACGCCGGGCGCACGCGCCTGCACGATGAAGCCGAGGAGTTCCGCGAGACCCGCGAGGCACTCGACCACGCGGAAACGCGGGCGGCGTGGCTGGTTGCCTTCAAGGGCGTGCTGCTCGAGGGGCTGGAGGTCTGGCTGCTGGTGGTTGCGATGGGCCATGGCCTGAACCTCGCCCAGTCGGCCTCGGCCGCGGTGGCGGCGCTGCTGCTGGTGCTGCTGGTCGGCATGGGCCTGCGACGGCCGCTGACCGCGGTGCCGGAGAACACGCTGAAGTTCCTCGTGGCCAGCGCACTGCTGTCCTTCGGCAGCTACTGGAGCCTGGCCGGGCTGCTCGGCGAACACACCGCGTGGCCGCTCGGGGACCCGACCCTGCTGCTGCTGTTCGCCGTCTATGCCGGCTGCGGCCGGTTGCTCGCCTGGCGTGTGCGGACAGCCGCCGCGCCGTCCGTCGGAGCCCGCGCATGAAAAAGCTGCTTCAACTGATCTTCGGCGACTGGCGCAACACCGCCTCGATCGCCGGCTGCGTCGCGCTGGCCGCGGGCATCGAGCGCATGCTGCCGGCCGCCGGCGGCTGGGTCCTGGTGCCGGCGCTGCTCCTCGCCGCCTGGTGGCAGGCGGCCGCCTGAGTACCGTCGCTCGCAATCCCTGTTGACAGGATGTCGGCCTGCGCTGCAGAATCACGCCTCTTTCGCTGAACTGCACACGGCGCAGCGCGCCGCGGACCCAGGGTCCGGTGCGGTGCGGCGCGGGAAAGGCAAGAAGAAGTCGAGTGGGGGTGTTGACGACCCCGCGAGACTGTGCAAGAATGTCGTTCTTCGCTGCTTCGCGCAGCAACGTTTGAAAGCCGCGGCGACGCCGGGTTCGAAAACGAGATCCTTAACAAGAAGCAGCCGATAAGTGTGGGCGTTTGGCTTTTCGAGGCGACGAGAAAAGTGGAACGCTCAAAGGAAATACGGAGAAATCCGTGATTCTGATGAGTTTGCCTCCGGCGCGAGCCGGGGGAAAATGGATTGAACTGTAGAGTTTGATCCTGGCTCAGATTGAACGCTAGCGGCATGCCTTACAC
>JAKAXL010000081.1 GCA_021816585.1 Pseudomonadota bacterium | reverse complement strand
TACTGCTGCATCATCGGCGTGTGCTGGGCGATCGGGGCTGCGCTGGGTGCGGGTGCTTGGGACATGGATCGGATGGAAAGGCCGGACGGCGCCATCGGGCAAGTGTCGCACAAGGGGATCGGCCCGACGGGCCGCGCGATCTGACCGCAGGTCATAAGCTTGTGCGTATTCCTTGGTTGGCGTATGCGGTGGGGCCCGCTAGGCTTGTGGATGCGCCTCGCGAAACGCGGGGGCCCGGATTCCCGGCATACGCCGCCAATCGTCGCCAGACACGCTGGCCCAACCGACGAGGAGAATGACCATGAGTTTGCGCATCGGCAGCACGGCACCCGACTTCACGGCCCAGACCACCGAGGGCACGATCCATTTCCACGAATGGATCGGCAACCACTGGGCGCTGCTGTTCTCCCACCCGAAGGACTTCACCCCGATCTGCACCACCGAGCTCGGCACGGTGGCGCGCATGAAGCCCGAATTCGACAAGCGCGACTGCAAGCTGATCGGCCTGTCGGTGGACCCGGTGGAGGAGCACCGGCGCTGGGCCCAGGACATCGCCGAAACGCAGGGCCTGGCTCCCAACTACCCGATCATCGGCGACACCGACCTGAACGTGGCCAAGCTGTACGACATGCTGCCGGAGACCGAGGGCGGAGGCTCCGCCGGGCGTACCGCCAACGACAACGCGACGGTGCGCAGCGTCTTTTTCATCGGGCCGGACAAGAAGGTCAAGGCCATGCTGACCTATCCGATGAGCAACGGGCGCGATTTCGACGAGATCCTGCGCCTGCTCGACGCGCTGCAGCTCAATGCCCGCCACGGCGTGGCCACCCCGGCGAACTGGCGCCCCGGCGGCGATGTGGTGATTCCCACCTCGGTCAGCGACGACGAGGCCCGCAAGCGCTTTCCGCAGGGCTGGAAGGCCCTCAAGCCCTATCTGCGGGTGGTCGCGCAGCCCAAATAGGGCTGCGACGCCCGCTGGGCCGGCCCCCGCCCCGCAGCGCGGGCCGGCCTGGCGTATCGTGCGCTGCGGGGGTGCGCGAAACTTGGTAGACTCGGGTTAACCCTATAAGGTGAAACCCGTACCCATCCCCACGAGGGAGTCTGCCATGACCACGCTGCTGAACCTGATCCATTCCCTGCTGCTCGCCGGCGACGGCACCCGCGAACGCGCCGAGAGCTATCTCGCGCAGTCGCGCGACATCTTCGAGCTCGAGCGCCGCATGGAGCAGCTGGCGCACGCGGGCGAGGCGGTATGGTGATCAGCCGCCCGGCAGCCGCGCCGGCTTCGGTGCCGGGTGCGATCTGCGACTGGGGCCCCGCGGGGCTGGCCTGGGAGCGGTGGGCGCGCGGCTGCGCCACGGCGCCCTTCGATGCGCTGCGCGCGAACTATGCGGCCGCCGTGCGTAGCGGGGCGGTCGCGCCGTCGCTGCTGGCGGCCGGTCGCTTCGAGCGCCACGTGGCGCGCCTCGAGACCCTGCTGCTCGGACCCTGGGCACGCGCCCGCTGATCCCTCGCGCCCGCGTCGCGGGCGCCGCGGAGTCACAGGATCATCGAGTCCAGGGCCTCGCTGATGCGGGTCTGGTATTCCGGATCCTCCTGCGTGGACAGGATGTCCATGTGCAGGCGCTTGGTCTTCGTGTCGGGCTCGATGCCGAGGCTCTCGCGCATGTTGCGACGGAAGGCCTCGTAGGTCTCGATGGCGGTGGCACGGCAGCCGTTGAGCACATGCACCCGCATCAGGTTGCGGCAGGCCGTCTCGTTGTGCGGCGACAGCAGCAGGATGCGGTTGAGGAAATACACCGCCTGATCCAGGTTGCGTTTCGTCGCGGCATTGCGCGCATGCTTGTAGAGCAGGGTCGAGGATTTGCTGACGAGCTGACCCTTGTAATGGTTCAGCATGGCGTTCAATTGCGGATTTTCCGGAAATTCGAGGGATCCGACCAGATGGTCGCGGTGGGCCTCGAGTGCGACTTCCAGCGTGATTTCCTCGTCACTGGTCAGGAATTGGACGTCATGACCCACGCCGGGTCCGAAGAAAATCGAATTCAAATGGCTGTGAATCAGTCCGGGGCAAAGACGGTTTATTTTATGAATGCGAAGGCGAAGACTGCCTTGCGAATGTTCGGAATCCGTCCCCGGCCATAGCAGCGACGCCATCTGCTGGCGGCTTGTCGCGCCGCGCACGGCGAGCACGAACATCAGCAGGATGGCCTTCTTGTCGTTGACGACGATGGCGCCGGACTCGGTGTGTATGCACACTTGTCCGAGAAACTGTATTGCTATGTCGTTTCGCTTGGTGGGCATGGTCATGGTTTTCGTCCGACGGGTGGCGAGAAATGTTCGCTGGCAAGTGCCGCGCAGGCATTCCCGTGGCAGCGCACCCGGCTGCCGGGGGGCGTCGCGCGGTTGCGCGGCGGCGTCTTCTGCGAATGGATTCGTGTGGATGTGCTGATGCGGAGAGGGGATTGGAGGTCGTTTTTCATCGATGCACTCGGGGGCTGGGAGTGGACGCTGGATTGACGCGAGATTGACTCCGGCACGGGCGTGAAATCCTTGTGGGTTTTCATGTCGATGTGCCGGCGATACTAGGTTGGCATCTGCCTGTTGACAAGGGGTGATTATGATCGTGATCGATGGTTATCACGACTTAATAACGCCAGGATGGGGTCTTCCGCAATGCCTCTGAAGTCGCTCGGCGCGCTTCCGGCGCGCCGGATCCGGATCACTGGTGCGCGCGGCGGGGGCCGCGCGCGTCGCGGGTCCGCGTGTAGACTCGAAAAATACGACGTATTGCGGCGCCGGAGGGTTTCAAGAATCGACAAAATTGAAACGAGGCGTGACCCTGCGCGAAAACTGCGCGATCGGCGCGGCTTTGAGCGGCCGCGTGCGTGGGCGCGGCATTGCGGGCCGGAAAATACCGGGCAGTCCACAATTCACGATCGCCGATTCGCGGGGGCGTGAATCCCGCGCGGCGCGCGCTGCAACGCGGCGGCCTGCGCCGGGCGCGGCTGCGCGGGCCGGCCGTTTCGATTTTCAGTTGTCGCCGGCCGGGGGCGTGCCGGGACCCGCGAAGGGCTTGAGCAGCGAGACCATCTGCGCGTACACGCGGGGATTGGCCGCGATGACCTCGCCGCGGTGCAGGAAATCGGCCTCGCCGGTGAAGTTGCCCACCATGCCGCCCGCCTCGGTCACCAGCAGCGAGCCCGCGGCGATGTCCCAGGGCTTGAGCCCCCGCTCGAAAAAGCCGTCGTAACGCCCCGCCGCGACATAGGCGAGGTCGAGCGCCGCGGCGCCCGGGCGCCGCAGGCCGACACAACGCTGCGATACCTTCTTGAACATCTGCAGATAGCCGTCGAGGTCGTCGCCGTCGCGAAACGGGAAACCGGTGCCGATCAGGCTGTCCTCGATGCGGGTGCGGCGCGAGACGCGCAGGCGACGGTTGTCCAGGAAGGCCCCGGCGCCGCGGCTGGCCGTGAAGAGTTCGTCGCGGGACGGGTCGTAGACCACGCCGTGCTGCACGATCCCGTGCTGTGCCAGAGCGATCGACACCGCGTAGACCGGAAGGCCGTGGATGAAGTTGGTGGTCCCGTCGAGCGGATCGATGATCCACTGGAACTCGGAATCCCTGCGCCCGTGCGCGGTGCCGGTTTCCTCGCCGAGAATGCCGTGCTGGGGGAAGGCCTTGAGCAGGATCTCGATGATCGCCTGTTCGCTGGCGCGGTCGACTTCGGTGACGAAGTCGTTGGCGGATTTTTCCGAGACCCGCAGCAGATCCAGGTCGAGGCTGGCGCGGTTGATGATTTTGCCGGCCTCGCGAGCAGCGCGGACGGCGACATTGATCATGGGGTGCATGGCGAGGGCACGCGAGGGCGCGCGTCGACGAGAATGTGCGGGTTGTCGTGAAAGAGCGGGAAAGCGTGACGGATTTTATCGAAGGGCAGGCGGCACCGGCGGACGCCTTGTTCGTGATGGTGGGTACCAGCCACGCCGGCAATGTCGGCGCGGCGGCGCGCGCGTTGAAAACCATGGGCTTCATGCACCTCGGGCTGGTCGCGCCGCGCTACGCCGACGTGCGCAGCCAGCCGGAAGCGGTGGCGATGGCCAGCGGAGCCGACGACGTGCTGCGCGACGCGCGCCAGGGCGACACGCTGGCCGAGGTGGCCGGGGACTGCGGCCTGCTGGTGGCGCTGTCGGCGCGGGTGCGCGACTTCGGTCCGCCGCTGCACGGCCCGCAGTGGTTGCCCGAATTGGCGCGCACCGCGGCCGCGCAGCGCAGGCGCGTGGGTTTCGTGTTCGGCAGCGAGCGCTACGGGCTGGACAACGAGACGGTGTGGCGCTGCGATGCGCTGCTGAACCTGCCGACCTCGCCGGACTACGGGTCGCTGAACCTGGCACAGGCGGTGCAGATCGTCGCCTGGGAATGGCGCAAGGCGATCGGTGCCTTCGAGCACGCGGCGCCCGGCCCCGCGGCGGAGGCCGCCGCGACCCATGCCGAGGTGGAAGGCCTGCTCGAGCATGTGCAGCGCACGCTGCTGGCGCTGGGCTACCTGGATCCGCAGGCGCCGCGGCGCCTGATGCCGCGCCTGAGCCGCCTGGCCTCGCGCGCCGCGCTGACCCGGCAGGAAGTGCAGATCCTGCGCGGCATCTGCCACGCCGCGCTGCGCCAGGCGCGGCAGTGCGGCGGGGACGACACCGAGTCGCGCGCCTGACGGGGGCCGGGGCCGCCGACGCGTCGCGCGCGGCTCCAATACACTGGGTCCGCGGCCGCATCGGGCCGCGTTGCGACCCCTCCTGCCTCGTCCCACCCATGTTCAGGTCCCTGCGCGAAGATATCCAGGTCATTCTCGAGCGCGACCCCGCGGCCCGCTCGCGCTGGGAGGTGCTGACCTGTTATCCCGGCCTGCACGCGCTGGGCATGCACAGGCTGGCGCACGCGCTGTGGAAGTCCGGGTACCACTGGCTGGCGCGCTGGATCTCCCACTGGAGCCGCTTTCTCACCGGGATCGAGATCCATCCGGGAGCCGAGATCGGCCGCCGCGTGTTCATCGACCACGGTCTCGGGGTGGTGATCGGGGAGACCGCGCAGATCGGCGACGACTGCACCATCTACCAGGGTGTGACCCTGGGCGGAACCTCGCTGTACAAGGGCGCCAAGCGCCACCCGACCCTCGAGGAACAGGTCGTGGTGGGCGCGGGAGCGAAGGTGCTCGGCGGTTTCACGGTGGGGCGCGGCGCGCGCATCGGCTCCAATGCCGTCGTGGTCAAGGCGGTTCCGGCGGGGGCGACCGCGGTCGGCAACCCGGCTCGCATCATCGACAAGCAGGGCGAGCAGCAACGCGAGGAAGCGGCGTCGCGCATGGGCTTTTCCGCCTACGCGGTGACGCAGAACGGCGACGATCCGCTGAGCAAGGCGGTGCTGGGACTGGTCGACCATGCCGCGCAGCTCGAGCACCAGATCGCGCTGCTGTGGCGTGAACTCGAGCGCTGTGGGGCCTGCCCGCCGCAACAGGCGCCCGCCGACGCGATGCGCACCGAGCACTTCGACAAGGACAGCTTCGAGAAGCTGGTCAAGTAGCGGGCGTCTCGCGGTCGACCCGCACCCAGGCGCGCGCCGGGCGCAGCCACAGCACCTGCGCGCGCGATGCCGCCGCGTCGTCGAGGTCCCAGTCGCTGAGCACCTGGCGCAGTTGCCCATCCTGCCAGTGCTCGCGCGGGCGATGGGTATGACCGTGGATCATCCAGTTCGCGCCTTCGCGCAGCATCCAGCGCCTCGCCTCGGCAGGGTCGGCGTCCGAGGGCTGCTGCGCGGCCTGCGCCTGGCGGCTCTGCTCGCGCGCGGCGGCCGCCTGCTGGCGGCGCAGCGCCAGCGGCTGCGCCAGCACCCGCGCCTGCCAGGCGGGGTCGCGGCAGGTCTCGCGCCAGCGCATGTAGGCGTGGTCGTCGATGCACAGCGCATCGCCGTGGCTGAGCACGATGCGCTGCCCGCCCAGTTCCAGCAGGCAGGGGTCGTCGAGCAGGCGCGCGCCGCAGTGCCGGGAGAAAGCGCCGTCGAGCAGGAAATCGCGGTTGCCGCGCTGCACCGCGACGAAGCAGCCGCGCGAACCCAGTTCGGCCAGCGCGGCGCAGACTTCATGGTGCTCGTCCGCCGGCTGCTGCTGCAGCAGGTCGTCGCCGATCCAGGTCTCGAACACGTCGCCGAGCAGCAGCAGCGCGTCGGCGCGCGCGGCCTCGCCGCGCAGCCAGCGCAGGAAGCCGGCGGTGGTGCGCGGCGCCTGCGCGCCCAGGTGCAGGTCCGACACCAGCGCCAGCCTGCGCCAGTGCGCCGGGGCCTGCAGGCTGCGCAAGGCCTGCTGCGCCCCCTCCGCGGGTGGCGCAGGCTGCGAGCGCGAGGGCTGGTCCCGCTCCACTTCAGACTTCGACGGCCTTCTCGATGACCACGTCTTCCGCGGGAACGTCCTGGTGGAAGCCCTTGCTGCCGGTCTTCACGCCCTTGATCGCGTCCACCACGTCCTGGCCTTCGACGACCTCGCCGAACACGGCGTAGCCCCAGCCCTGCGGCGTCGGCGCGGTGTGGTCGAGGAAGGCGTTGTCGGAGACGTTGATGAAGAACTGCGCGGTGGCCGAATGCGGGTCGTTGGTGCGGGCCATCGCGATGGTGTAGCGCTTGTTCTTCAGGCCGTTGTTTGCCTCGTTGGCAATCGGGGCCTGCGTGGGCTTTTGCTTCATGCCGGGCTCGAAACCTCCGCCCTGGATCATGAAGCCGTCGATCACGCGGTGGAAGATCGTGCCGTCGAAGTGCCCGCTGCGCACATAGGCGAGGAAGTTCTCGGTGCTCTTGGGCGCCTTCTCGGCATCGAGACGCAGGCGGATGACGCCCTTGTTGGTGTGCAGTTCGACCATGGATCGTGTCCTCGCTCAGTAGGGGGGGTGTGGAGTGGGGTGGCGGCGGATGCGGGTTGCTCAGGGCAGCACGCGTGCGGAACGGATCAGCACCGGCTGGACCGGCACGTTCTGCATCGGCCCTACCGTGTGCGTGGGCACGGCGGCGATGCGATCCACCACCTTCATGCCCGAGACGACATCGCCGAACACCGCGTAGCCGAAGCCGTCGGGATGCGGGTAGTCGAGAGAGGGATTGTTCACCAGATTGATGAAGAACTGCGAGGTCGCGGAATTCGGGTCGCTGGTGCGGGCCATCGCGATGGTGCCCCGCAGGTTGCGCAGCCCGTTGCGGCTTTCCAGTGCAATCGGGGCGCCGGTGGGCTTTTGCTGCAGGCTTGCGGTGTAGCCGCCGCCCTGGATCATGAAGCCGGGGATGACCCGGTGGAACACCGTGCCGTCGTAGAAGCCCTGCTTCACGTAGTGCAGGAAATTCGCCACGGTCAGCGGTGCCCGGCTCGGGTCGAGCTGCAGCACGATCGTCCCCATGTTGGTCACCAGTTCGACGCGCGGCGCGGCGGCCGGCGCGGCCTGGGCCAGCGGCAGCGCCAGCAGCGCGGCGGCGGCCAGGCCCAGCTTGAGCAGCAGGCGGCGGCCGAAGCCGGTGCAGAGGAAGGCGTGGCGGGGGCGTTGCATCGACGATCTCCAAAGGCGCGCCGGCGGCCAGGCCGGCAGGTAGGGTCTGTGTCAGGGGGCCGGCGACGCGGCGGGCGGGGTCTTGGGGGCGACCTGCTGCAGCGGCTGCAGCAGATGCAACTGGGCGCGCGCGTGCGCCTGCGCGGCCGGGTCGCCGCTGCCGGACAGGGCCGAGCGATACGCATCGGCGGCCAGCCGCAGGTAGAGGTCTCCGAGGTTGGAGGCCGCGGTGGCGTAGGCCGGGTTGGTGCGCAAGGCCATGCGCAACTGCTCCAGCGCCAGCATGTCCTCGCCCTGCGCGGCGTACAGCACGGCCAGGTTGTTGTGCGGCTCGGGCAGTTCCGGATACTCCACGGTCAGCGCATGCAGCACCGCGATCGCCTGCGTGTCGCGGTGCATCTGCTGCAGGATCAGCGCCTCCGTGACGCGGTATTGCGGGTCCTTCGGCCGTCGTTCGATCAGTTGGCGTACGTCGTGCAAGGCCTGCTCGAGCCGGCCGCTGGCCTGCAGTTGCCGGACCTGTCCCAGTTCGTCGGCATGCGTGGGCAGGCTCGCGCAGCACAGCAGCAGCGCCAGCGCCGGCAGGGCGCGGCGCAGCGGGAGGGGCAGGGGCGCACGCAGGGGGCGGCGGAGGCTGGAAGTGGGCATCGGGAGCTGCACGGGATCTGCCCGGGCATTCTATGTTGCCCCCGCTCCATGTCGCCCCCGCTTCATGCCGCTCCCGCCTGCGCGGCCTCGGTCTCGGGGCAGGTCGTGATGCTGGCGGGCAGTCCCAGGCGCGGGTCGTCGGCAGGCGGTTCCTCGGGCGGCCCGTTCGCGGCTGGCGCGGCTCCGCTGGGGCGCAGCAATCGCGCGCGCTGCTGCTCCAGCTCGCTCAGCTCGCGCGAGACCTCGGCATCGCGTGCCTCGGCGCGGCGCAATGCGTCGGCGGTGCGCAGCACGGCAGCGGCGCCGTCGATGCGGTAGTGCAGGGTGATCCGCCGCACCCCCAGGTCGTGCAGGCGCGGAGTCTGCTGCGCGAAGTCCTCGGCGGCGAAGCCATGGCTGCCGTCGCGGAACTCGGCGAGGAAGTCCGCGAGGCCCGAGGCCCCGGGGTAGACGCGTTCGAGCTGGAGGCCGTCGAGGGCGATGTGCAGGCGCAGGGTGGAGCACAGCTGCGGGCTCCATGCGAAGGCCTGGGTCTGCGGCAGGTTCGGGTTGTCCAGGTGGATCTCGCCGGAGCTGCATTCGAGGCTCAGTCGGGTGTCGTGGACCGGCGGCGCGCCGGCGGGTTCGACATCGCTGGGCAGCGCCGTCAGCGCCACGCTCGTCGAGGTATGCAGCAGGGCTTCGCGCTGCTGCTGCAGTTG
>JAKAXL010000080.1 GCA_021816585.1 Pseudomonadota bacterium | reverse complement strand
GAGGGACTGGGCGTCGCCGAGGGCCTCCTGGAACTGCGTGGTCAGTTTGTCGAATCGCATGGATTTCTCCGTGAGTACCCGCAGAAGATGCGGAGCGTGGCGAGGTTTTCAAGGTCCGCGCCCCCCCCAGGCGCCGGCGGGCCCGGCCGGCCGGTCGTGGGATTTGATCCAGGTCCATCCCGCTGCGCGGCTTCCGATGGCATGATCCCGGCAGGGAGCCAGGCGCCTGCGGCTGCACGCCTGCCCGGCTTGCGTTTAAGCTTGGACAGCCAGCCGCGCCACGCGCATGGTTCCTGTCCGCCCGTCCTGTCCGCCCGTTCTGTCCGCCCGAATTCCAACCACCAGGAGTAGCCACCATGGCCAAGATCGCAAGCACCCTCGAAGCCGCCGCCGAAGGCACGCGCGCCACCGACAAGCTGGTGGCCGACCTGCGCGAGGTCGCGTCGGACGCCGAGGAACTGATGAACCTCACCGCCAGCCAGGCCGGCGAGCGCATCGCCGACGTGCGCGCGCGCCTCGGCCAGCGCCTGGGCACGCTGCGCGCGCAGCTCTCCGACCTCGAGGCCGACATGCTCGAGCGCGGCAAGGAGGTCGCCCGCGCCACCGACGACTACGTGCACGACAACCCGTGGAAGTCCATCGGCGCCACCGCCGGCGTGGCCTTCCTGCTCGGGCTGCTGATCGGCCGCCGCTGACGGGCCCGCGACCGTGAGCCCGTTGTTCGGCACAGGCGCCGGGCTGCGCCAGCGCCTGGACCTGCTGCTGCAGAGCGCGCAGACCCGGCTGGAGCTGCTCGGACTCGAACTGCAGCAGGAAAAGCTGCGCCTGGCGCGGCTGCTGCTGGGCACCGTGCTGGCGGCGCTGCTGCTGGGTTTCGCGCTGGTGTTCGCGCTGATCTGGCTGACCGTCGCGCTGTGGGACACGCACCGCCAGCTCGGCCTGGGACTGGCCACCGTGATCGCACTGCTGCTGGGCGTCGGCGCTGCCGGCATCGCGGCGCGCGCGTGGGCGTCGGGCAGCGAGCTGTTCTCGGCCAGCCTGGCCGAACTCGAGCGCGACCGTCGCGCGCTTCAGGACAGGGTGCGGCCGGGCCGCTCCGGGGAACGCCGTGGACCCTGAATCGCTGAACCTGCTGCTGCGCAAGCAGCGCCTGCAACTGCGCATCGAGCAGCAGCGCGCCGAATGCCTGGCCGTGCTGCAGGAGGTCGAGGGCGTGATGTCGACCGCGCAGCACCTGCAGGGGCTGGGCCGCGGCATCGCCGCGCTGCTGCGCGAGCATGCCGCGCTCGGCGCCGGCCTGGCCGGATTGCTGCTGCTGTGGCGCCCGCGCGGCGCCTGGCGCTGGCTGCGCCGCGGCTGGCTGCTCTGGCTGGGCTGGCGCGGGAGCGGATCGCGGCTGCGCGGCTGGGCCCGCGTGCTGGCGCGACTCGCCGGGGTCTGAGCCGCGGCGGTCCGGCCGCGCCGCCCGTCCGCTCAGGCCTGGCGGTTGGTCGAGTCGATGCCCCAGCGCTGCAGCGCGGCATCGTCGGATTCGCGCGCGTCGACCCATTGCGCGCCGGCCGCGGTGGCTTCCTTCTTCCACAGCGGGGCCTGGGTCTTCAGGTAGTCCATCAGGAACGCGCAGGCCTCGAAGGCGTCGTGGCGATGGCTGCTGGCCACCGCCACCAGCACGATCGGATCGCCCGGCTGCAGCAGCCCGACCCGATGCACCACCACGGCCGCCTGCAGCGGCCAGCGCGCGCGCGCCTCGTCGACCATGCGCTCGATGCTGGCGCGGGTCATCTCCGGGTAATGCTCGAGCTCGAGCGACTGCACCGGCCGCTCCCCGGCTCCCGGCGCGTGGTCGCGGCAGATGCCCTCGAACACCACCAGCGCGCCGATGTCGACGCGACCCGCGCGCATGCGCCGGGTCTCGGCCGCGGTGTCGAAGGCTTCGGACTGGATGCGAACCTGGAACATCGCCGCACTCCGCTTGCTGGATGCCCGCACTCGCGGGCTCAACCCCCGGTCACCGGGGGAAAGAACGCCAGTTCGGCGCCGCCGCGCAACGGGGCGTCGGCGTCGGCCATGACGTGGTCGCAGGCCATGCGCAGCGTGCGCTGCCCGCCCAGCGCCGCGGCGTGGCGCTCGCTGCGCCCGGCCAGCCACGCGCGGGCCTGCCCCAGCGTGCGCACGTCGTCGGGAAGCTCGACGGTTTCGCTGGCCACGCCGATGGCCTCGCGCACGCTGGCGAAATAACGGATGACGGTCTGCATCGTGCTGCTGGCGCCCGCCCGCCTCAGGCGAGCAGTCCGGAAAAGGGAATGAATCGTACCGCGTCCCCGGCCGCGAAGGCATGGCCGGCCGGATTGTCGACCAGCCCGTCGCCCCACACCGTCGAGCTCAGCACCGCGGAGTTCTGTTCCGGATACAACTCGACGCGCCCCTGCGCATCCAGGCGCGCGCGCAGGAATTCGCGCCGGCGATCGGCGCGCGGCCAGGCGCTGGCGCTGGGCAGCAGCATCGACTGCGGCTGCAGCGCCGAAGCCCCCTGCAGCGCCAGCACGAAGGGGCGCACGAACAACGCGAAGGTGACGAAACTGGAGACCGGGTTCCCCGGCAGCCCGATGAAGTGCGCGCTGCCGCCGTCGTCGCGCCGGATGGCGCCGAAGGCCAGCGGCCGCCCCGGCTTCATCGCGATGCGCCAGTGCGCCAGTTGCCCCTGCGACTCGACCGCCGGACGCACATGATCCTCGCCGCCCACCGACATGCCGCCGGAGCTCAGCACCAGGTCGTGGCTGCGCGCCGCCGCGTGCAGCGCGTCGCGCGTGGCGGCGAGCGTGTCGGCCACCTGGCCGAGGTCGCCGACCTCGCAACCCAGCGCCTCGAGCATGGCCCGCAGCATGTAGCGGTTGCTGTTGTAGACCCCTCCCGGACGCAGCGCCTGCCCGGGCATCGCCAGCTCGTCGCCGGTGCACAGCAGCGCCACGCGCGGGCGCGGCGCCACCTGCACAGCGGCCACGCCCACCGAGGCCGCCTGCCCGATGTCCTGCGGACGCAGCCTGCGGCCGCGCTGCAGCACCACGCCGCCGCTGCGCACGTCGAAACCGCGCGGGCGCACCCATTCGCCGGGTCGCGGCGCATGGTCGATGCGCACCTGCCCGTCGCTCTCCTGGCATTGCTCCTGCATCACCACGGCATCCGCGCCGGGCGGAATCGGCGCGCCGGTGAAGATGCGCGCCGCCTCGCCGGGGCCGAGCGCGCGGCCCACCTGCCCGGCCGCGATGCGCTGCGTCACGCTCAGGCGCGTGCCGGACGCTCCGACATCGGCGCTGCGCACCGCGTAGCCGTCCATCTGGCTGTTGTCCATGCCCGGCACGTCGATCGGGCTGGGCAGGTCCTGCGCCAGCACGCGTCCGAGCGCCTGCTCGATCGGCACGGTCTGCGCCGCACCCGTCACGGCGGCCTGGCGCAGCAGCAACTGCAGCGCGGCATCGACTTCCAGCATCTCAGCGTTGGCTTGGGACATCGGCAATCTCGAAACGTTCACGGTGGCTGAGCAGCCATTCGGCGATCGCGCGCGGCTGGCGCAGGTCGAGCATGGGGACCTCGCCGAGACCTCCCGGCGACTCGCCGTCGCCGGCCAGCGCGACCAGGCCGGGATCGCCCGCGAGCAGCGGCGTGGGCGACACCGACGCGCGCCACACCTCGATGCGCGGGATCGGCGCGTGCTTGAAACCCTCCACCAGCACCCAGTCGACCGGGTCCAGGCGGCGCAGCAGATCGTGCAGATCGTACTCGCGTGGCTCGCGGGTCTCGCGCTGCAGCGCCAGCAGGTGCGGCGACGCGACCAGCACCTCGTAGGCCCCGGCCTTGCGATGGCGCCACGAGTCCTTGCCTTCGCGGTCGATCTCGAAGCCGTGGTGGGCGTGCTTGATCACCGACGCGCGCAGCCCACGCAGCGCGAACTCGCCCAGCAGCGCCTCGATCAGCGTGGTCTTGCCGCTTCCCGAGCGCCCGACGAAGCCTGCGACGTACACGGTCGGTGGGTCCCTCAGGCCGCGGCGGCGCTGCCGGCGTGTTCGGCGATGTAGGCCTTCAGCGCCTCCACGTCGGGCTGCATGACCACGAAGTGCTGCGGCCGCAGCTCGATGTCGCGTGCCGATTCGGGGCGCTGCGGCTCGCGCCCCACGGCCTCGCGGATGGTCGACTCGAACTTGGCCGGCAGCGCGGTCTCCACCACCAGCATCGGCACGCCAGGCTCCAGGTTGCGCCGCGCCACCGCGACGCCGTCGGCGGTGTGCGGATCGATCAGCACGCCGCTGCGTTCCCACTCTTCGCGGATGGTGCGCACGCGGGTGGCATGGTCGCTGCGACCGGAGACCATGCCTTCGCGCATGCGCGCGAACGCGGGGTCGGCCGACAGGTCGAAGCTGCCCTGGCTCGCCAGCTGCCGCTCGAACAGATCGCGCGTGCGCACCGCGTCGCGCCCCAGCATGTCGAACACGTAGCGTTCGAAGTTCGAGGCCTTGGAGATGTCCATCGACGGGCTCGAGGTCTGCCGCGTCTGCGCCGCGGCGCGCGGCCGGTAGACCCCGGTGCGCAGGAATTCGTCGAGCACGTCGTTCTCGTTCGTCGCCAGCACCAGCCGGCGCAGCGGCAGGCCCATCTGGCGCGCCACGTGGGCGGCCAGGATGTTGCCGAAGTTGCCCGACGGCACCGCCACGTCCAGCGGATCGCCGACCTTGCGCACGCTGCGCAGGTAGCCGGCGAAGTAATACACCACCTGCGCCGCGACGCGCGCCCAGTTGATCGAGTTGATGGTGCCGATGTGCCAGCGGCGCTTGAACTCGAGGTCGCCGGACACCGCCTTGACCATGTCCTGGCAGGTGTCGAACACGTCCTGCACCGCGATGTTGTGGATGTTCGGCTCGTCCAGGCTGTACATCTGCGCCGTCTGGAACGGACTCATGCGCCCGAACGGCGACAGCATGAACACGCGGATGCCGCGGCGCCCGCGCATCGCGTACTCGGCCGCGCTGCCGGTGTCGCCGGAGGTCGCGCCGACGATGTTGAGCTCGCTGCCGCGCGCCTGCAGCGCCTGCTCGAACAGGCGCCCGAGCAGTTGCATGGCCATGTCCTTGAAGGCCAGCGTCGGACCCTGCGACACCCCCAGCAGGCCCAGCTGCGCATCCAGCGGCTGCAGCCGGATGATGTCGTCGCTGCCGAAGGCCTGCGCGGTGTAGGTGGCGCGCAGCATTTCACGCAGCTGCTGCGGCGGCATCGGCGCGAGGAAGGGCTGCAGCACCTCGAAGGCCAGCTCCGCGTACGGCAGGCCCTGCATGCGCCGCAGCTGCTCCAGGTCCAGGTGCGGATAGCGCTCCGGCAGGTACAGGCCGCCGTCCGGGGCCAGGCCCTCGAGCAGGATCTCGTCGAAACCGGCTTGCGGCGCGCCGCCGCGGGTGCTCAGGTAGTTCATGTCAGGTCTCCCGCCGGGCCGCCCCAAGGGAGGCCTGCGCCCCCTCGGGGGGCAGCGAGCGAAGCGAGCGTGGGGGTCGTTCCATGCAGGTCTCCCGCCGGGCCGCCCCAAGGGAGGCCTGCGCCCCCTCGGGGGGCAGCGAGCGAAGCGAGCGTGGGGGCTGTTCCATTCATCGGAGTTCTTCCTTGCGCAGGCGCACGACGGGGGCGAGCACGGTGTCGAGCGCCTGGATGCGTTCGAGGGCATCGTCCATGCGCTGCTCCAGGGTCTCGTGGGTCAGCAGGATGACGTCGGTGTGCTGGTCGTTCTCGCCCGACGGACGCTGCAGCAGCGCGTCGATCGACATGCCGTGCTCGGCCAGGATGTGGGTGATCTCGGCCAGCACCCCGGCCTCGTCGCGCACGTGGATGCGCAGGTAGTACGAGGTGCGCACCTGGCTCATCGGCAGGATCGGCGTGTCGGCCAGCGCGCCCGGCTGGAAGGCCAGGTGCGGCACCCGGTGCCCGGGATCCGCGGTATGCAGCCGCGTGATGTCGACGAGGTCGGCGATCACGCTCGACGCGGTGGGCTCGGAGCCCGCGCCCTTGCCGTAGAACAGGGTCGTGCCGACCGCGTCGCCCTGCACCACCACCGCGTTCATCGCGCCCTCCACATTGGCCACCAGGCGCTTCGCCGGGATCAGCGTCGGGTGCACGCGCAACTCGATGCCGTGGCCGACATGACGCGTGATCCCCAGCAGCTTGATGCGGTAGCCGAGCTGCTCGGCATAGCGGATGTCGGCGATCTCCAGCTCGCGGATTCCCTGCACGTGCACGCGCTCGAACTGCACCGGCACGCCGAACGCGATCGCGCACAGGATGGTGATCTTGTGCGCGGCGTCGACGCCGTCGATGTCGAAGGTCGGATCGGCTTCGGCATAGCCCAGGCGCTGCGCCTCGGCCAGCGCGGTGGCGAAGTCCACGCCCTTGTCGCGCATCGCCGAAAGGATGAAGTTGGTGGTGCCGTTGATGATCCCGGCCACCCACTCGATGCGGTTGGCCGCCAGGCCCTCGCGCACCGCCTTGATGATCGGGATGCCGCCGGCCACCGCGGCCTCGAAGGCCACCATCACGCCGTGCGCCTGCGCCGCGGCGAAGATCTCGTTGCCCCGCAGCGCCAGCAGGGCCTTGTTGGCGGTGACCACATGCTTGCCGGCGCGGATGGCCGCCAGCACCAGCTCGCCGGCCGGCTCGATGCCGCCCATCAGTTCGACCACGATGTCCACGTCCTCGCGCGTGGCCAGGGCCATGAAGTCGTCGGTCAGCGCCAGCTCGTCGCCCAGCGACGCGCGCGCCCGCTCGGCATTGCGCGCGGCCACCGCGACGACCTCGATGCCGCGTCCGGCGCGTCGGCAAAGCTCGTCCTGGTTGCGCCGCAGGACCCGGACCACTCCCGACGCGACGGTTCCGGCGCCGAGCAAGGCGATGCGCATGGCTTTCATGGTTGACGATGGTTGGCAAGACGAGTGCGGGCCCGTCGCCACGCGGCGGGCCTGCGAGAACGGAGTAGCGGCGCCGGGGTTCAGGCGGCTGCGACCAGGCTGCGACGACTGCGGTCGAGAAAGCGCGCAATGCGCCCGATGGCCTCGCCCAGATCGTCCGCGTTGGGCAGGAACACCAACCGGAAATGGTCGGGTCGAGGCCAGTTGAAACCGGTGCCCTGCACGATCAGCACGCGTTCCTGGGCCAGCAGGTCGAAGGCGAACTGCTGGTCGTCGACGATCGGGTAGATCTTCGGGTCCAGGCGCGGGAACATGTACAGCGCGGCCTTCGGCTTGACCACGCTGACCCCCGGGATCTGCGTCAGCAGGTCGTAGGCGAGATCACGCTGGCGGGTCAGCCGGCCGTTGGGCGCGATCAGGTCCTTGATGCTCTGGTAGCCGCCGAGGGCGGTCTGGATGGCCAGTTGCCCCGGCGTGTTCGCGCACAGGCGCATCGACGCCAGCATGCCCAGGCCCTCGATGTAGTCGTGTGCCTGGCGCTTGTTGCCCGACACCACCATCCAGCCGGCGCGGTAGCCGCAGGAGCGGTAGTTCTTGGACAGCCCGTTGAAGGTCAGGAACAGCACGTCGTCGGCCAGCGACGCGATGCTGGTGTGGGTGTTGCCGTCGAACAGGGTCTTGTCGTAGATCTCGTCGGCGAACACGATGAGCTGGTGCTGGCGCGCGATCTCCACCAGCTCCAGCAGCATCTCGCGCGGATACAGCGCGCCGGTCGGGTTGTTCGGGTTGATCACCACCAGCGCCTTCGTGTTGGGGGTGATCTTGCGCCGGATGTCGTCGAGGTCGGGCAGCCAGTCGCTCTGCTCGTCGCACATGTAGTGCACCGGGCGTCCGCCCGACAACGACACCACCGCGGTGTACAGCGGGTAGTCGGGCGCCGGCAGCAGCACCTCGTCGCCGTTGTTGAGCAGCGCGTTCATGCTCATGGCGATCAGCTCGGAGGCCCCGTTGCCGAGGAACACGTCGGCGATCTCGACCCCGGCGATGCCCTTTTCCTGGGTGTATTGCTGGATCGCCTTGCGCGGAGCGAACAGCCCCTTCGAGTCGGTGTAGCCGGCGGCCGCGGGGAGGTTGCGGATCATGTCCTGCACGATCTCGTCGGGAGGGTCGAAGCCGAACACGGCCAGATTGCCGATGTTGAGCTTGATGATGCGCTGCCCTTCCTCTTCCATCTGCCGGGCCTTGTCCAGCACCGGTCCGCGGATGTCGTAGCAGACATCCGCCAGCTTGTCGGACTTGCGAAATTCCCGCGTCGCCATGAAATCTTCCCGCCTTGGCGCGCCGCCAGGCTGCGCCGGTTGCTCGCGGGGCGCGCCGCGCCGGGCCGCCCCGCCGGGGCCCGCAGACCCCGCCATCCCCCCGGGCGCGTGTCGACCGGGGCGCGAATCCTATAATGTACCTGCTGCCGCGGCGCACGCCGCGCCGGCCCTGCGGGCGCCGCCGGCGCCCCAACCGAAGCCGCGATGAAATTCCAAGCTGAGAACAACCAGGCCGCCTTCACCGTCAGCGCGCACGGACCCGGATTCGTCGAGGTCAACCACGTGCGCTACCAGCAGGGCATCCGCCTGGGAAGCGACACCCCGCCTGCGCCGTGGGCCGAGAACGGCTTCGCGGAGCTGACGGAGCAGGACTTCGCGCGCCTGCTCGAATTCGAACCCGAGGTGGTCATCGTCGGCACCGGAGAACGCCAGCGCTTCGCGGCGCCGGCGCTGCTGCGCGCACTGATCCAGCGCGGCATCGGATTCGAGGTCATGAGCACCGCGGCGGCCTGCCGCACCTACAACATCCTGGTCGGCGAGGGACGGCGCGCGCTGGCCGCGCTGATCGTCGATGCGGCCTCGCAGGAATGAGCGCCGACGCCGCCAGGCGCCTTCGCGCGCCTGGGCCGCGCGCGTCGGCGGGTGACGCCGGCACGGTGGCGCCGATGATTTGTAACTTGAGTTGGTAAAATGGAATTCGTGACTCGACGCGTGGCCGCCCGGCCCGGCGCCGCCGCATCGGGCGGCGC
>JAKAXL010000079.1 GCA_021816585.1 Pseudomonadota bacterium | reverse complement strand
CGGCTAGCAGGCTCGGCCTCTGGCGCCCAGGCTCCTGAGCCAAGCGGCACCTGCGCATTCGGGTGCGGCGGATACCCGTCCGGGCGCCTGCGGGCTTATAATTCTTCCAATATATCGGAAGAATTCTTGAAATGCCCCCGAAGCGCTTCATTCCTACGGCAGAGGCCGCATTCATGGCCGGCCTGACAGACCGTCAGATGAATCGGGTCGTGGACGAACACCTTGTGCCGGAGAGCCTGTTCGAGCAGCAGGGAAGCCATCGACGGTTCACACTGCTGGGTGCGGTTTTCGCAAGGTTCTACTTCGCCCATGAGGACCTGCTGCTCGCAGGCGCCAGGCGCGGGGTCCTCGAGGAACTCATGGCCCGGATCGAGCGTCTCCAGGCGGACAGCGACGCCCTCGGCTGGGTCTGGCTGGACGCCGTCGACTGGAAGATCGAACGCAAGGCGCTGGTTGTCGACGTGTGGCCCTGCCTGCAGGAAACGCTGGCTCGTGCCGAGGAGGTCGCTCAAGCGAGTGCGCTGGTGACGACGGATCCCGACATCATGGGCGGAGCGCCGGTGTTCGCAGGCACACGGGTGCCGGTCGACATGGTGCTGGGCTCTCTGACCGCGGGCATCACCATGGATCGCCTGAAGGCGTCCTACCCCTTCCTCACCGAGGCGCATATCCGGGCCGCGACGATCCACCACCGGATTCACCCTCGCCGAGGCCGCCCGCGTCGCGTGGCGGATCTGGATCCGGAGCTCAGACCTCGTACGGTGCGCATCCTGAGACGCTCGGACCCTGCATGAATTTTCGGCTTCTCATCGATGAGTGCCTCACACCGGAGCTCGTCCGGATGGCCGTCGATGCGGGGCACGTCGAGTCCACATGTGTGCGCGACCGGGGCTGGGCTGGCTGCAAGGATTGGCAGCTCATGGAGCACGTGATCGTTGGCGACTTCACGCTTGTCACCCACAACTCGACTGACTTTCGCGGGGGCGGTCCCGGAAGACTCGGCGGGGAACATGCGAGGCGCGACATTCATGCAGGCCTCGTGTGCCTGAACTCCTCGCGTGTCATGGACCTGGATCGGCAGATCAGATTGTTTCGCGTGGCCCTGGACGAACTGCAGAACCTGGACGACCTGGTCAACCAGGCCCTGGAAGTCCACGAGCGGGACGACGACTCCATCGAGCTGCTTGTCTACGACATTCCCGAGCTGCGGTAGCCCGACCACCCGCGGCCCGGGTGTGCACCGTCGGGCCCCGCCTTGATGGCATGGGTTTGCCGCGCCGGGCTCAGGCCGGCAGGGCGCGCCCGGGATGTCGTGCCGGGCCCGACGAGGCGCCGCGGTCGAGCGCGAGGTCGCGGGCCTCGATGTCGGTGCGCCGGCCCAGCAGCTGGTCGCTGACGATGCGCGCGCTGCCGCAGGCCATGGTCCAGCCCAGCGTGCCGTGGCCGGTGTTGAGCAGCAGATTGGCGTAGCGCGTCGGCCCCAGCAGCGGCGTGCCGTCCGGGGTCATCGGGCGCAGCCCGGTCCAGAATTCCGCGGCGCCGAGGTCGCCGCCGGGGAACAGCTGGCCGGTGACCATTTCCAGCGTGGCGCGCCGGCGCGGGTTCAGGCGCAGGTCGAAGCCGGCGAGCTCGGCCATGCCGCCGACGCGGATGCGACGGTCGAAGCGCGTGATGGCGATCTTGTAGGTCTCGTCGAGCACGGTCGAGCGCGGCGCCAGCGCCTCGTCGAGCAGCGGGACGGTCAGCGAGTAGCCTTTCACCGGATACACCGGAAGACCGATTCCCAGCGGCAGCAGCAACGCGCGCGAGTAGCTGCCGAAGGCCAGCACGTAGGCGTCGGCCTGCAGCAGCTCGCCGTCGGCCAGCACCCCGGTGATGCGTCGCGCGTCGGCCCGCAGCGCCTGCACCTGGCGCGCGAACTCGAAGCGCACGCCGAGCTGCTGCGCGCGGCGCGCCAGCTCGACGCTGAACATGCGGCAGTCGCCGGTCTCGTCGCCGGGCAGCTGCAGTCCGCCGACCAGGCGGTGGCGCGCGCCCGCCAGCGCGGGCTCGATGTCTTCCAGCTCGTCGCGCTGCACCAGCCGGTGCTCGACCCCGCACTCGCGCAGCACTGCGATGTCGCGCTGCGCGGCATCGAACTGCGCGGGGTCGCGAAACACCTGCAGCGTGCCGGCGCTGCGCTGCTCGTACTCGATGCCGGTCTCGGCGCGCAGCTCGCGCAGGCAGTCGCGGCTGTACTCGGCCACGCGCATCATGCGTTCCTTGTTGACGGCATAGCGCGACGCGGTGCAGTTGCGCAGCATCGAATGCATCCAGCGCAGCTGCCACAGCGAGCCGTCCGGGCGGATGGCCAGCGGGGCGTGGCGCTGGAACATCCACTTCAGCGCCTTCAGCGGGATCCCGGGGGCCGCCCACGGCGTCGAATAGCCGGGCGAGACCTGGCCGGCGTTGGCGTAGCTGGTCTCCAGTGCCGCGCCGGCGGCGCGGTCCAGCACGCTGACCTGAGCTCCCGCTCGCGCGAGGTAGTAGGCGGTGGTGACTCCCACCACGCCGGATCCCAGAACCATGACTTTCATCGCCGATCTCCCGCACACTGCGTCATGGCGGCGACTGTAGGAGCAAGTCGTCAGGAATATGGATCGTTTTGTGGCACTATCGCAGGAAATTTCCCTGTGAACCGATCGCCCGGAAGCCATGGAACGCGAAAAACACCAGCTCGACCGCATCGACCGCAAGATCCTGGACATCCTGCAACGCGAGGGGCGCATCGCCATCACCGAACTGGCGTCCCGGGTCGGGCTCACCACGTCGCCGTGCGCGGAGCGGGTGCGGCGCCTGGAGCGCGACGGCGTGATCACCGGCTACGCCGCGACGGTGTCGCCGGCGGCGCTGGACAAGCCCCTGCTGGTGTTCGTGGAGATCAAGCTGGTGGCCAAGGGCGCCGACGTGTTCGACACCGTGCGCGAGGAACTGCTGCTCATGCCCGAGGTGCTGGAATGCCACCTGGTGTCGGGGGAGTTCGACTACCTGCTGAAGTTCCGGCTGCGCGACATGCGCGAATACCGCAGCCTGCTCGGCAACATCCTCAAGCGCCTGCCGGGGGCCGCCGAGTCGCGCAGTCTGATCGTGATGGAGGAGATCAAGGAGTCGCTGTACCTGCCGCTGGCGCGCTGACCCGGCGCGGGGCAGCCCAGGCGCGCAACTGGCCGACGATGCCGCGCGGGAAGAAGTACACGCTCAGCACGAACAGCAGCCCGAGCCAGAAGGGCCAGCGCTCGCCGCCGAGCAGGGCTCCGAGCACCGGCACGTGCCCCAGCCATGTGGCATGCGCGACGCCCAGCAGGTTCTGCAGGTAGGAGCTCGCCACCGCCAGCAGCGCCGATCCGATCACCGCGCCGTACAGCGTGCCCATGCCGCCGATGACGGTCATCAGCAGGATGTCGATCATCACGTCGAAGGACAGCGTCTGGCCGACGCTGACGTACTGCAGCGACAGCGCGTACAGCGCGCCGGCGATGCAGGCGATGGTGGCGGCGATGCAGTTGTCGGCGGCCAGGTAGCGCACCGTGCGGTAGCCCAGCGCCTCGGCGCGGAAGGCGTTCTCGCGCATCGCCTGCAGCACCAGCCCGAACGGCGAGTTGACGATGCGCAGCATCAGCAGGAACAGCAGCAGCGCCGCGGCGTAGAGGATGTAGTACAGCACCGTGGCGCCGCCGAAGTGCAGATGAAAGCCCGGCGCGTTCCCGCCGAGCCAGCCGATGATGTCGAAACCGTGCAGGCGGGGCCCGTTCCATACCGGGGAGATGGCCCGCGGCAGGTTCAGGGTCAGGCCGTCCTCGCCGCCGGTGATCGAGTACATCTTCGACACGGTGATCGAGAAGGCGCTGGCGACGGCCAGCGTGACCATCGCGAAGAACAGGTTCTTCACGCGCAGCGACAGCACGCTGATCAGCAACGCCAGCAGCACGGACATGGCGATGGCGGCGGCCAGCCCTACGCCGATGGCGCCCCAGCCGCTGCCCAGGCGCTGCAGCGCGATGGCCACGCCGTAGGCGCCGATGCCGAAGAACATGCCGTGCGCGAACGACACGATCGACGCATAGCCCAGCAGCATGTCGTAGCTGGCGGCCAGGATCAGGAACACGCAGATGTCGGAGCAGGTGCGGTAGGCGATGGTGCCGGGGAACAGGAAGGGAGCCAGGGCCAGCGCGACGGCGATCAGCACGAGCAGCGCGGCCAGCGCGCGGCTGCGCGGGGGATCGGCGCTGAGCCAGCGCGAAAGCAGGGAAGGGGACGCGGACGGGGACGGGGACATGGACGAGGACCTCATCGCACGGGAACCAGGCCGCGCGGCCACAGCAGCAGCACCGCGACCATCAGCCCGATGCTGGAAAACAGCGAGACCTGGGGAACGATGTAGGTCGTGTAGTTCGACAGCAACCCGACCAGCACCGACGCGTACAGGCAGCCGCTGATCGAGCCCAGTCCGCCCATGATGACCACGATGATGATCAGCACCAGCATCTGCGCGCCCATGCCGGCGCCGACCTGACCCTGGTACAGGCCCCACATCGCACCGCCGAGCCCGGCCAGCGCGGCGCCGCCGACGAACACGGCGAGGAACAGCAGGCGCGCGCGGTAGCCCAGCGCCTGCACCATCTCGACGTTCTCGACCCCGGCGCGGATCAGCAGCCCGACGCGGGTGCGGTGCACCAGTGCCTGCAGCGCCAGGTACACCAGCAGCCCGAATCCGGCGGCCAGCAGGCGGTACTTCTCGATCACCACGCCTCCGAGCTGCAGCCCGCCGACCAGGCTGGCCGGCATGCCCATCGACACGTCGCCGGAGCCCCAGATGGCCTTCAGCAGTTCGGCGATCAGGTAGGAGGCGCCGACCGTGACCAGGATCTGCCGCAACGGGTCGCGGTACACCGGTCGGATGAACAGGTACTCGAACACCACGCCGAGCAGCGCCAGCACGACGAAGGCGGCGACGAAGCCCGATGCGACGACTCCCAGGTCGGCCAGCCGCGCCGCCGACGCCGCGTGCGCGGCGCCCAGCTGCCGGCCCAGCAACGCGCCGGCCAGCGTGCCGGCCAGCGCCAGGCCGGCGATGCACCAGGCGGTGCGCGCCGCGCCGCGCGCACCGCGGCGCGCACGGCACAAGGCGGCCCCGGCCAGCGCGCCGAGCGCGGCGCCGATGGCGGCCGCGCCGGCGCCCGCCTGCCACGTCGTGCCGGGGTGCCAGTGCAGCCACGGCAGGGCAGGCCAGACGCCGAGTTCCAGCCCGGTGACCACGGTGGCGCCGATGAACCCGCCGATCGCGATCAGCGCGCCGTGGCCGAGGTTGAGCACGTCCATCAAGCCGAAACTCAGGGTCAGCCCGGTGGCCATCACGAACACCATCATGCCCATGCCGAGTCCGGCCACGGTCAGCGTGATCCAGGTCGACCAGGGGATGCCGGAGATCCCGAACAGCGCGATCAGTACCAGCGGAACCCAGGTCAGCGAGTCCGCGCTCCAGCGGGGCGTCTTCATTGGTGCGCGCCCAGGCCGAGCCCGAGATGGCGGCGCTGCGTCGCCTCGTCGTCGACGAGTTCGGCCATGCTCGCGCGATGCACGACCTTGCCGTCGTCCAGGATGTGCACGGTGTCGCCGAGGGACCTGGCGAAATGGAAGTTCTGTTCCACCAGCAGCACCGTGATGGCGTTGCGCTTGAGTTCGAGCAGGGCGTCGATCATGTGTTGGATCACCGCGGGCGCCAGGCCCTTGGTCGGTTCGTCGATCAGCAGCAGGCGCCGCGGCTCGATCAGCGCGCGCCCGATGGCCAGCATCTGCTTCTGCCCGCCGGACAGCGCGCCGGCGGGGGTGTCCCAGAATTTCTTCAGCGCCGGGAACAGCCCGAAGATCCACTCCAGCCTGGACTCGTCCATCGGTCCGCTGCGGGCCGCCAGCAGCATGTTCTCCCGCACCTTCAGCGTGGAGAAGATGCCCATGTCCTCGGGCACGTAGCCGATTCCGCCGCGCGCGATGTCCGGCGTGGCGCGGCGCGTGATGTCCTGCGCGTCGAAGCGCACGCTGCCGGAGCTGGCGCGCCACAGGCCCATGATGGTGCGCAGCGTGGTGCTCTTGCCGGCGCCGTTGCGCCCGAGCAGCACGCCGATGCGCCCCTGCTCGACCTCGAGGTCGACTCCGTGCAGGATGTGGTACTTGCCGATGTGCGTATGCACATCCTGCAGTTGCAGCAGATTCATGACGGGCTCCGGCGTCCGAGATAGGCGTCGCGCACGAGTTCGGATTCCATCACGGTGGCCGGGTCCCCCTGTGCCAGCAGTTCGCCGTTGTGCAGCACCAGGATGCGGTCGGCCAGGCGGTTGACCACCTGGATCTTGTGTTCGACCAGCAGCACCGTGTTGTCGGGGTCGGACTTGATCTCGGCGATCAGGCCCAGGATCACCGGCACCTCGTCGACGCTCATGCCCGCGGTGGGTTCGTCGAACATGAACACGCGCGGGCGCATCGCCAGCAGCATCGCCACCTCCAGCTTGCGCTGGTCGCCGTGCGAAAGCTGCGCCGCCGGTTCGTCGCCGCGGTGCAGCAGCTGGGTGCGCCGCAGCCAGTGCCGCGCCTGCTCGACGAGCTGCCCGTCGTGGCGCGCGATCTGCCACATGCGCCAGCTGCGCTGGCGCTGCGGCGCCAGCGCCAGGCGCACGTTGTCGAGCACGCTGAGCGCCGGGAACAGGGTCGTGAGCTGGAACGCGCGCCCGATTCCCAGCGCCGCGCGACGCGGCGCCGACAGCGCGGTGATGTCGCGCCCGAACAGGTGGATGCTGCCGGCGCTGGCGCGCACCTGTCCCGACAGCAGGTTGAACAGGGTCGTCTTGCCGGCGCCGTTCGGACCGACGATCGCGGTCAGCGTGCCGCGCGCGAGCGCGCACGACACGCCGTTGACCGCGAGGTTGCCGCCGAAGCGCACGCTCAGGTCGCGCGCCTCGATCGCGGGTGCCGCATCAGCCATGCTGGTTTTCGATCGGCACGTGCATCTGGCTGGCGTGGATCACCTTCACCAGCTTCAGCGTGACGCCGCCGCTGAAGGTCGCGGCCGGGTCGAGCGCGACCTCGAAGTGGTACATGTCCTGCATCGCCTGGTGGTCCTGCGGGCGGATGTAGATCTCGCCCTTGGGCGACTCGAAGCGCAGTCCGGCCAGCGCCTTGATCAGCGCCGGGGTCGAGGTCGAGCCGGCCTTGCGCAGCGCGTCGACGATGGCCTGCGCCTCGGCGAAGCCCTGGCAGGTGAAGAAGTCCGGCGGCGACTTGTAGCGCTTGAAGTGCTGCGCGACCAGCCAGTCGTTGACCTTGTTGTGCGGCAGTTTGTAGTAGTAGTAGGCGGCACCCTGCATGCCCACCACCGGCTTGTACAGCGCCAGCGCCTGCAGGATGTTGCCGCCCGACGTGATGTGGATTCCCGCGGCCTGCGGATTCAGCGCCTGCAGCCCGCCGAAGGGGTTCGCCGATCCGGCCCAGATCACGAAGATGTCCTTCGCGCTGCAGCCGTCCGCGCCCTTGAGGGCGTTGATCAGGCGCTCGCCGCCGGCGGTGAAGTCGGTCGTGTCGCCGGGCAGGAACACCTCCGACACCAGACGGCCGCCGACGCTCTCGAGGGCCGTCTTGAAGGCCGCCGCGCCGTCGTGGCCGAAGGCGTAGTCGGGCGCCAGCACCGATGCGCACACCCCCTTTCCGCCCAGCGACAGCGCCTGCGCGATGGCGTCCTGCGACGAGTTGCGCGCGATGCGGAACACGTAGGGGTTGTAGTCCTTGCCGGTGATCGAGTCGGCCACGCCCTCGGGCATGACGATCTTGCGGTACTGCTGCGCCAGCGGCAGCACCGCCAGCACGTTGCCGGAATTCACCGGGCCTACCGCCAGCGCGACCTGCGGCCTGGCCAGCTCCTGCTGGAACAGTGCGCGGGCGCGCCCGGCCTTGCCCTGGTCGTCGAACATCTCGAGGCGGATCTTGCGCCCCAGCACCTCGCCGGTGCCGTGGGTCGCGTAGTCCAGCCCGAGTTCCAGGCCGCGCTGCAACTGGTTGCCGTACACGGCCAGCGGGCCGCTCTTGCCGTAGATATGGGCGATGACGATGGGCTGCGCGTCGGCGGCGCGCGCCGCCGGCAGCGCCGGCAGCGCGAGCAGCCCGGCCAGCGCGAGCATCAGGGGACGGAGGGATCTCATGCGGGTCTCCAGGTGGATGGGCGGATCAGAAACTGTGACGGATGCCGATGGCGAAGCCGGTCGAGCTCTGGCCGGACACGCCGGTGAAGCCGTCGGTGGCATCGCCCACGGCGCGGGTCGATCCGGTGTCGTTGCTGATGTGCGCGTACGAAGCGTACAGATTCGTCTGCTTGGACATCGAATAGGTATAGCCGATCGCGTACTGGCGTGCCTGCGGGCCCGCCGGGTCGCCCATGCCGAACTTGCTCACGTCATACGAGGCGAGCACGTCGCCGGGGCCGGCCGGGATGGTCGCGCCGATCAGGTAGGACGTGTCGTTACCGCTGAGGTAGTCCATGCTGGTGCGGCCGTACAGGGCGCTGAGCTTGAGCACGCCGAAGTCGTAGCCGCCCGAGAGCTGGTACATCTTCAGCGAGCCGGTGTGCAGTCCGCTCCCGGGAGGCGAGTCGAAGTTCTGCAGCAGCTGGTAGTCGACCGCCGCGAAGGCCGGGCCGGAGCGGTAATTGACTCCTGCCACCCAGGTCTTGGCGGTGTTCTGCTGCTGCCCGGTTCCCGCCACCACGTAGGCGCTGGGCAGCACGTTGAAGGCATAGCCCAGCGTGGTGCTGAAGCCGGAGTAGGTCGGCGACACGTAGGCCAGGGTCTGGTCGGTCTCCAGCGCCGCGCCCGACAGCTCGGTGTTGATGTTGTTGTAGTTGCCGGTCATTCCCATCGCGAAGGGGTCGGCGGCCTTCTCGTTCAGGTAGGCCAGGTTCATCAGGCGCCCGGCCAGGAAGGTGCCCAGATCG
>JAKAXL010000078.1 GCA_021816585.1 Pseudomonadota bacterium | reverse complement strand
GCCGGCCGCGCCGGCCGCAACGCCGCGCGGCGCCGCCGGCAAGTCGACACCGCGCCAGCAAACCGTCGGCGCGCCGCCGTCGCGTGCCGCCGCGCCGTCCGCCGCGCCGTCCGCCGCGCCGGTGTGGGCGGGTGAGATCCGCGAACTGCGCGAGGAGCTGCAGGCGCTGCGCGACTGGGTGCACGCCAGCGTCGCGCAGGCGCCGGTGGGCTCGCCGTCGGCGCTCGAGCTGCGCCTGCAGGCGATGGGCCTGGACGCGCAGGGCGCCCGCGCGGCGGCGGCCGCGGCGCCGGATCTCGATTCCGCGCTCGACGCCTGGCTGGGCGGCCTGGAACTGCGCGACGACCCGATGAACGTCGACGGCGTGTACGCGCTGCTCGGCGCAACCGGCGTGGGCAAGACCACGACCATCGCCAAGCTCGCGGCGCGCCTGGTGCTGCGCCACGGCACCCACGCGGTGGCGCTGGTGACCACCGACACCTACCGCATCGGCGGGGTCGAGCAGCTGCGCATCTACGGGCGCATCCTCGGCGTGCCGGTGGGCGTGGCGCGCGACGCGGCGGAACTGCGCGCGCAACTGCAGGCCTTCGCGCAGCGCCGCTTCGTGCTGGTCGACACGATGGGGCTGAGCCCGCGGGACGCACGCCTGGACGAGCAGCTGCAGTGGCTGCGCGAACTCGGCCCGGCGGTGCGTCCGCTGCTGCTGCTGGGCGCCGGCATGAGCCTGGCGGTGTACGAGCAGGCCTGGCAGATCTACGGCGCGCTGCCGCTGGCCGGCTGCATCCTGACCAAGCTGGACGAGACCCCGGTGTTCGGGGCGGCCTTGCAGTGGCTGCAGCAGCGGCGCCTGCCGCTGTGGTTCTACACCGACGGCCAGCGCGTGCCCGAGGACCTGCACGAGCCGGCGCTCGCTAAGATTAAGGGATTGTTGCAACGCGCCGCGTCGGCGCCGCGCGCCGGTCCGGCGGCGGCGGGCCCTGGCCGCGAGGACTCCGCACCCGCCGTCGCGAACAGCCGCTGAAGGATCACGCCGCCATGGATCAAGCCGAAGGATTGCGCCGCCTGCAGCGGCGGGCCACCAAGGTCATCACGGTCGCCAGCGGCAAGGGCGGCGTGGGCAAGACCAACGTGGTCGCCAATCTGGCGGTGAGCCTGGCGCGCGGGGGTTCGCGGGTGATGGTGTTCGACGCCGACCTGGGACTGGGCAACATCGACATCCTGCTCGGGCTGACTCCGCGCTTCAACGTCTCGCACGTGCTGTCGGGGGAGAAGACCCTGCAGCAGGTGCTGGTGCGCGGCCCGCAGGACATCTGGGTGCTGCCGGCGGCCAGCGGGATCAGCGCGATGGCGGCGCTGGACGCGCGCAGCCAGTCGCGCCTGATCGACGCGGTCAGCGCACTGGACCTGCAGCTCGACTTCCTGCTCGTGGACTGCGCGGCCGGCATCAGCGGCGACGTGCTGACCTTCAGCCGCGCCGCGCAGGACCTGATCGTCGTGCTGTCGAACGAGCCGGCGTCGGTGGCCGACGCCTATGCGCTGATCAAGGTGCTGTCCAAGCAGTACGGGTTGCGGCGCTTCCACCTGCTGCCGAACATGGTGCGCGATGCGCGCGAGGGGCAGTCGCTGTTCGCCAAGATCGCCGGGGTCAGCGACCGCTACCTCGATGTGTCGCTGGATCTGGCCGGCAGCATTCCGCTCGACGCCGCGCTGCGCGCGGCGGTGCGGGCGCAGCGCGCGGTGGTGGAGTCGGCCCCCGACAGCGCCGCGGCGAAGGCTTTCGCCGCGCTGGCCGAGCGGGTGCGCACATGGCCGCTGCCGGCCGGGCCCAGCGGGCAGCTGGAGTTCTTCATGGCGCAGTGGCTGCAGGCCGACGCCGCGGCGCCGTCGGCCTGAACCGCGGCATGCGGCCGGCGCCCGCCCGACGATGAAATCCGTGGTCTACGCTCCCCAGGAAACCCGCGAGCAGCGCCTGGACCGGCACCTGCCGCTGGTGCGCCGCATCGCCGCGCAGATGGCGGCGCAGCTTCCCGCGTCGGTGGACATCTCCGACCTCGAGCAGGCCGGCATGATCGGCCTGTGGGATGCGCTGGAGCGCGGCCAGGACCATGCGGCGGCGCAGTTCGGCGCCTATGCGGCGATCCGCATCCGCGGGGCCATCTACGACGAGCTGCGACGTCAGGACTGGCTGCCGCGGCGCAGCCGCGCGCAGGAGCGCGCGATCCAGAAGACCCTGCAGTCGCTGACGCAGTCCCTCGGGCGCCCGCCCGACGATGCCGAGATCGCGGGCGCGCTGGGGTGGAGCCTGGAGCACTACCACGCCACGCTGGCGCAGACCAGCCTGCAGTTGCTGTACCTGGAGGATCTCGCCGCGGGCGAGGGGCGCGATTTCACCGAGCGCCATGCCGACGTGTCGATCGCGCAACCCGACCAGGCGCTGCAGGACGGGCAGCTCGAGCGCGACCTGCAGGCGGCGATCGGCGCGCTGCCGGAGCGCGAGCGGCTGATCCTGTCCCTTTACTATCAGGAGGACCTGCAACTCAAGGAGATCGGGGAAGTGCTCGAGGTCAGCGAGTCGCGCGTGAGCCAGCTGATGAAGCAGGCCGTGATGCGCCTGCGCGCCAGCCTGCGCGACCATGGCGCCGCGCCTGCGCGCTGACGCCGCAACCTCGGGGCCGGCATGGACTTCCTGAGCATCGTCGGACTGCTGGTCGCGATCGGATCGATCGTCCTCGGGCAACTGCTCGAAGGCGGCAACATCGGCTCGATCCTGCAGCCCACCGCGTTCCTGATCGTCATCGGCGGCACGCTGGGCGCGGCCATGCTGCAGTATCCGTTGCCGGTGTTCCTGCGCTCCATCCGCATGCTGCCGTGGGTGCTGCGCCCGCCGCCGTCGGATCCGCAGGGCGTCATCCGCAGCATCCTGCAATACAGCGACATCGCGCGGCGCAACGGCCTGCTGGCGCTGGAGGGCCTGATCGACGATATCGACGACCCCTTCCTGCGGCGCGGCCTGCAACTGCTGGTGGATGGCGCGGATCCTGCGAAAATCCGCTCGACCATGGAGCACGAGATCCAGTCCGTCGAGCACCACGACGGGCAAGCCGCGAAGGTGCTGGAGTCGGCGGGGGGCTACGCGCCGACGGTCGGGATCCTGGGCGCCGTGCTGGGATTGATCCACGTGATGGAGAACCTGGCCGACCCGAGCAAGCTCGGCGCCGGCATCGCGGTGGCCTTCGTCGCCACCATCTACGGGGTGGGGTCGGCGAACTTGTTTTTTCTTCCCGTTGCGAACAAGATGAAAAGCATTGTTCATGAGAGGGCCAAGCTGCAGGAGCTGGTGGTCGACGGACTCGTCGCCATCGCCGAGGGCGAGAACCCCCGCATGATCGAAGGCCGTCTGCAGGGTTATTTCGCGCATTGAGCGCAACGGACGGCGGCAGGCCCGACGGGGCGAGGAGGCGACTGGATGCAAGCCATGCAGGAAGGTGTCGACGGGGTCGGCAACGTGGTGCCGCCCAACCCGCTGCGGCCCGTGGGCGGCGCGCAGGACGGTTCGGGCTCGCCGCGCCAGCGCGAGCCGCGACGTCCGCCGCCGCGGCCCCCCGCGACGCCGCAACCGCAGACCCCGCCGCGCCGTCCCGATGACGAGCCGGGACACCGCATCGACGAACTTGCCTGACATCGCGAACCGCACAACCCCTCCCGGAGTCCGAACTTGACCATGGTTGCCGTCCTGCTTGCGCTGGGCCTGTTCATCGTGCTGATGCAGCTCGGCCTGATGGCGCTGGTGCGGCGCCTGGCCCAGCAGCTCGAGATCGAGCGCGCACGCATCGACAAGTTCGAGCGTGCCGCCTCGCGCCGCACCGGGGAAGCACCCGAATCCGCCACGACGACCGGGTTCCCGTCGACGCGGCCGTTGCCGCAGCAGCCGAGCTTGCGCGTCGAGCCGACGCCGCACGAGCCGGCACCGCGCGTCCGGCAGCAGCCGGCGCCGCCTGTCGCGGCCGCCTCCGTGGAGATGGTGGGCGCGCAGCAACTGGCGGCGGAGCCGGACACGCAGGCCCGCGTGGATCCTGGCGAGCTGCGCGCGGAAATGCTGGGGCTGATGCGCCAGCTGGTGCAGCAGGGCCTGAGCGTGCGCGACATCGCGGCTCGGTGCGGGCTCAGCGAGGCCGAGGCCGAGCTGATGCTGAGCCTGCCCGGAGGCTCCGATGCCTGAGCGCTTGCGCGGCACCGGGCGGCGCTGAGGCGAGGCGCGCGCCGGCATGGGAAACACCGCGGGACCATTGCCACCGATGCTGCCGGCGCAGATCGGCAGCAATGCCTTTCCGGCGCGCCTCGCCCCGCTTGCAGGAAGCCAGAGCGTGCCGCTGGCGTTGCCGGCCGGGGCGCGCGTGGTGGCCGAAGTGGTGCAGGCGCAGACCGACGGCCAGGTGCTGCTGCGCCTGGGGCAGACCCTGCTCGCCGCGACCCTTCCGGGGCAGCGTCAGGTCGGCGAGCAGTTGCCGCTGATCGTGCTCAGCGAGCCTGGCGCGCAGCCGGCGCTGTTGCTGGCGCCGCAGTCGGCCGCGCCCGCCACGCAGTCGGAGTTGTCGTCGACCGCGCAGTTGCTGGCCCGGCTGCAACAGCAGCCCTCGCAGGGGGTGCGCGCGGCCGAGCCGCTGTGGCCGCAGCCGGATGGCACGGCCTCGCCGCAACTGGCGCAGGCTCTGGCGAGCAGCGTGCGAAGCAGTGGACTGTTCTATGAGAGCCATCTCGCCGCGTGGGTGCAGGGCGCGTTGCCCACGCAGGCCCTGCTGCAGGAGCCGCAGGGGCGCCTGTCCGCGCTGACCCAGCCGGCGGCGCCGGCCGCGGAGTCGACGGCTGCGCAGGCAGGCGCCGGCGCGACGCCCGTGTCGGCGCCGCCGGCATCGGCGCAGAGCCCCGCGGCGGCAGGGCCCGCCGCCGCGCCTGTGGCCGCCCATGCCGCCGCCGCGGCAGCGCCCGCCGCGCTGGCGAGCCACGCCGATGCGGCCCAGGTGCAGGCCCAGGCGCAGGCGCAACTGCAGGCGCAGCTCTCCCCACAGGCGCCGCCGCGCCACGCGGTGGCCGGGCTGTACGCGAGCGTGCAGGCGCAAGGTGGCGCGGCGCTGGCCGCCACGCAGGGCGCCCAGCCGCAGGCCCTGCCCGCGCAGTTGCAGGCCCTGGTGCAGCAGCAGCTGGCCACGCTGACCCACGGAGCCGTGGTGTGGACCGGTCAGGCCTGGCCGGGGCAGGACCTGGAGTGGCGCATCGAGCCCGACGAGCAGCAGCAGGACGGGAGCACGGCCCAGCGCACGTGGACGTCGGTGCTGCGGCTGCAGCTTGCGCATCTCGGGCAACTGGTCGTGACGCTGCAGTTGAGTCCGCCCCAGCACCTGCGGGTGCGCGTCGAGCACGCGCCGCAGGCGCAGGCCGCGCTGCAGGCCAACGGCGGTGACTTTCGCCAGGCCTTGCACGATGCGGGACTGAGCCTGGACGAACTCGCGCTGCGGCCGCTGGCCGCCGGTTCCGATGGCTGATACCGTCGACCCGCATCCGGCGGACGGCGCGCAGCCCGCCGCACGGCCGGCGCCGCAGGCGCCGCGCGAGGCGGTGGCGCTGCAATACCAGGCCGGCTCGCAGGGGGCGCCGCAGGTGGTGGCGAAGGGTCGTGGGCTGATTGCCGAAGCTATCATCCAGAGGGCCCGTGAGGCCGGGGTTTATGTGCACGAATCGCCCCAGCTCGTTCAGTTGTTGATGCAGGTGGACCTCGATGCGCAAATTCCCCCCGCCCTGTATGTTGCAGTGGCCGAATTGCTCGCCTGGCTGTGGCGCCTCGAGCACGAGGTCGGCGCCTCCTGAACGGCGGCGATTGCGCGGCGCCTTGCGCGCAGGCCACTCCGGGGCAGTCCGATGAACCGACAGATTTCCGCAGCGTCCGCAGCCGAATTGGCCCGCTCCGCGTTCCGGCGCCTGGCCGTGTTGCGCCTGGCGCCGACCCCCGAGAACTACGCGCGCATCTGGGCCGAGCTGGAGCACGCGCAAGCCGGCGTGCCCCAGGAGGGCGCGGCGCCGCCCGCCGCGCTGCCCCCCGGGGCCCCGGCCACGGCGGCGCCGGCGCCGGCGCCACAGCATGCCGCCGTGCCGACGCGCCAGGCGGCACAGGCCGTACCGGGGGTGTGGCGCCAGATGTGGGAGCAGAGCCTGCATCTCGGATTGATCCCGATCTGCGGCGACGATGCGCTCGGGCAGCGCGCCGGGCAGTTGCTGGCGCTGGCGCACGACGCGGCGCAGGCGCCACTGCTGCTCGGCGACAACCGCGAGTTGTGGGGACGATTCCAGGGCCAGGTCGCGCAGGAGCGCCAGGCCACCGACGGCGTGCTGGAGTTGTTCTCCAGCGTGGTCGCGCACCTCGGCGACGTGTTCGCGGCCGACAGCGCCGCGGCCGCCGAGTTCGGCACCCTGCAGCAGGTGGCGCGGCGCCCGCTGGACGGAGCCCGCATCGAACTGGCGCGTTCGGTGATCGAGCCGTGGCTGCGACGCCAGGCCGCGTTGCAGCGCAGCGCGCTGGATGCGCGCGCGACCTCGCGCGAGGTCGTCGGCGCCATCGCGCGCAGTCTGGCGACCTTCGCCGGCCACAGCGAGCAATTCAACGATACGCTGCGTGTCGACCTGCAGCGCCTGCAGCAGGGGGTGGACGGTGCGCAACTCGAATCGCTGGCGCAGCAGTTGCTGCAGCGCGGCACGGCCTTGCACGGCCAGTGCGGCGAACTCGGCGAACAACTGCGCCAGGCGCAGCAGCAGGCCGAACAGGCGATGCATCGCATCCGCCGCCTCGAAAGCGAACTGCAGCAGGCGAGCCAGCAGCTGCAGGAGGATCCGCTGACCGGCGCGCTGAATCGGCGCGGCCTGGACGTGGCTTTCGCGCGCGACAGCGTTCGTGCGCTGCAGAGCGAGCGGCCGTTGGCGGCCGCGCTGCTCGACCTCGACCATTTCAAGCAGATCAACGACAGCTACGGCCATGACTTCGGCGACGAGGTGCTGCGCGCCCTGGTGCAGGTCACGCGCAAGCTGGTGCGTCCCGGCGACAGCATCGCGCGCATGGGCGGCGAGGAGTTCATGGTGCTGTTCCCCGAGACCGACGCGCAGGCCGCCCAACTCGTCGTGCAGCGCCTGCTGCAGGGCTTTCGCAACCGTCGGCTGCTGCATCGCAGCACCGGGCAGCGTGTCGAGCTGAGCTTCAGCGCCGGCGTGGCGCAATGCCTGGTGGGGGAGGGCTTCGAGAGCCTGTACGAGCGCGCCGACGCGGCCTTGCGCCAGGCCAAGCAGAGTGGGCGCCAGCAGGTCTTCCTGGCCGGCTCCTGAGCCCGCGCGACAGGCGCTGGCCTGGCCCGCGGCGAGTGTGCGCGGCATCCGGGTTGTGGTTGCCGCCTGCGCGGCGCCGCCTTACCATCGACGATGACCCGCCGACCCATGCAGGAAATCCAGGAACTCCCAGCCCGCAATGCCAGGATTCTCGCGATGTTGCGGGAGAGTCGGAGTTCGCTGCCTTCGCCGAACGCGGTCGCGCTGCAGCTGATGCGCCTGGTGGAGCGTCGCGACGTCGGCGTGTTCGAGGTGTGTCGGGTCGCCAAGGCCGATCCCGTGCTGGTGGGCAAGGCCGTGCAACTGGCGAATTCGGCCTTGTACGCGGGGCTGCGCCCGACCGCGGCGATCGAGGATGCGGTGATGCGCATCGGCGTGGCCGCGCTGGCGCGCCTGGCCGTGGGATTGAGCCTGGTGCATGTTCACGGCTCGCAGTTCGGGGGGTTCGAACTCGAACCCTACTGGAGGCGCTCGCTGGCGCGCGCCCTGGTGCTGCAGCAACTGGCAAGACGACGTCATGCGCTGCCGGTCTCGGAGGCCTTCAGCCTGGGCCTGCTGGCGGAGATCGGCCAGCTGGCGATGCTCGCCGCGCTCGGTCCCGCCGCGCTGGGCGACGCGCAGACCGACGCGCGGCAGTTGCTCGAGCAACAGCGCGGACGCTGGGGCTTCGATCAGGTCGAGGTCAGCGCCGCGCTGCTGCAGACCTGGAATTTCCCGCAGCGCCTGTGGCTGGCGCTGTTGCCGCAGGGCCACACGCAGCAGGACCACTCGGAGCTCGCGACGATGGTCGATCTGGCGCGTGGGCTGGCGGCCGCGCTGGACCGGCAGCACGCGTTGCGCGAGCTGCCCGGACTCTGGACCGGGGCGCTGCGCCTGGGACTCGACGAGGCGGCGCTGCTGCAGATGCTCGACCAGTTGCGCGGGGACTTTGCCGAACTCGCCGCCATCCTGCAGCTGCAGTTGTCGCACCAGCAGGCGCAGCAGGAGTTCGAGAGCCTGCGCGAATCCCTCGGAACGACCGTGCCCGACGCGCATGCGCAGCCGGCCGTGGTGCTGCTCGCCGGCGCGCAGGCCTGCGCGCGCGAGGACCTGCTGCGGGCGCTGCGCGACGACGGCATGACGGTGCTGGCCGAGCCCGATCTGGGGGACGGCTTCGAGCGCGCCCGCTCCAGCCTGCCCGAGGCGGTCGTGCTGGGGGCCGACGAGCTGCCGATGGAGGCGGTGGAGCTGTGCCGGCAGCTGCGCGAGCACGAGGGCCCGCGACTCTACCTCCTGCTGCTCGGCGACAGCCTCGGCGCCGAGGAACTGCTGCGCGCGCTGCGGGCGGGCGCCAACGACGTGCTGCCGGCGGCTGCGCCGGCCGACATGGTGGCCGCCAAGCTGCGGCCGGGGGTGCGGGTGGTGCGCCTGATCAACGCGCTGGAGCGCGAGCGTGCGCTGGCGCACGGGCGCCAGCGCGAACTCGCGGCGCTGAATGCACGCCTGCGCGAGGCGGCCTACAGCGACGAGCTCACCGGACTGCCCAACCGCCGCGCCCTCGACGAGTTCCTGGCGCGCGCGTGGGAGGATGCGCTGGCGCGCGGGCGACCGCTGAGCTGCGTGCTGCTGGACCTGGACCACTTCAAGCTGGTCAACGACACCCATGGGCACGAGGTCGGCGACCGCGTGCTGCGCAGCGTGGCGCGCGAGTTGCAGCGACATGGCCGCAGCGATGACCTGCTGGCGCGCTGGGGCGGCGAGGAACTGGTGCTGGTATGCCCGGGAGTGGAACCGCATGCCGCCGCCGCGCTGGCCGAGCGCATGCGGGCCGCGGTGCAGGGATTGCAGGACGGACTTCCCGCGGTGACCTTGTCGGGCGGGGTCGCACAGGCCGGGGTCGCGCAGCCCGATGCGGTGGGTGCGATGCTGCGGGCTGCCGACCGCGCGCTGCTGCGTGCCAAGCGCGAGGGGCGCAACCGC
>JAKAXL010000077.1 GCA_021816585.1 Pseudomonadota bacterium | reverse complement strand
GATGCCCTGCTGGCGTGTTTGGGCGGCGAGGAACTGGTGCTGGTATGCCCGGGAGTGGAGCCGCATGCCGCCGCCGCGCTGGCCGAGCGCATGCGGGCCGCGGTGCAGGGATTGCAGGACGGCCTTCCCGCGGTGACCTTGTCGGGCGGGGTCGCACAGGCCGGGGTCGCGCAGCCCGATGCGGTGGGTGCGATGCTGCGGGCTGCCGACCGCGCGCTGCTGCGTGCCAAGCGCGAGGGGCGCAACCGCATCGTCGTCGACTCCGTCGACGCGGCAACCGACTCGGCGGCCGATCCGGCGACTGCCTGAGCCCTGGGGCTGCTCAGCTCGTGTAGGGGCCGTGTGCGCGCTGCGCCTGCAGCTCGATGACGAAGATCGCGCGGCCCTGGTCGTCGCGCCGGGATCCGGCACGGCAGTCCACCACGCTGCACGATTCCCAGGTGCCGCCGGCCGCCCCGGCGGCGCGGTGGAGCGCGATCATGCTGCCGGGCGCGAGCGCCTGGTCGAACAGCAGGCGCAGGCGGTTGCCCGTCTCGCCCACCAGCAAGGCGCGGAAGTCGGCGCCCTGGCCGGCCGCGCCGGGGCGCAGGTGCACCACGCTCGCGGGGCTGGTGCCGCGGTTGTCCAGGCGGAAGGTCTCGGTGGATTCCAGCAGGCGCTGCAGATCCGGGTCGTCCCAGTCGACCTCGGTCATGCGTCCCAGGGTCGGGTCCTTGTCGTCGCGGTTCATCGCGCGCTCTCCTGATCGGGGGCCCGCCGGCTTCGGCGAACGGGCAGGGCCCGGCACCGTCGCAGCATAGCGCGGCTCAACCGAGATAGGCGATGAACACGCCCTGGTCCTGCGCGCCGCGCTGGCCGGGGCGGCACGAGCGCACGCGGTACGCGCGCGCCTGCGCCGGCGGCTGCTCGTTGCGCTGCACCAGCACGGCCGCGCCGGGCTCCAGCATGCGTTCGAGCGAGATCGTCAATTCGCGGGCGCCTTCGGACTCGCGCAGCAGCGCGGCATCGGTCCATTCGTTCTCTCCGCCGACGCGCAGCTGCAGGCCCATCGGCTCGCGCTGCATCCACAGCGACTCCAGCAGCTGGTTGACGCGGCGTGCCGCGTAGCTCCAGGCCCCACGCCCCGGCTTGAGCGCGTCGACCACCGGTGCGCGCTGGCCCTGGTTGGCGAGGTCGATCAGTCGCGCCAGCTCCTGGTGCCAGTGGTCGTGCCACATGCGCAGGTCATCGAGCGTGTCGGCCATTCCGGGCAGGTCGACGAAGCGCAGCCAGACCCCGACATCGCAGGCGAAGGAACCCGCGGCGTGCCCGGGGTCGCCGTAGTCGGTGACGCCGTCGATGATCTCCTGCAGGTGCCGCTTGGCGCGCAGGCGCTCGCGCGCCCACATCTCGGCGACCTCGTAGTAGCTCTTGCCCTGCTGGTCGCCGATCATCGGAAGCATGATCGTGCGCCGGTCGATGCCTTCGGCGTCGGCGAAGCCGCTGCGATCGACCTGCTTCGGGCGCAACCAGGCCCGCAGGCGCGCGAGCACGCTGGAAAGCGGGGAGGGGCGGCTGCTGCTGTGGGGGGCTGGGCGGCTCATGCGTCAAGCATACGCAATCCGGCCGTCGCTGCGAAGTCGAGGCTTCAGCGAAAGCCCAGCCGCACGGCACCCCAGTGCCGCGTGCCCACGCGTACCGGACGGGACAGTTCGCGCAGGATCTCGCCGGTGTCGCGCGCATACACCTGCAACAGGACGTCGCGCGTGTTGCGCGCCGACGCCAGTCCGACCGGATCGTTGAACAGGCGCCGCGAGCGGTTGCCGGCGAGGTCGCGCTGCGCGTCGCCGGTCAGCGGCTGGTCGAAGCGCGAATTGTGCGCCGCAGCGTAGCCGTTGCGGTCGACCAGCAGCACGAACACGTACTGGTCGGAAAGCGCCAGGTAACGGTCCTCGATCGGCTGGATCTCGCGCTTGACCCAGTCCGTGTAACGCGTGTTGTATTTCTGCGGCTCGGTGCCGGGAACAGGCTGGTATTGCTCGTCGAAAAGGTCGGTGGCCGACAGTTCGCCGCGGTCCAGCGCCTGCTGCAGGCGCGCCTGCATTTCCTCGGTGGCGCTCTCCAGGGTGCCGAGCACCCGGCTGCTCGCCGAGTCGGTGCGAAACAGCGTGCCGGAGTCGAACAGGCGCTGGCTCTTGTCCAGCGCCAGGTCGAGCGACTCGGTGATGCGCGCGCCGCGCTCCACGGCGGTGCGCGAATCGGCCAGCACCTGCTGCGCCATGTCCCGGAAGTGCCGGTCCACGCCGGCCAGCTGCTCCGACTGCAGCGACAGATCGGAGGTCGTCCCGGCGGCCTGCCGCGCCACCTGGCTCACGCCTCCCGCGATGCTGTGGAAGCGCTCGGAGATCTCGCGCACGCGCTCCTGGCTGGAGTCCATGCGCGACGAGAACTCGTCCGTTCCGCGACTGACCAGCTGCAGCGACTTGCCGATCGATCCCACCGATTCACCGATGCTGGCGACCGAGCGCTCGGCGGTCTGCGCCAGCTTGCGGATCTCCTCGGCGACCACCGCGAAGCCGCGCCCGGCGTCGCCCACGCGCGCCGCCTCGATGTTGGCGTTGAGCGCGAGCAGGTTGGTCATCTGCGCGATCTCGCGGATCACCGACATCTGCTTGACCACCTCGCCGAAACGTTCCTGCAGGCGCACCACCTCGGCGCGGTTGCTGGCGTTGTGGGCGACGAGTTCGTCGAAGAGTTCGCGCATCGACTGCGTCTGGCGCGATCCGTCGGAGGCGAGCTGGTCGATGCGCCCCGACTCGGAGTCCACCTCGCGCAACTTTTCCAGCAGTTGCCCGGTGCGCTGCACCAGCGCGTCGAGCTCACTGCCGACCTCGCCGAGGTGCGCCGTGTGGCGCTGCGCCTGGCGCTGGCTCTCCTCGAGCGCGCCCTTCGAGTCGAAACGCACGCGCGCCACCGCGTAGGCGACCTCGGTCGCGCCGTCCAGCACGACATCCACGAAGCCTCGCTGCAGTTCGAGCAATTGCCGCTCGGCCGGCGGCAGCGCAGCGGTGGCGGCCTCGCGCAGGTCCAGCGGACGCAGGTTCAACCAGGTTGCCAGGTCGGTGGCGGGCGCGGGCGTGTTCATCGCGTGGGCGGGTCGGGACCCGTTCGAGGGATGGAGGGGGTCATGAACGCTGCACGCCGGCCACGGCCTTGCGGATCGCCGTGCCCAGTTCCTCGGCGACGAACTTGGACACATAGCCCTCGGCGCCGACGTTGCGCGCGTGGTCCTCGTTGGCCTGGCCGGTGAGCGAGGAGTGGATCACCACCGGCACCCGGCGCAGGCGCTCGTCCTGCTTGATCTGGCGGGTCAGCGTGAAGCCGTCCATTTCCGGCATCTCGAGGTCGCTGAGCACCACCGCGACCTTGTCGGTGATCGGCTTGCCTTCGACCTGCGCCTCGTGTGCCAGCGCGCGCAGGCGCTCCCAGGCCTCCTTGCCGGTCTTGGTCATGATGTAGGGCGCGTGCAGCGCCTGCAGCACCTTCTCGATCTGGCTGCGCGCGACGAAGGAATCGTCGGCCGCCAGCACGACGGAGCCGGGCGGCAGTTCCAGGCGCGAGCCCACGCGCGCGGCGTCGACCTCGGACACGCGCGAAGGCAGCACGTCGCGCAGCACCTTCTCGACGTCGAGCACCAGCGCCAGGCGGCTCTTCTCGGTCTCGGCGTCCAGTCGCGCGATGCTGGTGACCATGCCGCCCACCGCATTGGCCTCGGCCGACAGCACGCGGCTCCATTCCAGTCGCGTGATCTCCTCGACTTCCTCGACCGCGAAGCCCTGCACCGAGCGTTCGTACTCGGTGACGATGAGGATGCTCAGGCCCTTGGGCTTGCAGCCCACGACCGCCGGCAGGTCGATCACCGGGACGATCTGCCCGCGGATGTTGGCCACGCCCAGCACATGCTGCGGCGCGCCGGGCATCGCGGTGACGGTCGGCATGACCAGCGCCTCGCGCACCTTGAACACGTTGATGCCGAAGATCTCGCGCCGTCCGCCCGGATCCTCGCCGAGCCGGAACAGCAGCAGTTCGAACTTGTTGGTTCCGGCCAGGCGGGAGCGTTCGTCGACTTCCTGCAGCACGCTGGTCATGATGGGGTCTCCGTGGGGCGAGTGGCGCTCCGGCGATGCGGGGCGCGGCTGAGTCGGGGGGGCAGGGGGCGCGGGTGCGCGTGGCGATGCGGATTCACGACAGCGGCGCGGGCGTGGCGGAGCTGCGCAGGGTTTCGCGCACCTGCGCAAGCCCGCCGGCGATGCGGCGCAGCTGCGCGGCGGATGCGTCCAGCGCGTCGCCGGCGGTGGCGCAGGCCTCGCCCGCGCCAGCGTGCTCGTGCGGCTGCGCGGTCGGCGCGCCCGGCGCGGCCTGCGCCGCGGCGGCCGCGCTCTGCATGGCGCGCCGCGCGTCGGTGATCGCCCCCAGCGCATGGCCGAGCAGCGAGGCCAGTCGCTCGACCTGCTGCACCGCGGTCTGCATGTCGCGTCCGAGTCCTCCCGAGTCCTGGCGGATGGCCAGCGTGAGGTCCTCGATGCGGCTCGTGATCGACGCCGTCTTGCGCGCGAGGTTGCGCACCTCGTCGGCCACCACCGCGAAGCCGCGGCCGGCCTCGCCGGCGCGTGCCGCCTCGATCGCGGCGTTGAGCGCCAGCAGGTTGGTCTGGCTGGCCACTTCCTGGATTCCGGCGGTGAGTTGCTCGACCGTGTTCACCGACTCGACGAAGGAGGCGAGCTTGCCCTGCGTGGAACTGATGAAGCCGCTGACCTCGCGCACCTCGCGCTCCACGTCGCGCACGGCATCGCCGCCGCGTTGCGCCGCCTGCACGGCTTGCTCGGCGTGTTCCCGCAGCGTCTGTGCGTCTTCGGGGGACGTCGCCTGCGGCGCCTGCGCCGGCTGCGTCGCGCCGGCCTCGCGCAGCGTCCCCGCAAGACCGTCGAGTTCGCGGGCCACGCCGCCGATCTCGCCGTCGGCGGCGTCCACCTGGTCGGCGGCCCGGCGCAGCGCGGCCAGGTCGCCGCGCAGGGTCGCGCGCACGCTCTCGAATCGTCGTGCCCAGCCGGCGCCGTCGATCAGGCTCAGCCCGCGCAGCGCCTCGGGATTGTCGTCACGCAGCAGCTCCAGCACCGCGCCCAGCACGCCTTCGCGGTCTGATTTCAGGCGTGCCAGCAGTCCCGCCTGGGCGCCGTTGGAGGGCGCGGGAACGGCGGGCGCCGATGCGACCGGCTCAGGCGGCGCCGACGGTGCTTCGGGCTCGGCTTCGAGGGCGGCTTCGGGCGTCGGCGCGGACCCCGCCGCGGTCGGCAGTTCGGGTTCCAGCGGCGCCGGCGCGTCGCCGGCTTGCAGATCCTGGGGCAGTTCGCCCGGTGTCATGGCGTTCATGGCATGTCAACGCGAGTGCAGGGCGGAGCCCACGTCCAGCGCGGCGAACCAGTCGATGAAGCGCTGGACGTTCTCGCCCGTGTAGATGGCGCCGTGCTGCGGGCACAGAAAGTCGATGTCGAGTCGCGACACGCGCTCGCACCAGTCGCGCTTGGCCTCGTTGCTCGGCATCCAGCGCTTGTGGAAGTACTCGGCGTGCCGGATGTGCTCGTCGAAGGCCTTCGGCGAATCCACCTCGCGGCGGCTGACGAAGGCGTCGTGCCCCGGCGACAGCAGCGCCGCGCCGACGTCGCCGCTGAACAGCACCTTGGCCTGCGCGTCGTAGAGATGGAAGTTGGCCGACGAATGCAGGTAGTGCGCCGGGATGAACTGCAGGCGCGCCGATCCCAGCGTGATTTCACCGCCTTCGTCGGCAATTCCCTGGATGTCGGCGTCGAGCGCGCCGTAGTGCCGGATGAATCCCACCCACAGGCGGGAGGTGTGCCAGCGGATCGAGCTGTTGCAGGCGTTCCACAGCGGCAGGCTGGACGCGATGTCGGGATCCTGGTGGCTGACGAAGGCCGCCTCGATGCTCGACGGCGGCAGCGCGTCGACCAGCGCCGCGAACACCTGCGGAAACACCTCGAAGCCGCCCGGGTCGCACAGCAGCGTGTGGCCGTCGACCTGGCAGGCATAGACATTCGAGTCGATGACCCGCGGCTCCTCCTGGTCGTAGATGACATACCAGTGATGCGAGCCTTCGGAGTAGAACTTTTGGGCTTTCACGGCAGAACCTTCTCGATGTGTTCGACATACTGGCGCAGCAGCTCGCGCACCTGGCTCACGGCGTTGTCCATGTCGGCCGAGACCTGCGCCAGCTGGGCGCGGGCGTCGCCCTTGAGCGCGGCCTCGATGCGTCCGTTGACCACCACGTATTCCAGCTCCGCCACGACGTTCTCGAAGCGTGCCAGCGCCTGGCGCAGGCGCGATCCGGCGAGGCGGCTCTGCTCGCCGCGCGCGTCGAGCTCCGAGCGGTGGCGCTGCAGCGCCCCCTGCAGTGCCGGCGCGTGGCTGCGCACGGCCTGCGGCAGGTCGCGCAGCTTGTCGATGTGCGAGCTGTCGCGCAGCGTCTGCATGAAACCCAGCATCAGCGGATGGATGGCCTTCTGCACGACGGCGGCTGCGTCCTGCAGCTGCTGCGCGCCCTCGCGGAAGGATTGCGCGACCACGCCGTAGCCGGCGAGGTCCTTGCCGTGGCGCTTGACCAGCACCTGCGCGTTCAGCGCCTTGCGGTCGATCTCGCGCAGGCGTCGCTGCAACTGGCCCTGGAAGGCGAAGGTCGCGTCGGCGACGCCGAGGAAGCTCTCGCGCAGGCGTGCCGCGGAGGTCGGCGCGGGCGGGGATTCGGGGCTCGTGCTCATGTCGCGTGCGCTCGCTCAGGCCGCCTGCGCCGTGCGCATGGCACGGGTCAGCGCGGCGATGTCCAGGATCAGCACCACGTCGCCGCCGCCGGAGATGGTCGCGCCCTGGTACCAGGAGGATTGGGAGGAGATGTCCAGCGGCTTGACCACCGAGTCCTCGGTGCCCAGCGCCTCCGAGACGACGAGCAGCCCGTGCTCGGTGAGGATGCCCTCGCAGGGATCGTGGCCCACGCGCAGGCCCACGCCCTGCAGCTGCTGGCCCAGGTCGATGAAGGGGACGATGCGCTCGGCCCCGACCTGCGCCATCAGGCGCCCGGAGATGCTGTGCACCTGGTCCGGGTCGATCTCCATCAGGTTGTCGACCACCGACACCGGCAGCGCGTAGGTCTCGCGGCGCAGCTTGAAATACAGCACCGGCAGCACCGCCAGGGTCAGCGGCAGCTCCAGCGACAGCTCGGTGCCCTGGTTGGCGCGGGTGGTGATGTCCACGCGCCCGCGCAGCCCCTGCACGGCCGAGCGCACCACGTCCATGCCGACGCCTCGCCCGGACATCTCGCTGACCTGCTCCTTGGTGGAAAAGCCGGGCAGGAAGATCAGGTCCAGCATCTCGCGCTCGGACAGCCGCGCCGCGTCGGACTCGCTGATCAGCCCCTTGCCCAGCGCCGACTGCATGATGCGGTGGCCGTCCATGCCGCGGCCGTCGTCGCTGACGAGGATCTGCACCTTGTCGCCCAGGTGCACCGCCTGCACGCGCAGCACGCCCTCCTCGGGCTTGCCCATCGCGGCACGCTGCTCGGGCGGCTCCAGGCCGTGGTCCAGCGCATTGCGCACGAGGTGGATCAGCGGCCCCGACAGTGCGTCGATGACCGTCTTGTCGATCTCCACGTCCTCGCCGGCCAGCTCCAGGCGAACCCTCTTGCCGAGCGTGCGGCTGGCGTCGCGCACGACCCGCGGCAGGCTCTGGAACAGGCGCTTGCACGGCTGCATGCGCAGGCGCATGACCGTGTTCTGCAGGTCGTTCACGGCCAGGTCGGTCTCGCGCGCCAGCCTGGCCAGGGTCTCGTCGGTCTGGCCCAGCCGGGCCACGGCCGCCGACAGCCGGTTGCGCAGCAGCACCAGCTCGCCGACCTGGTTCATGGCCTGGTCCAGGCGCGCGGAGTCGACGCGGATGGTCGTGTCGGCGGATTCCGGGCCTGAGGGCGAGGCCGCCGCGGCGGGGCGCGCCGGCGGCACGCCGCCCGCGCCCGACGCGCCGGCGGCCGGCGCGGGAGGGTCGTCGCCGGCCGCTTCGATCGCCGCTGCCTGCGTCGGCGGGGTGGCGGCGGCGTCCGCCGCGGCGACCACGGCGTGGCCGGGGGGCACGCCCTTGCCGTACACGCTGTCGAGCATGCGTTCGAATTCGGCCTCCAGATCCTCGGCCTCGGCAAGGATCGGCTGCGCCGTCTTCGGCTCGGCCGACTTCTTCTGCACGTACAGTCCGGGCTCGCCGCCGGCGCGCGCGCGCGACTCGGCCCAGGTGCCGTCGCCGGCTTGCTCGACCACTTCACCGGCGCCGGCCGACGCGGCCGGCGCGGCCGTGTGGTGCAGCGCTTGCGCCGCCGGTCGCTGGCCGCTGGCGTAGGCCTGCACCAGCGCGCCCAGGTCGGTGGGCCCGGGTTGCGGATTCTCGCCCTGCGCCATCTCGGTGAGCATGCGCTCGATCACGTCGGTGGAGCGCAGGATCGCATCGATCATGGCGCCATCGGCCTGCAGCTTGCCCGAGCGCAGTTTGTCCAGCAGGTCCTCCAGGTGATGGCACCAGTCGACCATGTTGCTCGCTTCGAGAAAGCCGGCGCCGCCCTTCAGGGTATGGAAGGCGCGGAAGATCGCTCCCAGCACGGCGCCGTCGCCGGGCGCCGCCTCCAGGCGCAGCAGCTGCGCCTGGGCGTCGGCCAGCAACTCGCGCGACTCGGCCAGGAATTCCTGCAGGATGTCGTTGTCCATCGCAGTGGCTTGGATGCAGTGGCTCGGATTCGTGGGTTGCGGCGTGGCGCCTAGATGCCCAGCTGCGAAAGCAGGTCGTCGACGTTGTCCTGGTCGAGCCGCCCCGCACCGAAGGTGTCGTCGGTGGCCTGCGCCGCCGCCGTGACCTCGGGGTCGGCCGCGGCGTAGCCGAGCTGGGTCAGCGCTTCCTGCACGCGCGATTCCACCGCCTGCAGCAGCGCGATGGTCTTCTTCAGGCGCTGCCCGGCCAGATCCTGCCCCTGCTGCGTGGTCAGGATGGTCTGCAGGTGCCCCTCCAGGCGCTGCAGGCGCTGGTCGATGAAGTCGCCGTCGGTGGCGCGGATGGCCTGCAGCTCGCCCTGCGCGGCCTCCACCGCCTCCAGCGTCAGCATCGCCTGCTGCTCGCTCAGGTGCAGCACCTCCTGCAGCGGGTGGCTGGCCCCGGGCAGGTCGCTGGAAGCGTGCAGGATGCGCTGAACGCCCTGCGTGAGCAGCGCGTCGGCCTCGCGCAGGTTGTGCAGCACCTGGCCGGCGGCCGGTGCGCTGGTCGAGGGGGCGCCGCTCATGCTCCGTGCCCCCCATGCAGTCGCTGCAGGATGGAGTCGATCTTGGCCTTCAGGGTGTCGGCGGGGAAGGGCTTGACGATGTAGCCGTTGACCCCCGCCTGCGCGGCGGCCAGGATGTTTTCCTTCTTCGCCTCGGCGG
>JAKAXL010000076.1 GCA_021816585.1 Pseudomonadota bacterium | reverse complement strand
GGCCTGGCAGCGGCTGATCAGCCACAACGGGCCCCACTGCATGCCGGTGAGATCGAGTTCCTGCATGCGCAGGTCGAGGTTGCGCTGCAGGGTCTGGTAGGCCTGCTTGATCCAGTAACCCACCGACTGCTCGCTGGAGTAGTTCGACCCGTCGTAGAAACGCCGGGCTGCTTCCCCCGGAGTCGGCGCGGGGGTGGACGTCGTGCTGGCTTTCATGCCTGGAATATTAATTGCCCAGGCAACTATTGCAGCGACATTTACCTATAGACCATGTCAAGCGTGTGGCTTTGAGGCGACGCCCGGCGCGTCACCAGTCCTGCACCGAGAACAGCTTGCGGTGCTCGCGGATCGCGTAGCGGTCGGTCATGCCGGCGATGTAGTCGGCGATGGCGCGCAGTTGGCGCCGCTCGTGCTGGTATTCCGTGGGCAGCAGGCGCGGATCGTCGGCGTAGGCCGCGAACAGCTCGCGCAGCACCCGCGAGGCCTTGGTGGTCGAGCGCAGCACCTGCGGATGGCGGTACAGCGCGCGGCGCAGCAGCAGCTGCAATTGCGCCAGTTGCTCGCGCACGGGGGTGCTGAAGCCGGCCAGCGCGGGCGCCGCGCGCACCTCGTCGGGGCTGTCCACCGCGCTGTCGCGGATGCTTGCCGCGGTATGTTCGACGAGGTCGGCGATCAGCGCCGAGATCATGCGCCGGATGGTCTCGGCCAGCACGCGCTTGGCCGGCAGCCCCGGGTAGGCGCGGCGCACCGCGTGCAGATGACCGCCGAAGAAGGGCACGGTCTCGAGCTGCTCCAGGCTCAGCAGGCCCGAACGCATGCCGTCGTCGATGTCGTGGTTGTTGTAGGCGATCTCGTCGGCCAGGTTGGCCACCTGCGCCTCCAGGCTGGGTTGGCGGGACTGCAGGAAGCGCTCGCCCACGTCGCCCAGGCGCTCGGCGTTGCGCCGCGAGCAGTGCTTGAGCACGCCCTCGCGGGTCTCGAAGCACAGATTCAGCCCGTCGAAGGCGGCGTAGCGCTCCTCCAGCCGGTCCACCACCCGCAGCGACTGCAGGTTGTGCTCGAAACCGCCACCCGCGGGGTCGCGGCCGCGCATGCACGCCGCCAGCGCGTCCTGCCCGGCGTGGCCGAAGGGCGTGTGGCCGAGATCGTGCGCCAGCGCGATGGCCTCGGTGAGATCCTCGTTGAGCCGCAGCGCGCGGGCGATGGAACGCGCGATCTGCGCCACCTCGAGGCTGTGGGTCAGGCGCGTGCGGAACAGGTCGCCCTCGTGGTTGAGAAAGACCTGGGTCTTGTATTCGAGGCGCCGGAAGGCGCCGCAATGCACGATGCGGTCGCGGTCGCGCTGGTAGTCGTTGCGGTCGCGCGGCGGCGGCTCGGCATGGCGCCGCCCGCGCGAGCTCGCGGGGTCGCAGGCGTAGGGGGCCAGCACCGGCTCCACGGGGCTCAGGCGCCGGCGCCCAGCGCACCGTGGGCCAGCAGCGCGGCGGCAGCAGCCTCGTCCGGAGCGCCGCGCAGCAGCGCCGAACCCAGCGAGTCGAGCAGCACGTAGCGCAACTCGCCGGCCTCGGCCTTCTTGTCCACGCGCATCAGCTCGAGGTAGCGCGCCACCGGCAGCTCGGGCACGCGCACCGGCAGTCCGGCACGCCGCACGAGTTCGCGCAGCCGCCGAGCCGCGTCGCCGCCGAGCAGTCCGAGCCCGACCGACAGTTCCGCGGCCACGACCATGCCGGCGCCGACGGCCTCGCCGTGCAGCCACTGGCCGTAGCCCATCGCCGCCTCCACCGCGTGCCCGAAGGTGTGGCCGAAGTTCAGCAGCGCGCGCGCCGACGTCTCGGTCTCGTCGCGCGCCACCACCGCCGCCTTGATCTCGCAGCAGCGCTGCACCGCATGCGCCACCGCATGCGGCTCGAGCGCACGCAGCGACTCCATGTGACGCTCGAGCCAGTCGAGGAATTCGAGGTCGGCGATCGCGCCGTGCTTGATCACCTCGGCCAGCCCGGCGCTGAGTTCGCGTGGCGGCAGCGTACGCAGCGTGTCGACGTCGGCCACCACCAGACGCGGCTGGTGGAAGGCGCCGATCATGTTCTTGCCTGCCGGGTGGTTGATCCCGGTCTTGCCGCCCACCGACGAATCCACTTGCGCCAGCAAGGTCGTCGGCACCTGCACGAAGTCGACCCCGCGCATGTAGCACGCGGCGGCGAATCCGGTCATGTCGCCGACCACGCCGCCGCCCAGCGCGAACAGCACGCTGCGGCGGTCGCAGTGCCGCGCCAGCAGCTCGTCGAACACGCGGTTCAGCGTGCTCCAGTCCTTGTACTGCTCGCCGTCGGGCAGCACGCACGGCAGCACGCGCGCGAAATGGCCCTGCAGCGCCTGCTGCAGCGCCTGCGCGTACAGCGGCGCCACCGTCGTGTTGCTGACGATCAGCGCGCTGGCGCGCGGGCGCGCGACGGCGGCGAAGCTGGCGGGATCGCGCAGCAGGCCGCCGCCGATCAGGATGTCGTAGGAGCGCGAACCGAGTTCGACGCGAACACTGCTCATGGGCACGAGGTCTCGGCAGGCTTGCGGGGGAAGACGCGCATTGTAGGAGCGCACGCGCCGGGCCGCGGCGCCCGGCTCAACCTGCTTCGTCCGCGGCGTCGTCGAGCACCCCGGCCAGTTCCAGCTGCGCCAGCACCAGCTGCGTCAGCATGGCCGGCGACGGGCGCCCGGTCTCGATGGTGAAATGCGCGACCTCGCGGTACAGGGGATCGCGCTGGCGGAACAGTTCGCGCAGGCGCGCGCGCGGGTCCGCGCCCCGCAGCAGCGGGCGCGAACGGTCGTTGCGCATGCGATGCGCGAGTTCGTCGGGGCCGGCGCGCAGGTACACCACGGTGCCGCGCTGGTGCAGCGCGCGGCGGTTGGGCTCGCGCAGCACCGCGCCGCCGCCGGTGGCCAGCACGATGCCCGGCTCGCGCGTGAGTTCGTCCAGCACCTGCTGCTCGAGCTCGCGAAAGCCCGCTTCGCCGTCGCTGGCGAAGATCTCGTTGACGCTGGCTCCGCGTCGACGCTCGATCTCGTGGTCGCTGTCGACGAAGCGCAGGCCCGTGCGCTGCGCCAGCGAACGCCCGACCGTGGTCTTCCCGGCCCCCATCAGGCCGACCAGGAAGATGCTTCGCTTCGAGCTCACGCGCTGCGGGCGCCGCGACGCCGGGGCGCCCCGGCGGCGGGCATCAGTGGTTGAGGTCCGCGTTGCTGACGATGCGCGGAGTCAGGAAGATCATCAGCTCGTCCTTCTGCAGGCTCTTGCTGTTGGTCTTGAACAGGTAGCCCAGCACCGGGATGTCGCCGAGCAGCGGCACCTTGTCGGTCTGCTCGGTCTGCGTCGACGTGTAGATGCCGCCGAGCACCACGGTGCCGCCGTTCTGCACCTGCACCTGCGTGCTGACGGTGTTGGTGTTGATCGCCGGGCCGTTGTTGGTGTTCTGGCCGACGCTGTCCTTGTGCACCTGCACGTTCATGATGATGTTGCCGTCGGGCGTGATCTGCGGGGTCACGTCGAGGCTGAGCACCGCCTTGGCGAACTGCACCGCGGTGGCGCCGCTGGACGTGGCCTGCTGGTACGGGATCTCCGTGCCCTGCTCGATGTGCGCGGGCTGCATGTCGGCGGTGATCACGCGCGGCGCCGAGATCACCTTGCCCTTGCCGTCGGCCTCCAGCGCGGACAGCTCCAGGTTGATGAAGCGGTTGGCGCCGGCGTTGAACAGGCTGATCGCCAGGGTCCCCGGGTTCACGCCCGCCAGCACGGTGTTGGCGATGGTCGTGGCCGGCAGGTTGACGAACTGCGTGTCGGCGTAGGTGGCGCCGGTGGCCAGGCTCTGCCCGGTTCCCTGGGCGACCCCGAGGTAATCGCCGCCGGCGGCGAGACCGGGGTTGGTGCCGGCGCCGGGGATGTTGTTGTTCCAGTAGCCCAGCTTGGCGCCCAGCGAACGCCCGAACTGGTCGGTGGCCTCGACCACCCGCGCCTCGATCAGCACCTGGCGCACCGGCTTGTCGATCTCATGGATGAACTTGGCGATCTCCCGCAGCTTCGACGGAATGTCCGTGACGAAGATCTGGTTCGTCCGCGGATCGGCGATCACCGTGCCGCGCGGCGACAGGATGCGCGACGTATTGCTGGTGGTGCTGGCGTTGCTCAGCACCGGGTAGGGCACCGGCGCGGTGCCCGGCGCGCCCTGCTGCACCCCGCTGGTGGCGCCGGTCAGCAGCGCCACCACCGCGGCGGCGCGCTGGTAATTGAGCTGGAACACCTCGGTCTTCAGCGGCTCGAGCTGCTGGCGGGACTTCGCCGCCTCGAGCTCGGTGTGCTCACGCGCGATGATCTCCTGGCGCGGCGCGATCCACAGCACGTTGCCTTCCTTGCTCTCGCCCAGCCCCTTGGCCTGCAGGATGATGTGCAGCGCCTGGTCCCACGGCACGTCCTTCAGGCGCAGGGTCAGGCTGCCGTGCACCGAGTCGCTCACCACGACGTTCAGGCCGGTGAAATCGGCGAACACCTGCAGCAGCGAGCGTACGTCGATGTTCTGGAAGTTCAGCGACAGCTTCTGGCCGTGGTAGCCCGGGCCGTTGCCGGGGACCAGCTGGTTCGGGTTCGGGTGCTCGGGATGCACCTCCAGCACGAACTTGTCGTCGGCCTGGTAGGCGCTCTGCTGGTACGAGCCGGTGGGCTGCACGACCATGCGCACGTCGTTGCCCATCTGGAAGGTGGTGATCGACTTCACCGGCGTGGCGAAGTCCTCCACCTGCATGCGCCGGCGCAGGTCGGCCGGCAGCGACGCGTTGAGGAAGTCGACGACGATGTTCTGCCCCTGCTGGTGGATGTCGACCCCCACCTGGTTGTTCGGCAGATCCACGACGATGCGCCCGGAGCCGTCGCTGCTGCGATGGAAGTTCACGCTGCGCAGCGCCAGCTGCTGCGTGTTCAGCGGCTTGGCGAAATGCACGGTCTGGCCGACCGGGGTCGGGCTGGCGCTGGAATTGGCCAGCGCGGTGGCCGGCGCATGCAGGGTCACGAGCAGATCCCTGCCCTGGATGCGCGTGCTGTAGGTGGTGCTCTCGCGCAGGTTCAGCACCACGCGGGAGCGCCCCTGCGCCTGCACCACGTCGGCCGAGCGCAGATTGCCCTCGGTGGATTGCAGCGCGTGCATGCCCAGGTCCGAGCTCACTCCGGGGAAATCGAGCACCACGGTGGCCGGGCGATCGATGGTGAATCCGGCGGGCGGCGCGCTCAGCGGCTGCGCGAAGCCCAGGTCCACGACCACCTGGCTGCCCGCGGAGGTCGCGCTGACCTTCTGCAGGACATTGGCGGCATGCGCGACGGCAGCGCCGCCCAGCCCCCACAGCAGCGCCGCGCCGGCCAGGCAACGGGCCACGCTCGCACGTTCAGGCCGAAGGGACATCATTGGCTGCTCTCCTGCAATTGAAGGGTTGCGGTGCGTTGCACCCAGTCACCGGTCGCGTCCTGCACGAGTTCCTGCAGGACCACCTGGTTCTCGTCGATCTGTGTGATGCGGCCGTAGTGCTGGCCCGCGTATTCGCCCACATGGGCGCGATACAGCAGGTTGCCCGCCTTCAGCAGGGCGTAGCGCTGGCCGTGGATGGTCAGGGTTCCGACCATCTGGATCTGGTCGAGCGAAAAGGCCTCCAGCGGCTGCTTCGGCCGGTTCATCTGCGCCAGCACCGCCGGGCTCAGCCGGTTCATCTCCTGGCGCACGCCGGTCGCCATCTTGGAGTTGGAAAACGGATCCACGTCCGACGACAGGCTGTAGCTGGCCGGGATGTAGGGCTTGGGCGGCTCGATCGGCTTGACGTGCGGATGCAGCTCCGAGCGCTGCCTGGCCATCCAGGCGCGCAGGTCCTCGTGCTGGTTGTTGCCGCAGCCGGCGAGCAGCGCGCCCAGGCCGAGCGCGCAAGCCAGCCACGCCAGCGACCCGGCGCGCGGGCGCCGCGTTTGCAACCCCGTCATTTGCGTACCCCCGGCTTGGCCCTGCCCTGCTGGGCGGCGATCTCGTCGGCGTCCAGGTAGCGGTAGGTCATCGCGGTGGCGTCCATGCGCAACCGCCCCTGCGTACCCTTCGCGATGCTGATGTTGTTGATGGTCACGATGCGCGACAACTTGGCGATGTCGGACGTGAAGGACGCGAGATCGTTGTAGCTGCCCTGCACCTCGATGGCGATCGGCAGGTCGGCGTAGTAGTTGCGCACGTCGACCTGGCCGGGCCGGAACAGGTCGAACTGCAGGCCGCGGCCGATCCCGGCCTGGTTGATGTCCGACAGCAGCGCGTCCATCTCCGCCTTGCCGGGAAGCTGCTTCTCCAGCACCAGCACGTACTGCTCGACCTGCGCCTTCTGCGCCTTCAGCAGGTCCAGGCTGACCGCCTGCGCGAGCTTGGACCTGTAGGTCTGGCGCAGCTGGACCTCCTGCTGCCGCGCGCTGTTGAGCTGCTGCTTGACGCCGGACAGCCAGAAATACCAGCCCAGGCCCAGCGCGAGCGCCAGCACCCCCGCGTACACCGTGTAGCGCGGCAGCGGCGGCCAGGTTCCGGGGTCGTTCTGGTTCAGCCCGCGAAACTGGGAGGCGACCCGTTCCTGCAGGGTCGCGAAATCAATGCGCATCGACAAGGGGTTGGCCATGCTGGACTCTTCTCGGTCAGTGCGCCGCGGGCTTGGGCGCTGCAGGGGCCCCGGGTTTCCTGAGGTAGGCGCGCAACTGGAACGCCGACAGGGTCTGCGGCTCGCCGGCCTGGCTGACGGCGCGGATCTCGATCAGCTCGGGCTTTTCCAGCCAGCCCTGGCCGTCCGACAGATTGCGCAGCAGGTCGGCCACGCGCTCCTGGCTCAGCGCGGTACCTTCGATCAGCACCGTACGGCCCTGCTGACGCACGCTGGTCAGCTGCACACCCGACGGAGTCTTGCGCGTCAGGTCCTCGAACAGGTAGACGGGCAGGTTGCGGTCCGACTGCAGGTCCTCCACCGCCTTCTGGCGCGCACGCAGGCTGTCGATCTCCTGGCGCAGGGTCGCGATGTCGCGGATCTGGTGGTCCAGGATCGCGATCTGCGACTGCAGGAAATCGTTGCGCGACTGCTGCGCGTCGATCATCGCGCCGAGCACGCCGTCGCCCAGCGCCAGCAGGATGCCGCCGAGCACCAGGGTCACGACGGCGCCGACGTAGAAGCCCTCGCGCCGCTTCTTGCGCCGCGCCTCGCGGTGCGGCAACAGGTTGATCAGGACGATGTTCATTGCAGGAACCTGCGCATGGCCAGACCGCAACTCGTCAGATAGCTGGGCGCCTGCAGGCGCAGCTTCTTCTCGCGCACCTCGGAGCCGATCGCCATGCCTTCGAAGGGATTGAGCACCAGGCAGGCGGTCGAGGTCAGCTCGGTGATGCGCTCGACCAGCCCGGCCAGCGCGGCGGTGCCGCCGGCCAGCAGGATGTAGTCGACCTTGCTGTTGGGCGTGGCGCGGAAGAAGAACTGCAGCGCCCGCGCCACCTCCTGCGCCATGCCGGCGACGAAGGGCTCCAGCACCTGGCTGGAGTAGTCATCGGGCAGGTCGGCATTGCGCTTCTTCGCCTCCGCCTCCTCCTGCGAGAAACCGTAGTGGCGGGCGATGGCCTGCGTCAGCTGCTGGCCGCCGAAGGCCTGGTCGCGGTCGTACAGGGTCTCGCCGTTGCGCAGCACCTGCATGGAGGTGCTGGAGGCGCCGATCTCGAACATCGCAACCAGCAGGTCGTGGCCGCCGCGCGGCAGGCGCTCGATCAGGCGCCCGGCCGCCAGGCGCGACGCGAAGGCGTCGATGTCGAGGATCTTCGGGCGCAGTCCCGCGGCCTCGGCGATGGCCTGGCGCTCGAGCACCTTGTCGCGGCGCGACGCGGCGATCAGCACCTCCTGGTCGCCGGGGGAGCCCTGGCTGGGCCCCAGCACGCAGAAGTCCAGCGCCACGTCCTCGATCGCGAACGGGATGTACTGGTTGGCCTCGCTCTCGACCTGGACCTCGATCTCCTCGTCGCGCAGGTCCCCGGGCAGGATGATCTTCTTGCTGATCACCGCCGACGAAGGCAGCGCCATCGCGACGTCCCGGGTGCGGGTTCCACTTCGCTTGATGAGTCGGCGCACGGCATCGGCAACCTCCTCGGGCTTCTCGACGTTGCCGTCGGCGATGGCGCCCTTCTCCAGCGGCTCGATGGCGGCGCGCACCAGCGTGTAGCGGCCCTGCGGGTCGAGTTCCAGCTCCACCAACTTCACGCTGGAGCTGCTGATGTCCAAACCCATCAGCGGCGCATAGCGCTTGCGTAATAAGCTGCTGAAGATGGACAACTTGTCCCCCTGTTGATCCAGAACTTGCGGTTTGGCCGATAAGTGCGCGCCGTGACCCGGGAATGCGCCTCGTCGGCAAACGGACGTTTGGTTCAGATCCTAGCAACAACCATTTTCCCGGCCGTGAATTTTTCCGGGATCAAGGCAAGTTTCGTTGCAAATCACCCACGCATTGAGGGGGGGTGCAGGGTATCCACCTGCCCAAAATCCGCACAAAATCGTGAGCTTTCGGTGCTGCACCGCAATAAATCGGGCGCCCGCCGGCCCTGCAAAACCTCGGGGATCGGCGGGGAGCCGGGGGGGTGGTTCAACCCAGCGCGGGATCGAGTTGCAGGCGCGGGCCGCCCTGCTCGGACACCGCAACGCAAAGCAGCTCGCCGAAACTGCGGCCTTCGCGGGTGTCGAGCCAGCGGCCATCCTCGCAGCGGAAATGGTAGGCCCCGGATTTGCTGGCCAGCCACAACTCCTGCACCGGCGACTGCAGGTTGATGATCACCTGTTCGCCGTTGTCGAGTTCGAGATTCAGCACCGAACCGTCGCGGCGCGAGTCGATGTCGGCGGCGTCGGCCGCGTTCTCGACGGCGCGCAGGGCCTGCTCGGCCAGATCCAGGTACTGCGATTGCGACAGGTGGTTCATGGGCCCGCTGATACACTGAATTCATGCGTGGAGATTCCATTTTAGGAGCTTCGGCGCGCGACGCGTTGCGCCGCGCGGCAAGGTGCTGCGGGATGGCGGGAATCGCCGGACTGCTCGGCGCCTGCGGGCAGACCGGCCCGCTGTACCTGCCGCCGCCCGCTTCCGCGGCCGCCCCTGCCAGCGCACCCGCCGCGGTCGGGTCGGTGGCGGCAGCGCCGGCGTCCGGACCACGCTGATTGCACCGAGTGATTGCACCGAGCCGCGCCGGTGCCGCGCCCTGCGCGGCCGCCGCAAGCGCGCCCGATCCCCGCCACGACTCCCCGATATGTCACGACCCATCCACCTCCCCGACACGCTGCCGGGGCACCCGATGATCGCGCGCCAGGGCGCGACCCTGATGATCGAATCGCTGCCGGCCGACGAGCTGGCGCGGCGCTTCGGCACCCCGCTGTACGTGTACTCGCGCGGCGCCATCGAGCAGGCGGCACGCGCCTACGCCGATGCCGTGCGGGACCGCCCGGTGGCGCTGCGCTACGCCTTGAAGGCGAACTCGAACCTGGCCGTGCTGCAACTGCTGGCCCGCCACGGCTGGGGATTCGACGTGGTCTCGGGCGGCGAACTCGCGCGCGTGCTGGAGGCCGGCGCGGATGCCGGCGGCGTGGTGTTCTCCGGGGTCGGCAAGACCTGCGCCGAGATCGCCGCGGCGCTGCGCGCCGGCGTGCAGTGCCTCAACGTCGAATCGACC
>JAKAXL010000075.1 GCA_021816585.1 Pseudomonadota bacterium | reverse complement strand
GCGCTTCGCGTGGATCGGCTCCAGGATCTCGGCGAACTCGGCATAGCGCCGCCCCGGCACGGCCAGGATGAACTCCAGGGGCTGCGCGGTGCCGCCCACACGCTGCTCACGCAGCCACTCCAGGTTATCCAGACTGAGCAGGCCGCGATCGGCCACCAGCACCACGCGCTTGACCGGGTGCAGCGACAGCACCTCCTGGACCACGGCGCTGAGCGTCGGCGCCTTGGCCATGTTGCCTTCCCAGACGCGGTGCGTCAGCGGCAGCCCCTCGGCCGTCTGCACGACGCCGAGCATGAACTGGCGGCGAAGGCCCCCGTCCTTGGACATGCCGAACTGACGCAGGTCGCCAGCCAACTCGGTCTGGCCCTCCACGCCGATGGTGGTCATGTCGTAGAACACCACCGACAGATCCTGGTCGATCAGCGGCCGCAGCATCCCGGCCAGCGCCGCCTGCACGCGATCCTGGTGCTCGACCAGCGCGTCCATCGTCCGCAGCAACTGCTGGTGCGTCACCTCCTTGGGCGCAAAGCGCGGCAGCGCCACCGTCTGCAGCCAGCGCAGCACCCCGAGCTTGGGCGTCGGGTCGCACAACCGGTTGATCACCATCAGGCGCACCAGCGCCTCCGCGTCGATGCGGCTGCGGGTGCGGCGAAACACCCGGCGCAGCTCTCCGAAGCCCAGTTCGTCCCACAGCTCGGTCAGCGCCCACACGTCGCCCAGGGCGCGGCTGGACTCGAGCCGCACGTCGCGCACTTCCGGTGCCGCTGCGATCTGCTGCGCCGGCGCATCGCCGCGAAGCCGCTGCAGGCCGCGAATGACGCTCTCGAGCTGGTTGCCGGCCTGGTCGGCGCGCCCCAGGGTGGCCACCGTGCGCTTCTTCACCTGCCCGTTCTCGTCCCGGTAGGACTCGACGAGCTGGACGTAGCGGCGGCCGCCGGAGCTGGTGATCTTGACGAACATGCCGCCACAATGCATCAGCCTCTTCGGGAATGGCAAGAGGCCTCACAATGTGGAAAACGTGCCACCACAGGCACTTTGCGAAGAGCGACACCAACCCCTTGTTCCGTCTAGACCGGGGTAGGCGATTTCAGCCGATCTCGGGCTCGAACTGTCGAACTCCGGGGATCAAGCACCGCCATCTGCGCTGCGCCCTGGCCGGGCGCGCCACCTCACGGCATCAAACTGCCGTTGGGTACCCAGGGACAAATCGGGGGCAGCACCAATGAGCACATCACCGCACAGTTGCGCACATTTTGGGACAATACGGGGACACTCATCAGCGCGAAACTACCCATGCCGGCCGAAAGCAAGCATTGCAATAGTTGCGTAAACTGTTGTTTTTAAATGATTTCCTTGGCCTGCCCGGAGGGAATCGAACCCCCGACCCACAGCTTAGAAGGCTGTTGCTCTATCCAACTGAGCTACGGGCAGCCTGCGCCGTCACGGCGCGCCGCAAGTGTAGTCGGGCGGCGGGGCCGGGCGCGCGGGGTGGCGCGGTGCCCCGCGCGCCTCAGGCGGCCAGCGGCATCGCCAGCCCGGCGGCGGTGCGCGCCAGCGCCTCCACGCGGGCCGGCTGCGCGGGCTCGGCCGCGCTGAAGCGGATCACGCCGTCGGAGTCGAGCTCGCGCTGCAGCGCGCCGACGGCCCACAGCCGGTTGGCGTGCGCGATCGCCTCGCCCAGCGCGAAACCCAGCTGGTGCGTGTCCAGCTTGCGGCGGAACAGCAGCGGGATCAGCTCGGCCGAGGTCAATGCACTGTGCGAGCAGGCCTGCAGCACCGCCTGCAGGCGCTCCGCGTGGTGTTCGCGCAGCTGGCGCACGCGCCCGTGCACGCCGCTGAACGGCAGGCCGTGCGACGGCAGCACGCGGGTGGCCGCGTCGAGCGCGTCGAAACGCTCCAGCGAGCGCAGGTAGCGGCCCAGCGCATCGGCCTGCGGCTCGATCGGGTAGACCGACACGTTGGTGGAGATGCGCGGCAGCAGCAGGTCGCCGGAGATCAGCACGCGCTGCTCGGCGCACCACAGCGAGGCGTGCTCCGGGCTGTGCCCGCCGCCTTCGATCACCTGCCACTCGGCGGCCCCGATGCGCAGGCGCTGCCCGCCTTCGATGCGCTGGAAACTCAGCGGCAGCGACGGCACCATGCGCATGTAGAAATTGCCCCGCCCGGCCAGAGACTGCAGGTGCTCCTGCGCCGCGCCGTGCGCCCGGAAATGCTCCAGCAGCCCCTCGGTGCCGGTGGGCTCGAGCCCGGCGCTGATCAGGCGCGCGCTCAGGTACTCGCCCTGGGTCATCAGCAGCGGAGCGTTCCAGCGCCGGCACAGCCAGTCGGCCAGGCCGACGTGGTCCGGGTGCATGTGGGTGCAGATCACGCGCCGCACCGGGCGCCCCTGCAGGTGGCGCTCGAACACCTGTTCCCAGGCCTGGCGCGTGTCGTCGTTGCACAGGCCGGTGTCGACCACCGTCCAGCCGTCGGCGTCGTCGAGCAGCCACAGGTTGATGTGGTCCAGCGCCATCGGCATCGGCATGCGCAGCCAGTGCACTCCGGGAGCCAAGGTCAGCACGGCCCCCGGCTCGGGCACGACGTTGCCCGCGAAATAGTCCGGCTGATAGCCCGGTTCGGGCTGGCGAGTTCGTTGTTCCATGGGAAGCGGGAAAGCGGCGCGCGGCGCCGCCGTGGTTCAGGCGCCGATGCCTTCGAGCAGCACGCCGAGTTCGCGCAGCACGGCCGCCGCGGTCGGATGTTGTTGGGCGAAGCGCAGCGACATCTCGCGCACGCGCTGCGCCAGTCCCTGCGCCTGGTCCGGCGCGGGCGCGGCGAGCGCGCGCCGGATGTCGTCGTCCAGCGCCGCGAGCTCGCTGCGCATCTGCGGGTCGAGCGCGTTGCCCGACTCCAGTGCCTCGCGCAGGCGGTCCAGACTTTGCTTCACGGAGGGAGATTCCACGGCGTACCTCGTCGTTGCGGGCCTTGAACGGTCAAGCTTGCATCTTAAGGCCTGCGCCGGGGCGACGCCCGCGCCGCGGCTGCTAGCATGTGCGCCGCGCGGCGCCCTCCCCGCAACTCCGGTGCGCGCCGCCTGCCGGACGCGCGCGCTTCGCCCGCGCGTCCCGTTGTTCACGTTTCCCGCACGGCGCGGCTGCGCGGCTGCGCGGCACGCCGGCACGCCACCCCGGCACCTCACCCCATGCCCGACTCCACCCCACCCAGCCGCGTGATGCTGCGCGCCAAGCTGCATCGCGCCACCCTCACCGGCGCCGACCTGCATTACGAAGGTTCCTGCGGAATCGACCAGTCGCTGCTCGACGCCTGCGACATCCTGCCCGGCGAACAGATCGACATCTACAACGTCACCAACGGAGCGCGCCTGAGCACCTACGCGATCTCCGAGCCGGCAGGCAGCGGCCGCATCACCCTCAACGGCTCGGCGGCGCGCCACGCCGCGATCGGCGACCTGCTGATCATCTGCACCTACGCGCCGATGGACGACGCCAGCGCGCGCGCCTTCCGGCCGCGCATCGCGCTGCTCGGCCCCGACAACCGCATCGCCTCGATGAAAACCTGAGCCCGTGCGGCGGCGCCCGCGGCTTCGCGGGGCCCGGCCGTCGAGGCCCCGCCGCGCAGGCTCAGCGTCCGTAGCCGACCACCAGCCGGGCCTCGGCGATGGCGCCGACCGAGGCCATCTCGGACAGCTCGGGCGCGCCGGCGCCCGGCGGCAGGGGCAGCCGCGCCTGCGGCAGCGCCCACAACGTGAACTCGTAGTGGTGCACGCCGCTGCCGGGCGGCGGACACGGCCCGCCGTAGGCCTCTTTCCCGAAACTCGTGCGCAGCTGGCGCGCGCCCTTCGGCAGCCCGGCGCCGCCGGGCGCGCCGGCCCCCAGCGCCAGTCCCCTGGCCGACGCCGGGATGTCCACCACCGCCCAGTGCCACCAGCCGGCGCCACCGCGCGCGTCGCGGTCGAACACGGTCAGCGCCAGGCTGCGCGTCGCGGGCGGCACTCCGCTCCACTCCAGGGCCGGCGACACGTTGCCGCCGCCGCAGCCCGGGCCGTCGTACCGCTGCGCCGCAGCCACGCCGTCGCGCAGCGTCGGGCTCGACAACTGCATGCCGGCGGCCCGCGCCAGCGCGGGCGCGCCGACCAGCGCGGCGCCCAGCACCAGGGCCCCCGCCGCGCGCGGCCAGCCCGCGCCGATGCTGCTCCAACTCGGATTCGCATGCATCATGTCCTGCACCCCCGAAAGCAGCTCATTGGATACGGAACTCATACCGGCCCTACGCGCTCGATTATGCTCTTGACGAGGCCCCCCGCCTGCTCCGGTTTCGTCGGGCTCGCAGGGGCTTGCGGCCCGCCCGCCCCGGCGGCGGCGCCGGAGCTTCGCAACCCACGCACGAAACCCGCGGGCGCCACGCCGCCGCACTGCCCGGAGACCCCAGCCCATGCTGCACGCGAGGGCCGAAGCACCCGCAGCCGCCGCCTTGCTCGGCGAGCATCGCCTGCGCATGGTGCTGCGTGCGGACGGGCACGGTTTCACGCGGGTGGAGCCGCTGCCGCGGCGTGCCTCGCAGGCGCATCGGCTGCTCATCGGCCGCACCGCGCAGCAGGCGCTGGCACTGCTGCCCACGCTGTACCCGGTCGGCGGCATCGCGCACCGCGCCGCCGCGGCCGCGGCGATCTCCTCCTGGAACGACGAGTCCGGCAGGGGCGTGGCGTCCGACCCTCGCCCGCTGCTGCTGGAGCGCCTGCGCGAGCACCTGCTGCCGCTGCATCGCGACTGGCCCCTGTGCATGGCGGTGGCGCCGTCCGCGCAGACCCTGCAGAGCATCGAGCAGTTGCTGCGCACGCTGGACAGCCCGCGCGCCGAACCGCATGCGCAGTCGGCGCTGCATGAACTGGTGGAGGGGCGCAGCCTGGGCATGCCGGCGCGCGAATTCCTGCAGATCGACGATGCCGCGTCGCTGCTGCACTGGGCGCGCGCGAACGAGCACCTCAGCCCCGCGCGTTTCCTGGCGTGGCTGGCGTGGCAGCCGCTGGCGCTGACGCGCGCCAGCCTGCCGCGCGCGCTGCAGCCGCCGTCGCCGCGCGAACTCGCGCGGCATCTGCTGGGCCCCGCCAGCGACGAGTTCGAGGCCTATCCGCAATGGCAGGGACTGTGCCGCGAGACCGGCCCGTGGGCGAGCCAGTCGCAGCATCCGCTGCTGCGCGACCTGTCGCGCGAAGGCGCCGAGCCGTCGTCGGCGCTGCTCGCGCGCTTCGCGGCGCGCCTGCTGGACCTGGCGCAGGCCTTGCTGGCGTGGAACGAACAGGCCGCGCCCGCGCGCGCGGTGCAGGCGGCCGCCGGCGTGGGCATGGTGCACACGGCGCGCGGGCTGCTGGCCCACGGCATCGAGCTGGACCATGCCGGGCGCATCGCGCGCTGCGTCATCCTGGCTCCCGCGCAATGGAATTTCCACCCGCAGGGGACGGCGCCGGAGTTGCTGCGCTCGATCGCGTGGACCACGCCGCGCCAGGTGGCGCAGACCGCCAGCCTGGTGGCCTGCGCGGTGGACCCCTTCGTGCGCTGCGATTTCGCGCTGCCGGGGACGGGGCTGCAGGGCTGAGCCCCGCGGCTTCAGTCCCGCAGCGCGTCGCGAACGCGCTGCAGCGCCTCGCGCACCTGGCTGCCGAGTTCATGCACCTGCGGCGCGTCGACCAGCCCCAGCACCGGCAGCGGGTCCATGAAGCCCACCGTGACGGCGCCCGCCGCGTCCTCGCGCACCACCACGTTGCACGGCAGCAGCAGGCCGATGTCGGGATCGGCCTGCAGCGCGCGCTGCGCGAAACCGGGGTTGCAGGCGCCGAGGATCAGGTAGCGCGGCATCTCGGTGCCGAGCTTGGCCTTCAGCGTGGCCGCCACGTCGATGGTGGTCAGCACGCCGAAACCCTGCTGTTTCAGGGCCTGCGTGACCCGCTCCACGGCCTGGTCGAAGTCGCCCCGCACGGGGGTCGTGAAGCCGTAGCGCGTGCTCATGCCGGTTCTCCTGCAAGCTGCGCGGCGCGCCGTGCGCCGCATCGCCAGGAATTGTAGGCAGCGCGGCGCGCGCCGCGGGCCCTCAGCGCGGACGCACGAACAGCGTGTGCAGGCTCCTGCCGCAGGCGCCTTCGGCGTCGAACACGGTGGTGTGGCTGGTGCCGATGCCGTCGCTGCCGATCACGCTGCGCGCATCCATGCCCAGCCACTCGCCGCGCGGCTCGCGGTGCAGGCTGAGCTGCAGGTCCACCGGCACGAAACTCCACTCGTTCAGCGGCAGTTCGGCGCTGACGCCGTTGGCCGAGTCGAGCATGATCAGCAGGCGCTCGATGCCGGCGGTGGCGATGCCGTGCAGCAGATCGATGCGCGGGCGCGCCCACACCGTGGCGGGCCCGAGGCGGTCGTAGCCGCCCCGCGTGAATCGCCACTCCAGCGCATGCGCGTAGGGAAAGGAATCGATCCCGGAGAAGAACACCTGGGGTTGCGGCTGCGGCAACTGCGGCAGCGTGAAGTCGTCGGGCACTTCGATGGCGCAGCCGGGCTCGCGCTGCATGCGCCAGGCGCGCGCCAGCAGCACGTCGCGTCCGCCCGCGCTCATGCGTGCTTCCACCAGTTCGATGCGCCGCCCGGGGCGCAGCATGCGCGTGTCGATGCGGCACGGCGCCAGCGGAACCGGGCCGAGAAACTCGACGCTCAGGCGCGCGATGTCCAGCCCCGGCTGCGGCTCGAACCGTCGCAGCGCCTGCGCCAGCAACGCGATCGGCGGCCCGCCGTGCAGCAACTCGGCGGACCACGGGCCGACTGCCGCCTGCGTGGGTTGGTAGTCGTGTTCGTCGAGCTGGACGTAGAAGGAATCGGGTAGCGTCATCGCGGGTCGGCGCAAGTCGTGGGGGCGACTCCGATGCTATCGCCGCGGCGGCGTTCGCGCCGCGAGCGCCGCGGCTCACACCAGCGCCACCGACTGCGGCGTGCACCCGGGCACCGCCACGCGGAACCTCAGCCCCTCCAGCAGCCGGTCCCACAGCCGCAGCGCTTGCGCGTCGCTCAGCGAACTCGACTTCGCTGCCCCCACCTTGTCGTCGGCCACGCGCGTGCGCAACCCCACCACGAACCACGGCGGGCGCGCCACGTTGCGCGGCTGCCCGACCATCTCCCAGTCGAACAGCAGCGCTCCGTCGCTGCGCCGCGCCAGCATCTCCTCGCCGTCCCACAGGCCGTGCAGGGTGCGCTTGCCGCGCCGCAGCGTGATGTAGGGGTAGAAGATCTGCTCGCGCCTGGCCTCGTCCACCCGCTCCAGCAAGCCCTTGCCGTTGTCGCCCTCGACACTGGCGTTCTTGTTGCTCATCACCGAGAAGCGCACGTCGGGCAGGCTCGGGAAGTAGAAGCCCGAGCTCATGATCTCCTGGAAGCGGTGCGTGGGCTCGTGGATGAAGGCGCCGTGGATGCACACGCCCGGCTGGCGCGGGACTTCGATTCCGTTCCATGGGCGCATGCCGCGCATCAGGGCGGTCATGCGGCGGAAGAGTTCTTCGGGAGGACGACCCTCTCGCCTGTTGGTCATGGCTCGGTAAAGATACAGTGTGTCGCCGGCGGGCATCACGCCGTAGAGCAGGCGCGAGTCGTGGCGTTTGGCATAGTCGCCCCAGTAGAACCAGACGTACCGCGCACCTGCTACAGGACCTTCGGCGATCTCGCTCGCCATCTCCGCCGTGCGATTCTCGAATAGCACCTCCTTCCACTGCGCGCGCAGGAGCGAGGAGGGGTCGTCGAAATCAGCGCGCCGGAACTGCTTGAAGCCCGCGCCGATCTCCTGAAAGCCGAAGTCCTGCTGCGTCTCGTCGGGAACCTCCACGGCGTAGCGCCCGATGCACATCAGCTTGGTCTTGCGGAACAGGTCGTCCACTCGGACGCGCGGTGCGGTCGATGCGAGAGGCATGGGAATGCGCCATCCGCAGGAGTTCAACAACGGGACGCCGGCGCAGGCCGTCGCGGCGAGCATGCGTCTTCGGGAGCGCTGCATACCCATGTCTCGCCTCACACCAGCGCCACCGACTGCGGCGTGCACCCGGGCACCGCCACCCGGAACTTCAGCCCCTCCAGCAGCCGGTCCCACAGCCGCAGCGCTTGCGCGTCGCTCAGCGAACTCGACTTCGCCGCCCCCACCTTGTCGTCGGCCACGCGTGTGCGCAGCCCCACCACGAACCACGGCGGGCGCGCCACGTTGCGCGGCTGCCCGACCATCTCCCAGTCGAACAGCAGCGCTCCGTCGCTGCGCCGCGCCAGCATCTCCTCGCCGTCCCACAGGCCGTGCAGCGTGCGCTTGCCGCGCCGCAGCGTGATGTAGGGGTAGAAGATCTGCTCGCGCCTGGCCTCGTCCACCCGCTCCAGCAAGCCCTTGCCGTTGTCGCCCTCGACACTGGCGTTCTTGTTGCTCATCACCGAGAAGCGCACGTCGGGCAGGCTCGGGAAGTAGAAGCCCGAGCTCATGATCTCCTGGAAGCGGTGCGTGGGCTCGTGGATGAAGGCGCCGTGGATGCACACGCCCGGCTGGCGCGGGACTTCGGTTCCGTCCCATGGGCGCATTCCGCGCATCAGGGCGGTCATGTTCGACATGAGCAACTCCGCGGTCATTCGCTCCCTTCGAGAAACCATGCCTTCGAAGAGATAGACCCTTGCGCCAATCGCAACTGCGCCGTCCAAGGTACGGAGATCCTCCTCCTTGCTCAAGCTTCCATCATGAAACCAAAGGTGCTTGGCATGGGCTACGGGCCCTGGCCGGATCTCGGTAATCCTTTCGGAAAGTGGATCGGTACGGAGGGCACTTCGCCATTGCGCATCGAGAACCTTCGCGGGATCGGGGCCCGCCGGGACGTCAAACGACTTGAAGCCCCCGTCGATGTTCTGAAAACCGAAGGTCTGTTCGGTATCGATGGGCACGTCGGCGCAATAACGCCCGAAGCACATCAGCTTGGTCTTGCGGAACAGGTCGTCCACTCGGACGCGCGGGGTAGTCGATGCAATGTTCATGGAAAGGGGCCATGCGCAGGAGTTCAGCGACGGGACGCCGGCACAGGCCGCCGCGGCGAGCATGCGTCTTCGGGATCGCTGCATTGGAGGTTCCTCGTTCAGTCATGAAGTTGCTGGTCCATGCGGACGAGCGAGTAAAGGGTTTGCGACAGCACGCCGTCGTCCTTGTAGGACCCGGCATGCTCGTAGCCCCGCTGCTCCCAGACCGTTCCTTCAACATCTACCTTCGCGCCCGATCGTGCGGCCGGAACCGTGCCATCGCCGGCATCGGCTGCCGGCAGCAGCTCTATTTCAAACTCGATTCCGTGGCTACTCAGGCGTAGGCCTCCGCAAGCGTCGTCGTGTACCAAAGCCCAGGTCGTGGCATCGCAATCGATGCCTTCGGGAAGCGGATCTTGCGAACCCCAGTACACGTTGCCCCAGGATTTCTGCTCCGAGTCGTTGGCAAAGCCTGCGCTGCTATTGGCTATGGGGCCGTAGTGCTCCAGCGAAGCATGAAATTCAGCGGCTCTTCGCAGGCGCTTCCGAGTTGCATCGAAGGAGTTCTTGTTGCTAGGCCCGTCCGCCGGATTGATCCACTCCGGATTCACCGCACGCCACCAGCAGCCCGGGTCCTCGATCGCGCGCTTGACGTCGAGCACCTGCTCGTGGCCGCGGCCCTGCGCGTCGGTCCAGCGCGCGCGCAGCCAGTCGTCGCCGTAGGCGCCGGCGGGGTACAGCTCCAGCGGGCCGCTGGCGTTGGCCACCACCGGCAGCATCTCGCGCGCGGTCCGG